>CP058708.1:2230022-2830178 GCA_013414765.1 Candidatus Accumulibacter cognatus
GCCGCAGATGCCGAAGTTGGCAGCGACCACCGGCCAGGTGTCACGGTTTCCGAGCACCGACAGCAGACCGGAGAGCACCACGGTCCGGTCGAAACGAGGTTTGCCCGTGGTCACCGGCAAACCTTGGGTCTCATCTGACGGCTCGCGCAACCAATACCAGCAGGCCACGCCCAGGAGCAGAGATACGCCCGCCAGGCCGATGAAGACGCCTCGCCAACCGGTGATCTGGGCCAGCCAGGAGAGTGGCGAGCCGGCCAGCACAGATCCCAGATTGCCGATCAGCACGCTGAGTCCAACCAGACTGGCGAAACGGCGTTCATCGAAAGACACGGCGATGATCTTGAGCATGGCGATGAAAGTCACTGAAACGCCCAGTCCGATCAGCGTCCGGCCGAGCAGGGCCAGGTCCAGATTCGGGGCCAGGCCGAACAACAGGCTTCCGACGCCACCGACCAGTCCGCCGAGCAGGAGAATCAGGCGCGGCCCGAGCGTATCGACGAGGATGCCGGTGGGCACCTGCATCACCGTGTAAACATAAAAGTAGGTTGCCGCCAGCACGCCCAGCGATGACGCCGTGGTGTTGAATGCCAGAATCAGGTCCGGCCCTATGCCGACCGGCGCAAAGCGCTGAAAAAACGACAGGACGTACGCCGCAACCACCCCGCCCAGGGCCAGAATACGGCGGCGACGCTGCCTTCGGACCAGATCGCTCATCGTGCGGCTGCTGCGGGTGATCCGGATGGACGGGAGGCAAGCTCCGCCAGAGCTCGGCAAGGGAGTTTCACGACAGCCCCCGGCTCTTCAGATCACGCGCCAGTTCCTTGTCGACCTTGAGAATGTGGTTGACCAGCCAATCGCGAATGAAGCCCATCAGTTCAATCGGGATCGTTGCCCCGCTCTCGTACTGGCGCTTGAACTTCGAGACCTCTTCAATCAGCTTGTGATGGGCGGCCAGGTGCGCCTCACGGTCTGGGTAGCGGTGCTTTTCCATCAATTTTTCTTCGAAGCCGAAATGATTGACCGTATAGTTCACGAGTTCGTCGAGAATCGAACCACAGGCTGCCCGGCCTGCTCCGACATGCATGGCATTGTTCAGGCGGTTGGCGATTTCGATCAATACCTGATGCTGGCGATCAATCTCCGCATGCCCCACAGCCAGGGCATTCGACCAGGCCATCAGCGGCTTGACCGCAGCCGAACCCCGAGTCGCCGCTTGTTGTCCAGGGTTGTCCAGTTCGCCGATATTGAAGCGTTGCACCATCGAGAACATCTCGCTGGACGCCTGCTCCAAGTCGGCTGCCGATTGCAGCGATTGTTTGATCACATTTTCGGTCTGTTCAGAAGCATTCATCACCTCATCCACATGGCCGACAATTTCTTCGATGCGGTGTGTCTGCTCGTGGGTTGCCTGCGACAGCGCGTTCATTTTCTGAAGCGTGTCCTGCGCCTGTTCTTCGATGGCTCGCAGGGTATCAGCGGCGGAGTTGGCCTGCGTGACGCCGCTGGCAATGACCGGCGCCGCCGCCTGCATGCCCGCCACTGCACTTTCGGTATCGGTCCGGATGCTCTGCAGGATACCGCCGATCTCACTCGTCGCACTGCTGGTCCGCTCGGCCAGCTTGCGGACCTCGTCAGCCACGACCGCGAAGCCGCGCCCCTGTTCGCCGGCGCGCGCGGCCTCAATCGCCGCATTGAGCGCCAGCAGGTTGGTCTGATCGGCGATTTCCCGGATCACCTTGGCCATCTGTCCGATTTCGCTGGTGCTGGCCACCAGCCGGGAAACCTGCTCCGACGAAACCGCAACCGTGTCGGCGATGGCCTGCATCTCGACGGCGACCTCCGCCGCCACACGGGCGCCATCATGGGCGCGCCGCGCCACCTCGTTGGCGCCGTTCTCGGTCGCATGCACCAGCCCGTTCACCACCTCGACGCTTGCCGAAACGTCGGCAATCGCCGAGCGGGTGTATCTGACGGCACCGGCCTGCACCTGGGTTGCCAGGTTGATCTCATTGGACTCGGCGGAAAGGCGTTCGACACTCGTCTGCACCTTGTTGGCGTTGATGAAGATGGCACGCAGCATTTCCTTGAGGCTGCTTTGCATGTGCGCGAGAACGAACAGCAGGCTGCGCCGGTCATCCCTTTGCAGGGGTATCCCTTGTGTCAGGTCGCCATCGGCGATCTTGCTGGACACGCCCAGCGCGAGGCGGGGTTCGCCTCCGAACTCGCTGACAATGCTTTTCCGTACCAGCCAGCTACTCAACAGCAGAACACAGGTCGCGGCAAGCGCCAGTAACACGCTGTGGATCGCTTCTTCCCGGAAAATCTTTTCGATATCATCAATATAGATACCGGAGCCAACGACCCAGCCCCAGGGTTCGAATTTCTTGACGTAGGACAGCTTGGTAAACAGTTCGCTGCTCACCCCGCCCCCTGCGAGTGGCTTGGGCCAGAGGTATTCGACATAGCCTTCGCCCGCCTGGTTGACCACCTCGTTGAAGCTGACGAAGAGATTCTTGCCGTCAACCCCGATTTTTGCGCCGCCCAACCCGGCCTGCAGTGAGATGGCCTTGTTGAAACGGGTCTCATCGAGCACCTTGCCATCGAGCGCCGGGACCGTCGGGTGCATCACCATCTTCGGCACCGGCTTGCCGAGGTCGTTAATCCAGAAGTACTCGGTTTTTTCGTAACGCATTCGTTTGAGCGTTGCGGTCGCCTGCTGCCTGGCTTCGTCCTCGCTCAGGGTGCCGGCTTTTTGCAGCGCGTGGTAATGATCGAGGACGCTGATCGCCGCCTCGACCAGATGCCTGGTTTTGACCTGACGGTCCTGGTAGAGCAGGGCATGCATCGACCACAAGCCTTCCCAGACGATCAGCAGCATGGCCAGCAAGGCGAAAACGGCGGTCACGGTCAGTCGGTTCATCAGACTCAGGCGACGCAACGTAGCGATCATGTCAATCCTCCCTTCTTATACTTTTGAACTTCGATCAATCGGCGATGCTGTACCAATCGATCAAAAGATGCAACTGTCAGCGGGATCGGGGGACAAACAATAGGAGTGATGGCCCTCCCTTTTGATAAGATGGATGGTACAAGTCTCGAAAGTGCGGTGACGCAGCGCTGCACCGACTATCGTGCTCGAAGACAAAGAGTCAAGTAGGAAAGTACACAAACAGATGCCGACGTTGCCGGCCGAGGGCAGGGGTATTTTCTCCTTCAGCGGCCAGGCCCGTGCCGTTTGGAAATCGCCGTTGCTGCGGGGAGAAATGGGAATGATCAGAAAATTAGTCTTGCCGGTACGAAAACTGCTGAGCGGGACGCTGAGGAAGCTGTTCAATTTTCTCCCGCGAGAAAGGCGCTTTGCTGTTTACCGTAATTTCGTCGATTGCGATCCTGCGCCGAACGCCAGCCTCGAGTTGAAGATCGCGGATACCAAGGAGGAACTCGAAGCGTGCTTCACCCTGCTCCACGACGCCTACGTGGGCAGCAAGTTCATGAACCCCGATCCCTCCGGGATGCGCGTCACCATTTATCACGCTTTGCCGACGACCACGACCTTGTGCGCCAAGTATGACGGAGAGGTGGTCGGTACCCTGTCCCTGATCCGGGAGAGTGTCCTGGGCTTTCCCCTGCAGCGCATCTTCGATCTGACGGCACTGCGGGAAAAGAAAGGGAACATTGCAGAAGTATCGGCCTTGGCGATACATCGCCGATTCCGTCGAACAGGCGGCAGCATTCTCTTCCCGCTGATGAAATTCATGTACGAATACTGCACCACCTTCTTTGATACCCGACATCTCGTGATTGCGGTCAATCCCAGCCATATCGAGATGTACGAATCGCTGCTGTTCTTCAAACGCCTGACACAGAAAGTGGTCGAGAATTACGATTTCGTGAATGGCGCACCCGCTGTTGGCGCCACCCTGGACCTCAGTACCGCCCCGGAGATTTTCAGGAAACACTATTCGTCCAAACCGCCCAAGCGCAACCTCTACGCCTTCTTCACCGAGGTCAAGCTGCCCAACATCAAGCTGCCGCCACGCCGTTTTTATACCACCAACGATCCGGTACTGACTCCCGAATTGCTCGATCACTTTTTCAATGTGCGGACGAACGTTTTCATGCAGCTCAGTGATCGCAAGAAGAAATTGCTGCACAAGATTTACGATCTGCCGGCGTACCGTGCGGTTCTGCCGCCCGTTCCCGTGGAGAATCAGGAGGCTGCGGTCGACAGGAGTCACCGGCGCTTTTCAATCAGATGCCCGGCGAAGTTTTTGTTGCCGGTGCTCGATGCGACGCCATGCAGGCTGCGCCTCGAAATCTTTGAGCTCTCTCGCTACGGTTTTCGGGCGCACTCACAGGAAAGCGTTCCCCTCAACGTTTGGGGTGAGGCGATCATTCAACTGGGTCCCTCGGAAGTATCACAGATATATGTATTGGCGACGAGGGAGTCAGCAAACGGGATTTATGACTTCGAACTGGGCGAGCCGGACCTGATCTGGCGCAAGTTCGTCAATGCCCTGTACCGCGGCAGCACCCAGGCTGACCTTGAAAACGCAACGCGCTTCATGACCGGATGAGGTAGCTTCAGTTCGCCGGCAACCCGTGACAGGGCCGATTGATCGGGTGCCGAGACCAACTGCCACATTAAAGCTGCGAAGCGCTATCCTGTCGGCGCTCGCTTGGCGCATGACCGGCCGCTTGCAGGCGTCGGCGGTAATGCGCGGGGGCGATACCGGTCCATCTCACGAAAGCCCGGTAGAAGGCCGCGCTGTCGGCAAAACCCAGTTCTGTGGCCACTGCTGCCAGCGCCTGCTTGGTCTTGGCGAGTCGGTTGATCGCCAGATCGCGGCGCAAGGCATCCTTGATCGCCTGAAAGTTCGAACCCTCTGCTTCCAGCCGGCGATGTAGCGTGCGGGGCGACAAATTGAGGGTGCGGGCGACCTCGGCCAGTGAACTCGATGCCGGCAGCGCGTCGCGCAGCGCGTTGCGTACGCGCAGAACGATTTCACGGTCACGACGGTACAGGGTGGTCAGCTTGCCTGGTGCGCCTTCGAGGAAGCTTTGCAGCGCGGCTTCGTCGCGACGGATCGGCAGATCCAGCAGGTTGGCAGCAAAGACGGCGGTGAGCCTATCCGCGTCAAAGGTCGAGTGGGCAGTATAGATCAGCGCATAATCCTCGGCGTGGTCCGGGCGAGGGTAAGGGAAAGCAACAGAATCGAGAACGATGCTGCGCCCTACCAGCCAGGAAAAAAGTCCGTGCAGCAGGCGCAATAGCCATTCGAAGGCGAAAACCCGTCCGATCACGAGCAGGCGATTTTCCACGATCGACAGGCATGCCTGTTCGGAGTGGCTATCGAGACGGACATCGAGGTCGGGCAGCAGCAAGCGCAGGAAGCGGATGCTGCGTTCGATGGCCTCGGCCAGCGTCGGTGCGGTGATGGTGCTGCGGCAGAGAAACTCGAAAGTGCCGGATCTGATCGGCATCGAAAAGAGGCCAAAGCCTTCATCGTCGAGTTCGCTGTTGATCCGGTTGTAAAGATCGGCGTAACGGTCGACCGGAATACGGGCGCTTGGATCGTTCAATACCTGCGCGGCAATGTGGGCGCTTTCGAGGAGCCGCGCGGTATCCCGGCCCGCATGCTGAAGACCTGCCAGCATTCCCTGCACGAAGGCAATGGCCACGGTCGCGCGTGCCGGAGCGGGAAGCGCGGCAGATGGCGTGGCCTTCTTGATCCTCTCCCTGGTCATCTCCTTGGCAGTCTTCTCAGGGTATGGCATTGACTTCTCGCAAGGCTGTGTATTGACGGGAAATTCCAAGTTGGCAATATATACATTGTTGGCGGCATATTGGGGAATGGCTTTATTGGCGTCAACTTCCTAACATGTGCGTCCTTGTACAATTTCCGGTATCCAGGATCATCTTTATGGAGCGCGAACGACATGACCGACCTTTCCATCGCCAAGAAGCTTCTGCCCTACAAGCCCAAGCACAAGGTGCGCTTTGTCACCGCCGCCTCCTTGTTTGACGGACATGATGCATCGATCAACATCATGCGCCGAATTCTGCAGTCGACAGGTGCCGAGGTCATCCATCTCGGCCACAACCGCTCCGTGCAGGAGATCGTGAACGCCGCACTGCAGGAGGATGTGCAGGGAATCGCCATCACCTCCTACCAGGGGGGGCACGTCGAATTCTTCAAATACATGATCGACCTGTTGAAGGCTGGTGGCGGAGAGAACATCCAGGTCTTCGGCGGTGGCGGTGGGGTCATCGTGCCGAGCGAGATCGAAGAATTGCACGCCTACGGTGTGGCGCGCGTCTACTCGCCGCAGGATGGCCAGTCGATGGGCTTGCAGGGGATGATCAACGAACTGATGGCGAAATCCGACATCGACATCGCTGCGTTGGCGCCACAAGAGCCGGACGCCGTGCTGGCGGCGCTGAAGGCTGGCAACCGCCGCAAGCTGGCGCAGATCATCAGCGCACTGGAAAACGGTGCCTACCCCGAAGCTCTGCGCAAGAAAATCCTGCACGCCGCGGACGGACTCAAGGTGCCGGTACTCGGAATCACCGGCACCGGCGGTGCCGGCAAGTCTTCGCTGACCGACGAACTGGTGCGCCGCTTCCGGCTCGATCAGGGCGACACCATCAGGCTGGCGATCGTATCGATCGACCCTTCGCGCAAGCGCACGGGCGGCGCACTGCTCGGCGACCGCATCCGTATGAACGCCATCGAACATCCGAACATCTACATGCGATCACTGGCGACACGCGAAACGGGCTCCGAGGTGTCTGCCGCGCTGCCCGAGGTGATCGCCGCCTGCAAGTTGGCCGGCTTTGATCTCGTGATCGTCGAGACTTCAGGGATCGGGCAGGGCAACGCTGCGATCGTGCCCTTGGTCGATGTCTCGCTCTACGTGATGACCCCCGAGTTCGGAGCCGCTTCGCAACTCGAGAAGATCGACATGCTCGACTTCGCCGATTTCGTGGCCATCAACAAATTTGACCGCAAGGGTGCAGAGGATGCGCTGCGCGATGTACGCAAGCAATATCAGCGCAACCACGAGGCCTTCAGCCAGAGCCCGGACGAAATGCCGGTGTTTGGCACGATGGCGGCACGCTTCCACGACGACGGGGTGACCGCTCTCTACCAGGCGGTGGCGTCCAAACTGCACGCACTGGGCCTGAAGTTGAAAAAAGGGAGGTTGCCGCTGATCGGCCTGCGACACTCGTCGAACCAGCGCGCCATCGTTCCGGCGAAGCGCGTGCGCTACCTGGCCGAAATTGCCGAAACCGTCCGCAATTACCACGCGCATACCGCTGCGCAGGCCGAGATCGCTCGCCAGCGACAGTCCCTGAGAACCGCCAAGGAACTGTTTGAAAGCTGCGGCAAGCCGGCCGACGACTTTGCCGAACTGATCACCTTGAAAGACGGGCAACTCGACGCCCGGGCCAGAAAACTTCTCGACATGTGGCCCAAGACCGTCGAGCTCTACGCGCAGGACGAATACGTGGTCAAGATTCGGGATAAGGAGATCCGTACCCGTCTGACCAACACCTCGCTTTCGGGAACACGCATTCGCAAGGTCTCCCTTCCGAGTTACAGGGATGACGGCGAGGTGCTGCGTTTCCTGATGAAGGAAAATGTCCCGGGTTCCTTCCCATTTACCGCAGGCGTCTTTGCGTTCAAGCGCGAGAACGAGGATCCGACCCGCATGTTCGCCGGCGAGGGCGACGCCTTCCGTACCAACCGCCGCTTCAAGAAGGTTTCCGAAGGCATGCCAGCGAAGCGGCTATCGACTGCCTTCGACTCGGTCACCCTCTATGGTTGTGACCCCGATGCCCGACCGGACATTTACGGCAAGGTCGGAAACTCCGGTGTGTCGATCGCCACGCTCGACGACATGAAAGTTCTGTTTGATGGTTTCGAACTGTGCGCACCGACCACCTCGGTATCGCTGACCATCAATGGTCCGGCGCCGATTATCCTGTCGATGTTCTTCAACGCCGCGATTGACCAGCAGGTCGACAAGTTTCGTGTCGATAACGACCGCGACCCGACCGAAGACGAAATGCAGAAAATTCGCGTCTGGGTGCTGGCCAATGTACGAGGCACGGTTCAGGCCGACATCCTGAAGGAGGATCAGGGACAGAATACCTGTATCTTTTCGACGGAATTCGCACTCAAGATGATGGGCGACATCCAGGAGTTCTTCGTCCATAACCAGATCGGGAACTTCTATTCGGTATCGATTTCCGGGTATCACATTGCCGAAGCCGGAGCCAATCCGATTTCGCAGTTGGCTTTCACGCTGGCCAATGGCTTTACCTATGTCGAGACCTATCTGGCACGCGGCATGCATATCGACGATTTTGCGCCGAATTTATCGTTTTTCTTCAGCAACGGCATGGACCCCGAGTATTCGGTCATTGGTCGTGTCGCCCGCCGCATCTGGGCCGTGGCGATGAAGAACAAGTACGGCGGCAATGAGCGCAGCCAGAAACTGAAATACCACATCCAGACCTCCGGTCGCTCGCTCCATGCCCAGGAAATGGCTTTCAACGACATTCGCACCACCCTGCAGGCACTGATTGCCATCTACGACAACTGCAACTCGCTGCATACCAACGCTTACGACGAGGCGATCACCACCCCGACCGAGGAATCGGTTCGCCGTGCCATGGCCATCCAGTTGATCATCAACCGTGAGTGGGGATTGGCAATGAACGAGAACCCGAATCAGGGCTCTTTCATCATCGAAGAGCTGACTGATCTGGTCGAAGAGGCGGTATTGAAGGAGTTCGAAGCCATTTCCGGACGTGGTGGCGTCCTCGGGGCCATGGAAACCGGCTATCAGCGCGGCAAGATCCAGGAGGAGTCGCTCTACTACGAGCACAAGAAGCACGATGGCTCATTCCCGATCGTCGGCGTCAATACTTTCCGCAACCCGAAGGGCGACGCCCAGATCGAAATCGAACTCGCACGCTCGACCGAAGACGAAAAGCAGTCACAATTGGCTCGTCTGCATGGTTTCCAGTCGCGTAACGCGGCGGCTTCCGGGGCGATGCTCGAACGCCTGAAACAGTCCGTCATCGGCAACGAAAATGTCTTTGAGGTCCTGATGGACGCGGTTCGTGTCTGCTCGCTCGGTCAGATCACCGGAGCGCTCTATGAGGTGGGCGGGCAGTACCGTCGCAGCATGTAGGTGATTGCCAGCGAAGAGACAACGCGAATCTGCTTGGTCCGGCATGGCGAGACGACCTGGAACGTGGAAAAGCGTATCCAGGGGCAGATCGACATCGGCCTGAATGAGGCTGGCCTGTCACAGGCAGAAGCAGCGGCGGTCTGGCTGGCTGGCGAGCCGGTGACAGCGCTTTACAGCAGCGACCTGCTACGCACCCGCCAGACCGCCGAGCGCCTCGCCGCCAGCCTGAAGTTGCGCCCCACCTTGCGGCCGGAGTTCCGTGAGCGGCGCTATGGCATTTTTGAAGGATTGACCTACGATGAATCGCGTGCCAAGTACCCGGCCGAGTACTTGGCGTTTGAACGACGCGTGCCGGATTTCGTCATTCCACAGGGCGGTGAGAGTCTGCAGCAACTTTACGAGCGCGTGCGTGCCGGTCTGCAGCGGATTGCCTTCGATCATCGAGGCCAGACGGTGGTGGTCGTCACCCATGGCGGCGTGCTCGATATCGTCAACCGCCTGGTTCGGGGTCACCCTTTGAGCAAGCCGCGTGACTTTCTGATTCCCAACGCCGGGATCAACTGGGTGAGCATCCGTGACGACTGCTGGAGTCTGGAAACCTGGGGCGAAACCGGGCATCTGGCCATGGTGGGGCTTGACGAAATGCCGTAGCGATGGATTTATTCTCCGCCTTGGCTTACTGAGCGAGGTGCCAGACGCCGTTCAAACCGTCACCGGTCTTGTCGCCAGGCTTCTGATCCTTGGCCCAGAAGTACAGTGGCTTGCTCTTGTAGGCCCACTGTTTGCTGCCGTCGTCACGGGTGATGATGCTCCAGTGGCCGCTTGCCTGGTCTCCTTCAGCAGCCATCAGGGGCGGCCAGTTGGTCGCACATGGGCCATTGCAGGCGCTCTTGCCTGCGCTGTCCTTGTCGAAGACATAGAGGGTCATCCCATTGTTGCCGACCAGCATCCCTCCCTCATTGCGGGCCGGCGGGGCCGTTTCGGCCGTTGCGATAGTGGCGTACAGGACTGAGGCGATGGCAAGGGTGCGAATAGAGAAGGGGAGAGCGTTCACAGAAATCTCCTTTTGCGGTGGCTGGAGTGTGAATATCGACGATGATCCGCCGGGTTGAGCGGGGTCTGTCGCGCAGACGACGCCAGCTTAGCCGGTGATATATTTTGCCATTTGCTGGATGATGAACTGTTGTTCGCAGATCGTTTCCTTGACCACATCGCCGATGGAAACGATCCCGAGGACTTTGCCCTCGTCGTCGAGAACCGGCAGGTGGCGGATGTGCTTGTCCGTCATGATCGCCATGCACTCGTCGACCGTCCGGTCGGGGGTCACATAAAGCACCTTGTCCGTCATGATCGCGCGCACCGGCGTATCTTTCGACGCCTTGCCGAAGAGGATCACCTTGCGGGCGTAATCACGCTCGGAGAAGATCCCGACAAGTTGCTCCTTATCGAGCACGAGGAGCGCGCCAACGTTGGCATCGGACATCACTTGCAGGGCGTAAAACACAGGATCGTCCGGCGAGACGGTGACCAGTGGCCCGCTTTTGTCGGCGAGGATTTGCCTGAGAGTCTTCATGAAGCGTCCTTTCGGGTCTTGGAGACACACCACATGATAGAGGGTCAGCACGCTCCGTGCCAAGGAGAATGCGGAACGTCCGACGACAAGGCGATACGGGAGTGGTACGGGGCGCGCCGCATCACGGTCTAGCGCAGACCGGCTGCGTACTCGGCGATGGCATCGATCTGGCGGTCGGAGAGCTTGCCGGCGATGGTTCGCATCACTTTTTCCGCATCATTGGCTCGCTCATGGCTGCGAAAGATTTTTAACTGGTTGGCCGTGTACTCTGCATACTGTCCGGCCAGCCGCGGATATTGCGCCGGCAGGCCGGCGCCGGCCGGACCGTGGCAACCGGCACAGGCCGGGATGCCTTTCTCGAAGTCCCCCCCGCGCCATAGCGTTTTGCCTTCAGCCAACAGCTTTTCTTCCTTGGCCGCCGAAGGTTTCATCTTTTGCTGCGAGAAGTACACGGACAGACTCTTCATGTCCTCGTCTGACAGTGCCGCAACCATGCCGCCCATGATCGCGTTATTACGTACCGCCGGTTTTCCATCGACCGCCTTGAAATTGCTCAACTGCTTGTAGAGATACTCGGGAATCTGGCCGGCGAGGATCGGATTGGCCGGTGCCGGGCTGTTGCCATCGGCCCCGTGACAGGCAATACACATGCCTTCAGCGATTTCCTTGGCCTTCGTCAAGTCAACCTTGGTCTTTGCCTGTTCTGCTGCGAAGACGGAGAAACTGGCGGCCAGGAGAACCGCGAGTGTCGTTGTACGAATCATGTCCAAACTCCCAAAGACAACAATGACTGAGCTGAGGCCGGAGAAGCGATGCAATAAAGCTGATATTCTATATCAGTTTGCCGTTCGGGCGCGCACCCCGCGTCGTCCCATATACACCATCCACTACACATTACACACTCTTCCCGGGTTCATTCATGCCTCTCTTCCAGCAGGCGGTCTTTCATACGACAGTTGCCCACTTGCGTGATCTGCCGACCGATTCTCAATGTGAAATCGCTTTCGCGGGTCGTTCCAATTCCGGCAAGTCGTCGGCGATCAACACCCTGGCCAATCATTCACGGCTGGCTTTCGTTTCCAAGACGCCGGGGCGGACGCAGCATCTGAACTATTTTCGGGTCGAAGACGGCAAGTACTTCGTTGACCTGCCCGGCTACGGTTTTGCCAAGGCACCCGAGGAAATCCGATCGCAGTGGGAGGGTTTGCTGGCCCCCTATTTGCGGCGGCGTGTCGCATTGTCCGGTCTGGTTCTGATCATGGATAGTCGCCACCCGCTGACCGAACTGGACCTGCAGATGCTGAGCTGGTTTGTTCCGACCGGCAAGCCTGTCCATGTTCTGCTCTCCAAGGCCGACAAGCTTTCCCGCCAAGAGCAGGTGCTCGCATTTCGCCAGGTACAGAAGGTGCTGCAGGAAATTGGCGGCAACTGTACCCTGCAACTTTTTTCCAGCTTGAACAGGTCGGGAGTGGCGGAGGCGGAAGAGGTTCTGGGCGCTTGGCTTGGCTTGGCCAGGAAACCGCAGCCATCGCCGCAGACCGGCTTGGCCATAGAGAAAGCGACCCGCCCGAAGAAGCGCAGTGCCATCGGCTGGGGGGCCCGTAGCCATGCCGGGAAGCGCTAAAAAAAGCCCCCGGCAAGGGGGGCCGGGGGCACAGGATGTGCCTTAAGGGGATAAGGCACCCGCTCAGGGAGGTGAAGCGGGAGATGGCGTAGCCACCTGCATACTAAGAGTGAGGCTCGATACTGCCAGTTCCCGGGCAGCGGACTTTTTCCATCAATTGTATCTATCCGACCATAACCCATTCTGGAATTTTATACGTCATGGATTACCAGGCAAAATTTCCCACAGCACGCATGCGGCGCATGCGCCGGGACAACTTTTCGCGCCGTCTGATGCGCGAATCGCAGCTGACCGTGGATGACCTGATTTACCCGGTGTTTATGCTCGAAGGTGTCCAGCGTGTTGAGCCGATTCCCTCGATGCCGGGTATTGAGCGGCAGAGTCTGGATCGTCTGCTGAAGACGGCCGAGCAGGCGCTCGCACTGGGCATCCCGGCCTTGGCCCTGTTTCCGGTGATCGACTCCACCCGTAAGACACCAGGCGCCGAAGAAGCCTACAACCCGGATGGCTTGGTGCCGCGTGTAGTGACAACACTGAAAAAAGAGTTCCCCGAGCTTGGGGTGATGACCGATGTTGCCCTTGATCCCTATACCAGTCATGGGCAGGATGGCTTGATCGACGCGGACGATCCTCACGGTTACGTGCTGAACGACGAAACGCTTGTGGTTCTTGCCAGGCAGGCGCTGGTGCATGCGCAGGCGGGTGCCGATATCGTGGCCCCTTCGGACATGATGGACGGTCGCGTCGGCTACATTCGTAGCGAGCTCGACGCCGCTCGGCAGATTCACACCCGCATCCTGGCCTACTCGGCCAAGTACGCATCAAGCTTTTACGGCCCTTTCCGCGACGCCGTCGGTTCGACCAGCAATCTGGGCAAGAGCAACAAGTACAGCTACCAGATGGACCCCGCGAACAGCGACGAAGCACTGCGTGAAGTCGCCATCGACTTGGGCGAAGGGGCCGACATGGTGATGGTCAAACCGGGGATGCCTTATCTGGATATCGTCCGCCGTGTCAAGGATACGTTCCAGGTGCCCACCTATGTTTATCAGGTCAGTGGCGAGTATGCGATGCTCAAGGCCGCCGCGCAGCTTGGCTGGCTGGACGAGCAGACCAGTGTTCTGGAGAGCCTGCTGGCCTGCAAACGGGCAGGCGCGGACGGTATTCTGAGTTACTTTGCGCTTTCTGCCGCAGCCTGGCTCAATGCATCGGCCTGAGGCCGGGCTGTGCCTGCGTACGCCAAAACCCTCGTTGCGCCGGGCTCTCGACATAACGGAAAAAGAGTGCGCCAGCGGCAATGCTTGCCAACCAGGCGATGCACATTCCCGCCAGATTGACCCAGGGGTCGGATGCTGCGAAGCGTGCGAAGAGACCATTGATCAGCAGGCAAATCGGGAAGTGGACGAGGAAGACCGAGTAGGAAATCTTTCCCAGGTAAGCAATGAGGCGAGACCGGGGCCAGTTCTCGAGCCATCCGTAGATGCGTGCCAGACCGATTGCCAGCGCCACCAGCAGTGCTACGACAAGGCGTGGACGGTAGTCGATCAACAGCGCGATGGCCACCAGACCGACCATCGGCAATAGCCAGCCAAGCATTTTTTTATGATCGGTCGCCCAGTAGGTTACGATCCCGAGCGCGTAGGCCGCGAAGAAGTAGACTCCCCACACATCCCAGGCTCCATCGCGGTTGAAATAGTACAGTGATGCCAATGCCAGGGTGACGACCAGCAAGACACTGACGGTGGGTATCGTAGTGCCGCGTGCAATGGTCCGTGCCAGCCACAGCACACCGACCAGGAGCGCGAATAGCTGAAAGTCGATGGCGACGTACCAGACGCCTGCCGACAGACCTTCGTAGCCCAGGATGCTTTGCAGCAGTAGCGCATGCGCGACGACTTGCGGTAGCGTTGGCCGGCCGGGAATGGAGTCATGCACCATCCACTCGCGCGCGATGGCCGCGCAGGCAAGGCCGATCAGCATGGCCGTGAGGTAGGGCAGGACCAGTTTCAAGTAACGTTTCTGCACAAGATCAAGCGGATGGGTCGCAAGCATCACCCCTTCGGGCGCAAGACTCCGCACGGCCAGGAAACCCCCAATCACCAGGAAGGCCTGTACTGCCATGCGCGCATCCTGGCTTAACCAGCGGATCAAGTCGGGTGCCAGCAGGTAGGCATGATCAGACATCGGTCCATAAAAAGCCAGATGATGCAAAACGATCAGCTGAAAGGCCAGGGCTTTCAGTGCGTCTACGAATGCCAGCCGTGAAGGCATGCCAGGCATGCGTACTTCAGTCATTGAGAAAGCACCTTTCGTACTCATCAAACGGCATCGGCCGGCCATGCAGGTAACCCTGCATTTCGTCGCAGCCTTCGCGGGTCAGAAATTCCTGTTGTGCCTCGTTCTCGACGCCCTCGGCAATGACCGTCAACTGCAGGCTGTGGGCAAGCGCAATCACCGCGCGCACGATGGCACCATCCTCGGTGCTGCCGGGAAGTCCGCGCACAAAGCTCTGATCGACCTTGAGCTTGTTGAGTGGCAGACGTTTCAGATAGGCCAGCGAAGAGTAACCGGTACCGAAATCGTCGATCACCAGGCTCAGGCCCATGGACTGCAGCTTATCGAGCGCCTGTGCGCTGTTCTCGGCATGGCTCATGATGGCACTTTCGGTGATTTCCAGTTCGAGGAATTGCGCTGGCAGCTGCGAGGTCTTCAAGGTCTTGCGAGCGGTCTCCTGGATTCGGCCGCGTACAAATTCGACGCCGGAAACGTTGACCGACAGAACTCCCGGATGGCGACCCTCAGCGATCCATGCGGACCACTGACTGCTGGCAGTCTGTTGAACCCATTCACCGATCTGAACAATCATTCCGGATTCCTCGGCCAGTTTGATGAATTCACCCGGCATCACCAGGCCGTGCTCAGGGCGCAACCAGCGTACCAGCGCTTCGGCCCCGAGCACCTTGCCGGTTTTCAGGGAAAACTGGGGTTGCAGGTAGACCCGTAATTCGTCGCGCTCGACAGCTCGTCGCAGGTCGGTCTCCATCTGCAGACGCGCCAGTGAGGACTGCGTCAGCACCTTGGTGAAAAATTCATAGGCGTTGCGGCCACGCTCCTTGGCACGGTACATCGCGACATCGGCATTCTTCATCAGCGTCTCGGGGTCCGCGCCGTCTTCCGGAAAGAGGCTGATGCCGATGCTGGCGCCGACGTAGAATTCCTGTTCGACGGTCACCGGAGAATTCTGCAGTGTATTGAGGATCTTCTCTGCGATGTGCGAGACGGCGGCCGGATCGACGATGTCCTCGATGATGATCAAAAATTCGTCGCCTCCGAGTCGGCCGACGGTGTCCGCTTCTCGCATCAGTCTGCTCAGGCGCCTCGCCACTTCGCAGAGAACGCGATCACCTACCTGATGGCCGAGGGTGTCGTTGATGTTCTTGAAGCGATCGAGATCGATGAACAGGACAGCCAGTCCAGTCTCGTCGCGGTGGGCGCGCTGCAAGGCCTTGTGCAACCGGTCGCCAAGAAGCAAGCGGTTGGGCAGACTGGTCAGCGGATCGTGATGTGCTTGGTGATCGAGTTGATCGTGGGCCTTCCGCAGGGCAGTGATGTCGGAGAACACGCCGACATAGTGCGTGAGTTGTCCATCAGGGTCATGAACAGCGCTGATCGTCAGCGATTCCAGGAAAGTCTCGCCGTCCTTGCGCCGGTTCCAGAGCTCGCCCCGCCAGCGCCCGAAACGGCCAAGAACCTGCCACAATTCCCGGTAAAAGGCAGCATCCTGCAGTCCGGACTGCAGGATGCGCGGGTTACTCCCGATCACTTCATCCTCGCGGTAACCGGTGATCTCGGTGAATGCACGGTTCACGGCAATGATGCGGCCATTCGGTGCGGTGATGATGATGCCTTCGGCGCTGCTGTCGAAGACCGTTGCGGCCTGTTGCAGGCGAGCCTCCATGCGCTTTCGATCCGTGATATCGAGTATCACTCCAACCAGACCGCCGTTGGCATCGCCAGGTTTGCCATAGGTCGCTTTGTGAAAGATCACGTCACGCATGCAACCGTCAGCGTGCAGGACTTTCGCTTCGTACACTTGTGAACCCGACTGCCGGAACAATTCGTTGTCGGCAGTCTGGTAGCGGTCGGCCAGCTCGCGGGGGGAGATATCGTGGACGGTGGCGCCGATGACCTCACTGCGTGTCCGACCGATGAATTCGAGAAAGGCCTGATTGCATCCGAGATAAAGTCCTTCCCGATTCTTGTAGAAGACTGGGCCGGGAATCGCCTCGATCAATTGGCGCATGAAATGAAGCTGTTGCGACAACTCGAGGGTGCGTTCGGCCACCCGCTGCTCGAGTTCAAGATGACTTCGCCGTAGTGCTCGTTCGGCCGCACGCTGTGCCGTCACATCCTCGAAGGTCCAGATCCAGGTTTCGCCCTCCTGGCGGTCGCCAATGATGCGGCCAATCGCATGCACCCAGATCGGTGTGCCGTCGCGCCGGCAATACAGGAGTTCGCCGTCAAAGGTGCCAGTCGCCGCAGCGTTCCCGTAGGCCAGGCGTCCGGCCTCTTCCCAAGCCTCGTGGCTGGCGAACAGGATGCGCGTAGAGAGCCCCCGCAGACCCCCTGGCGGGTAGCCGAAAATCTCCTCGCAACGGCGATTGCAGCGCAGGAAGGTGCGTTCGCGCTGGTAGGATATTCCAATCATCGCGTTGTCAAAGATCAGCTGCTGTTCCCAGAGGCTTTCCACCAGGGCCTCTTCAGCCGCTCGACGTGCAGTGACGTCCTCGTACAGCCAGACATGGCCTTGGTCAGGGTTGGCCGGGTCAATCAGACTGCCGGTTACCTGGCACCAGATCGGGGTGCCGTCGCTCTTGCAGTACTCCATCTCGGCGACGAATTTCCCGGATTCATCGATTCCCTTGTAGGCTCGTTCGCCTGCTTCGCTCCAAGCGGCTTCACTGGAGAACAGGATGCGCGTGGACTGACCAAGCATTTGCCCCGGCGAATGGCCGAAGATTCGCTCGAAGCTCGGATTGCAGCGCTGGATGATGCGATCGCGCAGGAAAACGATGCCAATCGGCGCACGTTCGAAAATCAGCGTCTGTTCTCGCAACAGGGCATCCATGGCGCTGCTCGTCTGGCGCTTTTCGGTGACATCTTCGTACAGCCAGACATAACCTTCGTCTGGGTTCGCCGGGTTGATCATGCTGCCGGTGATGTGACACCACAGCCTTGAGCCATCGCGTCGATGGAAGAGTGTGTCGCCGTGGTAGATGCCGGTTTCGGCAATCGCCGCGTAAGCCGTGCGGCCGGTGGCAAGCCAGGCCTCTTCACTTGGATAGTAGAGGCGGGTTGATTGGCCGATCAACTCGTCCGGCGCATAACCCAGGATCTCGGAAAAACGTCGGTTGCAACGCTGAATGATTCGATCCCGGAGGATCACGATGCCGGTTTCGGCATTCTGGAAAATGAGTTGCTGCTCGCGTAGCAGGCGGGCGCCGGCCTCGCGATCGTGGACTTCCCGGGTGATGTCGCGGACGATCCAGACCGTGGCCTGGCCGGGTTCTGCGGGATCGATGGCGCTAGCGATCAGGTGTGCAATGAAGGTGCTGCCGTCGCGACGTGCCAGTTGGGTTTCGAGATCCACGACCTGGACATTTCCCAACTGCAAACGTGCTTGCCGACGCAGGGCATCGCAGGCTTCGCTGTTCGGGTGGAAGACGACATCCGGCTGTCCCACCAGGGTCCCGGCCGGCCAACCGAAAAGCTCCTCGGCACGCTGGTTGCATCGGTAGACGCGGCGGCTACGCGTACACACCACGGCGATTCCAGAGTGGTCGAGGATGGCTTTGTATTCAAGGAATTGTTGCTGCAGTGCGGCGGATTCTCTCAAGACACTGATTCCAAAAGATGGCCTAAAACGGAGTCTACATGATGACCGAGGTGCGTCAATGTCGACCGGGAGCCTAATGTAGACCGGGATGGTCTACATTAGGCTCCCGGTCGACAAGCATCGTAAACAACGCGGCAGATCGAGAATGGAAACCAGCCGCAGGTCAACAAAGGAAGGCTGGCGAGTACTGCCACTCACCCACACGGTTTGCATGCCCAGTCGTTTCGCCATCTGCAGATTGGCCAGGGAATCTTCGACCATGATGCAGCGATGGGTGGGCAAACGCTCGCAGCGCAGCAGGTGGCGAAAGCCGCCAATCGCCGGCTTGGGTTGAAAGCGGAGACGTTCGATGGAGTAGACTGCGTCGAAGCAGGTGTCGATACCGGCGAGTTCAAGGACTGCCTCGCTGTAGTGCAGCGGCGCATTGGAGAAGACGATCTTGCGTCCCGGCAAGCCCAGCAGCATGGTCCGCAGCCCGCGCTCCAGAACCAGCATCTGTTTTAGGTTGGGAAACTGGTGCGTATGCCAGAGGAAATGCCGTGGATCGGTTCCGTGATGACGCATCAGGCCGAGCAGCGTGGCCCCGTAGCGCTGCCAGTAGTCCTGTCGGATGCGCGTCGCTGCCTGTTCGTCAACGCCCAGGTGGTCACGGATATAGGTGACCATTGCGGAGTTGAGGTGTGGGAAGATATGTGGGCTGGCGTTGTGCAGCGTGTTGTCGAGGTCGAATAGCCAGACCGGCGAGGCTGCCTTGAGAACCATCCTTCGGTCAGTATGACTTGATCATCGTGCCGACGCCGTGGTCGGTGAGGATTTCCAGCAACAGCGCATGTTCGACCCGACCATCGATGATATGGACGCTCTTGACACCATTACGTGCAGCATCGAGCGCCGAGCTGATCTTGGGGAGCATGCCGCCGGACAAGGTGCCATCGGTGACCATGTCATCGATCTGTTTGGGCGTCATGCCGGTGATCAGCCTACCCGTCTCGTCGAGGACGCCGGGCGTGTTGGTCAGCAGGACCAGCTTTTCAGCCTTGAGAATTTCGGCGATCTTGCCGGCCACAACATCGGCGTTGATGTTGTAGGTTTCGCCGCCCTTGCCGACACCGATTGGTGCCACTACCGGGATGAAGCCGCCGGCCTCCAGATGTCCGATCAGTGACGGGTCGATCTGCGTGATGTCGCCAACCTGGCCAACGTCGATCAGGTCCTCATTGTCATTCTGGTTCGCCAATAGCAGTTTCTTGGCGCGAATGAAACTGCCGTCCTTGCCGGTCAGTCCCACCGCTTTGCCGCCGGCCTGATTGATCAGGTTGACAACGTCCTTGTTGACCTGACCGCCGAGTACCATCTCGACGATTTCCATGGTTTCGGCGTCGGTGACACGCATTCCCTGGACGAAGCGGCCTTTCTTGCCGACCCGTTTGAGCAGACTCTCGATCTGTGGGCCACCGCCGTGCACCACCACGACATTCATTCCGACGAGCTTCAACAGCACCACGTCACGCGCGAAACATTGCTTGAGGTGGTCGTCGGTCATGGCGTTGCCGCCATACTTGACGACGATGGTCTTGCCGTGGAAACGTTTGATGTAGGGAAGTGCCTCAGCGAGAATGGCAGCTTCGTTGGCGGGAGTGATCGAACGATTGCTCATGGCGCGAACCCTGATAATGACCAGCGGATTTTACCCGGCGCTGCCGGAATCACCAAGGCAAGAAGAATGGACGGGGTACGTATGAAAGTGTCTGGTGAATAACTATCGGGGCCGTTTCGCACCTTCCCCGACAGGTCCGCTGCACTTCGGCTCGCTGGTTGCCGCGGTCGGCAGCTATCTTGACGCGCGAGCCAACGGTGGCGAATGGCTGTTGCGCATTGAAGACCTTGACCGGTCGCGGGCGCGGCAGGAGGCTGCAGACGCCATCCAACGCACGCTCGAAGCCTTCGCCTTTGAGTGGGATGGCGAGGTGGTGATACAGAGCCGGCGTCTGGATCACTATCATGCGGCATTGACCTGCCTGCAACGCGATGGCGAGGCGTATCCCTGTGCCTGCTCGCGGCGCGAGATTGCCGCCTGCGCGCCAGCACTGGCAGTCGACGGCGGCCTGGTCTATCCGGGAAGCTGCCGTGCCGGTCTGGCGGCGGGACGTGCGCCGCGCGCTTGGAGAATGCGTGTTCCGGATCGCGAGATCGCATTCGACGATCGCGTACAGGGACCGGTACAGCAGAACCTGGCGCGCGCGGTAGGCGACTTCATTCTGCTGCGTGCCGATGGTCAGTATGCCTACCAGTTGGCAGTAGTCGTCGACGACGCGACACAGGGAGTCAATGCCGTGGTGCGCGGCGTCGACCTGCTCGAATCGACGGCACGCCAGATCTGGCTGCAGCAACGCCTGGCGCTGCCGACACCGACTTACGCACACCTGCCGGTGGTGACCAATGCGGCCGGAGAGAAACTTTCCAAGCAGACGCGCGCCGCTGCCGTCGATGCTGCGGGTGGTAGTGCGGTACTTGCCGCCGCGCTGCACTTTCTTGGCCACCCGGTGCCGCAGGAGGTCTGTAGTGGACCTTTGCACGACTTCTGGCGATGGGCGATTGCTGCCTGGTCGATGGCGCGGGTGCCGGTGCAGCGCGGGGTCTTTCCGGGTTAATGTGAAAGTCGCGTCAGCGACTCACGAATTTCCCCTCTCCACTTGCGGGGGCGGCGGGGTTTCGCGGAGAACTGCTCCGCGCCGCCGTAGCCGGCCCGCGATGCAGCGCGGGCCGTGGGAGAGGAAAACGGTCATGATTTTCATGATCGGGGTTGCCCGGAATAGTCATGACCGTTAGCGCTTTCGGCCATATCCGGCCATGCCGACGAGGATCCGGATCAGATGATAGCTGGCCCAATGCAATAGGCGGGAAGGCCAGGGCAGGCGCTTCCAGCAATCAGCTGGCAGCTCGCTTGCACCCTGCCGCATGGCCGTCTGGAGACTCTGTCGCAATTCCCTGGCAAATTTCTCGTCGCGTACCACGACGTTGGCTTCCCTGGCAAGCAACAGGCTGAAGGGATCGATATTCGATGAACCGACGGTTGCCCAGTATCGGTCGATGACCGCAACCTTGGCATGCATGAAGCTGCGCCGATACTCGAAGATGCGGATGCCGGCTCCCAGCAACCTGCCGTAAAGCGCCTGGGTAGCGTAGTGCAGGAGGCGATATTCGATACGCCCTTGCAGCACGAGGATCACCCGCACGCCACGCCTGGCCGCATCGTGCAAAGCTCGCCGAAAACGGCGGCCGGGCAGGAAATAGGCGTTGGCCAGAAGGATTTCTTCCCGAGCGGCAGCGATCGCCGC
Source organism: Candidatus Accumulibacter cognatus (assembly GCA_013414765.1). Classification (GTDB taxonomy): domain Bacteria; phylum Pseudomonadota; class Gammaproteobacteria; order Burkholderiales; family Rhodocyclaceae; genus Accumulibacter; species Accumulibacter cognatus. Next base: position 2,251,661 of record CP058708.1, read on the forward strand.
CAGATAGGCCTCCTCGATGTCGCGGCGGTGACGGATATTGTCGCGCACCAGAAAGGCTGCCGTTTGCTCGCCACGGGCTTTCGGTGCTTGGCGAGGGACTTTCGGCAAGCGGTAACGGCGATTGAGCTTCGCCCATAACACCAGTTCCCAAAGCCTGTGCAACGCCCGCTGCATCGGCTGCAGCAGCGGACCTTCGATGCGCACCGCGTAGTCGTAGCGCGGCGGCATTTCAAGCGGACGATCGCTGTCATCGACGATATTGATCCCGCCAACGAAGGCGATTTCCCCATCAACCATGGCCAGCTTGCGATGCAGGCGACGCAGGCGATGACGACGCAGGCGTAAACGTGCGACCTCGGGTCGGTAGACCATCACCTGCACACCGGCCGCGAGCAGTTCTGGCTGTAGGCGTTTGGCAAACTCGGGGGCACCGAAGCCATCGACCAGAACGCGCACCGTCACGCCGCGGCGAGCGGCATGGGCCATCGCTGCTGCGACGGCTCGGCCAGTCGTATCATCCTCGAAGATGTAGCTTTCGAGGTGAACTTCATGTCGCGCCTTGTCGATCGCCTTGATCAGCGCCGGAAAATACTCGGCGCCGCTGTTCAACAGGGTCAGTCGGTTACCCGACAGGAATTCAGCAGTCATCGCCGCGCACTACCAGCTACATAGCCGGGCAGCATCCCCGGCGCGGCGACGTGGTTTGGCGAAGGGATGAAGCGCCGCGGGAATCCTTTAATGTTCAGAAGTCTCCGATCCTTGATTCTGGCCCGGAATTTCCGCAGAGTCGCTGACTTGCGGCCTATTGCTGATTGACGAACACCACCTGTGCCGGCATCGGCGCCGGGAAACCGGCCTCCCCGAGCGCTTCACGGATCGTCCGGTTGGTGTCGAAATAGACCTGCCAGTAGTGGTCTGTATGGCAGTATGGACGAACCGCAAGGACGGGACCCACGAGGTTGAATTCGAGGATCTCGACATCCACAGCAGGATCAGACCGGACATTGGGAATCAGCGCGATCTTCTCCTTGAGCAGTGTCATGGCCGCAGCATGATCGGCCGCTCCGGAGAGCTGTGCCTTCAGGTCCACCCGGCGGTAGGGGTTGGTCGAGAAGTTCTGGATGGTATCGCCAAGGATCTTGCTGTTGCCCACCAGCGTGAGCACGTTGTCCGGGGTGTTGAGCGCCGTAGTGAACAGGCCAACTTCCTCGACCGTTCCAGTGATGCCGCCCACGGTCACGAAGTCACCCACCTTCAACGGCCGCAGGATGATCAGGAATACCCCGCCGGCAAAGTTGGCCAGCAAGCCGGACCAGGCCAGACCGATGGCGACACCGGCGGCAGCGAAGAGGGCTGCAAAGGTCGTGGTCTGAATGCCGAAATAACCGAGGATGCCGATCACCAGCAGGATATTCAGGGTGACATTGATGACCGTCCCGAGGTAGCGCATCAAGGTCGCATCGACCTTCTGGCGCCCCAGTGCGCCCTGCACCATTCGACCCACCCAGTGGATCAGCCAGCGACCAATGATCCAGAATGCGATCGCCGCAAGCACCTTGATGCCGAGTTCGGATCCATATTGCAGCGCCAAGTCTTGCCAGCGCAGGATGTCTTCCTTGTTCATGAGTTTATTCCCCTCAGAATGTATGGTAGGTACAGTTTCTCATTGTGTTCCAGGCAGAGCAAGCTCTGCCTGGAAAAATGGCGACGCAACCAGGCAGACGGGTTCCAGACAACAAGACTGCTGAGCAGGACCAGCAGAGCATGTGATCATGTTGATGATTCGGCCAGGGCAAGTGGCCTGTCGCCGAGGCGGCCACGCCGATGCGTGGTGTCAAATCGAAGCTTGATGCACGTCAAGGCCATCGCCATGGGCCTGTTTTCTAATATGCGGATTTGGGGATGGCCAGATGTTTCGGATTTCGCAGTACATGCAGGAGTTATCGACAGTCAGGCTGCCCGGTCCCAGGCAGAACCCGCCAGCGCCGGTGGTGATATGGAATCTCATTCGTCGCTGCAATCTCACCTGCAAGCACTGCTATTCGATCTCCACCGACCGGGACTTTCCAGGAGAACTGACGACTGACGAGATCTTTGCGGTGATGGACGATCTCAGGCGTTTTCGCGTGCCGGTATTGATTCTCTCCGGCGGCGAGCCGCTGCTGCGTCCGGACATCTTCGACATTGCCCGTCGTGCCAAGGCGATGGGTTTCTATGTCGGCCTGTCGTCGAACGGTACCCTGATCGACCAGGCGAATATCGATCGCATCGCCGAGTGCGATTTCGACTATGTCGGCGTTTCGCTCGACGGCATCGGTGCGACCCACGACCATTTTCGGCAGATGCAAGGTGCTTTCGATGCTTCGCTGCGCGGCATTCGGCTGTGCCGTGAACTCGGCCTGAAAATCGGCGTCCGCTTCACGATGACACAGAACAACGCGCAGGACTTGCCAGCCTTGCTCAAGCTGGTCGAGAAGGAAGGCATCGACCGCTTTTATTTCTCCCATCTCAACTATGCGGGGCGCGGCAATAAGAACCGCAAGGACGATGCCCAGCACCAGCTGACCCGCTGGGCAATGGATTTGCTCTTTGCAACCTGCCTCGATTACCAGCAGCGTGGTTTGCTCAAGGAATTCACCAGTGGCAATAATGATGCCGATGGCGTTTACTTCCTGCATTGGGTGGAGAAGCGTTTTCCCGATCAGGCGGAGAGAATGCGCGCCCGCCTGGTGCAGTGGGGGGGTAATTCATCAGGGGTCAATGTGGCCAATATCGATAATCTCGGCAACGTGCATCCCGACACCATGTGGTGGCATTATACGCTTGGCAACGTTCGTCAGCGTCCCTTCTCGGAAATCTGGAGTGATCTCTCTGACCCGCTGCTGGCGGGTCTCAAGCAATTCCCCAGGCGCATTTCGGGACGTTGCGGCGAATGCCGACACTTCGACATCTGCAACGGCAACACGCGCGTGCGTGCCCAGCAACTGACCGGTGACGCATGGGCCGAGGACCCCGGCTGTTATCTGACAGACGAGGAAATCGGTGTCTCCCCCAGCCATGAACGGATTCCGGTGACTCCTCACATCAAACTACGGAGAGTCTGATGAACTGGCGCCGATGTGTTGCCGGCTTCGCGCTGGCGATATGCATGGCTGGCGCATCTATGCCGGCTGGCGCTACGGGTGCGCAGCGCCTGTACCAGGAACACTGCGCCGCCTGTCACGGCGAGTCCCGGCTCGGCGGCGTCGGTCCGGCGCTGCTGCCGGAAAACCTCGAACGTCTGCGCAAGTCGGAGGCCGTCAAAGTCATCCGCGAAGGGCGCGTGGCGACACAGATGCCGGCCTTCGGCGACAAGCTGAGCACCGACCAAACACAGCAACTGGCGGAATGGATCTATCGTCCGGCGACCCCAGCGCCGGTTTGGGATGAAGTACAGATCCGCAGTTCGCATGTCGTCAATGCCAACGCCCTCGCGCTGCCGGCCGCGCCGGGGTCCGGCCTCAAGGGCGCCGACCCGCTGAATCTGTTCGTCGTCGTCGAAACCGGTGACCATCATGTGTCGCTCGTCGACGGCGATCGTTTCGAGCGCCTGCACCGCTTCCCCAGCCGCTACGCGCTGCACGGCGGGCCAAAGTTTTCGCCGGACGGACGCTTCGTCTATTTCGCTTCACGCGACGGCTGGATCAGCAAATATGACCTCTACCATTTGGTGGTGGTCGCCGAGATCCGCGCCGGTCTGAATACGCGTAACGCAGCCGTGTCCGGCGACGGCAAGTGGGTACTGGTCGGCAACTACCTGCCGCACAGCCTGGTGGTGCTCGATGCCGGTGATCTCTCGCTGGTGAAGACCATTCCGGTGAAAAATGCCGCAGGAGACAAGAGTTCGCGGGTTTCGGCGGTCTATGACGCGGCCCCACGCAAGAGTTTCGTGGCCGCACTCAAGGATCTGCCCGAAGTCTGGGAGATCAGCTACGATCCGATTGCAGAGCCGCTTGCCGAGGGATTGGTTCATGATTACCGATACAGGGAGGGTCACTTCAAACCGGCCATGTTCTTTCCGCGGCGGACGCAGCTCGCAGATTGTCTCGACGATTTCTTTTTCACCCAGAGCTACGACACGATCCTCGGCTCGTCGCGCTCGGCGACCAGCGGGCAGGTGGTTCAACTTGACGTCCGCCGGAAAATTGCTGGCCTTGATCTGCCAGGAATGCCGCATCTCGGATCCGGAATCACCTGGAAATGGCAAGACCCCGCCGGAAGCGAACGACTGGTCGTGGCCTCGCCCAATCTCAACCAGGATCTGGTGACCGTCATCGACCTGAAAACCTACCAGACCATCAAGCAGATCAAGACCCTGGGGCCGGGTTTTTTCCTGCGCAGCCATGAAATGAGTCGCTATGCCTTCACCGACTCGATGATGAGCACGGAGAACAAGAACATACTGCAGGTGATCGACAAGCGGACCCTCGAAGTGGTGGCGCAGATCAAGGCCGAACCTGGACAGACGCTGGCGCATGTCGAGTTCACCCGCGATGGCCGCTATGCTCTGGCCAGTCTGTGGGAAATGGACGGGGCGTTGCTGGTAATCGACGCGCAGACGCTCGAGGAAGTGAAACGTATTCCGGCAAAGAAACCCGTCGGCAAGTATAACGTCTGGAATAAAATATCGCGTTCGGAGGGTACCAGTCACTGATATCCGCCCGCGCGCTATCTGGCTATTGCTCGCAGGCTGTTTGTGAGGGAGTTCGTAGGCCAGCGGTGTGGCGCACGCAGCATCACCAGAACAGGAACATTGAGAATGTCGGCTCGGCAAAGAACCATCAACCATCTGCTGCACTGCCTGTCCGTGGGCCTGTGCGTATCCTGCGCGACGGCTCTGGCCATCCCCAAGGCGGCCGAGCAGGAGAATGACGAAGTCACCTTCGGTGTGGCCGACGCGCCGCCGAAGCCAGCGGCAAAGCACGTCGCGTCTCCAGCGGCCAAGTCGGTCAAACCGGTTGAATCCAGGGTGGACAAGCGGCGTCCAGAAGCCAAGGGAGCTGGGCGTCCAGTCAGCCAACCGGCAACAGCCGGGAAGCAGGCGGCCGGCAGCAAGCCTCCACTGACCGCTAAGCCCAACAACAGTGTACGTGTTTCAACCGTAACAGCGCCGACCACGAAGAAAGATTCCGGGAAAGCCCAGGGCAAGTCCGGAAAGAAGTAGCACCCTCATCGCCAGCGCGACGGCGAGCCGGCGTATGCCCAGGCCGATCGCGTCTTTTCAGCCCAGTCGTACCGCCGGAGCTTTCGATGCATCAGTCTCTCGCTTTCCTGGCCACCCTTTCTCTGCTGCTGGCCGCGCCACCGGTTGTGGCGGAAATGCCGCGCATCGAGTTGACAACCGGCTTCTACCGCATCGACGCGGAAGTGGCGGCGGACAATCCTCATCGCATGCGAGGGTTGATGCATCGCCGAAGCATGGCCGCCAATCAGGGCATGCTCTTCGTTTTCCCCCTGGCGGCAAACCATTGCATGTGGATGCGCAATACGCTCTTGCCTTTGTCGGTGGCCTTTCTTGACGAAGACGGCAGGATTCTGAACATCGAGAACATGCAGCCACAGACTGAGGACAATCACTGCGCCGTGAAAGCGGCACGCTACGCGCTGGAAATGAATCTCGGCTGGTTTTCGAGCAAGGGCATCAAGCCGGGCGCGCACATTGGCGGCATCGAGAAGGCACCGGCTCCACAGTAGAACTGTCAATCACCGGGGTTTCCAGGAATGCCTGTTGCGGACTCGCAGTGCTGGCGAAGCAAGCTGCTGCGCACGGCCGACAATGTCGCTTTTCTGCCCTGGCTGCGCCACCGCGCTTCTCTGACGGCACGTATCCAGGCTCGCGGGCGCTTCGCGCTGCAGGTTATTTATCAGGGTCTGGCCAGGCCAACTGCTGATGAAGCACGAGCACTCGGCCTGGCTGTTGAGGAGCAGGCCTGGATACGCGAGGTGGCACTGAGTTGTGATGATCAAAGGGTCGTCTTCGCGCATACCGTCCTGCCCTGCAGGCCACGCGGCCCGCTGACCCTTTGGCTGGCACGCCTGGGCAGCCGTTCACTGGGTGCGCTGCTCTTCGCACATGCCGGATTCAGTCGTGGGCCGATGACCTTCAAGCGCATCGATCGACGACATGCCCTGTATTCGCGGGCGGTAAAGGCGCTACAACTTGCCGAACCGGTGCCGTGCGTCCTTTGGGCGCGTCGCTCACAGTTTGGCTTCGACAACCAGTCGGTATTGGTCAGTGAAGTCTTCTCACCACTTCTGCTGCGCGCTCCCTCGTCACAACCGCCATCGACGAACTGAAAAACCTCAGATTGAGCATACCTGCCATCGCTCAGCCCTCCATTTCGCCGTCAGATTTGCTGACTGGCTTCATCGCCTCATGCCCAACATGACCAGATTATCGATTCAGGACTTCCACCAGATCTCGGCATTCCCTAAACTTATCCCGAACTGACGTTTTGTTAACACTACATTGTTGGCTTCGTTACCCCGAACTGACGGTAACCTGGCTTGAAACCATTGGTGCAGCAATGACGCCATCGATCCACCGGCCGGCCCATTCGGGCGCCCCTTTCTGTCGGTAAAGCCGCATGCGCGTATTACTGGTCGAAGACGATCCGATGATCGGCAGAAGCGTTCAACAGGGCCTGCGCCAGGACGGTCACACGGCCGACTGGCTGCGTGATGGCCAGCAGGCGGAACTGGCTCTGGCGACGACGCCCTACGATATCCTGCTGCTCGACCTCGGTCTGCCCGGCCGATCGGGCCTTGACGTCCTCGCCCGTCTGCGGCGCTCGGCCAACAACATCCCGGTCCTGGTAATCACGGCTCGCGATGCGATCGCCGATCGCATCCGGGGACTCGACGCCGGTGCCGACGACTACCTCGTCAAGCCGTTCGACCTCGACGAGCTGTCCGCACGCATGCGGGCGGTGCAGCGGCGGCATGCCGGCCGCGCCGAACCGGTGCTTGAAAATGGCTCGCTGCGAATGAATCCGGCTACCCATGAGCTGACGCTGAACGGCGCGCCGGTAGCCCTCTCGGCGCGTGAGTTCGCGCTGCTGCAGGCACTGCTCGAACAACCTGGCGTGCCGCTTTCGCGGGCCAGACTCGAGGAGAAGCTTTACGGCTGGGGCGACGAAGTCGAAAGTAACGCGATCGAGGTCCACATCCATTCGCTGCGGCGAAAACTCGGTGCCGAGCAGATCAAGAACATCCGCGGTGTCGGCTATCTGGTGCCGCGCTTGTCATGAGATCGATCCGACGCCAGTTGCTGGTCACCCTGCTCGCGACGATCACGCTGACCACGCTGCTCGGCGCACTGGCTACCTACCGGACGGCACTCGACGAGGCCAACGCACTGTTTGACTACCAGCTTCGCCAACTGGCGCTATCCTTTCGCGACCAGGCCTCGCAGAATGCGCACATGCGTGACTTGGCGATCAACGACGACGCGCAGGATTTCTCGATCCAGATCTGGCGACCGGACGGCACGCGAATCTACCTCTCGCACCCGGGCAAGGAGCTGCCGCACCTCGCGCCACTAGGCTTTGCGACGGTCGACACCGGCAACGGCAAATGGCGGGTGTTCGGCTTGCAGCAGGGCGGCCAGACGATCCAGGTCGCGCAACCGTTGCGGGTCCGCGACGGCCTGGCGCTGGCTGCCGCCTTGCGCACCGTCGAACCCTTCCTGCTGATGCTGCCGATGCTCGGGGTATTGATCTGGGTGGTCGTCGGCCGTGGCCTGCGGCCGCTCGACGCGGTGGCGCGCGCGATGACGACGCGCACGCCCGTGGCGCTCGGCCCACTGCCGACAAACGGCGTACCCACCGAAGTCGCGCCGCTGGTCCGCTCGCTGAATGACCTGCTTGCCCGACTCAAGCGTGCGCTCGACTCGCAGCGCGACTTCATTGCCGACGCCGCCCACGAACTGCGGACACCGCTGGCGGCGCTCAGCCTGCAGTTGCAGCTGGCCAGACGCGCGGCCGATGCGCAGTCGCGCGGCGAGGCCTTCGGCGAACTGGAACGTGGTCTCACGCGCGCCACCCATTGCGTGCAGCAACTCCTCACGCTGGCACGCCAGGAGCCCGGCGGCGGCGACCGGCCGCTGATGCCGGTAAACCTTGGCGACCTCGTGGCGAAGGTGGTTGCCGAGCAGTTGCCTCTTGCCGAAGACAGGCAGATCGACCTCGGCGTGACTCCCGCAGCGCGCGCGGTCACCGTCAGGGGCGACGCCGAGGCGCTGCAAATTCTCGTCAGCAACCTCGTCGGCAACGCGATTCGCCATACGCCGTCGGGCGGCAAGGTCGACGTAGCCGTCGGTGACGGCGCTGACGGTGTTTTCGTCGAGGTCAACGATTCTGGTCCCGGCATTCCCGTCGAGGAGCGTGAACGCGTCTTCGACCGTTTCTATCGCCGAGCCCAGACCGACGAACCGGGTAGCGGTCTGGGACTTGCGATTGTCAGGACCATCGCCGAGCGGCATCAGGCCAGCGTCCTTCTCGATGAAGCGGACCTCGGTGGGTTGCGGGCGCGGGTTCGCTTCGACGGGTCGCCGGCGTCCTGACCTGCGTTCGCCGGAAATCACTTGAACTTGCCGGCGCCTTAAGTCGGATTTAAGTCAGGTCCTCTTATCGTACGGCCATGGGAAGCCGAGCGCTTCCGGTCTGGAAGGAAATAGGAGACAAACATGCAAGGAAACACCTTCAAACGCAGCCTGCTCGCCGTGACCCTGATTGCTGCGCTGGGCGTCGGCTACGCCAAGCTTGGCGGGCAGGCGATCAGCCCCGCCGATGCCGTTCCGGCGGCCGCTATCGCGGCATCGGCTCCGGCTCTCAGAACGACTTCGGGACTGCCGGATTTCACGTCGATCGTTGAGCGCAGCGGTCCGGCAATCGTCAACATCAGCTCCACCGGTCCGTCGAAAGCAGCGTCGATCGACCCGAACGATCCGATGTTCGAGTTCTTCCGTCGCTTTGGCATGCCTTCGCCGCAGGGCGGAGCTCCGGCGCGCGGCATGGGGTCGGGCTTCATTGTCAGCGAGGAAGGGCTGATCCTGACCAACGCGCACGTCGTCGAGGGTGCCGACGAGGTTACCGTCAAGCTTACCGACAAGCGCGAGTTCAAGGCCAAGGTCGTCGGCCTCGACAAGCTGACCGACGTTGCTGTCCTGCGTATCAACGCGAGCAATCTGCCGATCGTTCGCCTCGGCGATCCGTCGCGGACACGCGTCGGCGAATGGGTCGTTGCCATCGGCTCGCCGTTCGGCTTCGAGAACAGCGTTACGGCTGGCATCGTCTCGGCGAAATCGCGTTCGCTCGCCAGCGACAGCTACGTTCCCTTCATTCAGACCGACGTGGCGGTCAATCCCGGCAATTCCGGCGGCCCGCTGCTCAACCTCGACGGCGAGGTGATTGGCATCAACTCGCAAATCTATAGCCGCAGCGGCGGCTATCAGGGTGTCTCGTTCGCCATTCCAATCAACGTCGCACTCAACGTCCAGGAGCAGTTGCTGCAGCATGGTAAGGTCCGTCACGGCCGAATCGGCGTGACGATACAGGAGGTTTCGCAGTCGCTGGCCGAGTCGTTCGGACTGACGAGCTCGGCGGGTGCCTTGGTGAGTTCGGTCGAAAAAGGCAGTCCGGCAGCCGCCGCCGGCCTTGAGGCGGGCGACATCATCCTCAAGCTGAACGACACCGAGATCGGGCGCTCGTCCGACCTGCCGCCGATGGTCAGCTCGATCAAGCCCGGAACGCAGGTCAAGCTGCAGATCTGGCGCAAGGGAGCCACCCGGGAACTCGCACTCTCGGTCGGCGAGATCCCGACGACCAAGGTCGCGTCGGAGCGCAATGGTGAAGCCGACAAGTCCCGCCTCGGTCTGGCACTGCGGTCGCTAACGCCGCAGGAACGTCGCCAGCTCGAAAGTCCCGACGGGCTGCTCGTCGAAGGCGTCAGCGGTCCTGCAGCGCGGGCCGGCATCCGCCCCGGTGACGTCGTTGTCTCCGTGAACGGCCAGCCGGTCCGTGACGTGCCGCAACTACGCGCGATGCTCGAAAGGGCGGGCAAGAACGTGGCGTTGCTGATCGAGCGGGAGAACGCCAGGATCTTCGTGCCGGTGGAACTCGGGTGATGATGTCGTTGCGGGGAAGGTGTGTGACAGGCATGGCAAGGCCGGCTGGCACTTTAAGAACTTGCCTATCGGCCAAGGAGGCTCACCCATGATTGATGCCCTGTTCGACCTTCTCGGTACGTTCTACCAGAGTGGCAATTTCGAGCAGGCCGAATGGATCGCCCGCAGCATCCTGCAGGCGATCCCCGACGACATCGTCTCCCTGCAGTTTCTCGGTCTGCTTTATCACCGGACCAGGCGCCGAGCGCAGGCCATGCAGGTATTCGCCGCGACAGCCAGCGAGCCGCCACAGAGCGATGCGCCAGATCTCGACGACCTGCAAGCTTCGGCCCAGTGCCGACGCGCGGCGAGCACCCGCGGATCGACACTGGCTGGTGCTTGGTATGACCTCGGACGCCTGCTCCTTCGCCTGGGCCATCGTCAGCAGGCCGTCAGTGCTTTCCATGCGGCGCTTGCGGCGCAGCCCGACTTGCGCAAAGCCCGGCGTATGATGGCGAAAATCACGCTGAACTCCGGTCGGCAGGAACTGCATGCTCCAGAGGTCGGCACTGATCGATCCTGAGCGATCGGGGGGCACATCACAGCAATCGGCGGTGCGATCTTTGTCGTCGAACGGATACGGCAAAAGGCCCAGCCATTTGCGCAGCAGGACGTCGATCTTCGTAGCGTTCGGTTCGGGTAACTACTCAGATTCTGCCGACAGCCAATTCACGAGAAACGAGGTTGAGGAGGGCTGCCTTGGAAAGTCAGGGTTAGTACCTGGAAGAGCTTGGCGCTTTGCTTGTGCAGGGTGGCGAGATAGGAGCGGAGGGTACAGCAGGTATCGGCGCCCCTCATGGTTCTGAAGCAGCCGGAGATTTTCTGTTGTCCGCCACTCGGGCGCTCTCCTGCCTTGCGCAGCGACTTTGGCTTGGGCTTGTCAAGCCCATCCGAGGACGGGAGCTTGCTCGAATTGCGGCTGTTCTGCACAAGGCGCGCTGCCAGTTCCTCTACCTTCTTTGGAAGCGTTGTGAGTGCAACGCTCAGACTACCCACCAACGACCACAGATCGTGGATCACTTGATCTTTCTCGGCAACGTTCAGTAGGTCAAGGTCAGGAAGTGCGTCCATGTCTCGACAAGCACATGCCGTCCCTGCTCCTGAGTAGTTACCTCCATATAGCAAAAGGCCACACCCGAAGGCGTGGCTCCTTGAGCCGACAGCACGCTGCCAGCAGGTATGTAAAACCCATCATAAACGCAGATTCGGGTTCCGGGTAGTCGTATTTTTTGTGGTCAGTCTGATAATCATCTAGCCGGCCTCCCACCGCCGCGGTGGCGGTGGGTTTAAAGTGAGTTTACATGCTTACGTTAACCACAGGAGGCCGGAAATGAAATATAGCGGAATTGACTTGCATTCGAACAACTGTGTGGTCGTGGTGACGGACGAGGAAGACAGGGTCGTGGTCGAGAAGCGCCTGCCGAACGAGCTGGAGAAGATCCTTGCGTTGCTTTCGCCGTGGCGAGCGGAGTTGGTAGGGGTAGTCGTGGAATCGACTTTTAACTGGTACTGGTTGGTCGATGGGCTACAGGCGGCGGGGTTCGCCGTCCATCTGGCGCACACGACCGCGATCAAGAAGTATGACGGGCTCAAACACAGCGGCGACCAAGCGGATGCCCGTCACCTCGCGCACCTGCTGCGACTGGGGATACTGCCGAAGGGAACCATCCTACCGCCGGAACAACGCGCGGTGCGCGATCTGGCGCGCAAGCGCATGCAACTGGTTCGTAGCCGAACCACCCATATCCTGGCCGTCGAGAACATCATGGCCCGACAACGGGGTGCCCGCATCACCAGCAACCAGGTGAAACGCCTGACCGCCGACTTGATCGATCAACTGGGGCTGGCGGAGGACGTAGCCCTGGCGATAAAAGCGAACGTTGCCATCATTGCCAGCCTCAACAGCCAAATCGACCTTCTGGAAAAGCGTCTGCAGGAGCGCGTCGGGGAGCGACTCGAATACGCACTGCTGACCACGACGCCGGGGATCGGACAAGTGCTGGCCACGACCATTTTGCTTGAAACGGGTCCGATCGAGCGGTTTGGCGCGACCGGCAACTTTGTCTCTTACGCGCGCTGCGTCGATAGCGTGCACACCAGCAATGGCAAGAAGAAAGGCGAAGGGAATGCGAGGAACGGGAACAAGTACCTCGCCTGGGCCTTCGTCGAAGCGGCCAACTTTGCCCTGCGCTATTGCCGAGGCGAAGCGCTTCTACGAACGGAAGAAGGCCAGGACAAACAACGTGGTAGCGGTCAAGGCGCTGGCGCACAAGCTGGCCCGGGCGTCCTACCACATACTGAAGGAGCGCCAGCCTTTTGACGTGACGCGCTGCTTCGCATGAGTGACGACGGCGGCCGGCAAGCCCGGCACTGGGGACTGGAGCAACAGCCATTTGGTCTGAATGGGATGCCGGATCGCCGTCACCGGTTGGCAGCACCAGCGGATCGCCTGCAACGTGAGCCACCCAGGGATTGGCGCCGACCCTTCGGCAGCCACAGGTCTGTGATGAATCCATTGGACACGAAGCGGCACCAACGTTCTTCTGGGGCAGCAAGGGCCGCCAGGGCGACCGGCTGCTTGATCGCCGTTCGCTTGATCCTGATGGGTGTCTGGCGCGATTCGGTCGTAGCCATGGGTGAAGAACCGGGTGCGGTTCGAGCGCTGCCGCTGGAGAGTTTGAGGTTTTGGAAGGACCGGCCACGCATCGGTCGTCATGGCCGCGGGCGAAAACGCCTCGCCCGCGGCCATGACCAAGCGTAGAGCCTCTACGCGGCGTCAAGGGAAGCTTTGCCGGGCTGCAAAAACGCAGCCCGCCCTTGACCCCGCTCCGAGGCAAAGATGCGGGCCGACCTTCGGGGCCACATTCCAAAACGGTATCGCGGTAGCAACGCGAGGCCTTGCTTCGCACGCTTGACACGGGCCGGCTAATGGGTGTCAGTCGGGACGATCCGCATCCGCCATAGCCGCATTAGTCCCAACAGTATGAGCAGGGCACATCCTGTGGTTGTCACGGGAGACCTCGGCAAGGCGGTCGGGGAATTTCCGGTGGCAAGCCATCTGAAGGCATGTTCCGCGGTCATGGGGAAGATTTCCGGTCGATCTGAAGAGCGAATTCCGTCTGGATTCCGTACAGATTCCGGGAAGTTATCCCGTGATGGTTTAAGTCATTGAATCCATGGCACGCCCGAGACGATTCGAACGTCCGACCCCTGCCTTCGGAGGGCAGTACTCTATCCAACTGAGCTACGGGCGCGTGCAGGGTTGGAAGCTTAACCGCTTTGCTCAGGGTAGTCCACCCCGTAAGCGCTGGACCGCTGTTTGCGGCAGTCGGTGCTGCCGCAAGCATGTCCAGAAACGGTTAGAATCCGCCGCAGGCGGATGCTGCTAAGCCCATCCGGCGGATGCCTGGCGTCACGCCTTCCAAGCCGCAAGTCCGATCCAGATCATCCGGAAATAAACAGTGTAAATTCTCGAATACAACGGACTCGACACGTCCCGCGTCAAGGCCAGATATCACAAGGTGGCGGAGGCCATCGCACGCAATGACTTTTGCGCCGCACAGGTCAAGAAGCTGGCCAATCTCAGTCATGGCAGGTTTTACCGGGCCAAACTCGATGATGCAGCCCGGCTGTTGTGTTGTTTACCCTGATTCGTTACGGCGATGAAAGCTGCGCGCTGATGCTGGAAGTGATCAGTAACCACGATTACGACAAGTCGCGCTTTCTGCGCGGGGCGGCAATCGACGACGAAAAGATTCCGGAGATTGGCGTCGATGAAGCGATCAGGGAAGCGCAGCCGGTACGCTACCTGCACCCGGAGCGTACGACGATTCACCTGCAGGACAAGCCAATCTCCTTCGATGACACCCAGGAGGCCATCTATCGCCGGCCGGCACCGCTGATCGTCGTCGGCTGCGCCGGTAGCGGCAAGACCGCGCTGACCCTGGAAAAGCTCAAGCACGGAGAAGGCGAGATGCTCTATGTCACCCACTCCGCCTACCTTGCGCAGAGCGCCCGGGCTCTCTATTACGCGAACGGCTTCGAGCACGCCGCTCAGGAAGCGGTATTCCTCTCGTACCGCGAGTTTGTCGAGTCGATCCGGGTGCCGCCGGGCCGGGAAGCCGGCTGGCGCGACTTTGCCGGCTGGTTCGCGCGGCTGCGGCAGGCATTCAAGGAGTTCGACGGCCATCAGGTCTTCGAAGAAATTCGTGGCGTTCTGGCGGCCGCTCCCGACGGCGTTCTCACACGCGATGAATACCTGGCGCTCGGTATACGCCAGTCGATCTTCCCCATCGAGCTGCGCGACAAACTTTACGATCTGTTCGAGAAATATCGCGACTGGCTCGCCGAGGCGAAACTCTACGACCTGAATCTCGTTGCTCAGGACTGGCAACGGCTGGCCGCGCCACGCTACGACTTCGTGGTCATCGACGAGGTGCAGGACATCACCACCGTGCAACTGGCGCTGGTTCTCAAGACCTTGCGCAAACCTGGCCATTTTCTGCTCTGCGGCGATTCCAACCAGATCGTCCATCCCAACTTCTTTTCCTGGAGTCAGGTCAAGAGCCTTTTCTGGAAAGACCCCAAGCTGGCCGAGCGGCAGGAACTGCACGTGCTCACGGCCAATTTCCGCAACGGCCTGGAGGCCACGCGGGTCGCCAACCAGTTGCTGAAAATCAGGCAAAGGCGCTTTGGCTCGATCGACCGCGAGAGCAACTTCCTGGTTCAGGCGGTGGGCAGCGACACTGGACAGATTGCGCTGATGCCCGACAAGGAGCTCGGCAAGCGCGAACTCGACCAGAAGATTCGCCAGTCCACCCAGTTCGCCGTGCTGGTGATGCGCGACGAGGACAAGGTGGAAGCGAGAAGGTACTTCGCCACGCCGCTGCTGTTCTCGATTCATGAAGCCAAGGGCTTCGAATACGAGAACATCATCCTCTACCGTTTCATTTCCGACCATCGCGCCGAGTTCAGCGACATCGTCGAGGGCGTTGCCCGCGCCGACCTGGCCGTCGAAACCTTGGACTACCGGCGGGCCAAGGATAAGAGCGACAAGTCGCTGGAAGTCTACAAATTTTTTGTCAATGCCCTCTATGTAGCGCTGACGCGCGCCATCCGGAACATCTACATCATCGAGTCGGACACCGCGCATCCACTCTTCGCACTGCTCGACCTGAGCCTCGGCCAGGTCAGGGTCGAGGCCAGACAATCGACCCTAGGAGACTGGCAGAAGGAGCGCGCAAGCTGGAGCTGCAAGGCAAGCAGGAACAGGCCGAAGCGATCCGTCGCACAATTCTGAAGCAGGTGCCGGTACCCTGGCCGGTGTTCGAGGAGACCAAGGTCATCGAACTGTTGGTCAAGGTGTTTCGCGAACAGGCACCTGGCGCGAAATGGAAGCAGCAACTCTACGAATACGCGACTTGTCATGATGAGCCGCAACTGGCCGAATGGCTGGCGTGCGAGGCCAGATTCGAGCCGGCGAAATATTTTTCGCAGCAACGCGCGACTTTCGGCCGCAAGACCTACATCCCTTACTTTGCCCACCATTTCAAGGATATTCTCAGGCAATGCGAGCAGTACGGCATCGACCATCGCTTGCCAATGAACCAGACGCCATTGATGGCCGCAGCCGTTACCGGCAATGTGCCCTTGGTGGAAGCCCTGCTCGAACGCGGCGCCAACCGCGAGGCGGTCGATCACTATGGCTACAATGCGCTGCACTGGGCCTTGCGCGAGGCTTTCCGCGATGCCAGGTTTGCTGGAGGTCCGCTGGCCGCCCTCTATGAACTGCTGGCGCCGGCGAGTATCGACGTCAATACCGGCGATCGACTGGTGCGCATCGACCGGCATCTGTCCGAATACTTCATATTTCAGACGCTGTGGGTGCTGTTCAAGTCACGCTTCACCCACTGGCAGCGTCGCGCCAACGGCGCCTTCGATACGCAGGCGATTCTCGGCGCCTGGCAGCACCTGCCGGCCAATATCGTCCGTCCCGAACGCAACAAACGCCAGCATCTTTCCGGCGTGCTTGCCCGCAACGAAATCCATCGCGATTACGCCTACAACCGGGCCTTGTTCATGCGCGTCGCGCAGGGCTGGTATCAGTTCAATCCCGGACTCTCGGTACGGCAGAGGCAGGGGGATGAAGAACAGTGGACGCCGATCTATACGGTGCTCAATCTGCCGCTGATCAACGAATTTTCCCGGCCGGATAGCCGCCGGGAGTCTACTGGATGGGAGCGGCTCCCGGATGCCATCGACCACTATCTCACCTTGGGCGGCCTGCAAAAACGCAACGCGCCCATCGCCACCGAGCGCGCCGTGGCCTTGGAGGCGGTTCGCCAGGTTGAATTAAAAAAGGCGTTCCGGGAACACCGGCAGGCAGCTCGGGCCGGTGCTGCGCCATTGAATTCGAGTGGGGAAACGAAAGAGCGCCAGCGTCCTGAAGCCGAACGTCTGCTGTGGGAGTGGGAGGAACGCAAGAAACGTTGATTTCTCCGGCGAATTTCTCCGGCGCGGGCGCCTCACTGCCCACTCCGCCCGGTTTTCCGAGGGGCCGACTGACTCAAGGTTCTGTCGAAGGTCATCATCTTCTTCAGGCGGTAAATCTGCGCGGGCCGCTGGTTGCCGACCTGAAAGCTGCCGGCGACCTGATCGAGCAGATCGAGTTCCTTGATCTTTCTCCGGAAGGAACTCTTGTCCAGCGGTGATCCCAGCACCTGTTCGTAGATCTTCTGCAGTTCTGCTAGCGTGAAGGTTTCCGGCAGCAGGTAAGCAGGCAGAACGGAATAGGCCGACTTGCTCCGCAACCTGTCGACCGCTGCCTGAATGATCGCCGGGTGATCGAAAGCGAGCTTTTGCAACTCGTTTACCGGCTGCCAGGTGGCCTCGGTCGTCGGCGATACCAGGGCGAAATAGGCAATGCTCGCGGACCAGCCGCGCGGGTCTCTCTGATTTCCGGCAAACGTCGCAAGCTGTTCGAGGTAGGGCGGCTTGATGCCCATCTTCTCGCGCAGAATGCGGTAGGCCGCATCCTCCGCATTCCCATCCTCCTGCGCATGGACGTATCCCCCAGGCAAGGCCAGCTCGCCGGCAAAGGGGGCGTTCGGGCGCCGGATCAGCGCCACACACAGCACATCGAGACAAAGGGTCATCAGAACCACATCGACGGTGACGATGATCGGTGGGTACATGGCCATGGTTTTTCCGGCGATTCAGGATGAAAAAATTTTACCCGAGTTAGTTGCATTTAGCAAATATGCTTGCTACACTATGCTTAGTGGCAAAACGCCACGAACATCGGGAGAACGTTATGAAGAAGACTCACTTGCTCATCATTGACCCGCAGAATGACTTCTGCGACATCGCGGGTGCTGCGCTGCCGGTTGCCGGCGCCAATGCCGACATGCAACGCCTGGCGGCATTTGTCGATGCCCACGCCGCTCGTCTGTACGACATCCACGTCACATTGGATTCGCACAACCCGGTGGATATCGCTCACGCTTCCTGGTGGGTGGATTCGCTGGGGAATGCGCCTTTGCCGTTTACCGTCATCAGCCAGGCCGACATGGTTGCCGGGAAATGGCGCGCGCGTCATCCTGACGCACAGGCACGCAGCGCAGCTTACGTCAGGCAATTGAGCCAGGCCGGGCGTTATGCGCTGGTGATCTGGCCCGAACACTGTCTGATCGGTAGCTGGGGACACAACATCCAGGTCGATCTGATGGGCGCACTCAACCGCTGGGCGCGTAACCGGATGGAAATCGTAGACTATGTCACCAAGGGATCGAATCCCTTTACGGAACATTACAGTGCCGTTCAGGCAGAAGTGCCTGACGCTGCGGACCCGTCCACCCTGGTCAATACCCGGTTCATCGACACGCTCGCTCGCGCCGATCAGATTCTGATCGCCGGGGAAGCGCTGTCGCACTGCGTGGCCAGCACGGTGCGCGACATTGCCGCAAATTTTGGCGACGACAACGTCAGGAAGCTGGTGCTGCTCGAAGACTGCTCGAGTCCGGTGACGGGCTTCGAGTCTCTCGGCGCCGATTTCATCACTGAGATGACGGCTCGCGGCATGCGGGTCATGAAATCGACCGATTACTGATTACTGCATACCACAATCCAGACAAGGAGCTGAGGATGAAACTCATCGACATGCAATCGGGAAAAGCCGCCGGATTCACGTTTTCCGCGACACGCCCGGACAAGCTCGGGGCGACCGAGTACACCCTGGTCAGCGTGGTCACCGACAGAACCGGCAGCGTCGGTCATTTCGCGAAGGAACTGCTGGCAATGAAACGCGCCGTCGTCGAGGCATGCCAGAAAAGCCCGCGCGCTGCCTACCTGCTGCTGCGGCAGCTCGAGTTCAATACCCGTGTCACGGAGATCCACGGTTTTGCCGAACTCTCCTCGATTGATCCTGCCGCCTATGTTGTCCCCACCACCAGCGGCATGACTGCCCTCTACGACGCGACCATGGCCGCTGTCTCGGCGACTAATGCCTACGCGAAAAAACTTGCGGACGCCGACTTCGGTGTCAATGCCATCGTCTTCGTCATTACCGACGGGGACGATAACGCATCGACCTCGTATGGCCCGAAAGACATCGCCAGAGAAGTGCTTGCAGGGGTGAGCGCAGAGTGGCTCGAATCGATCCGGGTCGTCCTGATCGGCATCAACGCGGCCCAGTATCGCTTGCAACTGCAAAGCTTTACAGCCCAGGCCGGGGTCGACCAGTATGTGGACGTCGCCGATGCCACTCCCGGTACGCTGGCCAAGCTGGCGAGATTCGTCAGCCACTCGATCTCCTCACAATCGCAGAGCCTGGGGACCGGTGGTCCGAGCTTGGCTCTGGTGTTCTGAGGCGCGGGCGATGGGAGTCGACAGCTACTTTGCCATCGGGTCTGCGCATGCTCTGGCTGCCGAGCCCTGCCAGGACTATGCCACGCACGAGAGCAGCACCAGTGGATGTTACGGAGTGGTCGCCGACGGCTGCAGCAACTCGGCCGGTCGCCCCGACATCGGGGCGCGTCTGGTGGCCATGGCGATGCTGCGCGCCATGCAGCAAGTCGCGGTCGAGGAGGTCGAGAGCCAGCTGCTTGCCAGCCTGCGCGCCACCTTGTCACAAGGGTATGCCAGCCATGCCGACCTCCTGACGACCGTCGGCGGCTTCGTCGAGCGAAACGGCGAGGTCGATGCCTGGCTCTGGGGGGATGGCGTGCTCTACGCCGAGTACCCGGATGGCAGCAAGGTTCTGAAAGTGGTGCAGTGGGACGGGAACATCCCGCTGTACCCGGTCTACCTCCTGGAGGGCCACCCCGGTCTGACGGGAATGATCGAGAGTCACGACGGGGAAACGCAAGCCTTGTCCGGTGGCCTGCACTGGAAAGCCGCGAAACCTCGGAAATTCCTGATCGCCACCGACGGGATGCTACAACTCGATCATACCGGGGTGGTCGATGCCGTGTCGCAACTGACGGCGTACAAGACTCTCGCCGGCAGTTTTCTCAAACGCCGTGCGCTGCGTGCCCTGAAAGGCATGCCGCCGGCTGACGACATTGCCGTGGCGGCTTACCATGAAACTGATCGCTGAAAACAGGGGAACGGTCATCCTCGACGCCTGCCATCTCGTGGCTTCCGGTGGAGAGGGTTCGGTGTATGCAAAAGGCGGCGAGGCGTACAAGCTCTATCATCAACCGCGTGATCTTTCGGAAAAGATCCGTCTGTTGCAAGCATTCGCCCATCCTGGCGTGGTCCACCCACGTGGCGCGCTACGCGACGAGCAGGGAGGCTTCGTCGGCTACTGGATGGAACGTCGCCATGGCACCTCGCTTCCGAACCTGTTCGCCGAAGCGTGGCGCAAAGCCAACCACTTCGGTGCCGCGGAAACCACGAAAACCGTCCTCGCTATGCGCGAGATCGTCAGTTTTGCTCATTCGCGCCAGGCATTGCTGGTGGATGCCAACGAGTTCAACTGGTTGGTCGATGGCACCACTCCCTGGGTGATCGATATCGATTCGTGGCAGGTCGGCCCTTACCAGGCGAGCGCCCTGATGCCGTCGATTCGGGACTGGTCAGCGACCGAATTCTCGGAATATACGGACTGGTTTGCCTGGGGCATCGTCACCTTCCAGATCTTCATCGGGATCCATCCGTATAAAGGCATCCACCCGGCGTTCGGTCGGGGCAAGCTGGTCGAGAGAATGATCGCGAACGCGTCGATCTTCGATGCCGGAGTCCGCTTGAATTCTGCTGTCAGAAGCCTGGACGAGGTTCCGACCAGGCTGCGCGAATGGTATCGGGCGACCTTTCAGGAGGGGGTGCGTACGCTACCGCCAGCGACACTCGATGACACTGGCTTGGCGTCGCCAGGATATCGCCGTACTTACCATGGCGATGCGGTCGTGTCGGTGACCCAACTATCTTCACCCCTGCCGCCAGCGGCCGGATTTCCCGCAACGTACGTCGCCCATGTCCGTATGTTGCGTATCGGCGGCAGGCTGTTTGCCGTGGTCAATGATTCGGACCGCGGTTTGATCGAACTCGACGAAGCCGGAATCGTACGTACCTCCTGGCCGGTAATGGCCAACGCGACGGTGTTTTTCCGTACAGCCGGTTTATCGAATTACCTCGGTCAGCCTTATCTGTTGACCGTCGCCGACCAGGTCAACATCTTTCCTGCGGCGTTCCTGCGTGCTCAGAAGATCCTCGACGTCTTTTCCGACAACGGCATCTTCGCCATCGTTCTGGCGCAGGATCCGCGGACAGCGTTGGTCTCGCGTTATCTGTGTCGTCTCGAAGCCGGCCAATGGCGCGCCATCGAGCAGGAGCACACGGAGGAGACTTTCATCAATGCCGCTTCCACAGGTAGTGGCATTGTCGGCTACATTCCCGGTAACGGCGAACTGCGGGTCTATTCGAGCAAGACCTTTGCACAACACCAAGTGCAGTCTGCTGCAGTCAAGGCGGAAATGATCCTGGAACAATTGAACGGGCAAATCGTTTTTCGTTCCGGGGGCCTGATGTACCGACTTCAGGTGTCTGCTCGCGGCGCATAGTGGCCATAGGCAAGTTGCATTCTGACGGATCTTCCCCCACCTTCGCTCTAATAATTTCAAAGATTTAGATCATTTTTAGGCATGTAAAGGTGCTAACGGCCATTGCAGTTGCGGCCACCCTGGATGATGAAAGAAGATTCAAGTGGGGAAGCGGCGGGGAGATGTCGCGCAACATTTTGGCGGTTTGACCCCGCAAGCTAACGTGACCCGCTGAACCGACTCGTACACCGGATTGCTGCCATCGAGCGCACACATTAAAAGGGCCGCTGGCGACTGGTCGCCTTCAGGCAATTTCGGTTCTGGCACCCACCGCTTCCCGCCTTTGAATGTATTGCGAAAGGAGACGGTATCGAACTGGTTTCCATTCACAAACGAGTCATCGGGCTCGACGTTCATCAGGCTCAGATCACAGCATGCGCGATCCTTGAGGAAGCGGATGGCGAGACACGCATCGAGCAGCATCAATTTGGGGCCTTTAAAAAGGACCGGCGGGCACTGGCGGTTTGGGCGGCGGCGCTGAATCCCGACGAAGTGGTCATGGAAAGCACGGGCATCTACTGGAAGAGCCCCTATGCGGCGCTGGAGGGGGTGGGCATCCGGGTGAAGGTGGTCAATGCCCGTCACGTCAAGCAGGTGCCTGGGCGCAAGACCGATGTCTGCGACGCCCAGTGGCTCGCAACCCTGGCGCGTGCCGGTCTGCTGCGTGGGTCCTTCGTGCCATCGGCCAAACTGCGTGAACTCCGTGTGATCTCCCGGCAACGACAGAAGCTGGTCAGTCTGCTTACCTCCGAGAAGAACCGCATGCACAAAGAGAACCGCATGCACAAAGTGCTTTCCGATGCAGGCATTCGCTTGGGCGTGGTCGTCAGTGATCTCCATGGCCAGTCGGCACGCGCCATGATCAAGGCGATTCTCGACGGCCAGCCTCCGCATGAGGTGCTCAATCTCGCCAGCCGACGTCTCAAAGCCAGCCGCGAGGAATTGTACGATGCCCTCCAGGGCGAATTGACCGCGAGCCATGGGTTCGTTCTCGACGAACTGTTGCGGCCTATCGAAGAACTGGAAGCGCGCATCGCCCGTTTCGACGCGCGACTGCTCTCTGAGTTGGCGAGCGAGAAAAATGCACTGGCACTGCTGCAAACCTTGCCGGGTGTCAATGTCATCGGCGCGGCCATGCTGCTGGTCGAAAGCGGCAGCGACATGAGCGTTTTCGGTACCTCAGACCGCCTGGCTTCCTGAGTCAGTATCTGTCCGGGTAACAACGAGTCGGCGGGAAAGCGCAAGTCGGGGCATATCCGCAAGGGCAATCCCTACGTTCGCCGACGCCTGTGTGAGTTCGCTCACGCCGCCAGATGCACAAAGTCGGCGTTTCAGTTCAAGTTCCAGTCGCGGATAGTTCGCCGCGGTTACAAACGAGCCATCGTCGCTGTGGCTCACAAAATGTTGCGCACCATCTTTTTCATGCTCAAGCGGGGCGAATATTATCGGGATTCCGCCACCCACTATGAGCAGCTCACCGTGCAGAGCGCAACGCTTCTCGCTGGATCAAGGCTTTGACTCGCTTCGACTTCATCCCCGCAGCCGCTTGATTCGCGCCAACCCATTTGCATGACCCATGGTGGTCAGGCCTTCGTTCGCCTTCTGGGTCGCTTCTTTCAAATTAATGTTTTCAAGCACTTAAAGATCTGCGAGGGAAGACCCGTCTGACTTACCCATCCACCCTGTATTTTCCCGGTATTCCTCTTCCGTGTGTCGGAGCGCAGACTCGTACGTCGCTGACGAGACTTTCACATTAACCAGCCCGGATCGTGATTTTCGACACTGGGCGGATGGTCAAGGTGTGTGAAGATCAATTCCGTAGTCGGTCTATGGGTGGACATGGGAGTTGTCGATGAAATTGCGGGCTATCTGCGTGGTATGTCTAGGGTTGCAAATCTGCCAACTGGCCGTTGCCGGTTCATTGTTCAGATGCGAGGTCAATGGCCGAGTCGAGTACTCGGATCGACGTTGTCAGCCGGCGAAACCGACCTGTTCGGAAAGGGATGGTAAGGAACTGCAGCATGGGCAGTGCGCTCCGCCATCGGATACGAGCAAACCGCCAGCCTTGTTCCCCGTCCCCGTTGTTCAGGTCCGTACCGGCAATGGCGTGGACTGGCCCGGCCGTCTGGCGCTCAATGAGATTGCGAGCAGCATCGAGGGCAGGCAGCGTACGGTGGATGTCAGATCTGGCAGCATCAGTTCCCAGAACGTCGACGGCAGGTCGGCCAGTGAGGGAAAAAGGTAGATTCACCCGAAGGGGAAGCAGTCGTTCAAGCCGATCCGAACCGCATCGGAAATCCATATGTTCGACGCATGTGTTGCCGGAGATCAGCGCTGATCATCGACGATTCATGCTCATCGTCGTGAAATCCCTGTGGCAGTACAGGAGCGAAGAGAGCAGACTGCTTTGGCCTGAATGAGGTGATGGGGCATAGAACACGCCCCTGCTTCCCCTCACCCCTCGACGGCCTGCTCTGCATCTGAGTGGTTTCGGCGGCGCGCAGCGGTACTCTACGAAACCTTGCCTTCACCTTCGTGAGCAAGGGCGTCAGGGAACCATCTCAAGGGATCCACCCAACATTCATTCGCCCTATTCTTGGACATCAAGCCCGAGATTCTGCATAATGTTCCGGATAACTTCAGGCTATCAGACTGCAGCGTGAAGCGCCTTGTCAGCGCTACCTGTTTCGACGGATGTCGAGAGGATCGATCCTTGGCTGTAGAGAGTTCGCTTCCACGCTTGTGGCAATTTGTTGCGGCCCTGCTTGCGATTGGTGGCGCATTGGCTGGCTGTGTACCGCCGGAGCCGCTACGCCTGGGCTTCCTCGGCGGTCTCTCGGGTCGGGTGGCCGACCTGGGAATTGCCGGCCGGAATGGCGCAATGTTGGCCGTCGAAATTCGCAACAGCAGCGGTGGTGTGAACGGCCGGGTGGTCGAACTGCTGGTCGAGGACGACAAGCAGGACCCGGATCTTGCCAGAAAGGCCGTCGGCCGCCTGTTGGAGCGCAAGGTCGAGGCGATCATCGGGCCGATGACCAGCGCCATGGCGGTGGCTACGGTGCCGCTGGTCAACGAAGCCGAACTGGTGATGCTCAGCCCGACGGTGACGACAACGACGCTGACCGGGATTGACGATCACTTCCTGCGGGTCATCGCTTCGACCGCCGAATACGCGCGGATCAGCGCTGCTGATCACTTCGAACGATTGGGACTCCGACGTGTCGCGGTCGCCTATGATCTGCGCAATCGGGCCTATACCGAAGGCTGGTTGGCGGACTATCGCCACGCCTTCGAATCGGCTGGTGGCACGCTCAACATCACCGTTCCTTTCAGTTCCAGCGAGGAAACCTCGTTTGCTGACCTGGCGGGGCGTCTTCTCAGTGCCAAACCGGAGCTTGTGTTGATCCTGGCCAATTCGGTCGATGCCGCTCTACTCGCCCAGCAGATTCGCAAGCGTGATGGCGTCGTACGCATTGGCACCTCGGAGTGGGCTGCCACAGAGCGTCTGATCGAACTGGGTGGCAAGGCGGTCGAAGGCGTCATGATCGCACAATTTGTCGATCGCGACAGCACACAGCCCGCTTATGTGGCCTTTCGCAGGCGCTACGTCGAGCGCTTCGGCCAGGAGCCGGGATTTGGCGGCCTCACCGCCTTCGACGCGGCGAACGTGGTGCTCGATGCACTCGTCGCGAGACAGCCCGGTCAAACCCTGAAGCAGGTCATTCTTGTGCGCGGCGTGTTTTCTGGAGCCCAGTCGGAGATACGTTTCGATGCCACTGGCGATGCAGCTCGTGAGACCTATCTGACCACCATCCGTGATGGCTCCTTTGTGCGCCTGCATTGACCAACCTCCAGGAACGACGAGACCAGGGCAATAATGTCACGTTCACTACGATTCTGGTTGTCGCTTGGACTGTCGTCGCTGGTCGCGCTGGCCATCCTGACGCTCATCGCAGTGCTGCTCGGTGTTCTCCTGCCGCGTCTCAACGCTGGTGTGGAGGCCCAGAACCGTGCGCTTGGCACAACGACTGCGACGCAGATCGATGCTTTTCTAGCGGAATTTTCTTCTAATCTTGCCCTCCTGGCTGACGATGTCGGCAGCCAGCCGAGGATGGACACCGCCGAACTGCGCGTCATGCTCGATACCCTGGCCCAGGCGGATGGCGCCATCGAGTCGATCTACGTCGTCGATGGCGCCGATCGGGTTCTCGAAGTCGGCTTGCCGAAGGCTCGCCGTGCCTTGCGCGACAACCAGCTCGGCGTCGATTTCTCTGGCCGCCGCTTTGTGCACGCAGCACGTGTGCAGCAGCGTCCAGTGTGGTCTGATACCTATCTGTCGTCCAGTGGACACATCGTGGTGGCGCTGGCCATGCCATTGACAATCTCAATGGAATCGGCCACTGCGGCACCCAGGGAAGGCGTCGTGGTGGGCGAACTCAATCTGCAGGAAATTTCGCGCTTTGCCGAATTGCTCGCCAGCGCCGCCGATGTGCTGCCGGTCATCGTCGACCGGCGCGGCAATGTCGTCGGACATCCTGACGCCGAGCGTGCCCTGCGTCAGGAAAACCTCAGCCACCTGCCACCACTGAGTGGGGGTGGTGCGGCCTCGCTGCAAACCGCGCGATTCCGTCTGGACGGCATCGACTACATCGGCAGCAGTACGCCAATCCACGAGGCCGGCTGGACGGCGCTGATCGCGCAGCCGACCGAGCAGGCCTTTGCCACCTTCCGTTCGACACTGTGGTCGCTAGCCTTCGGCAGTCTGCTGGCGCTGCTGCTGGCAGTCATTGCGGCAGTGCTGGCGAGCCGGCGGATGACGATGCGGCTTGGCCAGTTCGCCAGACACCTGGAAGCGGTGGCCGATGGCAATTACCACGCGCAGATTCCACCTTCGGGTACCGACGAGATCGAGAAGCTGGCGCAAAGCATGCGCCGCATGGCACAGGCTGTGCTCGAACGGGAAGCGCTGCTGCGCGAGAGCGAGGCCAAATACCGCGGTGTCGTCGAGAATACCCGCGACCTGATCATTCGCGTCGATCGCGAGGGGCGACTGTATTTCGTCAATTACATGGCCGAGACCTATTTAGGCCTGCCGGCCGCTGACTGTCTCGGACTGTCTGCCTTTGATTTCGTCCACCCCGATGATCGCGAGCGCACCCGACAGGCTTTTTTCACATGGAGGGAAACCGATGGCCCGGCCTTGCAGTTCGAGGTCCGGCAGACTG
This sequence comes from Candidatus Accumulibacter cognatus, assembly GCA_013414765.1. Taxonomy (GTDB): domain Bacteria; phylum Pseudomonadota; class Gammaproteobacteria; order Burkholderiales; family Rhodocyclaceae; genus Accumulibacter; species Accumulibacter cognatus. The sequence continues at coordinate 2,278,189 of CP058708.1, forward strand.
CGCGCCATGGTGCGGTGCACCTGCTGCAGTGGAACATCGTCGCCGACCATGCGGATACCCATGGCAACGCCGCCATCGCAGGCTTTTCAGGCATTGGCCGCGATGTCACCGCCGAACGAGCGGCAGCCGAGCAGCTCGCCGCATCGGAAGAGTATTACCGGGAGCTGTTTCGCCAGGCGCCTCTGCCCTACCAGTCGCTGGACATGGATGTGGCAATTCTCGATGTCAATGAGGCCTGGCTCACCCTGCTTGGCGGATATGCCCGTGACGAGGTGCTCGGGCGTCCGATTACCGATTTCCTTGAGGATCGTTCACTGCCGGTGCTTGCCGAGAACTTCCCGAAATTCGTCGCTGCCGACCATAGCGAAGGCTCGTTGTTCGATCTGCGGCGCAAAGACGGTGAAATGCGTACTGTGCTCATCAACGGCCGGATCACTCATGATCGGCAGGGGTTGGCGCGCTCGCACTGCATCCTGACCGACATTACCGAGCGCCAGCGTGCCGAAGAAAGACAGCGACGGGCGGATGAACTCCTTGCCCTGCAGGCGGCACGCGCCACGGCGCTGCACGAAATGCTGCGCGCCGCCGAGCGGATGTCAGAAGCCGAATTCATGCCGTACTGCCTCGAAGTGGTCGAGCGCTTGACCGGCAGCGCGATCTCTTTTGTCCATTTCGTTGCTGACGATCAGGAGACGATCGAGTTTGCGGCGTGGTCGCGGCGCACGCTCGACGAATACTGTACGGCAGCTTTCGACAAACATTATCCGATCAGCCAGGCCGGTATTTGGGCCGATGTCGTCCACCGCCGCGAGCCGATGGTCTGCAACGACTATGGGTCAGCGGAGGGCCGTCGTGGTCTGCCGCAAGGGCATTCGCCACTGCTTCGGCTGGTCTGCGTGCCGGTCATCGCCAACGGCAAGGTGCGGCTGATCACTGGCATCGGCAACAAGACCGAACCCTACACGCCGCTGGAGATCGAGACCCTGCAACTGATCAGTCAGGAAATCTGGCGCATTGGCGAGGAGCGTCGCGCCGAGGCAGCGCAGCGTCTTGCGGCGACCGTGTTTTCGGCGAGTGCCGAAGGCATCTGCATCACCGACGCCGAGGAGCGCATTCTCTCGGTCAACCCGGCCCTGCTTGCTCTTTCGGGTTATACGGAGCATGAACTGATCGGGCAGAGCTGGAAAATTTTCTCGTCCGGGCGGCACGACACCGACTTCTATCAAGCGATGTGGGAATGCATCCTTGAAGTCGGCGTCTGGCGCGGTGAGGTATGGAGCCTGCGCAAGAATGGCGAGATCTTTCCCGTGTGGCTGACCATCACCGCCGTTCGCAATGCGGGCGGCGAAGTGACGCATTACACCGGGACTTTCCTGGACATCAGTGAGCGCAAGCAGTGGGAGCAGGATATCCACTTCCTTGCCCACCACGATGCGCTGACCAAGCTGCCGAACCGCACCCTGCTCGACGATCGGATTCGTCAGGCCATTGCCAAGTCGAAACGCAATCACGACCACATGGCGGTACTGTTCCTCGATCTCGATCACTTCAAGCTGATCAACGATACGCTCGGACACGACATCGGCGACCGCCTGCTCGAGCAACTCGCCCAGCGCCTGACGGAGGTGTTGCGCCAGACCGAGACGGTGGCGCGGCTGGGCGGCGACGAGTTCGTCATCGTCATCCCCGAACTGGCGGCCATCAGACGCGTGGCCGTGGTCGCCAGGAAAGTGCTGGAGGTAGTCGCCGCGCCGTACCTGCTCGAAGGCCGCTCGCTGCACGTGACACCGAGCATCGGCATCAGCGTTTATCCGGAGGACGGCGATGACGCGGCAACCCTGCTGCGCAACGCCGACACGGCGATGTATCACGCCAAGGAACGTGGCCGCAACAATTTCCAGTTCTTCACGCAGGCGATGAATCAGAGCGTGCAGGAACGGGTCACGATCGAGAACGATCTGCGTCTGGCGATCGAGCGAGGCGAGTTCCTGCTTCATTATCAGCCGCAGGTCGATTGCCGCAGTGGCAAGGTGATCGGCATGGAAGCGTTGATTCGTTGGCAGCATCCGCAACGGGGTCTGATTGCTCCCGACCGTTTCATCGCCATCGCCGAGGAGACCGGGCTGATCGTGCCGATCGGCGAATGGGTGCTCGGCGAGGCCTGCCGCCAAGCCAGGCGCTGGCAGCTCGGCGGACATCCCGGTTTGCGCATCAGCGTCAATCTGTCGGCGCGGCAGTTTCAACAGCGGGACTTGAGCGCACGGATCTCGGCCATGATTCACGCCTCCGGGATCGATCCGGCAAGCCTCGAACTCGAATTGACCGAGAGCATGCTGATGATCGATCCCGAACAGGCGACGGCAGTCTTGCACCAACTCGCCGCCGCAGGCGTGAAAATGGCGATCGACGATTTCGGCACCGGTTATTCGAGTCTTGCCTACCTGAAGCGATTTCCGGTGACGCGCCTGAAAATCGACCGCTCCTTCGTACGCGACCTTGCCAATGACAGTAACGATGCCGCCATCGTCGATGCCGTCGTGGCCATGGCGACCAGCCTGAAGATGGAAGTCATCGCCGAAGGAGTCGAGACCATCGCCCAGCTCGACTACCTCGAAGCGCACGGTTGCCATGCCATCCAGGGCTACTACTACAGCCCTCCGGCAGCGGCGGAATCCTTTGTCCGTTTCCATTACAACCGCAGGGCAGGTTAGTCGGTCGTGCTTCCCGCGGGTACTCCAGGCAGTTCGCCGAAGTTCAACTCATGTCTGCGCAGGTGAATGGGTTTGCGTGAGCGGAAGCGGCTTCTGCTGGTGCGTACGTGCTAGCCAAGACGACCAGAGATCCCGCAATACCCATCCTTGGCGATGGGCTGGGGGCGGCATGCTGCGGCATCCGTATCGGGCACCCTGCCCGGCGTTTGCTCGCCATCCGGCCAGCAGCGCCAGGCCCAGACCCAGCATCGCGATGGCCGATGGCTCGGACACCGTGGGTACCGGGCTCAGCAGCGTGAACTTCAGGCCGTCCGCCGGCAGACCGGTGTCGGTGTCGATAGCCTGGAAGCTCAGCGCGCCGCTGTGGCTGAAGTCGGCCAGCGCCGCCGAGAAGTAGCCGGTGTCAGCGGTGCCCCGCACCTCGTAGATGCCGTGGAAGATGACGTCGAGCCAGAGCGTGTCGCCCAGGTCCATCGTGATGGGTTTGCCTACCAGCAGCACGCTCAACTCCATGCCGTCCAACACGCCGTAGTCGAATTCACGGCTGGTGGTGAACCAGCGAGTGCGCCAGTCATCCGTGGCCGTGGGTGGCCCGTCCGGCGTGACTTCGGCACTGCCAAACCAGGCGTCCTTGAGAAGGTAGGGCTTTGCCAGGCCTGGTAACGGCACGCGCAGGCCCCAGAACACCTGCTCTTCTGCGCGCGCCCTCAGGTTGGAGGCGATACCGCCCGCCAGCAGCAAGCCATGGCTGGCGTGCGTGACATTGAATTTGATTCTCGGGCCGGTCCACGCATCATATTCAACGAGGTAGCGGTTGGTCAGCCAGATCTCGTTGCGGGCGAAGTTCCATGGCCCGGCGTCCAGGTAGTTGCCGGTGAGCCGGGCATAGCTGTGGAAGCTGCTGCCTTCGTCTTCCTGCTGGAAGTCGGCCCAGGCCTGTACGTTGTCGACGCTGAAGGGTGACCCCACGGGCTGGCCAGCCGGCGTGGCGGTCTTCGCATGGCGACCCAGGGCAATCCACTCGGACGCGCTGGCGACCGAATAAGCACTGGACCAGGGCGGTGGCGCCTTCAGCACACTGGTGAAGCGCGCGTCCGAGCTCATGCTCAGCACGTCGACTTCGGCCAACGCCGGCTGGCAAGCACCAGCAGCCCTGCGAGCAACACGGTGCGACCCGGCAGGGTCGGTGGGGGCATGCGCTCGTTCTTGGTACAGGATTGGTTCGATCGGTTCGACCTGGGTGGAGGCGCCGGTCGCTCGTCCAGAGCGAGCCATGCCACATCCGCCCGGCCCACCGGGGAGTTTTGCAAAAGGCTCATGATTGACTCCTTATTGACTTGCTTGACATCGATGAACGAATGGGACCATCTGCGGCTGAGGGCCTGGGCGCGCCAGGCGCGCGTAATCGTCAAGCACCGCGCGTTCGAAGCGTGGCTGGCGCGCCGGCCACTCCCAGGCCCGCCTGCGCATCGCGACTTTGCACCTTTGCGCCCACTCGTGCCAATCCACTTTATGTCGTACGACAAAGCAACTACCTTGTCATCCCGTCCGACCTTCGTTGGTGCCCGGTGATCATGTCCGTCCCGACTGCTGTCCGAGTGATTCCGCCCGACTCGCGTGAACCCTCGCTCGACGAACTGGTCGAGTTCGAGGTGTTCGACATGGTCGCGCGCGGCTTGCCGGAGGGTTTCGGCAGCGGCTTCGTGCCGCTGGCCGTGTCTGCGGTTCTCCTGCAGCTCCTGGCCTCGCCGCCCCACCTCGTGCAATGGGTGATGGCGGTCGCTACCGTCCTCGGCCTCGGGCTGCTGTTTGGCTTCCTCTACCGGCGCCACCCGCCCGCGCTCGACGGCGTTGCGGGATGGCGGCATTGCCTGTATGTCCTGGTCGGTGCGAGCGGCCTGTCCTGGGGGGCGCCGGTTGGCTATTCGTACCGGCGCCCTGGCCAGCCGAGATGGTCGTTCTGGCGCTGCTGCTGAGTCTCGCCGCAGCGGTGCTTGCCAACATCGGCGCGAGTCTGCCGATCTACGCAGTCTTCATTGCCGGTGCATTGCTGCCAACTGCGGTCTACCGCGTCCTGCTCGGCGGTGCGATGAACCTGGGGCTGTGTATCGGTGCGCTGATGATGATGCTCGTGCTGACGTTGTTCGCGTCACGCCTTGCCGCAGCGACACATCGATCGCTGCGTATCGGTCACGAGAACCGACGGCTCGCGGGGGCGCTGGAGCAGCGCACCCGCGAAGCGGAACGGGCCAACCTCGACAAGTCGCGCTTCATCGCTGCGGCCAGCCACGACTTGCGCCAGCCGGTACACACGCTCGGCCTGCTGCTCGATGTGCTGCAGGGGCAGTCGCTGAGCCTGCAGGCACAAGAGACTGTCACGCGCATGGCGCATGTGCTCGACTCACTGGACTCGCTATTCGCGGGGTTGCTGGACATTTCAAGGCTGGACAGCGGCGCGATTGAACCGCGGCGCACTGATTTCGCACTGCGTCCGCTGCTGCTCGCATTGACCGACGAATTCAACGCGGAGGTACTCGCCAAGGGCTTGTCGCTGCGCTGTCGTGCCAGCGATGTCTGGATCCGCAGCGACCCGTTGCTGCTCGAACGCATCCTGCGCAACCTGCTCGCCAACGCGGTGCGCTATACCCTGCGCGGCGGCATCGTCATCGCCTGCCGGCGGCGCGCTGCTCTGCTGCGCATCGAAGTCTGGGACAGCGGCATCGGTATCGCCGACGCGCAGCAGGGTGCGGTATTCAACGAGTTCTACCAGGTTGCCAACCGGCAGCGCGACCCGGACCAGGGCCTGGGGTTGGGGCTGGCAATCGTGCGCCGCCTGGGAGCGCTGCTCGGCTGCCCCATCGAGCTTCGTTCACGCCTTGGGCGCGGCAGCGTGTTCCGCTTCAGCGTGCCGCTGGCGACTGTTCCGGAACCGTTGTCCGATGCTCCCCCGGCCGTAAATGATGCCCAGGCGGCTCTGCCGCCTGGTTGGCCAGAGCGGCAGGTACTCGTCGTGGAGGACGATGCGCACGCCCGTGACGCCCTGGTCAGCTGGCTCGCCTCCTGGGGTTGCCAGGTCGTCGCCTGCGCCAGCGCCGCAGCGGTGCGTAAGGCGCTGGAGACGATTCCCGCCGCGCCGGATGCACTGGTCACCGATTGGCGTCTGCCCGGCGGCGAGGATGGGCTGGATGTGGTTCGACTGGTACGCCAGCGTTTTCGCGCCACGCTGCCGGCAATCCTGATCACCGGCGATGCTCTCGACGACGCGCGCCGTCTTTCCCGCGAGCATGGCTTCGTGCTGCTGCACAAGCCGGTTCGCCCTGCCGCGTTGCGCGTGGCGCTGGGGGCGCACTGGCTGCCTGTGCGGGTTGCGGAAACGGTCGCGGCGCCATCTCCCCCTCGCGCGGGCGCTCCAAGGCGGCAGGAAGGAGCATCGTGACATGAAGAAGATCCTGATCATCGAAGACCACCCAATCTATCGCGACGGGCTGGCAGTGCTGGTGGCGCAACTGTTTGCCGAGGCGCAGGTCGAGCAGGCGGGTGACGCAGCGATGGCACTCGAACAACTGGCGCAGGACGATACCTTCGACCTGGTGCTGCTCGACCTCAAGATGCCTGGGCTCGACGCCAGTACCGCCCTGGCAGTGCTGTGCCGTCGCCATCCGGCAGTTCCCGTGGTGGTGGTTTCCGCCGACGACGATGCCGCCACCATCCGCGCCTGCATGGACGCCGGCGCCAGCGGCTACATCCCGAAGTCGGCGCGACGGGAGATCCTGTCCGCCGCATTGGCCATCGTCGCCGACGGTGGCCTCTACCTGCCGCCGGCCTTGCACCCGGCGCCGGCGACCGCCCCGAGAACGACGGCCAGTCCACTGACGGTGCGCGAGCGCGAAGTCCTGCAGGGAGTTTGCGCCTGCGAGCCGAACAAGACCATCGCCCGCCGCCTGGGGATCTCCGAAGCCACGGTTCGCGCGCATCTCGGCGCGGTCTTCCGCGCGCTCGGCGTCACCAATCGTACGCAGGCAGCGCTCAGCGCCCAGCGGCTTGGCCTGTGCGACGCGACGAGCGGCCCGAGTCACTCCGATGCATGAGCCATCCCGTCGCGCAGATCCGCGCCTGCCAGTGGGTGCAGCGTATCGAGAGCCGTCGAGGTTTCCTGGCAGGAGTGTCATGAGGTAGAGGACAGGCCTTCGCCTGCCTGTGCTCGGCGCCCAGCAGCGGCAGAATCCGTGCGCATGCAGTGAATATCGAGTTGCAGGGCGGTGGCGAATTCCAGCCAGGGCCGGGCGGCGGCAAGCCCCGCCATGCTATGAAGGCGCGCACTGGCGAGACAGGCGTGATTGCCGCCGAGAGACAGCCCGCGTGGCTGAGTGAGTGGTCGAAGCCATGCGGTTTCGGAGGCTTCCTGCGCCGCAAAGGGCAACAAGGTGAGCTTGAGGATGGCAATCGACGACAAGGCATCGTCCAGCGGCACACCCCGGTCGATCAGCTTGCTGGCGACTTCAGCGATGTTGACCGGGATGGCGTGGGCGTTGAGGATGCCGGGTTCCACCGCCTGCCAGCCTGGTTCGTTGTGCAGGTAGGCGAGGATCGCGGACGCATCGAGAAACTCCCTGCTGCGTGAGCCACTGCCCGGCCGGCGTATTCTCGCCGAACGAACCAGCCGGCGAGATATGGTCGGTGGTGACCGAGTCGCCGAGGATCAGCAGCGCCCGCGCGCCGCGCAGGTCGCCGGCAAGCTGTGTTGGCAGTTCGAAGAACGGCGGGCGGGCGATATAGGTCGATGGCGGCCAGTCGTAGACCTCGCCAGCCGGCGCCGGAATGGCTTTCCAGAGATTCTGGTCGGCGCCGACGTCGGCGTAACGCCGGCGGAAGGTTTCGGGATCGAGCGCGAACGGCAGCACGGCGTCGATCTCTTGCGAGCTCGGCCAGATCTCGCGCAGATAGACCGGCTGGCCGTCGGCACCGTGCCCCAGCGCTTCGCTGTCGAAGCCGATGCAGGAAGGGGCGGCTTCGGTGCGTGGTGAATCCATACGATAACGATAGAGATAATCGTATATGCTAACGCATGAACTTGACTTGGAACAATGCCAAGCGGCAGGCCAACCTGAAGAAGCATGGGCTTGATTTCGCTGACGCTTCGCGGGTGTTCGCAGGGCATACCCTGACGCGACCGGATACGCGCCTCTCCTACAGCGAGGCGCGTTTTTCAACGGGTGGTTTGCCGGGAGTCGAGGTGGTGGTGATTGCGCACACCGAGACATAAGACACGATCCAGGTCATTTGGATGCGAAAGGCCGAGCGCCATGAACGGGAATACTACTTTGCAAGCCTCTGACGATCTCGATGAAGCGCCGGTCTGGTCGCCCGAAGATTTCGCGCAGGCGGTGCACCGCGTGGGCCTGCATCCCCCAGCGATGAAGAAGCAGAAGATCAACATCACGCTCGATCCGGATGTCGTGGCGTGGTTCAAGCAGCAGGCCGGTGGGCGTGGATACCAGACGCTGATCAACGCCACCTTGCGCGAAGCAATGCAGCAGAAGACGATCGAAGAGACGTTGCGGCGAGTGATCCGGGAGGAATTGCACCTGGCCTGAACGCTGGGGCTCGTTGGCTGGACTTATGAAAACACACCTGTGATTCTTGCAAAAGGCCCTGACCCAAGCGCCACCCCCGACGACCAGCAGGACCAGCGAGCCGGCGGCCGTCCATGGTTCCGTCCACTTCCATCGCGGGATAAAAAGTGGTCACCAACGAGCACTCCGACCATCTGAGAGACGAGGAAGGCGTTTGCTGTGGGTCTTGCTCAATGTGAATGTTCTGATCCATCGGTTCAGTGGATGCTTGTACGCCATCCGCATCCCTTTCTAACGTCGGGTGAAGCGTGGACCAGGCAGATTGCCAGCATTAACTCCCGAGGCGAGCGTTCAACCGCAGAGCATGCGCTCGATTTCGGCGGCACGCACGGCGTCGCCAATGATTTCGAGCTCTTGCGGGGAGACCCGGAGACGAACGCGAACACGCCGGACGGCAGGGTCGCCTTCGTAATCATTGAGTTGGGCGAGTGGCGCAGGGTAGGTCCACTGTTGGCCGGCGTCCTCGTCTTCCTTTGGCTGCGCCTGTAGCTGGCGCGTATTCGCGAGGGGCTGATGGAATGGACCGGCCTGATGCTGAGCATCGGCGTGATCGACGAGACGATCCGGGAAGCGGGGCGCGCCAGTTTCCCGCTGGAGGACAGGCTGGTGGCTGACCTCGTGCCGGCGCCGCAACTAACTGTGGATGAAACCTCGTGGAAGGAATCCGGCCTGCTGCTGTGGCTATGGGCTTTGGTCACGACTCACCTGGTGCTGTTCCTCATCGGTCCGCGCACCGGGGAGATGCTGGAGAACGCCTTGCAAGACGTCTATCACGGCATTTTTCTCAGCGATGGCTACCGCGCCTGGAATAACCACCTGTGCTGTTGGCTGCATCTGAGGCGCAAGTTGCGAGGCCTGGCTGAATCGACCGATAGATAGGTGGCCGGGGTCGGAAAGGAAATGGAAGGCTCCATGCAAACGCTGAAGGGCCGCCCTCTACGCGACGAGGCTTGAGCCTCCGCCGCCGGAAGGGCTGCTGGTGCGCGAAGTCGCCACATCGCGTGGCTAAAGCACTTGTCCGAGGCGCATCGGATAGATGCCCACCCTGCGCTACGCAGCATCGTGCGTGAATGTTAATTACTCTACGACTGGGACGTAATCCTGCGCCAGGTCGCCGAATCCCCTCCGCCACTTTCCAACAACGCCGCCGAACAGGCGCTGTGCCACCGGGTCATTGCGCGCTACCTCATCCACGGCACCTGCTCTGAAGCGGGCTCTCGAGCCTGCGCTTTCCTGGGCAGCGTCATCGAAACCTGCCGCCCTCGTGAGGCCTCCTCCTGGCTCTACGTCGGCACCGTCATCGCCGCCACTCGCACGAGTTTGCCGCTCCCTGCGCGCCCTGCTATCCCGGCAGCAGCATAGGGGGAGTGAACGGTTACGCTCGAACCGTCAAGCCTGCAGCAATGGATCGGTCGTGTTTCCCGCGGGTGCTCCGAGCAGTTCGCCGAGAACGTAGGGCAGGATGCCGCCCGAGCGGTAGTAACTGACCTCGATCGCCGTGTCGATGCGGCACAGCAGCGGGTGTTCGCTACGCTCGCCGTTGGCGCGCTCGATCACCAGGGTGAGCGCCTGCATCGGCAACAGGCTCGGGCCGATGCCGAGGATGTCGAAGGTCTCGTCGCCGCGCAGGCCCAGAGAAGTCACCGAATCGTCGGCCACGAACTGCAGTGGCAGGACGCCCATGCCGACCAGATTGGCACGGTGAATTCGCTCGTAGCTGCGCGCGATCACCGCGCGCACGCCGAGCAGGCGGGTCCCCTTGGCGGCCCAGTCGCGTGACGACCCGGTTCCATACTCCTCGCCGGCGAAGATCAGCGTCGGCGTGCCACGCTCGAGATGGTGCATCGCGGCGGCGAAGACCGTCGTCTGCTGGCCGTCGAGCAGCGTGTAGCCGCCCTGTGGCTGGCGTCCTTCGGCGTCGGCCGGCAGCATCAGGTTACGGAGGCGCACATTGGCGAAGGTGCCGCGCATCATCACCTCATGGTGGCCGCGGCGGGCGCCGTAGGAGTTGAAGTCGACGCGTTTGACTCCCTGCTGCGTGAGCCACTGCCCGGCCGGCGTATTCTCGCTGAACGAACCGGCCGGCGAGATATGGTCGGTGGTGACCGAGTCGCCGAGGATCAGCAGCGCCCGCGCGCCGCGCAGGTCGCCGGCAAGCTGTGTTGGCAGTTCGAAGAACGGCGGGCGGGCGATGTAGGTCGATGGCGGCCAGTCGTAGACCTCGCCGGCCGGCGCCGGAATGGCTTTCCAGAGATCCTGGTCGGCGCCGACGTCGGCGTAACGCCGGCGGAAGGTTTCGGGATCGAGCGCGAACGGCAGCACGGCGTCGATCTCTTGCGAGCTCGGCCAGATCTCGCGCAGATAGACCGGCTGGCCGTCGGCACCGTGCCCCAGCGCTTCGCTGTCGAGGTCGATATTGACCCGGCCGGCAATCGCAAAGGCCACGACCAGCGGCGGCGAAGCGAGGAAATTGGCGCGCAGATTGGGATGGATGCGCGCTTCGAAGTTGCGGTTACCCGAGAGTACTGCGGCGACGACGAGCTGGTGCTCGGTAATCGCCTGGTTGAACACCGGGTCGAGGTCGCCAGCGTTGCCGATACAGGTCGTGCAGCCGTAACCGGCGAGCGCGAAGCCGAGCTTGGCGAGCGGCGCCAGGAGACCAGCTTTTTCCAGATAATCGGTGACCACCCGCGAGCCGGGAGCCAGCGAGGTCTTGATGTGCGGCTGCACGCGCAAGCCCTTGTCGACGGCCTTCTTCGCCAGCAATCCGGCGGCGATCATTACTGCCGGATTGCTGGTATTGGTGCATGAGGTGATCGCAGCGATCAGCACGTCGCCGTGGCCGAGGTCGATGCCGGGCCGCTCGGTCGCGTAGCGCTGTCGCAGGGTCTCGGGGGGGCGAGCAAAGCCGTCGGCCGACTCGGCTGCGCTCAGCAGGGTGTTGAAGCGGCTCGCCATCTCGGGCAGCGCGATGCGGTCTTGCGGCCGCTTGGGGCCGGCCAGGGAGGGGACGATGCTGGCCAGGTCGAGGCGGACGGTACGCGAGTAATCGATCTGGCCTGCGCGCGGCATGCCGAACAATCCCTGTGCCCGGAAATAGGCTTCGAAGAGCACACAGTCCGCTTCGCTGCGGCCGCTGCGGCGCATGTAGTCCACGGTCTTCTCGTCGACCGGGAAAAAACCCATCGTCGCCCCGTACTCCGGTGCCATGTTGGCGAGCGTTGCGCGGTCGGTCACCGACAGCGTACTGGCTCCCTCGCCGAAGTACTCGACAAAGGTGCCGACCACTTTCTCGCGGCGCAACAGCTCGGTCACCGTCAGCACCAGATCGGTGGCAGTGACGCCCTCGCGCAGGTGGCCGCTGAGTTCGACGCCAACCACGTCCGGGGTCAGGAAATAGACCGGCTGCCCGAGCATTGCCGCTTCCGCCTCGATGCCTCCGACTCCCCAGCCGACGACGCCGACGGCATTGATCATCGTGGTGTGCGAGTCGGTGCCGACCAGCGTGTCGGGAAAGCACAGCCGTTCCCCGGTGCGCCCGTTTTCCACTGCGCCCATGGTCTGCTGACGAACGCCGTGGAACAGATGTTCGAGATTGACCTGGTGGACAATGCCGACGCCCGGCGGCACGACGCGGAAGGTCTTGAAAGCCTGCATTCCCCATTTCATGAACTGATAGCGTTCGCGGTTGCGATCGAACTCGAGAGTCATGTTCTGCTGCAGCGCCTGCGGCGTGCCGTAGTAATCGACCTGTACCGAATGGTCGACGACCAGGTCGACCGGCACCAGTGGTTCGATGCGTCGCGGATCGAGTCCACGCGTCTGCGCGACCTGTCGCATCGCCGCGAGATCGCAGAGCAATGGCACGCCAGTGAAATCCTGCAGCACGACGCGCGCGACGACGAAGGGGATCTCCTCGCTGCGGCGTGCGCGTGGTTGCCACTCGGCGAGTTCAAGGATGTGTCGCTCGCTGACGCGCTGGCCATCGCAGTGACGCAACAGCGCTTCGAGAACGATGCGCAGCGACACCGGTAAACGAGGCACATTGCCAATCTCGGCAGCCGCCAGGGTGGGCAAGGAATAGAACAGGACCTCCGTCTGGCCGGGAGGCGTGAAGCGGGTCAAGGTATTGAATGGCGAGTGGGGCATGTCGAACCTCCGGACAGATGCACGCTTGACTCAGATGGTGATCTGACAGTGCGTAGTGGCGTTGCGTTCGCCTGATGAGCGGGTCTGCCTGGAAAAGTAATGACCGTTAGGGCGCACCGAGCGCACGTTCCCATGCGGACGCCGCCGCTTCGTCACCCATGGCGGCAAGTGCCTGATTTGGCACAAGCCAGGGATCCAGCGGCTGTTGAAGGACCTGCGCAGAGAACAGGTTGTAGATGGCGTAGTAGGCAAACTCGGCGCGTTTGGGTAGCACGATGTCTTCATCCTCCAGCGCCACGATGGGCTCCAGGTACCTTGCCTTGATCGCCTTTGCATTCTGACCCGAAACGACGGCAACCAATGCGGCTCGCGGGAGGCTTGCATCCAGTTCCTGCTCCGTTCCAACCACCGATTCTCGATACGTCAAGTTTGTGGGAACGAGTTGCTCCCAGACCTGTAATGCCTGTTGACACAGCAAGACCTGAACTCGCTTTTGTGCAGCAGAATCCATCTCGAGGTAGTACTGTATTGCGGTTGGATGCATGGCGTGTGCCTAACGGTCATGACTTTTCCAGTTCCAGGCACCCCCGATCATGGAAGTCATGGCCGGTCCCCTCCCCCCACGTGTGGGGGGAGGGGAGATTCGTGAGTCACTGACGCGACTTCCACATTAATTCTACTTTAACAGACTCGAATGGCATTTTTCGGTGCTGGCGGCTGCCTTTGGTAGGCGCTGTCGCGGGCGCTTTGTCGTCTCGCATGACGCTCGGCGATGATTCGCACGAGGTCTTCGCGACCGTGAATCTTCATCGGGAGCTGAGCCACGAGCATGTCGAAGACATCGGCACAGGACAGTAACTCGGCGTAGGGCGAGTGTTGCCGCCGCTCCTTGACGAGAAAGAGCAGAGCGACGCAGACGAGCGCCATGTGGTTATACCAGGCGCGCCACTTGCGCACTTGGTAGTCGGCCATCCCGCAGCAACCTTTTGCATCCTCGAAGGCGCGCTCAATGAAGTGGCGCTGTGCCTGCATTCGCGCCAGTTCGGCAAGTGGCGTGTCGGGCGCCGCGTTGGAGAGCAGGAACTTCACCTTCGTGCCGTCGCGGCGCGCCAGGAGATGCCATGGGCGGGCTTGTGCGCTGTTCGGATGACGGATCCATACGCGGGTATGGGCAAACATCGCACGCACTTCACCCTTCTCCCCGTCGCGCAGGATCACCGGGTGCCACTCCTTTCGTTTCAGGCGCGCGGCCCATTCGCGGGCTTCCCAGGCGGGGACCCACGCCTTTCCCGGATCGGCAAAGTAAAACTGCTGGTCGCTGTGAACCTCGGTAGCAAAGACCTCGCCTGCATCGTCCCCATCAAACAGCAACCAGGTCGCGTGACCATAGAGGCCATCGGCACCAACGAAGCCAAAGCGCACCCCAGCGGCCCGTGCCCGCTTGACCATCTTGGCAGCCATCTGCGGCTTACTCCGAAAGACCTGTGCCGATTCCGGAATCCCGGCTTCCCTGCAACGCTTGGTATCTGCTACCCAGTCCTTTGGCAGGAACCACTCGAAGTCGATGATCGCGGCCATCGATCCGTGTGCCAACGCAGCATATACTCCAACCTGCGAATTCTCGACCTTGCCCAGGCGACCGTTATACTGCCTGTCCACGCCCGCTGAATGGTCCCCCTTCTTTTCGAACCCAGACTCATCGAGCAACAATCCCGCCTCTGGCCTACCGATCAGGTCGTCCGCTTGTCGCGCCGTCTCCCGACGCACCTTCTCAAAGTCCCATGCGGCATCGCTCAACATGTGGTGAAGGCTGTGATACTCGGTCTCCGCCACCGTCTCGCTCATCTGTTCCAGGTTCGCACGAGGACTTTGAAAAAGACCCCGCAAGTACTGTTCAGCTGGTTCGGCCGTGTTTCGCGTCTTACTGCGGAAACACTCTCGGAACGACTCAAAATGACTGCTCAGATTCTCGCAGCAGCCGGCTACTGCACGCTCGATCCCAAATAAATAAATTGGGAGTTCTCATCGTCATACTCCTTGTGTGATAGAGCATTGGATATGTGGCTCAACAGCCTGTATTTCAACCGTTTGCGCAATGTGGCAAAGTAGAATTAAAGTCGCAATGATCGATCGATGCGGGCGACACGAACTTACAGTCCAAGTGTGCTCGAACTGAGCGGCTCGCCACCAGCGGCGACGATTTCTTCGAAGCGATGGATATGGGGCGTGCACTCGTGGACGTCATCGACGATTAGTCGGGCACGTGCATGATTGCGATGGAAGCGGATCAGTGTGTGCCGGCCATCGGCGATCAGCAGCGAATCCTTGAGGGTGTCGAGGTGGGGCGGTGATTGAGTGATCGTCAGCGCCGGTGCATAAACGGTCAGCAGGTTCATCAACTGCGGGCTGTACTGTCTGACGAACGCCGGCTTCTGCACGACGATCGTCAATCGCTGGTGGCGCTGGTGGTCTTCCCGCGCAGCAAGCAAGCCACGCAGCACGGCAATCCGCTCCGGACGTTCGAGTTTGAGCGGCGCGAGGTCTTCATCGAAAATCTCTAGCGTCGCGGTTGTCAGATCCAGGATTTCCTGCACCGCGCCGTCGTAGTCGCTCCAGGTGGTGATCAGTCTGCTGCTCATCGATGGCGGTCCGTCTGGTCGTTGGCAGACATCATACCGCGATCCCTGGGCGAATTCGCAAGCGTTACTTGCCGGCAGTTGGTACGGGTGGACGATGCCTTGCAGACCGCGCAGCAACAATTTCCTGGCCAGGGTCGTTGCAGCAGCTCTGGCAGAAGCAGGTCAAACCAGGCGGCCTGGATGGGTTGACGGCGGAAATATCTCATGTCGGCATAAAGTGATTCGGCAGGCGCGAGGTTTGAACCGAGCGACCGACTTGAGCGTATCATGAGCGGGTATTTCTGCGTCGGCCAATTGGCCAAGGCTAAAAGCGATGTGCTCTCTCTGCGGGGGGAAGCTTGCAGGAGGATCGGCAAGTCTCGAAACGACGACTATTCAGCAAATCGGGACGCAGCAGTTCAACGGGGGTGAGGGGAAAGGTCAAGGTTTGGGCTGGCACTCGCGTAGGCGAGTGGTTGCCCGCCACCTTGGCATGATCGATGAACGCAGTCAGGTCGGCGCCGGCACGGCGGTTCGCGTCACGCTGCCGATCCAGCCGCCGGACGCCGGCACGGCCGGCCCTGGCGCCGTATGGCGCCGCCGTGGGTGCGATGAACCTGGAATTGCAGTTGCTCTGCAGATGTCGAAGATTAGCGCAGGGATTACCGAGAAGCGCATCATCCGAGAACCCGGCATGCCAGCGACCGTCGCTCGTGCCACCCTGCTGATCGTCGACGATCAGCCGGAGAATCTCGCCGTGCTCGGGGGGCTTCTGCAGCACCATTACGCAGTTCTGGTCGCGTCCTCGGGCGCGGGCGCACTCGCGGTCGCCACGCGACAGCCGACACCGGACCTGATACTGCTCGACCTCATGATGCCGGAGATGGACGGCTATGCCGTACTGAATGCGCTGCGCGAGAATCCGGTGACACGCGACATCCCGGTCCTTCTCCTGGCCGAACGCTGGGATGCGGGCGATGAGGAGTACGCACTGTCACTCGGCGCAGTCGATTACCTCGTCAAGCCGGTCCGGTCGGCGGTCGTTCTTGCGCGTGTCCGCAATCAACTCGATGTCAGGCGCGCGCGCGCCATTCTGCGTGACCACCCGCTTTCCCGGCATGGGCGCACCGTTGGCAGCCCCGATCTGCAAGCCCATGGCTCGCTGTTCGACGATTTGACCGGTTTGCCCAATCGCAACCTGCTCAAAGACCGCCTGGCGCATGCCATCGCGCAACCGCGGCACCCGGACGCTGTGCTGGCGGTGCTGACGATCGAACCTGATCGTTTCCAGAGCGTCAACGAAACGCTGGGCCGTGAGGCCGGCGACTGCGTCATCACCGAACTGGCGGCACGACTGGCGGCGCACGTACATCCGGCCGATACCCTGGCACGGGTCGAAGGCGATGAGTTCGTGCTGGTCGCCGACATCGCCCGCGTAGAACTTGCCAGCGTCCTTGCGCAGGCCATCATCGCGGCGATGGCTCGCCCGCTGGTCGTTGCAGGGCGCGAGCTGACGCTCGGGGCGAGCATCGGCATTGCCTTATTCCCGAAGGACGGCGAGCGCGGCGACGATTTGCTTCGCTGCGCGGTTTCTGCGATGCACAAGGCGCGTGCCGAGGGTGGCGGGCGCAGCCACCTCTACGCCACCGATATGGACTCGCGCGCGCTCGAACGCCTGGAAATGGAAGGCGAACTGCGTCGCGCCATCGGCAACGGCGAGCTGCTGTTGCATTATCAGCCGCAGCTCAGACTGCGCACCGGTCGTATCGTCGGCGCCGAGGCCCTGGTCCGTTGGCAACATCCGACGCGCGGCCTGGTGCCGCCTGCAACCTTCATCCCGCTGGCCGAGGACACCGGGCTGATCATGCCGCTCGGCGCCTGGGTGTTGCG
Organism: Candidatus Accumulibacter cognatus; assembly: GCA_013414765.1. GTDB lineage: Bacteria > Pseudomonadota > Gammaproteobacteria > Burkholderiales > Rhodocyclaceae > Accumulibacter > Accumulibacter cognatus. The sequence goes on from CP058708.1 coordinate 2,295,190, forward strand.
GCAGGCCTGCCTGCAGAACAAGGCCTGGCAGGACGCCGGTCTGGCGCGTATCCGGGTCGCCGTCAACCTGTCGGCGCGGCAGTTCGAGAGCCAGGATATGCTCGCCCTGGTCGCTGCAGCGCTCAAGGAGAGCGGCCTTGACCCCGCCTGCCTGGAACTCGAATTGACCGAAAGCGCGGTGATGAAGGATGCCGAGGCGTTCATCCGCACGACGCGGCAATTCAAGGCCCGGTCGGTGTCGTTATCGATCGATGATTTCGGCACGGGCTTTTCCTCGCTGAGTTACCTTCGTCGTTTCGAGTTCAACCACCTGAAGATCGACCAATCCTTTATCCAGGACATCAACCGTGACCCCGACAACGCGATGATCGCTCTGGCGGTAATTTCACTGGCGCACAACCTGCGCATGTCGGTGATTGCCGAGGGCGTCGAAAGCGTAGCGCAACTTGCTTTCCTGCGCGCCCGCGGCTGCGACGAGATGCAGGGCGATCTGTTCAGCCGGCCGTTGCCCGCCGCCGAGTTCGCAGCCTTGCTTGGCAGCGGCCGCGCGCTCGAGTTGCCGGCCGATCCGGCGCTACCGGCGCGCACTCTGCTGCTTGTCGACGACGAAGCCGGCATCCTGGCGTCGCTGCAGCGCCTGTTCCGCCGCGAGGGCTATACCGTGCTGGCTGCCAGCAATGGTGCCGAGGCCCTCGACCTGCTTGCCATGCATGTGGTCCAGGTCATCATCTCGGATGCGCACCTGCCGGTGATGGACGGCAGCGAGCTGCTCGCCAAGGTGCGCGCGCTCTACCCCGACACCGTGCGCATGATGCTTTCCGGGTACACCGACCTGCAGGCGGTGACGCGCGCGGTCAATAGCGGCGAGCTGTACCAGTTCATCACCAAACCCTGGAACGATGTCAAACTGGTCGAGGCGGTGCGCGCCGGATTTCGCTACCATGAATCCCGCCGTGCGGCCACCCATGGCGTTATCCAGCAATTTGTGCCCGACGGCATCCAGGCAGTGCCGTGATGACGCCCATGCGGTCGGATGGCCGCGCGGCAATGTTGCGCGTGGTGCTCATCTATGCCTTCGTCGCCACCCTCTGGATCCTTTTTTCCGACACCTTGATCGGGCATCTGGGGGTGCAGCCGGAGACGCGGGTGATGCTCGGCATGCTCAAGGGCCTGGCTTTCGTCGGGCTGACTTCGATGTTGCTGTACGCCCTGCTGCGGCGCCTGCCGGAAGGCGCCGCAGCGACCCCGGACGGCGGCGGCAGTCGACGGCTGCTGCTGTCGGTGGCGGCCCTGGCGCTTCTGATCCTGATCGTCGGCGCGGCAGCGATGCGCCAGGTGGCCGAGCGGCAAGAGACCCGGCCGGACGATCTCTTCTGGATCACGCTGAGCATCGCCGCCGCACTGTTCGCGGTTGTCTTTCTGGGCATCATGCTCCATCAACAGCAGCGTCTGCGCTTCGCCGACTCGTTTCGGCAGGTGCAGGCCGAAGCGCTGCGCAGACAACAACTCGTCGACCAGCGGCGTGCAGAGCACCTGGCACTCGCCAGCCACTACCAGACGATGATCGGCGAGGCGCGCGACATCATTCTGCTGATCGACGAGAATGGCAAGATCGTTGAAGCCAACGCGGCGGCTGTCGCCGCTTACGGCTACAGTGCCGACGAGTTGCGTGGTATGCCTATCAGCGACCTGCGCGGCAAGGAAACTCTCGGCGCGTTCAAAGAGCAGTGGCAGGCCTCGGCAAAGCCCGACGGAGTCCTCTTCGAAGCCGTGCACCAGCGCCGCGACGGGACCTGCTTTCCGGTCGAGGTCAGTTCCCGTGCTTTTTCGGTCGAAGGCAAGCGCTACCATCAAAGCTTCGTCCGTGACATCAGCGAGCGCAGAAAAGCGGACGAGGCACTGCGGCGAAGCCATCGCGCCCTGCGTACCTTGAGCGAATGCAATCAGGCGCTGGTCCGGGCCAGCGACGAGGCGACCCTGCTCACCGAGATCTGTCGGCTGCTCGTCGAATTCGGCGGCTACCGCCTGGCCTGGGTCGCTTACCCCGATGGCGGCGATGAGCCTTGCCGGGTTCGTCCGGTCGCAGCAGCCGGTTGCGAAGACGGCTCCGGGGCGACAGTCCACATCCACAACGATGACCTTGATTGTGGCCACGGCCCGACCGGTACGGCGATCCGCGAGCGGCTGCCGGTGCTGGCCCAGAACCTGTCGAGCGATTTCGGCATCGAGCCGTGGCGTGAAGCAGCGCACCGGCAGGGCCATGCGGCTTCGATCGCGCTGCCGCTGCTCGCTGGTGACGGAGCCTGCCTTGGCGCCCTCAATCTCTACGCTGGCGAAGCGGATGCCTTCGACGCCGACGAGACCAAGTTGCTCGCCGAACTGGCCGACGACCTCGCTTATGGCATCCGGGCGTTGCGCGACCGGGTCGCGAGGGAGAGCACCGAAGCGACGCTGCGCACTACTGCGCAACAGCTCGAACATCTGCTCGAAGCCAGTCCGACCACGCTCTACGCGCTGCGTTTCATCGACGGTGTGCCGCGTGCGCAGCAGGTCAGCGCCAATGTCGAACGAATCAGCGGCTACACGGTAGCCGAAGCGCTGCAGGATGGCTGGTGGGAAGCCGGTCTGCATCCCGACGATCGCGCAGCGGCGCTGCGCTTCTCTGCGTCCTGTGGCGGCATTACGGTGCACGAATATCGTTTCGCACACAAGGAGGGGCACTACCTCTGGATCCGCGACGAACTGCGTCTGATCCGCGACGCCGCCGGCCAAGCGGTCGAGATTGTCGGCGCGTGGACCGACATCAGCACCGCTCGACAGGCGATGCTGGCGCTACAGGAGAGCGAAAGGCGCTACCGCGAGATGTTTGTGGCGAATCCGCAGCCGATGTGGGTTTATGACCGAGAGACATTGGCCTTCCTCGACGTCAACGCTGCCGCGATCCACCGCTACGGCTATCGCCGCGAGGAATTCCTGGCCATGACCATCAAGGACATCCGGCCAGCGGAGGAGATTCCTCGCCTGCTGACCCGTGTCGCTCAGGTCGAGGCCAACGTCGATGCCGGCGTCTGGCGGCATCGACGCCGGGATGGCAGCGAGCTGTTGGTCGAGATCACCTCGCACGCGCTGGATTTTGGTGGCCGGCGCGCGCATGTGGTGCTCGCCCACGATATTACCCGGCGCGTGCAGACCGAGGCCGAGCTGCGCAAGCTCTCGCTGGCGGTCGAACAAAGCCCGGAAAGCATCATCATTACCGACATCGACACGCGCATCGAATACGTGAATGAGGCCGCCATCCGCAGCAGCGGCTATTTGCGTGCCGAGTTGATCGGCGAGAACCCGCGCATCCTGCAATCGGGCAAGACGCCGCCGGGCACGTATGTGGCGCTGTGGGCAGCACTGAGCGCTGGCCAGGGGTGGCGCGGCGAGTTGTACAACCGCCGCAAGGATGGCGTCGAGTACATCGAATTTGCGATCGTCACGCCGATCCGCCAGGCCAATGGGCGCATCACGCACTATGTTGCGGTCAAGGAGGACATCACCGAGAAGAAGCGGATCGGCGCCGAACTCGACCACTACCGGCATCACTTGGAGGAGATGGTGCAGGAGCGGACGGCGCAGTTGGTCGAGGCGCGCGCGCGCGCCGACGCCGCCAACCGGGCGAAGAGCGACTTTCTCGCCAACATGAGCCACGAGATCCGGACGCCGATGAACGCCATCGTCGGCCTGACGCACCTCCTGCAGCGCACCGCTCCGACGCCGCAACAGAGCGAGCGCCTGGACAAGATCAATGCCGCTACCCGACATCTGTTGGCGATCATCAACGATATCCTCGACCTGTCGAAGATTGAGGCTGGCAAGCTGGACCTGGAGCAGGGGGATTTCGGCCTCGATACGATCCTGGATGGCGTTCGTTCGCTGATTGTCGAGCCGGCGCGCGCCAAGGGCCTGACGGTCGAGGTTGAAGGGCACGACGTGCCGCTGTGGTTGCGCGGCGATGCGACCCGTTTGCGGCAGGCGCTGCTCAATTACGCCAGCAACGCGGTCAAGTTCACCGAACGCGGCCACATCGTCCTGCGCGCGCGCCTGCTCGAGGAGGCGCAGGACAGCCTGCAGGTGCGCTTCGAGGTCGAGGATACCGGCATCGGCATTGCCGCCGAAAAATTGCCGCAACTCTTCGAGGCCTTCGAACAGGGGGATGCTTCGACGACGCGCAAGTACGGTGGTACCGGCCTCGGCCTGACGATCACGCGCCGGTTGGCTCGTCTGATGGGGGGCGATGCCGGTGCCGACAGTGTGCCCGGTCAGGGCAGTCGCTTCTGGTTCACCGCCCGCCTGCAGCGTGGTCATCAGGCCATGGCGCCTCGGCTTGAGCCGGCGCAAGGTGCCGAGTACACCTTGCGCCGGTGCCATGCCGGGGCGCGCCTGTTGCTCGCCGAGGATAACGCGATCAACCGCGAGGTGGCGCTTGAACTGCTGCATGGCGCTGGGCTTGCCGTCGACTGCGTTGCCGACGGCCAGGCGGCGTTGCGTATGGCCACGGCAACGGACTATGCGCTGATCCTGATGGATGTGCAGATGCCCATGATGGACGGCCTGCAGGCCAGCCGCGCGATCCGCGCGTTGCCCGGCCGCACCGCGGTGCCGATCGTGGCGATGACTGCCAATATCTTCGAGGACGATCGGCGCGCCTGCATGGCCGCCGGGATGAACGACTTTGTCGCCAAGCCGGTGGAACCCGAACAACTGTTTGCGACGCTGCTGCGCTGGCTGACTCCCGCATTGGCTGATCGTCGCCCGGCCAGCGCGCCGGTGCCGGCTGGAGAGTGGCTGGCAGCGCGGTCAGCAAAGCCGGATGCTCTGGCGCGCCTGAAGGGCATCGCCGGTCTTGACGCTGTCGACGGGGTGCAACTGCTGAACGGCAATGTGGCCAACTATTGCCGTTTGCTGCGTCTCTACGTCGACAGTTACGGCGAAACGATTGCGGCGATGCCGCAGCAACTGCTGCGCGGTGAACACGACGAGGTGCAGCGCCGCGCGCACGCGCTCAAGGGAGTTTCAGCCAATCTGCGCGTCGCCGGGGTCCAGCAGGCGTGCATCGCCCTGGAAGCGGCGCTACGCGCCGGCGATGCCGCGCCAGACGAGCTCGACCGGCTGGTGATGACGCTTGCCGAGCGTTACACGGCGGTATGCGTGGCCATCATCAATGCGCTTGGCGGGGTAGCCGAGGCCAGCACAGTCGGGCAGACGGGCAACTCTTCAAACACTTCAAGCTCGGGCAGCAGCGCCTGCGGTTCATCCCTCGGTCGGCCTGACCCGGTAGCAGGCGGCATAGAGCGCCGGCAGGAACCATAGGGTCAGCAGCGTGGCGACGATCAACCCGCCCATGATGGCAACCGCCATCGGTCCCCAGAAGACGCTGCGGGTTAGCGGAATCATCGCCAGGATGGCTGCTGCGGCAGTCAGCATGATCGGCCGGAAACGCCGCACCGTCGAGCCGATGATCGCTTCCCAGGCCGGCTTGCCGGCTTTTTCGTCCTGCTCGATCTGGTCGACGAGAATCACCGAATTGCGCATGATCATCCCCGAAAGCGCGATCACGCCGAGGTTGGCGACGAAGCCGAAAGGCACCTGGAAGATCAGCAGCGCCAGCGCGACGCCGATCAGCCCGAGCGGTGCGGTGAACAGCACCAGCAACATCCGGCCGACATTCTGCAACTGGATCATCAGCAAGGTGATGACGCCGATGAGCATCAGCGGCATCACCGCCTTGATCGAATTCTCGCCCTTGGCCGACTCCTCGCTGGCCCCTCCGGCTTCGATGCGGAAACCCTGCGGCATCCGGGCACGCAGGTCGTCGAGCAGGGGGTCGATCTGAGCGGTGACGGCGGGCGCCTGCATGCCGTCGCGGAGGTCGGCACGCACGCTGATCGTCGGCAGGCGGTTGCGGCGAGCGATCACGGTATCTTCGAGCGCAAAGCTGATCTTTGCCAGTTGCGCCAGCGGCACGTAGCGGCCGCTGCGGGTAGGAATGTTGATGTCGGCCAGCGCCGAGATGCGGGTACGTTCGTCGCCGGCAGCGCGCGCGATCACGTCGACCAACTGGTCGCCTGCACGCATCTGCGTCACGGCAACGCCGGTCAACATCGAATGGAGGAAAGCCGAGAGTTCCTGTGAACTGACGCCGAGTGCGCGCGCGCGATCCTGATCGATGTCGATACGGATCATCTTGCCCATCTCGTTCCAGTCGAAGTTCACTTCCTTGAGATGCGGATTGGCGCGCATCACGTCGGCCACTGCCGCGGCGAGCCGCTGCAACTTTTCAAGGTCTTCGCCGGAAACCCTAAAGACGACCGGAAAGCCCACTGGCGGACCGTTTTCGAGGCGCAGCACGCGCGCGCGCAGGCCGCTCCATTCGCCGCCGACATCGCCAAAGCGTTCTTCAAGGCGTCGCTTGAGGTCCTCGCGCGCAGCGAGGTCGTGGGTGGTGATGACCAATTGCGCGAAATTGTCGTTGAACAGTTGCTGGTCGAGTGGCAGGTAGAAGCGCGGGCTGCCATTCCCAAGATAACTCGCGAAGTACTTGATCGAGCGCTTCATCTCCGATTCGGTAAGGATCGATTCGACTTTTATGGCGGCCGTTTTGGTCGCTAGCAGGGAAGCGCCGTTCGGCAACCACAGGTCGACCAGTAACTCGGGACGACTCGATGCCGGAAAGAACTGTTTCTGTACGCCCAGTCCCAGACCTGACAGCGCCGCCACGAAAGCAGCCAGCGTGGCGGCGATCACCAGCCAGCGATGCCGCAAAGACCATTCGATGGTCGCGCGAACATGACGATAGAAAGGCGTCTGGTAAGTGTCTTGACCGTGCTGTTGGGCCTTGTGGTGCAGTTTATCGGCGTCCAGCAGCAGGTAGCCCAGGTAGGGGGTGAACAGTACCGCCACGACCCAGGAAACCAGCAGCGCGATGCTCACTACCGCGAAAATCGAAAAGGTATATTCACCGGCGCCGGACCTGGCCAGACCGACCGGCATGAAGCCGACGGCAGTAATCAGGGTGCCGGTGAGCATCGGAAAAGCGGTCGAGGTGTAGGCGAAGGTGGCCGCGCGGAAGCGATCCCAACCCTGTTCCATTTTCACGACCATCATTTCGACGGCAATGATTGCGTCGTCGACCAGCAGACCCAGCGAGATGACCAGCGCACCGAGCGAGATCCGTTGCAGGTCGATCCCGAATACGGCCATCAACAGGAAGGTGACCGCCAGTACCAGCGGAATCGACAGGGCGACGACGGTGCCGGTGCGCATGCCGAGGCTGAGGAAGGAGACTGCCAGGACAATCAGGACGGCTTCGGCCAGCGACGACATGAAGAGGTTCATCGATTGGCGGACGATTTGCGGTTGATCGGCGACGATGTGCATGTCGATTCCCAGCGGCAATTGTTTCTGCAGTCGCTCGGTTTCGGCGCGCAAGCGGTCGCCAAGCCGGATCACGTCGCCCCCCTTGTTCATGGCGATGGCGATGCCGATCGCGTCCTGACCCTGAACGCGCATGCGGGGTGTCGGTGGATCGGCAAAACCGCGTTCAATCGTTGCGATGTCGCCGAGGCGGAACCGGTGCCCATCGGCCTGGATGCCGATCTCGCGAATACTCTCCAGCGACTTGAAATCGCCCGAGACGCGAATGCGTACCCGGTCGGACGGCGTTTCGTAGAATCCGGCCGGAGTCATTGCGTTATGCTTCTGCAGTGCGTCGAAGATCGTCAGCGGATTCAGACCGAGCGTCGCCAGCTTGGCGTGCGCAACCTCGATGTAGATCTTTTCTTCTTGGACGCCGATCAACTCGATTTTCTTGACGTCGGGGACCTGCCGTAATTCGCGGGCGATGCGGTCGGCCTCGCGACGCAGCGTGGCAAGGTCGAAGCCATCACCGGTCAGGGCGTAGATGTTGATGAAGGTGTCGCCAAATTCGTCGTTGATGAAAGGGCCGAGCACGCCTTGCGGCAGAGTATGCCGCATATCGCCGATCTTCTTGCGGACCTGGTACCAGGTTTCTGGAACCTCCTTCTTCGGCGTGTAGTCCTTGAGCAGAACGGTGATCAAGGACTCGCCGGAGCGTGTCTGCGAGCGCAGCACATCGACCCAGGGGACTTCCTGCAGGCGTTTTTCGATCCGTTCGGTGACCTGCAGTTGCATCTCGTTCGCGGTGGCACCCGGCCACAGCGTACGCACCACCATCGCCTTGAAAGTGAAGTCCGGGTCCTCGGCGCGGCCGAGCCTGATATACGCAAGCACACCGCCAAGCATCAGCAGGACGATCAGATAGGCGACCAGCGAGCGGTGGCGCAGCGCCCATTCGGACAGATTGGGAAAGATCATCGCCTGGAGGTGCCTTGCCGATCCTTTTTCGGCAGTGGCTCGTCAAACCGGGGTGCCTGTTCGATGACCTTGACGTGCTCGCCGCTGCTCAGCTTATGGACGCCGGCGACGACGATTCTTTCCCCGGCCTGCACGCCGCTGTCCAGTACGGCGGCGTCTTCCCGATAGCGGGCAATCGCAACCGGTCGCAAGGTAACGGTCTGCTCCGCGCTGACCACCCATAGCGCTGGCTGGCCAGCGTGCTGAAATATGGCTGTCAGCGGCACCGTCAGGTGGGCCTTCCCGTCAGGGCGATGGAAGTGTACCCTGGCGGTCATCCCGAGCAGAACCCGGGCATCCGGATGGTGGATTGAAACGCGCGCCGCGTAACTGCGGGTGACCGGGTCGGCAACTGCCGATACTTCGCGCAGCGTTCCCAGATAGATGGCCTCGTTTTCTGCCCACAGGCTCACCTCGGCGGATCGAAGCGCGCGCAGCTCCGGCATGTGTGTCTCGGGGATCGAGATCGCGACTTCCAGGGTGTCGGCACGCGCCAGTCGCATCACGGTCTGCCCAGCGGCGACAACCTGGCCGACTTCAGCCGTGACGAATCCGACGATACCCGCCTGTTCAGCTCTGAGAACCGTATACGCGGTCTGGTTGCGGGCCAGTTCAGCCTGTGCCAGTGCGGCCCTGAAGCGAGTCTCCTGGGCATCGAGGGCTGCCTGGCTGACGAAGTTTCTGGCATGCAGATTCCTGAAACGCCCGAGATCGGCGGCGGCAAGGTCCAGTTGAGCGGAAGCTGCCGTCGCCGCCAGGGTGGTATCGGCGGGATCGAGCCTGGCCAGTACTTCCCCGGCTTTGACCACGGCCCCGGTATCGACCAGGCGGGCAGAGATCTTGCCGGGAATGCGGAAGGCGAGCGGGATTTCGTAACGCGAGCGAACCTCTCCCGAGTAGTCGAGGAACTCGTCTCCCGCGCTTTCGCCAAGAACGCGCGTCAATACCGGCCGGGTGGGCTCGGGGGCTACTGGCTCCTTGCCGCAGGCGGCGAGCAGCGCGAGAAGGGCGAGCAACAGCAGAGTGTTTTGAGGAAAGGCCGTGTTCAGCCGCATACCGTGCCTTACGGGCAGGGGCGCATCGGGGTCGGAGTCCGCACCGCGCAAAACAAGCACCAGCAGCCTGAGAGCAATGATCGGGCCAGTAATGTAGCTGTTGCTGCAAGTGGAGTCAATTGGCGAGGATTGTCCGCTAGTGATCCGCCGGAAAACGCTGCCGGCGTCGGTGGTGCTCCCATTCGTAGAGCCGATTAAATGTAAAATCAAACGGATAAGGAGGCCGGGTGAGCATTTGTGGGGTTCACGCCAAGCATCAGCAGGGTGGCGTTGAAAGCCTCCAGAAATTTCTTTACATGCCGTAACCTTGTTGTTAGCATCAAAAGGAGAATCTCCATAGGTACGCTAACTGCAAATTATTGAAGGGTTTTTTAGGCGAGGGGTGGCAATTTGCAGCTTGATTTTTCGATCTTTAATCCCAAGGCGCGCTCGCTGATCGGTCTTGATATCAGTTCGTCGTCGGTCAAAATGGTGGAGCTGGCCAGTGATGGCAAGGGTGGCTACCGTGTCGAGCGTTACGCGATCGAGGTCTTGCCAAGGGATGTCGTGTCGGATGGCAACATTGTCAATCTTGAGTCGGCTGCGGAATCCGTCAGGCGGACCTGGAAGAAACTGGCGACCTCGACGCGGCAGGTGGCCATCGCTCTTCCATCGTCACATGTCATTACCAAGAAAATCATTGTCATGGCGGGGCAGCGTGAAGATGAGCTCGAACTGCTGGTGGAGTCCGAGGCCAACCAATACATCCCGTTCCCGCTCGATGAAGTCAACCTGGACTTTCAGGTGCTCGGGCCAGCGCCGTCTTCTCCTGACGAGATCGAGGTTCTGATTGCTGCGTCGCGGAAGGAAAAGGTGGAGGACCGCGTTGCCGTTGCCGAATCAGCCGGCCTCAAGCCGAAAGTGTTGGACGTGGAGTCCTACGCCATGCTTGCCGCTTTTGAACTGATTGAGGCTCAGCTTCCGGAAGGCGGCAAAGGGAAGATCATTGCCTTGGTGGACATCGGCGCCAATGTGATGAACTTCACCGTTCTCCGCAATGGTCAGCAACTGTACGCTCGCGAACAGGCATTCGGCGGCAATCAACTGACGCAGGATATCGCCCGCATGTTTGGCATGAGCTTCGAGGAGGCAGAGGCCGAGAAACGCCGAAATACGCTGCCGGAGAAATACGAGGCCGAACTACTGCGGCCATTTCTCGAATCTCTAGCTCTGGAACTGTCGCGTGCCTTGCAGTTCTTCTTCACTTCGACGCAGTTCAACGAGGTCAACCACATCGTCCTCGCAGGGGGCTGCGCAGTCATTCCGGGTGTTGACGAAGTGGTGGCTTCCCGGACCCAGATCAACACGATCATTGCTAATCCCTTTGCCAACATGCTGCTCGCCGAACGGGTTCGCGGCAAGAATCTGCTGGCCGATGCTTCGTCATTGATGGTCGCCTGCGGTCTTGCGCTGAGGAGATTCGACGCATGATACGGATCAATCTTCTGCCACATCGGGAAGAGAAGCGCAGAGCGCGGCGGCAACAGTTTTACGCCTTGCTGGGCCTGGTGACGCTGCTTGCAGGGCTGATCGGGGTTCTCGTTTACTCGGTGATTGCCGGTTACATTTCGGCGCAGGATGCCAGGAATGATTTTCTCAAGAAGGAGATCGCCGTCCTCAACAAGGAGATCGATCAGATCAAGCGGCTCAAGGAGCAGAGCGACGCCTTGATGGAGCGTAAACGGATCATCGAGTCGTTACAGCGTGATCGGGCAGAGGCGGTGCGTTTGCTGAGCGAACTGGCCAAGCAGATGCCGGAAGGAGTGTACCTGCGTTCGTTGAAGCAGGAGGGGCAGAGAATCAGTCTCGGCGGTTATGCCCAGTCCAGTGCCCGGGTGTCGACGCTGATGCGCAACATCGAGGCATCACCGTGGCTTGAAAAACCGCAGTTGCTGGAAATCAAGGCCGTCCTCGTTGACAAGCGGCGCCTCAATGAATTCACCATGAATGCCTCGATCAAGAGGACGACGGTCGGAGGAGGAGAGCAGAAGTGAAAGCAAGCGCTCTTCAAAACATCGACGTGAGGGCAATCTTTCGGGATTTCCAGGATCTGAATCCCAAGGATGTGGGGACGTGGCCTCTGGTGCCGCGTGTAGCCATCCTGTTGGCCCTGTTCCTGTTGATCCTGTTGGGTGGCTGGTGGTTCTTCTGGGATGAACAGTTGGTGTCCCTGGAAAACAAGCAGCAAACCGAATTGAAGCTCAGGGATGAGTTCGTTGCCAAGAAGAAACTGGCGGTAAACCTCGATCTGTACGTGCAGCGCCTGAACGAGATTGACCGTTCCTTCGGTGCGCTCCTGAAACAATTGCCCAACAAATCTGAAGTCGAGGCCTTGCTGGTTGAAATCAACCAGGCGGGGATGGGCAGAGGGCTGCAGTTCGAGTTGTTCAAACCTGGAGCGGAGCAAGTCAAGGACTTTTATGCGGAACTGCCAATCAACGTGCGCCTGACCGGCTCTTATCATGACTTCGGCGCCTTCGCCGGAGATATCGGCAAGCTGTCCAGGATCGTCACCTTGAACAATATCGCCATTGCCCAGGGCAAGGACGGGGGGTTGGTGATGGATGCCATTACCAAGACCTTCCGCTATCTCGACGAAGAAGAACTGGCGGCGAAGAGGAAGGCCGCCCAAGCTGCGAAGGCTGGAAAGAAATGAGGAGACTCGTTGCCCTGCTTGGCACGCTCTTCCTGGTCGCATGTTCCACTGGCGATCACGAGGACCTGCGTGAATGGATGAAAACTGCGGCTCAGGATACCAAGGCCAAAATCCCCCCCTTGCCGGTAGTTGAGCCCTACGAGCCTGCCTCTTATGATGTGGGCGGTCTGTTTGACCCTTTCAAGCCGGCCAAGGTGGGTCCCGAGGAGAAGAAGGGCGGTGGTGGCCTGCGGCCTGACCTCGATCGGCCAAAAGAACCGTTGGAGCTTTATCCCCTGGAGTCGCTGAAATACGTCGGAGTGATGACGAGAAACAAGGTGTCGTACGCCATCATCCAGGTTGAAGGGACTTTGTACCAAATCAAGATCGGAAATTACATGGGGCAGAATTTCGGCGTGGTGGTCAACGTTTCCGAGGCAGATGTCACCCTGCGAGAACTCGTCCAGGATTCGGCCGGTGACTGGGTGGAGAGGACGAGTACCTTGCTTTTGCAGGAGAAGGGAGCAAAGTGATGAAGTACATTAAACAATACCTGTTTGGCCTGGTTGCCGGAGCGCTGTGGGCTCTTGGAACAGCGAATGCACAGGAAGATGTCCGTCCCAATTCGATTGAGTCGATGAATGTCGTGCAGCAAGGCTCGGTATTGAATGTCAAGCTCACTTTTAAGGAACCCCTGCGAGCACTGCCGGCAGCCTTCAGTGTCGCCAAGCCGGCGCGTATGGCCTTTGATTTTCCGAACACGACCAACGGCCTCGGCAAGTCGAGCCAGGCGTATAACGAGGGCGATTTGAAAAGTGCCAACATCGTCCAGGCGGAAGACCGGACTCGCGTCGTCCTGAACCTGCACAAGGCGATGACCTACGAGGCAACGATCGATGGCAACAGCCTGCTGCTTGCCTTGGTACCGAGTGCGACGACAGTGGGTATGGCGCAGATCGAACATTTCGCACAGGCCCGTCCGTCTGCTTTGTCCAACACCATTCGCGACATCGCCTTCCGGCGTGGCAAGGATGGCGAGGGGCGGATCACGGTTGACCTCACCGATGCCAATGCAGGCATCGACATCAAGCAGCAAGGGTCGACGCTGGTAGTCGATTTTGCCAAGGTAACGGTTCCGGAAACGCTACGCAAACGTCTGGACGTGACCGATTTTGCAACCCCGGTGTTGACCGTGCAAACCGACCAGCAGGGCGCCAACACCCGCATGATCATCACGCCGCGTGGCCTGTGGGAACACAACGCATATCAAAGTGACAGTCAGTTCGTCATTGAGGTCAAGCAGGTCATCGTGAATCCGAACAAACTGGTACAGGGTTCGCGTGGTGGTTATCAGGGCGAGAAGTTGTCGCTGAACTTCCAGAATGTCGATGTGCGCCGTCTGTTGCAGGTGATCGGCGAGTTCACCGGCATGAACATGGTCGTCAGCGACTCCGTCAGCGGCTCGATTACCCTGATTCTCAAGGATGTGCCCTGGGATCAGGCACTCGACATCATCATGCAGCAGAAGGGTCTGGACATGCGCAAGAATGGAAACGTCATTCTGATTGCGCCACGTGAGGAAATTGCGACCAAGGAAAAGCTCGATTTCGAATCGAAAGTGCAGATCGGTGACCTCGAGCCCTTGCAGACCGAGAGTTTCCAGATGAACTACATCAAGGCTGAAGCGGTGCAAAAGCTGCTGATCGACCCCAAGCAGACCTTGCTCTCGAAGCGTGGTAGCGCGCTTCTCGATGACCGTTCGAACATGATGTTCGTCAAGGATACGCCGAGCCGTCTCGATGATGTGCGGGCGATGATCGCCAAGGTGGACATCCCCGCCCGACAGGTGATGATCGAAGCGCGAATCGTTGAAGCCGGCGACTCATTTGCCAAGAATCTGGGCATTCGCCTGTCCTTTGGAGCGACAAACAAGACCTCTTCGGTAGATTCGGTTACCGGCCGGGTAACCACGACTGTAGAGCAGGTCAAAGACAAAGGGTACATCGTCAATTCAGACCCCAGATCTTCTTCATTCGGTCTCGTGAATCTGCCTGCGACCCCAAGATCAGGGACTCCGGGACTGCTCAACCTGAGTCTGTACGATAATTCGCTGACGCAGTTTCTCAACCTGGAAATTTCAGCACTGGAAGCTGACGGGCGTGGCAAGGTGATCTCGAGTCCACGCGTGATGACGGCAAACCAGGTGGAAGCAATCATCGAGCAGGGCGTAGAGATTCCCTATCAACAGGCAACAAGTTCTGGTGCTACCAGCGTATCGTTCAGAAAGGCCAATCTCTCATTGAAGGTGAAGCCACAGATCACCCCGGATGGCAAGATCACCATGACCCTGGACGTCAACAAGGACACCCCGAACACCCGTTTGTCGACAGGGGCAGGGGTGGCTATCGATACCAAGCACGTCAAGACCGAAGTCTTGGTCGAGAATGGCGGCACGGTGGTTATTGGCGGCATCTACACGCAGGAAAAGCGTACCAACACCCAGCGAATCCCGTTTTTTGGCGACCTTCCCTATGTTGGATGGATGTTCAAGAACCGGGAATGGATTGACGACAAGACTGAACTACTGGTCTTCATCACGCCGAGGATCGTTGTCGAAAATCTGTCGTTGCGCTGATCGCTGCTGCCTGTGACGTGTGTGCATTGGCGCACGCATCACGGGCCAGCCGCTGCAGTTCCTGCTCCCATGGCCGTCTCCTGAGCATGCGATAGAATAGGCGCGTGAACAACGACAAACGCAATGTCTATCTGGTTGGCCTGATGGGGGCCGGAAAAACGACCATCGGCAAGGCCCTGGCCAGGCGCTTGGCTTATCATTTTGTTGATACAGACCACGAGGTCGAAGCGCGCACCGGCGTCGGTCTGCCGACGATCTTCGAGATTGAAGGTGAAGACGGCTTTCGCAGACGCGAGGCACAGGTCATTGCCGAGCTGGCTGACCTGGATGCGCAGGTGGTGGCAACCGGGGGTGGTGCCGTGTTGCGGCCCGAGAACCGGCAGAACCTGCGAGCAAGTGGTCTGGTGATCTATCTCGATGTGCCGCTGCCAACGCTTCACGAACGGACGCGACATGACAAGAAGCGACCGCTGTTACAGGTGAGTGACCCACGCCAGAGGCTCCGGGAACTGCATGCACAACGCGACCCATTGTACCGCGAAGTCGCCGATCTCGTCGTCAGTGGCAGCCGAATCACCGTCCAGTCGGTTCTGAATTTGCTGATCAAGAAAGTGGGAGAGCCATGAAAACGTTGACGGTCGCACTCGGGGATCGTTCCTACCCTATTCATGTGGGGCAGGGGCTGATCGAGCGCGCCGAGTTGCTGGTACTGCGGCAGCCGAAAGCAGCGATCGTCAGTAACGTGACCGTCGCACCGCTGTACCTGCAGCGCCTGGCGGACCCTTTGCGCCGGGCCGGCGTTGAAGTCGTCGAGATGGTGCTGCCCGATGGCGAACGGTTCAAGGACTGGCAAACCCTCAACTCGATTTTCGATGGATTGCTGGAGCAACGCTGCGAACGGTCAACGACCCTGATCGCTCTCGGTGGGGGAGTTGTTGGTGACATTACGGGTTTCGCTGCGGCGTGTTTTCAGCGTGGCATACCTTTTATCCAGGTGCCGACGACCCTGCTGGCCCAGGTCGATTCGTCTGTGGGTGGCAAGACCGCGATCAATCACCCTCTCGGCAAGAACATGATCGGGGCTTTCCATCAGCCACAGCTTGTGCTGACCGATACCGATACTCTGAATACGCTGCCGGACAGAGAACTGCGGGCTGGCCTGGCAGAAGTGATCAAGTACGGTTTGATCAGGGATTTGCCCTTTCTTGAGTGGCTTGAAACTAACCTGGAGTCTTTGCTGTCTCGTGAACCGGCTACCCTGGCTGAGGCGATTTGCCGTTCTTGCCGGAACAAGGCCGAGGTAGTGGTCGCTGACGAACGTGAGGCGGGCGAGCGAGCTTTGCTCAACCTCGGCCATACCTTTGGGCATGCGATTGAAACTGGCGTTGGCTATGGCGAATGGCTGCACGGTGAGGCCATTGCGGTGGGTTCGATGATGGCGGCGGAACTATCGTTGCTAATGGGTTGGATCGACCGGCATGACCTCCTGCGTGTCGAGCGGCTTTTTCAGCGAGCAGGCTTGCCAGTGCGCGGGCCGGCCTTGAACGTCGAACGCTATCTTGAACTGATGCAGCACGACAAGAAGGTTCTGGATGGCAAGCTTCGTCTTGTTCTCCTGCAGAAGCTTGGGCAGGCGGTTCTGAGCGACGCAGCAACGCCTGCCGAAATCATCCAAGCCATTGGCGCGCGCTCCGCACATGCCTGAGCTTGCGCCGTACGCGGTCAGCGCGCTCAACTCACGCGGTCGCCGTTATTCCGACAGCGCACCTGCCCATCGCAGCGAGTTCCAGCGCGACCGTGACCGGATCGTCCATTCGACGGCTTTTCGACGCCTCGAATATAAGACGCAGGTGTTCGTCAACCACGAAGGCGATCTCTTTCGTACCCGCCTGACACACAGCCTTGAAGTCGCCCAGATCGCGCGTGGAATCGCACGTTCACTTCAGCTCAACGAGGATCTGGCTGAAGCCATTTCGCTTGCTCACGATCTCGGTCATACGCCTTTTGGCCATGCCGGGCAGGATGCGCTCAACGATTGCATGCGTGCGCATGGGGGTTTTGAGCACAATCTGCAGAGTCTGCGAACGGTTGACCTGCTGGAGGAGCGCTACGCCGCTTTTGATGGCCTGAACCTCTGTTTTGAGACTCGCGAAGGCATCGTCAAGCATTGTTCACTGGACAACGCTCGCCAGCTTGGGAAACTCGGCGAGCGTTTCCTCAGACACACACAGCCGTCGCTCGAAGCGCAGATCTGCAACTTGGCGGATGAAATCGCCTATAACAATCACGATGTGGACGACGGATTGCGCGCCGGGCTGATCACGCTCGAGCAGCTTCAAGAGGTCAGCCTGTTTTCCCGGCACGTTGCCGATGTCCGGAAAGTCCATCCCGACCTGGACGGGCGCCGGCTGATCCACGAAACCATCCGGCGCATGATCAATACCCTGGTTTGCGACCTGATCGAGACCACCAGAAAGCACATCGCAAGGCACAAGCCGCGGGATCTTGCCGAGGTTCACCTGGCGCCGCCACTGGTGGCGTTTTCCGACGATTTATACGCGGTGCAGCGCCAACTGAAGCGCTTCCTGCATATCCGACTCTATCAACACTATCAGGTTCTGCGGATGGCCAGCAGGGCGAGACGTATCGTCAGCGATCTGTTTTCTGCATTTGCCAGCAATCCGCGCTTGTTGCCCCCTCAATATCAGGTACTTGCTGACGGCGATCAAGTTCGCAGGGTGGCCGATTATATTGCCGGGATGACCGATCGCTATGCCGTCAAGGAACATCGCCGCTTGTTTGCAGTGGGTGCGGAGGGCTGAGAACCCTGCGGGGGTAGCGTGTCGGCGAGAGGCGCGCTAACAGTCGTGACTTTTCCAGACAGCCCCGATCAGGAAAGTTACGACCGTTACCCTCTCCCCCCGCGAGGGGGAAGAGGGGGCTCTTGAGTCGCATACGCGACTTTAGGCGATTTCTCGGAAGCTAGATACCGCAAAGATACGGGACGACTACCGAAGAGGCTTGTATTGCTGGCCATGAGCCCCGCCTACCATCATGACTACTGGTATGGCGTTTTGCGGAAATCACCTTAAAGTTAAGGCGATGGCCAGTCCTTGATGTACGCCTTGAGCAGCTTGTTTTCCAGGTTGCGCTCTTCGAGAACGGCTTTGGCGACGTCGTGAAAGGAGACGATCCCGACGATAGTATCCCCTTCCATGACCGGCACATAGCGGGTGTGCGTGTCCACCATGATTCGACGCAATTCGTCGACGTCCATGTCCGGATCAGCGGTTGGAGGGTTGCGGTCCATAGCCTCGATGACCAGAATTTCGGCAATCGGCGGCGTTGGCCCGACCCGGCGCTCGGTCTGGCGTTTGGCGAGGATTGCCATGACTTCCCGGAAAGTCAGCATTCCTGCCAGCTTTCCCCCCTCCATGACGATCACCGAGCCGATGTCATTTTCGGCCATCATGATGACCGCTTCCGAAAGAGGTGAGTCGGGATGTACGGCAAACAGTGCTGAATCTTTGACCTGCAGAACTTCTTTGACCTCCATGTCACCCCCTAGAGATAGGATAGCGGGCGGATGCGCCCTTGCACTCATCAGCACGATTCTATCAGATGTCGATCCACATCCGAAAAATTCGCCCCTCGATCAACGCAACGCCCGCTCATGCGGGCGTTGCTGGGCGAATGGGGAAGGAGGACGACTTCCGATCAGCTCTTCAGGGAGACCAGCACCTCATCAAGCATCTTCTTGGCATCGCCAAAGAGCATGCGGTTGTTTTCCTTGTAGAAGAGTGGGTTGTCCACGCCGGCGTAGCCGGAGGCCATGCTGCGTTTCATCACGATCGAGGTTTTTGCCTTCCAGACTTCCAGGACGGGCATTCCGGCGATCGGGCTGTTCGGATCATCCTGTGCTGCCGGATTGACGATGTCGTTGGCACCGATGATCATGGCGACATCGGTTTGCGGAAAGTCGTCGTTGAGTTCGTCCATTTCAAAGACGATATCGTAAGGAACCTTGGCCTCGGCGAGAAGAACATTCATGTGACCAGGCATGCGGCCTGCAACGGGATGGATGCCGAAGCGAACGTTGACACCCTTCTCCCGCAGCAGGCGCGTGATCTCGAAGACAGTGTGCTGTGCCTGTGCCACTGCCATGCCATAACCTGGGACGATGATCACGTTCTTGGCTTCGCGCAGCAACTCGGAGGTTTCCGGGGCGCTGATCGGAACGACTTCTCCCGCTGGTTGTACCCCACCTGCCGCCGGTGCAGGAGTCCCGCCGGTCGTTCCGAAACCGCCGGCGATGACGCTGATGAAGTGGCGATTCATCGCCGCGCACATGATGTAAGAGAGGATCGCACCGCTCGACCCGACAAGTGCGCCGGTGACGATCAGCAGATCGTTGGAGAGCATAAAGCCGGTCGCCGCCGCCGCCCAGCCCGAGTAGCTGTTAAGCATCGAGACCACCACTGGCATGTCGGCACCACCGATCGCCATTACCATGTGGATGCCGAACAACAGGGAGATGGCGGTCATCACCACCAGAGGTGTCATGCCATCGCTGATCGAGCTGGCATGCAGAAATTCCCGGCCGAAGTAAATGACTACCAGCAGTCCGGCAAGGTTGATCCAGTGGCGCGCCGGGAGCAGCAGCGGGTTACCCGAGATCTTGCCGGACAGCTTGCCGAAGGCGATGACCGAGCCGGAAAAGGTGACGGCACCGATCAAAATGCCGACATAGATTTCAACCTCGTGAATCGCCTTTTCGGCGCCGGTCATACCGGTCGCCGTGACCGGGTCGATGTAATTGGCAAAGCCGACCAACATCGCGGCCAGGCCGACCATGCTGTGCATCAGTGCGACCAGTTCCGGCATCTGGGTCATCTGGACGGTTCGTGCGGCATAGATGCCGATCGTCGCACCGACCGCCATCGCGCCAATCAGCCACGCGTAACCGGTGCTGCCGACACGCGGACCGAAGACCGTTGCCAGAACGGCGATGGCCATGCCGATGATCCCGTAAAGGTTGCCGCGGCGGGATGTCTCCTGATTGCTGAGGCCGCCGAGGCAGAGAATGAAAAGAATCGTTGCTCCGAGATAGGAGACGGTTGCCAAGCTTTCAGACATGTTCATCAACTCCTATTTGCGGAACATTGCCAGCATGCGCTGGGTTACGGCGAAACCACCGAACATGTTGATGGTCGCCAGCACGATGGCACCGATCGCCAGCCAGCGAATCCAGTCTTCCGGACGATTGAGTCCGGCTTCGATCGGCGGCGCGATCTGGACCAGCGCTCCGATGGCAATGATGCTGCTGACGGCGTTGGTGACACTCATCAGCGGTGTATGCAGGGCCGGCTTGACGTTCCACACGACCATGTAGCCGACGAAGCAGGCGAGGACAAAAACCGTGAAATGACCGAGGAAGGCGGGTGGCGCACTCGCGCCGATGAACCAGAAGAGAATCGCTGCGGCAATAAACATGATGGCAGTGCCGGTTCCCGAAGCCGGTTCACTGGCCTTGCCGTGACCGTGCGATTTTTTCGCGGCAGCCGCCGGCTGGGCGGCCGCCGGTGCCGCAACTGGCGCTGCCGATGGCTTGGGTGCCGGGGGCGGCCAAGTCACATTGCCTTCCTTGATAACCGTCAGGCCGCGGATGGCTTCATCTTCCATGTTGACGTCGATGATGCCGTCTTTGGTCTTGCACAGTTCTTCGGCAAGGCGCAACAAGTTGGTGCTGTATAGCGTCGACGACTGCCGTGCCAAGCGGCTGACCAGATCGGTGTAGCCGATGATGGTGACGTCGTGCTTCACCACCGCCTGGCCAGCCTCAGTCAGCTCGCAGTTCCCGCCCTGTTCGGCGGCCATATCGACGATTACGCTGCCCGCTTTCATTGAGCGGACCATCTCTGCGGTGATCAGCTTGGGCGCCGGCTTGCCAGGAATCAGCGCGGTGGTGATAATGATGTCCACCTCCCGGGCTTGCTTGGCGTACATGTCGCGCTGGGCTTTCTGGAAGCCTTCGCTCATCACCTTCGCGTAACCGCCTCCACCGGACCCCTCCTCCTCGTAATCGACTTTTACGAATTCGCCGCCCAGCGATGCAACCTGATCGGCCACTTCTGCTCGCGTGTCGTTGGCGCGAACGATGGCGCCGAGGTTGGCGGCAGTGCCAATCGCCGCCAGGCCGGCGACGCCAGCACCGGCAACGAAGACCTTGGCCGGCGGAACCTTGCCAGCGGCCGTGATCTGGCCGTTGAAAAAGCGACCGAAAGCGTTGGCGGCCTCGATGACAGCGCGGTAGCCAGCGACGCCAGCCTGGGAGGTCAACGCATCCATCTTCTGGGCGCGCGAGAGCGTGCGGGGCAGCGAGTCGATGGCCAGCACGGTCGCCTTGCGCGCGGTGAGTTGCTGCAGAAGCTCAGGGTTCTGGGCCGGCCAGATGAAGCTGACCAGCGTGCACCCCTCGCGCATCAGGCTGACTTCTGCTGCTGACGGCCCACGTACCTTGAAGATGATGTCCGACGACGACCAAAGGTTGGCCGCTCCTTCGGCGATCGCAGCACCGGCAGCCTTGTACGCATCGTCCGAGATGCTCGCAGCTTCGCCGGCGCCGGATTCGACCAGCACGGCGAAACCCAGCTTGATCAGTTTTTCAACCACTTCGGGTACGGTCGCAACCCGTTTTTCTCCTGCAGCAGTCTCTCTGGGAACTCCGATTGTTAGCGGCATTCATTCCTCCATCACGTGTAGTACCAGTATTTTCAAAATAACTGGTCCGCAGGGCGCGAAACCAGCCTCCCCAAAAAATCTCCAGTCACGGTCTTCAAATTGCTCGGAAAAGTCCCTGCCGGCAATCGCTACCGGGCAATCTTCCCCCTGCTTGTGGCGCAGCTGGCCAAACAAACCGCCAGTCTGAGCTTAGCACAAGTCCGGCGCGGACTTTACCATGACCAAACGTCAGAAAAAACGCGCTGCGTCTGTGGGCGCAAACGATCGCGATGAGCCGGGAAAGGCGTGGCCGTCTCTTCCCCGGATTGTTGCTTCACGCTTTGCTAATGCCGGACAGGAAATCATGGCTTGCCGCAGGGCGCACGTTGAGGCTGAAGCAAGAAAGATTGAGTTGATGGGCATGAATATTGCTCTGATTTTGATTTGTGATGCCGATCTGTCGGGCAGTCGTGCAAGAGCATCGAGTGCCTCTTTTCGGTGCCAAGGAGGCGATTTCGTGCACTTTCTTGGTGCGGCGCAGCATCTTGAATGGTTGGTCTATTCAGGGTATAGTCGCCAGTCCCCGAGAGTGACCCGGTCGATCGGCTTTTTACCGGACGCCGTGACGTTTCAGTCAGGGCTTGCCCGGGTACCGTCTTTGTTTTTTGAGGATTCGAGTGTGATGAATGCGGCCATACCTGAAGGGCAGGGACTTTACGACCCGGCCAACGAGCACGATGCCTGCGGCGTCGGTTTTGTAGCGCACATCCGAGGCAAGAAGAGTCACTCGATCATCGAGCAGGGCCTGCTGATCCTGAAGAATCTTGATCACCGCGGCGCGGTCGGCGCCGACCCGCTGATGGGAGATGGCGCCGGGATCCTGATCCAGATTCCAGACGGCTTGTTTCGTGAGGAGATGGCCAAGCAGGACATCTTGCTTCCGCAACCCGGTGACTATGGCGTAGGGATGGTGTTTCTGCCCCAGGAGTCCGCTTCGCGGTTGGCCTGTCAGGAAGCAATCGAGCGTGCCGTCCGTTCGGAGCACCAGATCGTTCTGGGTTGGCGCGATGTGCCGGTCGACCACGCCCTGCCGATGTCACCGACAGTGCGTGCCAGGGAACCGGTGATTCGCCAGATTTTCGTTGGCCGGGGCCCGGACATCATGGTCACCGACGCACTCGAGCGCAAGCTTTATGTGATCCGCCGCAGCGCGGCCAACGCCATTCAGGCGCTCGGGCTGAAGCACAGCAAGGAGTTCTACCAGCCGTCGATGTCGGCGCGGACGATCGTTTACAAGGGCTTGCTGCTCGCTCACCAGGTTGGAGAGTACTACACCGACCTCAAGGATCCGCGTTGCATCTCGGCGATGGCGCTGGCCCACCAGCGTTTCTCGACGAATACCTTTCCAACTTGGCAACTCGCCCATCCGTTTCGGATGATCGCGCACAATGGCGAGATCAATACCCTGCGCGGAAATTACAACTGGATGCGCGCACGTGAGAAGGGAACCTCATCGCCGTTGCTCGGCGCCGATCTGGAAAAGATCTGGCCATTGATTTATCCGGGTCAATCCGATTCTGCTTCCTTCGACAACGCGCTCGAGCTGTTGGTGATGGGCGGTTATTCACTGGCGCACGCGATGATGATGCTGATTCCTGAAGCCTGGGAATCGCACACCCTGATGGACGAGAGGCGGGGTGCATTCTACAAGTATCATGCGGCAATGATCGAGCCCTGGGATGGCCCGGCGGCCGTGGCCTTCACCGATGGGCGCCAGATCGGCGCCACCCTTGACCGTAACGGCCTGCGTCCGGCGCGCTATCTGGTCACCGACGACGATCTGGTGGTGATGGCGTCGGAGGCCGGCGTGCTGCCGATTCCCGAGGAGCGGATTGTCAAGAAATGGCGCCTGCAACCCGGCAAGATGTTTCTCATCGATCTCGACCAGGGACGCATCATCAACGATGCGGAACTGAAGGATACGCTGGCGTTGACCAAGCCTTACCAGGACTGGCTGAGCCGCATCAATATCAAGCTTGACGACCTGCCGTTGCCGAAGAACGTTGCGCCGAGCGTCTGTTCGGTGCCCTTGCTCGACCGTCAGCAGGCCTTCGGTTATAGCCAGGAAGACCTCAAGTTCATTCTCGAACCGATGGCCACCTCGGGAGAGGAGGCCACCGGCTCGATGGGCAATGATTCACCCCTGGCCGTTCTGTCGAACCGCAGCAAGCCACTGTTCAACTATTTTCGGCAGTTGTTCGCACAGGTCACCAATCCACCGATAGACCCGATCCGCGAGCAGCTGGTGATGTCGCTGGTATCTTTCATCGGTCCCAAGCCGAACCTGCTCGGGATCAACGAAATCAACCCTCCGTATCGTCTTGAAGTCGCCCAGCCGGTTCTCGATTTCGACAACATGGCAAAATTGCGCCGTATTGCGACCTACACCGGCAACAAGTTCCATTCCGCTGAGCTCGACATCTGTTATCCGCTGGCCTGGGGTAACGAAGGTGTCGAGGCCCGGCTGGCGTCGCTGTGCGCTGAAGCCGAGGATCATGTGCACAAAGGATCGAGCATCCTCATCGTCTCGGATCGCCGGATCGACGCGGCGCATGTTGCAATCCCGGCGCTGCTGGCGACTTCGGCGGTGCATCACCATCTGGTGACCAAAGGGCTGCGTACCCGGGTCGGTTTGGTGGTCGAAACCGGTGCTGCGCGCGAGACGCATCATTTTGCCTTGCTGGCCGGTTACGGGGCGGAAGCGGTGCATCCCTATTTGGCACTGGAAACCCTGCAGCAGATCGCTGGCGGCGATGCCGAGAAAGGTGACAAGGCGATCAGGCACTTCATCAAGGGCGTCGGCAAGGGCCTGCTCAAGGTCATGTCCAAGATGGGCATCTCGACCTATATGTCCTATACCGGGGCACAGATCTTCGAAGCCATCGGCCTGCAGAAGAAGATGGTCGACAAGTATTTTACCGGCACGTCGACGCAGGTGGAGGGGATTGGTGTCTTCGAAGTCATGGAGGAGGCGATTCGACTGCACAAGCAAGCTTTCGGGGACGACCCGGTGTTGGCGACCATGCTTGACGCCGGCGGCGAATACGCTTACCGCGTGCGTGGCGAAGAACACATGTGGACACCGGATGCGGTAGCCAAGCTGCAACATGCTACGCGTACGGGCAAGTACGAGACCTACCGGGAATATGCGCAACTGATCAATGACCAGACGCGGCGCCATATGACGCTGCGTGGGCTGTTCGAGTTGAAGCCCGCCGGTGCGCCGGTGCCGCTCGATGAAGTCGAGCCGGCCAAGGAAATCGTCAAGCGTTTTGCCACCGGAGCGATGTCGCTCGGATCGATTTCGACCGAAGCCCACAGCACCCTGGCGATTGCCATGAACCGTCTCGGCGGCAAGTCGAATACCGGCGAGGGCGGCGAGGATCCGGCACGCTTCAAGGTGCTTAAGGGCAACGAAAAGGTTTCCGACGTGGTAGGCAGGACGCGCATCGAACGCGACTATCAGTTGCAGCCTGGCGACAGCCTGCGCTCGGCGATCAAACAGGTTGCTTCCGGGCGTTTCGGGGTGACCGCCGAATATCTGGTCAATGCCGACCAGATCCAGATCAAAATGGCGCAGGGAGCCAAGCCGGGTGAAGGAGGGCAGTTGCCGGGTCACAAGGTGTCCGAATACATCGGCTACCTCCGCCACTCGGTGCCCGGTGTCGGACTCATTTCGCCACCACCGCATCACGACATCTACTCGATCGAAGACCTGGCGCAGCTCATTCATGATCTAAAGAATACCAACCCTAAGGCTTCGATCAGCGTCAAACTGGTCTCCGAAATCGGTGTCGGTACAGTTGCGGCCGGCGTGACCAAGGCCAAGGCCGACCATCTGGTGATCGCCGGCCATGACGGCGGCACGGGCGCCAGCCCGCAGTCGTCGATCAAGCACGCGGGTTCGCCATGGGAACTGGGTCTCGCCGAGACCCAGCAGACACTGGTGCTCAACCGCCTGCGTGGGCGTGTGCGGGTGCAGGTTGACGGACAGATGAAAACCGGGCGTGATGTCCTGATCGGTGCGCTGCTCGGTGCCGACGAGTTTGGTTTCGCGACAGCGCCGCTCGTCGTCGAAGGCTGCATCATGATGCGCAAGTGTCACCTCAACACCTGTCCGGTGGGTGTGGCCACGCAGGATCCGGTGCTGCGCCGCCGCTTTTCCGGTCAGCCCGAACATGTGGTCAATTACTTCTTCTTCGTCGCAGAGGAAGTCCGTGAACTGATGGCACAACTCGGTATTCGCAGGTTCAACGAGTTGATCGGACGTAGTGATCTGCTCGACATGCAAAAAGGGATCAGGCACTGGAAGGCGCAGGGGCTCGACTACAACCGTATTTTCCACCGCCCGGAAAACCGGATCGGCGCGCCGGTGTTTCAGTGCGAACAACAGGACCATGGCCTGGCAAAGGCGCTCGACAATCAGCTCATCGTACTTGCCAAACCGGCCCTGGATGACCGCGAGAAGGTCAGGATCGACCTGCCGTTGCGCAACATCAATCGGACTGTCGGGGCGATGTTGTCCGGTCGGGTGGCGGAGATCTACGGGCACGCCGGTCTGCCCGACGGTACCATCGAAATTCATTTCACCGGTACCGCCGGGCAGACCTTCGGTGCTTTTTTGGCGCGCGGGGTGACTCTGGACCTGATTGGCGAAGCCAACGACTACGTCGGCAAGGGTTTGTCGGGGGGACGGATCATCGTCCGTCCGAGTGCAGCTTTCCGTGGTGAGACGATGCACAACATTATTGTTGGCAATACCGTCCTTTATGGCGCGATCGAGGGCGAGGCGTTCTTCGCTGGTGTCGCCGGTGAGCGCTTTGCCGTTCGCAACTCGGGGGCCACCGCCGTCGTCGAGGGAGTTGGTGACCATGGCTGCGAGTACATGACCGGCGGTACCGTCGTGGTGCTCGGCATGACCGGCCGCAACTTTGCGGCGGGCATGTCCGGTGGCGTGGCTTACGTGCTTGACGAAGAAGGTAGCTTCGAGTCGCGCTGCAATATGGCGCAGGTATCGCTGGAGCCCGTCGAGGAGGAATTGGTGGCCCGTCAGGGCAGCGACGCCGGCGATGATCTTGAGGGTCACGGCAAAGTGGATGTACGCCATCTCGGTGTGATCGACGAAGTGCTGCTCAAGGGACTGATCGACAAACACTATCGGTACACTGGCAGCCGACAGGCGCTGCGATTGCTCAATGACTGGGAGCGGTGTCGCAGACGCTTCGTGAAAATCATGCCACATGAGTACCGTCGGGTACTTAGCGAGCTGGCGGCGCAAAAGCAACTGGAGGCAGCATAAGGATGGGTAAGCCGACTGGATTCATCGAATATCAGCGTCTGGCGGAGGTCAGTGAGCCCGCCGCGTTGCGCCTGAAGCACTACCGCGAATTTGTCCGGACCCTCGCCGACGAGCAGGCCAAGCAGCAGGGGGCACGCTGCATGGATTGCGGGATTCCGTTCTGCAACACCGGTTGCCCGGTCAATAACATCATTCCTGACTGGAATGACCTGGTGTACCGTGGTCATTGGGAACAGGCGCTGGCGGTACTGCATTCCACCAACAATTTCCCGGATTTCACCGGCCGTATCTGCCCGGCACCCTGCGAAGCGGCGTGTACGCTCAATATCAACACCGACCCGGTCGGCATCAAGTCGATCGAGCATGCGATCGTTGACAAGGGTTGGGAAAAGGACTGGATCGTTCCGCAGCCGCCGAAGGTCAAGACCGGCAGGAAAGTGGCTGTCGTCGGTTCCGGCCCGGCCGGCCTGGCGGCTGCCCAGCAGCTTGCGCGCGTCGGACACGCGGTGGTCGTCTTTGAAAAGAACGACCGTGTGGGTGGCCTGATGCGCTACGGAATTCCCGACTTCAAGTTCGAGAAATCGCATATCGATCGTCGCATCAAGCAGATGCAGGCTGAGGGCGTCGAGTTTCGTGTCAACCAGGAGATTGGTGGCAGTGGTGCCAAGGCAGTGCCGGTAGCGCAGTTGCTTGCCGACTTTGACGCACTCATAGTTGCCGGTGGCGCCGAGTTGCCGCGTGACCTCAATGTGCCCGGTCGCGACCTGGACGGCGTGCATTTCGCGATGGAGTTCCTGCCGCAACAAAACCGGGTCAACGTCGGCGATCGAGTACCTGCGCAGATTCTCGCAACTGGCAAGCGGGTGGTCGTGATCGGCGGTGGCGATACAGGTTCCGACTGCGTCGGCACCAGCAACCGGCATGGCGCGCTATCGGTTACCCAGTTCGAGGTGATGCCGCAACCGCCGGAGCAGGAGAACAAGAGTCTGACCTGGCCATATTGGCCACTCAAGCTGCGGACTTCTTCTTCACACGAAGAAGGTTGCGAGCGCGACTTTGCCGTCTCGACCAAGGAGTTCGTTGGGGAGAACGGCAAGGTGAAGGCCCTCAAGGTGGTTCGCGTCGACTGGAGCGAAGGCCGGATGAAAGAAGTTCCCGGCAGCGAAACCGAGATCGCGGCCGATCTGGTATTGCTGGCCATGGGCTTTGTCTCGCCGGTCAGGCAAGGCCTGCTGGAGCAACTGGCGGTTGAGCTCGACGCACGTGGCAACGTCAAGGCGACGACCGACGGGGAAGGCTGTTACGCCACTAGTGTCGCGAAAGTGTTTGCCGCCGGCGACATGCGTCGCGGCCAGTCGCTCGTTGTCTGGGCAATTCGCGAAGGTCGGCAATGCGCGCGAGAAGTGGATGCTTTCCTGATGGGCCATTCCGATTTGCCGCGGTGACACGTCATCATGAATTGCATTCTTTGACGAATGCAATTCGCGCCGTCATTGCTGTTTGCCGCGGCTATGACGTTATTTAATGCGAAAGTCGCGTCAGCGACTCACGTATCTCCTCCTGTCCACTCGCGGGAGAGGGAAAAGGTCATGAACGGCGCCAAAGCGTGACATTGTTGTGAGTTGTTCACGTCTGAAATTGAAATAATATATGGCAAACCGATTGGCGCCTGTTGTGACGCCGATCGGCTCCGGATCTGGCTTGTCCACCGGCGTACTGTTGCCGTGTAAGGTCAGGCAGCAGGAGAGGCTCCAACCATCGCGTTCTACCGGGTTCCTGTTCATGAATATCGTCATTCTCGCCGCCGGGCAAGGCAAGCGCATGCATTCCAATTTGCCCAAGGTGCTGCATCCCCTGGCCGGCAAGGCGCTTCTCGCACACGTGCTGGATACCGCCCGCAGTCTCGTGCCGCAGCGCCTCTGTATTGTCTATGGGCACGGCGGTGACGCCGTGCGGACGACGATCAATGCTCCGGATCTGGTCTGGGTCCTGCAGGAGCCGCAACTCGGGACCGGCCATGCCGTCATGCAGGCTCTGCCGCATCTGGATGCCGCCGGGACAACGTTGGTACTCTACGGTGACGTTCCCCTGATTCAAACGGAAACGCTCAAGCAGTTGGTGCATGCGGCGCGCGACGCCCTGGCCATTCTGACCGTCGAACTTGCCGATCCCGAAGGCTACGGTCGAATCGTCCGCAACTCAGCCGGCGAGGTGGTGCGCATCGTCGAGCAGAAGGACGCCGTGGCCGCGGAGCGAGCGATTCGTGAAGTGAATACCGGTATCGTCGCTCTACCGACGGTCTACCTGTCCGATTGGCTTGGCCGGCTTTCGAACGACAACGCGCAGCAGGAGTACTATCTGACCGACATCGTCGGGATGGCTGTTGCCGCAGGCGTGCCGATCCGTACGACATTAGCGCAGAGCGAATCGGAGGTGCTGGGAGTCAATAGCAAGGGGCAGCTTGCCCAGCTCGAGCGGGTTGCCCAACGTCGAACCGCCGATCGTCTGATGGAACAGGGCGTTCGCCTCGCTGACCCGGCACGCATCGACGTGCGTGGCGAACTGCTCTGTGGGCGCGATGTATTCATCGACGTGAACTGCGTTTTCGAGGGCCGGGTGGTTCTCGAAGAAGCCGTCGAGGTCGGGCCTGCCTGTGTGCTGAAGAATGCCCGTATTGGCGCCGGTTCCCGTCTTGCCGCTTTTAGTCACATTGAGGGCGCGACTGTCGGTCCGGATGGCGTGATCGGCCCCTTCGCCCGTTTGCGTCCGGGGACCGAACTCGCCGCCGGCGTCCATGTCGGTAACTTTGTCGAACTCAAGAACAGCCAGTTCGCCGCGCTTTCGAAAGCCAATCACTTGGCCTATGTCGGCGACGCAGTCGTTGGTAGCCGGGTCAACATTGGTGCCGGCACGATTACCTGCAACTATGATGGCGCCAACAAGTTCAAGACCATCATCGAGGACGATGCCTTTATCGGCTCCGATACGCAGTTGGTCGCACCGGTCACGGTGGGTCGTGGCGCCACACTGGGTGCCGGGACGACGCTGACCAAGGACGCTCCGCCAGACACGCTGACCATCTCGCGTGCCCGGCAGATTTCCATCCCCGGCTGGAAACGGCCACAGAAGAAGTGATCTGACCATGTGTGGCATCGTTGCTGCGGTCGCCGACCGCAATATCGTCCCTATTCTTCTCGAAGGGCTGCGCAAGCTCGAATATCGTGGCTACGATTCGGCGGGTCTCGCCCTGATCGACGCTAGCGGTCTGCACCGGCTGCGCTCGGTCGGCCGTGTTATCGAACTGACCGCGCAGGTGGAGGAGTCGCATGTTGCCGGCGAGACCGGCATCGCACACACGCGCTGGGCCACGCATGGTGTTCCCTGTGAACGCAATGCCCACCCGCATATCTCCGCAGGTCTGGCGGTGGTGCACAACGGGATCATCGAAAACCACGAATCTCTGCGTGGACGCCTCAAGGCGCTGGGTTACCAATTCACGTCGGATACCGATACTGAAGTCGTGGCGCACCTGATTGCTCATGAACTGAAGACCGCCCCGGACTTTCTGAGTGCGGTTCGTCAGGCGATTGCGCAACTGCAAGGGGCCTACGCGATTGCCGTGCTGCGTGAATCGGACCCGAGCCGACTGGTGGTCGCGCGCGAAGGCGCGCCCTTGCTGCTGGGTCTCAGCGATGACGCCTGCTACGCAGCCTCAGATGCCTCGGCACTGGTGCAGGTCACGCGTCGCATGGTCTATCTGGATAACGGGGACTGCGCCGAATTGATGCGCGGCAGTTACCGCATCACGCGGGTCAATGGGATGCCGGTGGAACGTCCAGAGAGCGAATCTCAACTCTCGGCAGAGGCGATCGAGCTGGGCAATTACCGGCACTACATGCAGAAGGAGATCTTCGAGCAGCCAGTCGCGCTGGCCAACACGCTTGAGATGCTCGGTGCGGCGCGCAGCATCCAGCCCGGGATTTTCGGTGCCGAAAGCGAAACGATCCTTGGCAAGGTCCGGCAGGTCTTAATCGTCGCCTGCGGAACCAGCTATCATGCTGGTCTGGTTGCCCGTTACTGGCTCGAATCGATCGCCGGCATTCCGTGTTCGGTTGAAGTGGCCAGCGAGTATCGCTATCGCGACTCGGTGCCCAACCCGCAGACTCTGGTAGTGACCATCTCTCAATCAGGCGAAACCGCCGACACGTTGGCTGCGCTGCAACATGCCAAGGCCTTGGGCATGCAGCACACGCTCTGTATCTGCAACGTCCCCGAGTCTTCACTGGTGCGCGAAAACAGCCTGCGTTTCATTACCCGTGCGGGTCCGGAAATTGGTGTTGCTTCGACCAAGGCGTTTACCACGCAACTCGCTGCGCTCTACCTGCTAACGCTGGTGCTTGCCAAGGTTCGCCAGCGTCTCGACGGGCAGGAAGAGGCTGCGGAACTGCATGCGGTACGGCATTTACCGATGGCGGTGGCGAAGATCCTCGAACTCGAACCACAGATTCGTGAATGGGCGGAGCGCTTCTCGATGAAGCAGCATGCCCTGTTCCTGGGGCGTGGCCGGCATTACCCGATTGCCATGGAAGGTGCGCTCAAGCTCAAGGAGATCTCCTATATTCATGCCGAGGCCTACCCTGCCGGCGAACTCAAGCATGGCCCCTTGGCGCTTGTCGATCGCGACATGCCGGTCATCGCTGTCGCTCCAAACGATGCCCTGCTGGAAAAACTCAAGTCCAATCTGCAGGAAGTGCGCGCCCGTGGCGGGGAACTCTATGTGTTCGCCGATGCGGACAGTGAGATGAAGGAATCGAATGGGATTCAAGTCTTGCAACTGCCCGAGCACTACGGCGCACTCTCGGCCTTGCTGCACGTGGTGCCGCTGCAACTGCTCGCTTACCATGTCGCGCTGGTGCGCGGAACCGACGTAGACAAGCCGCGCAATCTGGCAAAGTCGGTCACCGTTGAGTGATCCGTACGTGCAACCTTTGGCTGACCGAAGCTTGACACAACTTGAATATCTTGGCGATGCGACGCCGTTCGCTACGCAGGTGCACGCCTTGCTTCCCTATTCCCCTCTGTTTGAGGACCTGAGTCTTGCAGAGGTCTGCCTGATCAGTCCATTCATGCAGGTATACCGGGCACAGACCGGCCAGGAAGTGCTGCGTGAGGGTGACGCGGGAGACTTCATGCTGTTCGTGATCGAAGGGCGCATCGAGGTCTTCAAACAGGCCGGCGGCAATCCGCCACGCCTGATAGCCGTCGTTGCCAATGGCAAGACACTCGGCGAGATGTCGTTGATCGACGGTCATCCGCGTTCCGCTACCTGTATTGCCGATGCAGGTACGGTGGTCGGTGTCCTGACACGTGAAAACCTAGCACGCATCATTCTCGAACAGCCGATTCTTGGTGCCAAGATCCTGATGGCACTGGTGGTGATGTTGTCGCAGAGGTTGCGCACGACCAGCGCGCAACTGCTCGCCAGCCTCGACGAGATGGGTAGTCAGTACGACGGGCTGGTTGACCAGGGCAGTGGCTTCGTCTAACGGTGACGATCTGTCCAGACACCCACGAGTATGCAAGTCATGACCGTTTTCCTCTCACCCTCTAGGGGAAAGGATATTTTTGGGTCGCTGACGCGGTTTTCACATCAATCTTGTCTGAACTGACAGTAATGGGCGAATACTTGGCAGGGACCCTGCTGGAGGCACCGTTTTTCCGCGCGGCGTAACATGAATTCGCTGCCGTCCTCTGAATTCATCATTCAGGCACAGGGTCTTGGCAAGTGCTATGCCATGTTCGAGCGCCCTGCTGATCGTCTGAAGCAATTGCTGTTCGGACGTTTTCGTTCCTACCACCGGGAATTCTGGGCGTTACGGGGTGTCGATCTCGGGATCAGAACGGGGGAGGTGGTTGGTCTGGTAGGCCGCAATGGTGCCGGGAAATCCACCTTGCTACAATTGATCTGTGGCACCTTGGAGCCAACAGAGGGTAAGTTGGCAGTGCGCGGGCGGATAGCAGCGCTGCTGGAATTGGGTTCCGGTTTCAATCCCGATTTCTCGGGCAGGGAGAACGTCTACTTGAACGCCGCCATCCTCGGACTGAACAGCCGCGAAGTCGATGCACGCCTGGACGATATCCTGTCATTTGCGGACATCGGTGATTTCGTGGACCAACCGGTCAGGACTTATTCGAGCGGGATGTTCGTTCGACTGGCTTTCGCGGTGGCGACCAGCGTGGACCCGGACATCCTGGTGATAGATGAGGCGCTCTCCGTGGGGGATGGTGCTTTCGCACGCAAATCATTTGAGCGCATCATGGGTATGAAGGAGGCGGGCAAGACCATCCTGTTCTGCTCCCATTCCATCTACTCGGTGGAGGTGCTATGCAACCGGGCTCTCTGGATCGAGCATGGCCAGTTGCGCATGCAAGGTTCTGCGGCAGAAGTGACCTCGGCCTACGCAGCCAGCCTCGAAAGTCCCATGATCGGCGAAGAGCCAGGACGCACCAGGCTGGCGATGCTCACCGGTGGGGCGCGCATCATCCGGGCCTCCGCCTGTGTTGGAGGCGTATGCGGTACCAGGGTCAGCGCCGTATCCGGCCTCAGCGACCTCTCCGTGACCATCGAGTTTGCCATTGACCCAGGCCTTTTTCCTCCCAGCGTGGCGGTCGTCTTCGGTGATTCGGCGCACCGGGTCGTCGCCAGTGCCAGTTCGCACAACGACGGGGTGACGCTGTCGATGGATGCACAGGGCCGTGGCCGCGGCGTGGTGATTTTTCCGGCTTTGCCGCTGCTCAAAGGACGTTATTCCATTACTTCCTATTTGCTCTGTGAAAGGGGATTGCACGTCTATGATCTGGCAGACCAGAGTATCTGCCTCGAGGTGACGCAGAACGGTGTTGAACAGGGCGTCGTCGCCTTGAAGCACGAATGGCTTCCGGCATGACGCGGGCGGGCGGAGATCGCATGCGCATTGGCGAATTGTCGTTCAATCGCAGGGATATCGTTCCCGAGGACCAGTCCGAGGTGTTGGCGCTACATAACCGGGTGTTCGGTGCAAACGCCACTGCCGCCTGGTTCCGGTGGAAATACGGCGATGGTGGTGCGCAGGCGACCGGCCTCTGGGACGAGCGTGGCCGCTTGCTGGCACTCTGCGGAGGAACACCGCGTACCTTGCTGCACGCAGGGCAAGCAGTGGCCGCGATACAGCTTGGCGACGTCATGGTTGCGCCCGAAGTCCGCGGCCTGCTGACCCGCCGTGGGCCATTCTTCCAGGTTTCCGGGCATTTTTACGAGTCGCGTATCGGCGCCGGTCGGCCTTTCCAGGTCGGCTTCGGTTTTGCCAGCAAGCGCCATGTGCGGCTGGCCATCGCCCTGCATCTGGCCTGGAATGAGGGGACTTTGCAGTCCATTCAGTGGTGGGATCTGGCGGGCCATCCGCCTTGGGGTTGGCGCTGCGAGCCACTCGAACCGGCGTCATTCGAGCGGGCAGCGACCGAGGCCTGGCAGGCCATGCAGGAAGGCCTGTCTGGTCTGAGCGCCGGTTGCCGGGATGTCACCTACCTGCAGCACCGTTTCCTGGCGCGGCCCGGATATGCCTACCGCCTGTTCAGGATTCGCCGCAGTTGGTCGCGGCGAACATCCGGTATCCTCGTCCTGCGCCTCCAGGGCGAAACGGCCCATTGGCTGGACTGGATCGGACCTCCGGAGGAAATCAGTCTGGCTGCACGCATCGCGCAAATCCAGGCCGCCGCCGCGGGCGCTCAAGCGATGACGCTATGGGCTTCCAACGCGATTTGCGAATCTCTGAAAGTCCCCCCTTCGGAGGAATCGACGGTCGCCTGGGTGGGGATTCCGTGTGTTTCAATGTTGCGAGAAGAGGATGCCAGCCGGCGGAAATGGTGGTGGATGGGGGGAGACACCGATTTTCTGTGAAGAAGTGAGAGCAACTGAAAGCGACATGCTCCCTTACCATGCGCAGCAATTGATCGCTGCGGCCGGGGTGCTGGTGCTCGCACCTCACCCGGACGATGAGGTATTCGGCTGTGGAGGGGCGCTTGCCGCTCATGCCGCTGCGGGCGTTCCCGTGCAC
Organism: Candidatus Accumulibacter cognatus; assembly: GCA_013414765.1. Taxonomy (GTDB): domain Bacteria; phylum Pseudomonadota; class Gammaproteobacteria; order Burkholderiales; family Rhodocyclaceae; genus Accumulibacter; species Accumulibacter cognatus. Next base: position 2,330,144 of record CP058708.1, read on the forward strand.
GTCGTCATTCTCACCAACGGCGCGTTGTTCGGCGACCCGGACAAGCGCCTGGGTGAAAGTTGCATCGCTGGCCAACTGTTGGGCTACGGCGAGCCGGAATGCTGGAATTTCCCGGATCGCGGCCTCGAATATGGCGAGCCACTCGTGACACGTCTGGTTGCAGCCATCACCGCCAGCACAGCCGATCTGGTCTATGCACCCTCTCTTCGGGAAATCCATCCGGATCATCGGCAACTGGCCATGGCTGCTGTCGAGGCAGTACGCCGTGTGGGAGGAGGGCTTCGTCTTGCCCAGTATGAAGTGGGTGTCCCCTTGCGTCCCAATCTGTTGGTCGACATCACCCCATTCCTGGATCGCAAGCGGCAGGCAATGGCGTGTTTCGTCTCTCAGCTGCGACAGCAGCGCTACGATGAGCACATCCTGGGGCTGAATCGCTTCCGTACCTATACCTTGCCGGTAGAGGTGGCGTCGGCCGAAGCTTACACCCTTGTTTCGGCAGTTGCCCTGCGCGAGAATGCGCTGCTTGATCTGGTTGAGCCGGAATACGTCTTCCAGACGCGACTGGGATTTCCCTGCTCCAGCCAGGACGTTCCCCTCGTTTCGGTGGTTGTCCGTCACCTCTCCGGGTCGGGCCTGCGGCTGAGTCTCGACAGCCTGGCTTTGCAGACCTACCCGAATATCGAGGTGCTCATCGTGGATACTGTCCCGGGTCTCCCGGCGTTGTCTGGTCACTGCGGTCGTTACATGCTGCGCCAGATCGTGACGAATCGACGCCAGCCAGTCGCCGCTGCGGCCAATGCCGGATTGGACGAAGCTTACGGTGCGTATGGCCTGGTTCTTGACGAAGGCGAGTCGATCCCGCCGGACCATATCGCCAGTCTGGTGTCCGCGCTACGCAAGCAATCGTCCTGCCGCGCCGCCTATGCCGTCGGCCGACAACGGGAGGCCGATCACGACCAGGCAAGCGGGAGTGTCGACTGTGACCCGATCCGCCTTCTGTGCCGTCCTGATATTCCTCTGCGGGCCGTACTGTTCGATCTTTGCTTGGTGAACAACGTGAACGATGGCTGCCGCTTTGACGAGTCACTTGACAGCCAACAGGATTGGGACTTCCTGTTGCAGTTGAGTCTTGCCACTGATTTTCTTCGGGTAGCGTGCGCCGCCCCCTTTCCGGCAGTTCCGGACAATGTGCAGGAAGCCCCTGAACCCACTTCCCTGCAAGCGATGTACGAACGCTGGCGGACGCGCTGGTCGCCGGCACAACTTGCGTCGCTGCTGCAGCGAGCATGCGATCCTCCGCAGCTGGCGGCATTCCGCCACCATGAGGCCGAGCTGCAGGAGGCCATGGCGGAGCAACGCCAGATCAGTGCCGCACGGGAGCATGAGTTGGCCGAGTGCCGGCGTGCCGTCGAGAAGCTGCGCGCCGATCTCCACGGCCGGGACACGCAGATCGCGGAAATGCGATTGCAACTCCTGGATCATCAACGACAGCAGGCAGAAATGCTCGCCAGCCATAGCTGGAGGATGACCCGTCTGCTGCGCTGCCTGTCCGCCGGTTGGCAGGAATGGCGCAGGAAATAGGCAGGGACGGCGCACTGATCGGCCTTGCCAATGCACGCGAGGACGCGATCATTGAAGGTTCTCGCGGGCTGGCGGCCCTGATGGTCCTGGCAGCCCACTACGCACACCTGTTCGCAGCACAGACCTGGCTATTTCGCTTCGCCACAACGGGCGTGGATCTGTTCTTCGTCCTCAGTGGTTTTGTCTTCGGCCCTTACCTGCTGGGCAAACCCTTGCCAGTTCTGCCCCACTTGGTGCGTCGATTCTTCCGGCTGTATCCTCTTTATGTTGCGGCACTGATTGGGTACATCCTGTTGCATGAACCGCCGGCCCAGGCCTGGGAGCACTTCCCTGAGCACCTGTTGATGCTCCACACGGTCGTCTCGAAGGAGACGGCCTTCTACTACAACCCGGCGTTCTGGAGCTTGCCACCAGAGGTGGAGTTCTATCTGTTTCTGCCATTACTAGCCACCTTGAGCAGAAATGGGTGGTTTGCCGCAGTGCTGGGGGGGTCGCTCTTGATCCACATGGCGCTGCTTCTCTTTCCGGGCAGCGCCGACTTTAGCTCCTGGCCTCAGATCGCCGGCGTTCACCTGCCTGGTCTGCTGCCGGAATTTCTGTTGGGTGGGGTGGCCTACGCCGTTAGCCAGCGCCGCCTGTCGGTCAGCGTGCAGTGGTGGCTGCTGCTTGCCGGAATCGGTCATCTCTGGCTGGTGGCCCAGGTTTTCAAGGCCTTCGTGGTCGATGCCGGGGTAAGCGGTGCGGTACCGGTGTGGATCGGCGGCAATATCGGGCTGGCCGCCGCGCTGGGTTATGCGATGGTGCTGACGGCTCTGTCGAAATTGCTGGCGCAAGCCTGGGGGCCGGCTACGCCTCTCCTGCTCGTGGCCGGCTCCTTGAGCTACGGCATCTATCTCTTTCACAACATGATGCCGGCCCTGTTGCGCCGGCTCTGGCCAGGTCTGGAGGGTGCCTGGCTGGCACTGGCAGCCCTGGTTTTCACCATCGGAATGGCGACGCTGGCTCACTATGGGCTGGAACGTCCCTTGAGGAATTTTGGTCGGCAGCTCAGCCGCTGCCTGCTCTCCGTTCGAAGCTGAGGTAGCGCAGTTTACCCGGCAAGGCGGGATGCTCGACGGCCAGCATATAGCGGCCAGGCTCAAGCAACTGCCAGTCCGCTGGCGAGAACGACACGGCGCTGGCCGATAGCGGGCGGAAAGCCGCGGGCATCATCATGGGCGATGGGCTCCAGGCGACGATGCGCGCGCCATCGAGGGATGCATCGAGTTCGGCCACGCTGCTGATCGGAGACTTCAGGCAATCGCCCCATTCTTCCCAACGAAGCGGTTGGCGAAATTGCTCCAGCAGCCTCAGTTGGCGCGTCCAGCGGTGGAATAGCGGGTGGCATTTGCGGAAAAAAATCGTCCGGGTTTGCACCATCAGCGAACCCTTCAGTGGCTTGTGGCGATATTCGTGTACTGCCGTGGCGGCAGGGACCACTGCCAGCCGGTAGCCAGTCCGTCGCAGACGCCAGGCAAGGTCCGCGTCCTCGTAGAACATGAAATAGTCCGGGTCGAACAAGCCCCCGGCCGCCAGTACCGCTTCCCGCCGTAGCAAAAGCAATGCGCCGGCTAGAAATGGGGTTTCCACCGGCCGAGGGCTGGTCATTTGCCGCTGCATCCGCGAGAGATAGAAACGGGAGGCCACTCGGCCAAGTCGGGGAGAGCGGCTGGCCAGCGCCAGGGATATTTCCGCGAGTGGGGATTGGGGGAAGGCAGGGGGCAGCAGAAAACGATGGTTGCGATCCCAAAAGGTTCTCGGAGCAACTGCAGCCAAACTGGAATCGGCCTCGAGGGCCTCGACCAGGGTTTCCAGATCCGTTGCCGAGAGTAGGGCATCCGGGTTCAGCAGCAGGCAATAGGGAGCGTTCGATTCGCCGAAGGCGAGGTTGCATCCTCGGCCAAATCCAAGATTTGTTCCCGGCAGCAAGCGCCTGGTCCAGGGTAGCTGGCTGGTGTGGCGCGCCAGCATCTCGGCTTCCGCCGGATCCTCGCTATTGTCCACCAGCCAGAGCGTGCCAAAGCGCCACGGCATGAGGGATTGCACTGCTACCAAGGCGTCTGCCGACGCCCGGTAGTTGACGATGATGACATCAACGTGCCTTGATGAGGGCATGGAAGCTGTCGGTGGCGAGACTCTGAAAATCAACGGTCTGCTGAAAAGCGGTGGCCTGGTCAAGAAAAGACAGGAAATTGCCAGGTAAGGGGGAAGGAGAGTCACGCCACCGAGCGACCTGAAAGCCCGCATCTTCGATCAGTTTCTCAAGGCCTCTGCGCGTGAAGAAACGCAGGTGTCCGACGCACAGAATACCCACTGGCTGATAGTCGAATTCTCCCTGCAGCAGGTCCTGAACAACGGACCAATGACCGACGTTGGGAACGGCAAGCAATACATGTCCCCCCGGTTTGAGCAGACTGTGCGCCTTGCAAAGCGCTGCCAGGGGGTCGGCGAGATGTTCCAGTACGTCAAGGAATGCAATGCAGTCGAAGGAAGCGATGTGCTGTAGTTGCTCGAAGGGGCCGCAATGGACGGTCAGCCCTCGCGCCTTCGCGCGTTCTCCTGCCGCTGGGTTCAACTCGGCCACGGTGGCCTGTCCGCCAAAGTGTTCGACGAATGCCGCCGCGAATCCGCCTTCGCCCCCTCCCACATCCAGCAGCGAACTCGTCCCGGCAGGTAGCAGGTCGAGCATTTCCGCGCGCGTGTTCTGCTGGTAGTTGGACCAGGAATGAATGAACGTGCGCTGTGCCAGCAGGGTACGGGAACCCAGGCTTTCCGGGATGCGTTCCCAGCTGATGACTGCGTCACCGGCGACGACCTGACGCAGTGCTTCAAGGGTAATCATGTACAACCACGGGGACTGACCGGCATACGGTGCTGCAGCCGGAAGCCGTGTGCGTCGGGCGACATGGCGGTCGAAACCGGGGCGGCTGGCATAGTCGACGGCCACTGCTCCGGCAGTTCTCGGATCGGCCGGCAGCGCACAGGCGACCTGGCCGTCAGGGGTCAGGACAAGCAGTTCATCGATCAGATTGTCGGCAACGAGCACGGCCGGGTCGAGAATGATCAGAACCCGATCGGCATGGCAGAACTTCAGGAAATGGGCCGGCGATATCGGTCGATTGCCAGGGCCGGCATGCCACCAGCGATCGGCACGAATCCGCCGCCGGAGTTCCCGCTGACCCAGAGCGAACTCCTCGGACAGGCGCAGGGTGCCGCCATCGAACAGCAAGACATCGAACAATGGCCTACTCCTGATCAACTGCTTGTGAGCCGCCAGTGCCGGAAATACTCCGGTTTCGTCCGGGCGGGGGGAGACCGGCTTGTGTCGCATCCGTTGCCACCGGAAAATTCGCCTGCACAAAACGCTCCACATCGCCAGGTTTGCAAATGTTGAAACAGGAGGTGGCTAGCGGCAGATGGTGAAGCCACTTCGTTTCGAAGACACGGGCGTCGGCGATGAGAGCATCGGTGAAGGTCCTCGCGACCGGCCCGCTTGTCGGCGTGTCCGACCAGTGTTCGCAACAGGAATCGACGACAGCGGCCGCCCAACCCCGCTGCCTGGCAGCGAGCACCAAGTCTGTGGCGTAAAAATGGTATCGCAGTTCGGGATCGAGGATTAGCCGACTATCCGTCCGTACTGCCACGAGGACTTCGTCCAGGCTCGATGCTTCGCAAGGCAATGGCTGCGGTTCCCTGAGCAGCCTGCCCCGGTCCAGGACATGTCCAGCCCTCCGGCCCTGCAGATCCATCCCGTAGACTCCCACTACGGCCAGCCTCGGTATCAGCGATTCGGCCTGGGCCAGGGCAGCCAGGAATTGATGATCCCAGCCATCTGGCAGGAAGACATCCTGATGCACCCAGACCAGCCAGTCTGCACCGGTACTGTGGTCCATCTCCTCGTTGAAGGCTCTGGCAGCGGAAGGGCTGTCGAAATAAATCGCCAACCGGTAACGCCGCGACTGCAAGCACTCGGACATCAGCAAACGCCGCTGCAACTGCTCCGCATCGGATGCGCACACCACAAAGGCCAGTGACTGATCAAGAATGGGCATCTGCTGCATTTCAGCCGTCTTTCCCTGCATTTCTAAAATAAGCGATTGTACTGCCTCCACCTCAGCGATGGTGAGGGTGGCGTGCGCTTCGAGGTGTGATCCGAAGTCATCACCAGCGACAAGGCGACTTGGCAATTTAACGGTGATAATTTTTTCTGGCTCTCCAATCATGAAAGTCATGACCGTTCCCACCCCACGAGTGAGGGAGGGGAAATTCGTGAGTTGCTGACTCGACTTTCACATCAAGTCCACGCAACACGTTGAAGCGCGTCTCGTGCTGCGATTAATCAGCTCGGAATGGACACGACTGGTTAAAATGCTGGCCATCGCGCCTGTTACCCAGTCTGTCGCACATGATCCCTTCGTCCGAAAATGAATGCTTTCCCCCTCTGGTTTCCATCCTGATACGCAGCATCAACAGGCTTCCTCTGCTACAGCAAGCGCTGGCGTCGGTTGTCCAGCAAAGTTACTCCCGGATCGAAATCCTGGTCGTGGCGGCCGTACCCGACCATCCGGTCATGCCGGCAGCCTGTGGCCCGCATCCGCTACACCTGATTTCAAGCGACTGTCCACGGCATCGCTGTCGCGCCGCCAACGTGGCGATCGACGCGGCAAACGGCTCCTACCTGCTCTTCCTGGACGATGACGACTGGCTCCTTCCCGGCCATCTTGAGAAGCTGGCGGCGGCGCTGATGGAGGCTCCTGATTTGCTGGCTGCTTATACCGGTGTCCAGCCGGTCGATGAGGATGGGCAACCCAAGGGTGGCCCCATCGATATGCCGTTCGACGCGCTCCGCCTGCTGGCGGGTAACTTGATGCCATTGCATGCGGTACTTTTCAGGCGCCAGGTCATTGATCTGGGTTGCCGTTTCGACGAAAACCTGGATCTGTTCGAGGACTGGGATTTCTGGCTCCAGATTGCCTGCCACTCCCGCTTCGTCCATGTCCCCGGCGTTTCCGCCTGTTATCGCATTCATGCAAGTTCAGGAGTGCATGCGATGGTGCCTTCTGTCGGTCCCGCCTATGCCCGTATCTATGGGAAATGGCGGCACCTGTGGAGCGAAGGGCAACTTGCGGGAATCATGGCCCAGGTGTGGAACTACCCTGAATTGCAAGAGCGGATTACCGAGCAGCAAGAGCACATGACCGGGCAACAAGTGCTCATCACCGAGCAGCGAAATCGCATCACCGAGCAGCAACGCCTCATCATCCGGCTCGAAGACCGTATTTCGGCACTGCAATTGCAACTCCGAAGACAAGATCAACTGCTCGACGAAAGGAAAAAACATATCGAGGCGATCTGGAGGAGCAGCAGTTGGCGCGTCACCAGGCCGCTGCGCGGGGTCAGCAAGGTGATCGCCTACCTGCCGTTGCTGAACCAGGCTGTGCGCAATCCGGTGCGGGCCTGGCGATTTCTCAGGCGTGCAGCAGGGAAGACGCGCGACTGGGCAGGGCTGCAGCAACAACTTGATGGAAAAATCAGAGCCGACGGCGACTACAGCACCTGGATCAGCCGCTTCGAACCCGCTTCCGAGTGCTATCCGCGGCTGCGGCAGATCGCCGACTCCTGGCACCAGCCACCGATCATTTCGGTGGTGATGCCCACTTACAACTCTGATCCGGAGCTACTCGAAGCAGCCATCAACAGCGTGCTGGGCCAGGTTTATCCGCATTGGCAATTATGCGTCGCCGACGATGCCTCCGATTCACCGGGGGTCAAGGCGCTGCTCGAACGACACGCCGCGTCCGATCCTCGTATTCAGGTGGTTTTTCGCCGGGTCAACGGCCATATCTCCGCCGCCAGCAACTCGGCGCTGGCGCTGGCGAGCGGCGATTTCGTCGCACTTCTGGACCACGACGATCTCTTGCATCCGCTGGCCTTGTGGTTTGTCGCCCAGTGCTGTATCGAGCGTCCCGATGCGGGCTTGATTTACACCGACGAAGACAAATTGTCAGCCGACGGCCAACGCTGCGGCCCCTATTTCAAATGTGATTTCAATTATGAATTACTACTGGCACAGAACATGCTCTCTCACCTGGGGTGTTACCGGCGCTCTCTCCTCGAGGAAATCGGAGGTTTCCGTGAGGGATTTGAAGGTTCCCAGGATTATGATCTGGCCTTGCGTGTCATGGAACGCCTGCGTCCGGAGCAGATTGTCCATATTCCTCGGGTACTCTACCACTGGCGGATCGTTGCGGGGAGCACGGCGAGTTCCATGGGCGAGAAGCCTTATGCCCTGACAGCCGCCCAGCGGGCACTCACCGAGCACTTGCAGCGACGAGGGATTACGGCCGAAGTCATGCCTGCACCAGAGATTTCCCTGCATACCCGAGTCCGTTTCCCGGTGCCCAAACCTGCACCGCTGGTCAGCATTCTGATCCCCACGCGGGATCGGGCGAATCTGCTGCGTCTGTGCATCGACTCCATCCGCGAACTCACTACTTACGCGCCTTACGAAATCATCGTCATCGACCACGGCAGCGAAGATGCGGACACCTTGCAATGGCTCGATCGCTTCCGCCAGAGCGGCATCCGGGTGTTTCAGGAGCGTGGGGAATTCAACTTTTCACGCTTCACTAACCAGGCGGCGGCCCAGGCTCGGGGCAAGGTGCTGTGCCTGATGAACATCGGCATTGAAATCATCACTCCGGACTGGCTGGAAGAGATGGTTTCCTTCGCCGTGCAGGACGGTGTCGGTGCCGTCGGTACGCGCTTGTGGCATCCCGACCAACGGCTGCAGGGGGGCGGGGTCATCCTGGGTCTGAGCGGCGTGGCCGGTCCTTCCTTTCCGAATTGCGAGCGGGGAAATATCGGTTATTTCGGCAGGGCGGCCTTGCATCAGTCGTTGAGCGCGGTTGCCGCAGCCTGCATGGTCGTACGGAAATCCGTTTTCGAAGAAATGGGCGGATTCGACGAGCGGCTTGCGGTGACATTCAATGACGTCGATTTCTGTCTGAGGCTTCGGCAGGCGGGTTATCGGAACGTCTGGACGCCTTATGCAGAAATGCGCCATGACGAGTCCGCCAGCCACGGTCAGGAGTCAACATCTGAACAACAGGAATGCTTGGCTTCCGAAGTGGCGTTCATGCAGGACCGGTGGGCAGACGAATTGGCCGCCGACCCGGCTTATTCGCCGAATCTCAGTCTCGGTGCCCCTGCTTTCAGCCTGGCATGGCCACCCCGCGTTGCCGATCTTTCCTGATGCCGTCCTTAATGTGAAAGTCGTATCAGCGACTCACGAATTTCCTAGCGCCCGCAAGCGGGAGAGCTTGCCCTCCACGCCGTTCATGCCGTCGCGCAGGCCGAACCACATCATGTGCAGATTGGCCAGGCGGTTAGGGGTCAACAGGCCGAAGAAGAAAAGCATCTGGAACAATCGAGACAAATCCGCACGTCGCCACCTTTTCGGCATGTACGATCGACGACGAAGCAGAATGCTGTTGCGAACAATGTAGTAATAGCGGAACGGCGAATGAACCGGGACTCTGCGCCAGCGCAGGAACCAGATTGCCACTCTGCGCTCGCCGAGGGCGTGGCGCATGATGGCGTCGCACACACCGAATATCCCGAAGCCGAGGGAACGAGCCCTGAAGCACCATTCGGTATCGACGTGGTCGATATAAAGTCCCTCGTCCATTTTTCCAATGGTTTCGATGGCAGCCATGGGCAGCAAGGAACCGGATGAAATCAGAAAATCGGCTTCAACGGTGCCCCCGTTCTCCCCACAGCCGACGCGCTTGAATCTGAAGCAACCGGCCTGGACAAATTGCGAAAGTGAAGCGTCGCTGGCGTCGCGATAGCGTGGTCCGACCGCAGCCGCCATCACCCCTCGCTGGGCGAGATCGAGATGAGCGGCCCGAAGCTTGGCGACCGTTCCGAACTCCAACTCGCTGTCCTGGTCAAGCAGAAGCACGAAAACGGCTCCGCGTGATCGCGCCTTATCCAGTCCGACATTGTAACCAGCGGCCAGTCCCAGGTTGTCTTCCTGGACCAATACTTCGACCTCTGCTTGAAAGTGCCGGCTGGCGTGACTGATCCAGTTCAGGGGAGAATGTTCAGACGCGTTGTCGACAACGACAATCGCGGAAACCTGACGTGCGACGGACTCGAGAGCAGGCAGCAAGGTCTTCGGGGCCGGATTGTGGGTGACCAATACCGCCACGACATCCGGGCAATACTCACTCTCCACCGGAGTCGAGCTTGGCCGCACGGCAAGCGGTTCTGCGCGTATCGATCGATCGCTCAAGAGGGTCAAATCCAGGTCTATGGACGCGGTAGGAGCAGCCCTGCGATCTCGACGATATCCTTTTCCGACAGAACACCGGCAGCCGTTTTCAATTGTAACGTGCTGACCAGGAGCTGGTACCTGGCTTGTGCAAGATCCCTCTTGGCAACGAACATCTGACGTTCGGCGTCGAGGACATCAGTATTGGTTCGAATTCCGGCCGCCATCCCACGCTTCGTTCCTTCGGTCGCCACCTCGCTGGATTCGACTGCTTTCTGGTAGGCTCTCACCTTGTGGCCACCCGTCTCGACCGCCATGAACTGGCGCTTGACCTCAACCAGCACGTTGTCCACGGTAGCATCCAGTTCAGCCAGCGCACGCTCGCGGTTGGCCACTGCCTGCCCGGTCAGTGCGTTGACCCGCCCTCCCGCAAACAGCGGAATGTTGAGTTCTATGCCTACCGAGTTAGTGTTGATTTTCTGGTTGAGCGTGTCGACCGTTTGATTTTCTGTTCGTATGTTACGGGCAACGAAGTCGACCTGCGGGAGATGGCCGGCGCGATTGCGATTCACTTCCAGGCTGGCCATCTCGTATGCCTTGCGTTGAGCGCGAATCTCCGGATTGTTGTCCTGTGCCAGTGTGTTCCATTCGTCCAGTTGACTCGGCTGTACGCCGTTCGGCAGGTAATCCGGTCGCAGAATCCAGAGTTCTCCCATCGGCATGCCGGTCATGCCTTCGAGTTTACGCATCGCCACCGCGACCCCGTCGAGCGCGTCGGCACGGTTCGCGCGCGCAAGCTGAAGCCTGGCATCCGTTTCGGCAACCTCGGTCACGGTGCCTTCGCCACCCTTCCGACGGCGCTCGGCAAGCTGGCGCTGAGCACCATAAGCCGTGATTTCCGCATCTGCCAGGGCCAGTTTGTCAATGGCCAGCAAGGCATCGAAATAGGCGGCCGAAAGCTTGACGGCCATTTCCGCAGCTTTCCGGTCAAACACCGCATCGCTGTAGGCGACTTGGACGCCGCCCTGCTGGTAGCGTACGAAGCTCTCATAATTGAACAGGGGCTGCCGAAGTGCAACGGTGGTATAGGTATAGTGGTAATCCAGTTGCTGGGTCAAATTGACCACGGTCGACGATCGATCGCCAGTGGTCTTCGAGTAAGAGCCTGCAATCGAGAAATTCGGCAACAGACCGGCCAGACCTACGTCATAGTTGTACTGGCCGGCTTCCCGCTCGTAGCGGGCGGCCCGGAAGGTCGGGTCGTTTTGCCGGGCCGCCTGATACGCGTCCAGCAGGCTTGCGCCGAGTACCCCCGAAGCCATCAGCGCCAGCGCGCAGCCGGTCAGCCTGGCAGTCCATTTTCTCATGCTCATTCCTCGGTCAATGCGGGCTTCGCCCGATCCAGCAGCGGCTTGACGATATAGTTGAGCAGTGTTCGCTCACCCGTCTTGATGATCACCTCGGCAGGCATGCCAGGCTTGATCTCGTGCGTGGTCAGCTTTTTCATCCCTTCCGGGGTCACCACCACCTGTCCGAGATAGTATGGTGGCATTCTGCCCTGCGGATCGGTCGTTGCGTCGGCAGCCACCTGCCCAAGTTCGCCCGGGATATTGGGCGTCACCTTTTGATTGAAGGCTGGAAAAATGATGTCTACCGGCAAACCCGGCTTGACCTTGTCGATCAAGGTGGTGGGAATCATGACATCGATACGCAAGGGCTCGTTTTTCGGCACCACTTCCATCAGGGGGGTGCCCGAGGCCAGTACACCGCCGATGGTGTGCACTTTCAGACCGACGATGATACCTTCCTTGGGGGCCCGGACTTCGGTATTCGCCAGTTCAAAGGCCAGTCCCTTGAGGCGGCTATCGAGAGCACTGACCTCTTTTTGAACCTCGGCCAGCCCATTCTCGACCTCCTTGTGGTAATCCTGTTGGCGCGCCAGCATCCGCATCCGGATTTCGCCGATGCTCCGCTGTGTACGCCCAAGATTTCCCAGGTCCTCGGAGATCGCACCACCGAGTTGTGCCAGTAGCCGCTCCTGCTCGGACAGGCGGTTGCGTGGCAGGTAGCCCTCGGCTGCCATCTCCCGCAGGCCCTTCAATTCCTCGAGCAGCAGCTTCGACTGTTGTTCCTTGGCGCGTCGGGTGGCCTCCAGACCGGTAGCGGAGGACTGCAGGCCCGCCAACGTATTCTCCATGGCGCCAAGTTCAGCTTGTAGGGCAGCGCGGCGGGAACGCAGCAACTGCGTCTGGATGGCCATTGCACTGGCTGCTCGCGGATCGTCCTTGTCCTTCAACAGATCTTCGGGGAAAGTGATCTCCGAACGGCCCTGGACATCGGCCAGCAGTCGCGCTTCGACGGCTTTCGCCACCAACCATTGGGCGCGCGCCACCTCGTACTGCGAGCGTGCCTGGGTCGGGTCGAGTCGAAGCAGCACGTCGCCCTCCTTGACTTCGTCCCCGTCCTTGATCAGGATGGCGTCGACCATTCCTGGCGCGAGGTTTTGCACCGTCTTGCGATTGCCGGTCACCACCACCTGCCCGCTGGTCGGCACACCCTGGTCCAGCGGGGCCAGGGCAGCCCACAGCAGGAAGCCACCGAAGCCCAGTCCGAGCACCCACAGGCCGACGCGCATCGGATGGCCGGTATCCATCGGCAGATCAGCTTCCCCTTCAAGGGTCATGGGCAAGGCCTTGGGCCCCTGGAGACGATTCAACATATTGCGAATAGCCATAACGATGGTCCTGAATCAGAAATCAAGCGGGTTGAGGAGTGGGAACGCCGGCGCTCTGGATGGGTGTCCGCGGCTGCGAAGCAGTCATCACCTGCTGGCGCGTGCCATAGGTCTGGATCACACCGTTGTCCAGAACCAGTACCCGGTCTGCGACGGCGAGAATGTTCATGCGGTGGGAAATGAAGATCACCGTCTTGCCCTGGGCCTTCAGATCCAGGATGGCATGAATCAGCGCTGCTTCGCCTACGTCGTCCAGATTGGCGTTCGGCTCGTCGAGGACGATCAGGCTGGGATTGCCATACAGTGCCCGTGCCAGACCGATGCGTTGCCGTTGTCCTCCGGAAAGGAAGCTGCCGGCTTCCCCCATGGGCGTGTCGTAGCCGCGCGGGAAGCGCAGAACCATGTCATGGATGCCCGTCCGCTGTGCAGCTTCGATGACCTGGGTCGAGTCAATCTCTCCGAAGCGGGCGATGTTTTCCGCGACACTGCCTTCGAAAAGCTCGACATCCTGTGGAAGGTAGCCAAGGAATGGCCCCAGTTCTTCCCGGTCGAGGCTTTCGATCGGCCTGTCATCGAGCAGAACTCGACCCTGGACTTCCGGCCAGATACCCACCAGGCAACGCGCCAGAGTGGATTTTCCGGAACCGGAGGGGCCGACGATGGCAATCACTTCCCCCGCGGGAAATTCGGCAGTGAGCCCCGCAAGGATGGGCTGTACACGATTCGACGCCGTCGCCACGAGGTTCTCGATGCGCACTGCGCCGCGTAAGGCCTCATGGATCAGGCCGGCCGGCCGCTCGGGATGGTCCCGCAGCAGGGACTCCAGCGCTTCGAAGGCCTTGCGGGCCGATTGCCAGCCGGCCCAGCTACCGACAATCGTATCGATCGGTTGCAGGCAGCGACTCATCAGGACATTCGCCGCAATCATCCCGCCGGTGGTCAGTTCGCCCTCGATCACCAGCAGGGCGCCGGCCCCAAGCATCAGGGATTGTTGGCTGTAGCGGATGAACTTGCTCAAGGCCTGAATGCGCCGCTGTCGATCCTGTGACGCCGAGTACAGCGACATATGTCGTTGATGGTGGCCCAGCCAGCGTTGGCGCAGGTTGCCGAGCATGCCCAGGGATTCGATGACTTCGGCGTTGCGCAGCTTGCTGTGCAGATACACCGCCTCCTTGACCCCGGCTTCCGTGGTTTTCTGAGTCGGCGTCTGGGTCACCCGGTGGCTGAAGATCGCCACCCCGGTCAGAATGCCGGCGAACACCAGGGAAAGGACGCCCAGCGACGGATGCAGCATGAACAGCACCAGCAGGTAAATCGGACTCCAGGGCGCGTCGAAGAACGCGAAGATGCCATTACCGGTGATGAACTGACGAACGTTGGTGAGGTTGCTGAAAGCCTCTACCGGGTTGTCTCGGCTCTGGTTGAGGTGGGATTCGAAGCAGGCATTGAACACCCGGCTGTTGAGTCTTTCGTCCAGGCGTACGCCCAGGCGAACCAGCAGACGGGAACGTGACCACTCGGCGAAAGCAATCACTGCGAAGAGAAACAGGACGATCAGGGAGACCGCGATCAGGGTCGATTCGTTGCGGCTGGTCATGAACCGATCATAGACCTGCAACATGTAGATGGTTGGCGTCAGCATCAGCAGATTGACCACCAGGCTGAAGATCCCCACGACCAGAAACTCCCGTCGGAAGGACCAGAGCGTGGCCGTCAGTTCGCTGCGCTGAAAAAAGGAAGGTGTTTTCATGGTGAGCCGTAGATCGTGAAGGAATCTGAGAGTCGCTTGCGGATCGTTACGCGGCAGGGGCAGCAGCAAGACCAGCCGTGGGTGCAGCAGCCGGTGCAGCAGCCGCTTTGTGCAGGGCCGCCAGCACCTCGTCACGCGGCCCGGCGATCTGTACTTGTCCATCGCGCAACACCAGCATCAGATCTGCCGCAGCCAGGACACTGGTGCGATGGGTGATGACGATCAGGGTGGTGCCCTGGGCCTTGAGCGCCAGCAAGGTATTCACCAGGGCCGCTTCGCCGGCCTCGTCGAGGCTGGAATTCGGTTCATCGAGCACGACGAATCTGGGATGGCCATAAATGGCGCGTGCCAGCCCCACGCGCTGACGCTGGCCGCCGGAAAGGAAGCAACCCTCGTCGCCGATGAGCGTTTCATAAGCATCCGGCAAGGCCAGGATCGCCTCGTGCAGTCCGACAGCACGCGCTGCCGCCTCGACCTTGGCCATGTCCACTTCTCCGAAACGCGCGATGTTCTCGGCAAGAGATCCGCCGAAGAGTTCAATGCCCTGCGGCAGGTAGCCGATGTGAGGCCCCAGTTCTTCCTTGTTCCAGGGGTGGACATCGACGCCATCGAGCCGTACCTTGCCGTTCGCTGCCGGCCAGATACCTACCAGTAGACGTGCCAGGGTCGATTTCCCGGATGCAGAAGGGCCGACGATGGCCAGAATCTGTCCTGCCGGCAAAGTCAAGGAAATCCCGCGGATGATCGCGACTTGGCTACCGGGGGCTGAGGCGACGACCCCTTCCACCGTGAGATTGCCTTTGGGCGCAGGCAGGGGCATGCCTTTCTGGCGCTCGGGCAAGGCTTGCAGAAGCTTGTCCA
This sequence comes from Candidatus Accumulibacter cognatus, assembly GCA_013414765.1. Lineage (GTDB taxonomy): Bacteria > Pseudomonadota > Gammaproteobacteria > Burkholderiales > Rhodocyclaceae > Accumulibacter > Accumulibacter cognatus. The sequence goes on from CP058708.1 coordinate 2,345,387, forward strand.
AGCGTTGATAGGCATCCCGGGCCGTGACGACGCTTTTCCAGAGCGAGACCACCTGCACCAGCGGTGCCAGTACCCGCGGCCCGAGTACCCAGGCGACGATCATCATGCCAGCGCCGCCAGCCAGTTCTCCCCTGACCGACAGCCAGGCGCCCAGTCCGAGGAGCGCCGCCGAAAGGGTGGTCTGCAGCATCTTGGAGAGCGCGGCATTGCTGCCCGCATGATCGGAGGCCTCCGCCTGCAGGCGCAGAAAGCTGCGCTGCTTGCTCATCCAGCGCTGATGGATACTACGCAGCATTCCCATTGCCTCGATCACCTGCGCGTTGCGCAACGTGCCGTTTGCGTAGTTCTGGGCGGCGATGGCGTCCTTTTGGGCAGCGACCAGGGGAGGCTGGGTGTTCTTTTCGGTGAGGTAGGTCAGCAAGACCTGGAGGAGGGCAGCCAGCACCGCAATCGAGCCGAGCAGCGAATTGATCATGTAGATCAGAATCAGGAACAGCAGGGAAACCGGTGCGTCCATGAGCGCCGTGAGCGCAGGCGTCGTCAGGAATTCGCGGATGCTGCGCAGATCGTTCAGGGCTTGACTGGTGCCACCGGGGATACGACGAAGGTTGGCTTCAAAAATCGCGCTGAAGACCCGTTCCCGGAGCTTCCGGTCGAGCGCCTGGCCGGCCTGATGCATGACGCTGCCACGCGCCCATTCAAGCAACTCCATGATCACATAGAACCATAGTACGATCAGGGTTAACATCAGCAAAGTACTGGAATTGCGGCTGTTGATGACGCGGTCGTATACCTCGAGCATGTAACCGGTCGGAGCCAGAACCAGCAAGGTGCAGAAGACGCTGAAGAAAGCAGCCTTCCTGAAGAAGGGCTTCAGTTCGAGGATCGCTGCACGGAGTTCAGAGCGGCTTTCAGCAGAAGTCATGAGGATACTTTCGGAGTGCCAGGAATTGCCGAATGGCCGGTTCATCAGCGGTTGGGTAGAAATCGGTGCTCAAAACAGCGCCGCCGTGGCTTGCTGGATCGCGGGAGATTCTTTCGGCTGGCTTGCGTGCACCACCACATATTCCGGCATTTCAGCTTCAAGACCGGCCGGCTTGTCCTCGTCGACATCCAGCGCCGCCAACCAGAAGGAAAGCTGGTATCCCTGCGGGGTACGTGCCAGGACGATCTCCCGTAGTTTTTCGCGCTGGAAGCGCAACTCATCCTCGGTCTTGAGCGTCAACTGGAAACGCATGCGCCCGTCAAGGGTATACATGGAGAGCAGGCCCTCCTTGAGGCTGAGGGTGTGACGGTCGAAATAGACCGGGGCACTCGGTAGAAACTGCAAAAGAGGCAAGGGGCGATCCGGATGGCTGGTGATGTTGAACGGGCTATTGGGGTGTTGCAGGATCAGCCGGCAAGTACGCGAGACCGAATAGATCGCGTTACAGACCATCTGCGATCCCACCTGCGGAAAACGCTGACGCAGGTCATGGTAGGTGATGTGGTGCAGCGCTACCCGGTTCCAGCAACGGGTCTGCTGCACTACTGGCGCCAGCGCATTGCATACTTCGGCAAACGCCACCTGCAAAGCCTGCAGGCGTGCCGTTTGCTCGGCGGTGGTATTGAGGATGATATGCAGCATAGATGTCATATAGGAGATGATACCATAAACTCCTATATGAAAACACCGGAACCGTAATTTATTGTCAAAGACGCAGCTGCGGCCCGCCGACCGTTTGTGATTCCACGCACACCGCGCTGGCTGATCAAGGACTTATACTTGGCGGCATTGAACATGAAGGGGTCACGATGATGAGCAGTCTGCTTCGCCATACCCGGATGCTGCGCTGTCTGCTGCTGATGTGGGTGCTACTGGCGCTGGCATCAGCCGTGCGGGCGTCGACCTCTGTGGGTGAAGTAACCCTTTGTATCGGAAGCAGCCAGATTCAGCGCGAAGGCCGGAGCGAGTCCGTCACCAAGGGCTACAGTATCGTTCCCGGCGATGTCATTCGCACCACCGCCAACGGGCACGTGCATGTCAGATTCGTCGATGGTGCACTGGTCAGCGTCCGTCCGGATTCGGTGTTGCAAGTGGTCGAGTATCGTTATGATCCGGCCAATCCCTCGGCATCATTGATCAAGTTCTCCCTCGAAACGGGAACGATGCGAGGTATCTCGGGGCTGGCGGCACAAGCGGCACGTGACAAGTTCCGCCTGAACACGCCGCTGGTGGCGATCGGCGTCAAGGGAACCGACTTCGTCACCCAGGCGGATGCAAAGCGAGCGGTCGTCCTGGTCAACCAGGGGGCGATCGTCCTCGCCCCGCTCGATAACACCTGTCTTGTTGACGGTTTCGGGCCCTGTGCCACCCCCCGTGCACGGGAACTGGCGGCGACCATGGACGGCATGGCGCTGGTGTATCGCCAGGCGGCCCGCGAACCGCTGCTGCAGCCGGTCAATTCGCTGCAGGGAGGAGACAAGATTACTCCGACCCTGTTCCAGGAACGGATAGGCAGTGCCAGCACGGCGACCGTGGTGGCGGACGGCAAAAACCACAGACGGACCTTGTCAGAGGAGGCGGCTGCGGCGATGGACAGCCTCCGCCGTGCACGGCAAGCAGCGGAAAGCAATGTGATCCCTCAGACCAACAGCCTGATCTGGGGACGCTGGGGCGACAGCGTCAGACCGGGCGACAACCTGACCGTTCCCTTCAAGGAAGCGCTCAGTGGTAACCGTGTGACGGTCGGCGACGGCTACTATTTCCTGTTCCGCAATGAGACCATCACCAATACCCTGACCAATGCCAGCGGCCTGGCGAATTTCCGCCTCGAAAGTGGCACTGCCTCCTACCGTGATCCGTTCAACGTGGTATCGGCGGCGATCGTCGACGGCGGTTCGCTGAGCATTGATTTCGGCCGCAATACTTTTGCCACGCAGCTTGCCGTTACCACTCAGAGCGTCGGGACTCAGGCGGTGGCCGCGACCGGAACGATCGATCGGACTACCGGGGTCTTTCTTAGCAACGGCGCCACCGACCGGGTATCCGGCGCAGTTTCACTGGATACCAGCCAGGCCGGCTATTTCTTCAGCAAATCCGTCGGGAATGGCGCCTTGATGGGTGCCACGCTTTGGCGTCGCTGAAAGATCCACCCCCATGATTGACCATCTCAGAGGGATTTTTCGTCGCATCCCTCCGGCATTCACCGCAGGTCTGCTGCAAAAACCGGCACGACTGCGACTCGCCGCACTGTTCGCTGCCACGGTCCTGACGCTGCTGGCCACTAGCCTGTCGGACCTGTCCCAATGGGACGAGCTTTCGGCTGGCCTGTCCTGGCGAATGGCCGACCAGCAGGCGACCGAACGCCGCATCGTGGTCGTCGATATCGATGAAAAAAGCATTCAGGCGATCGGCGCCTGGCCGTGGCCACGCGCTCGCCAGGCAGAGCTGCTCGAGAAACTGGACCAGGCGGGCGTCAGCCTGAAAATCCTCGACATCCTCTTCGATGGCCCCAGTCCGGACGATGCCCGCCTGTCTGAAGCATTGGCGAGCGCGGTGCCAACAGTCATGGCACAACTCTTCTCCTTGTCGCCCGAGCCGGCAGTGCACAGCGGCCAACTGGCGGGCGCGCTGCCATTTGTCGCCTGTCCCCAGCCGGCCGAGCGGGCTTATGGCTACATGGCCAACGACGTTCAGTTGAGCACTTCGCCTTTCGCCGGCCACATCACACCGCTGGTGGACCCCGACGGCGCGATCCGCCAGGTGCCGGCCCTGATCTGTCACGATGGCAGAACCTATGCCTCGCTGGCGATTGCCGGTGTCATTGCCGCGAGTCAGTCCATTCCCGAACTGCACCCCGGCGTAGCGCTGCTCGATCCGCCCTGGTGGCTGGACCTCGGCGGCCTGCGTCTGCCGATTGACGGAGCGGGTCACCTGCGCGTCTCCTATCAGATGCCGCGCGCCGGCCTGCTGGCCATCCCGGCTGCAGACGTACTGCAGGGCCGGGCGCCAGTCGACCTGCTGCAGGGCGCCTGGGTGTTGGTGGGGGCCACCGCTTTCGGCGCCCGTGACGCCATTCCCACTCCGCAGGGGCGCGCGGTCAGTGGCGTCGAGGTGCACGCGCAGTTGCTCTCGGCGATGCTCGATGATCGCACGCCCTATCGGCCACGCGGCGCTGCCCTGTGGTCCTGGCTGCTGGGGGGCCTGAGCGCGCTGCTGCTGCTCGTCGCTCTGCGCCTGACACCACGCAGCGCAGCACTCGTCCTGCCCATGGTGGCCCTGACCAACCTCCTGGTGATTTTTGGCTTGAGCACCCTGTTGCTGCTCAAGCAGCACCTCTGGCTGGGCTGGGTCGCTCCCGGCGTGTTCACCGTGTTCGCCGCCATGCTGCTCAGTGCCGGCGAATTTGCCCGTCTGCGCTGCGAACGCGAGCGCCTCTACTCCCATCTGGCCAGCTACCTGCCTGAACCGGTGGCGCGTCAGGTGGCCACACAGGAGCCGTGTGCGCAGGTACGCGCCACACGCTGCGAAGCGACCGTGCTGCACGCCGACCTGCGCAATTTCTCCGCCTATTGTTCAGGCCGCCCGCCGGAGGAAACCGCCATGGTCCTGCATCTGTTCTTCACCACCGCCAGCCGCATCGTCGAAGCGCATGGCGGGGTGGTGGAACAAATGGTTGGCGATAGCCTGTTGGCGGTCTGGAACGGCTCGGCGCCCTGTGCCGGGCATGGCGCCCGCGCCCTCGATGCCGCGGAGGAACTGTGGCGGGTCTGCACGCCACAGTTGCCGCGCATCGCATCACGGCATGTGCCGCCGCTCGATCTGGGCATTGGAGTTGAAACCGGCACGGTTCTGATCGGATCTTTCGGGCCGGCCGCCAGACGGACCCATGCCGTATTGGGTGAAGCCGTCACCATCGCTACACGCCTGCAAGCGCTCACCGGCGAATTGGCCCATCCCATTCTGATCGGCTCGGTGGTTGCCGATACCGATCCTGAACGCACCCACCGGCTAGGCGATTTCCTGCTGGCCGGAATGACCGAGCCGCGCACGGTGTATGCGATCCCTGTAAAATATCCCAAGGGTCATCTGCGCCTCGTCTTCGACGCGGAAGGCGAGCAGCAGACCAGCGGCTGACTTCGATGCAGCGGCGTTGGCTGCTGTCGAGTACAGACCCCAGACCCCCTCTCCCCCAACCCCTCCCCCGCGAGGGGGGAGGAGAGCAGGCGGGTCGAAGGCTGCAGGAGGGTCCGGAAGGTCGCTGACCGCCCCTCTTCCCCTTGCGGGGGCGGGGAGTTACATAGGGTGGAGGGGGCACATCGCCATTCACCCAACACTTTATTTGCACCCCATCGCCATGAGCCGGTCGACCTTTTTCCATTTTTCCCCCGGCGCCATGATCCTCTGCGGGATTGCGCTGTCGGCTGCGGCCGTCGGCCCGGTGACGGCATCCTCTCTGGCTGTTACCTGCCCCACCTCCTTCCCAGTCCAGCCACCCATCCAGTCAGCACAGCGCGAGGCGGAAGTGGCGCGCCTCTCTGGCCTGGAAGAGTCCTGCCAGGACCGGGCCGACTATTTTGCCTACCAGGGGGTGCTTCTGCTGACACTCGGGCGTCCCCAGAAAGCGGCCCTGTCGCTGGAAAAAGCCCTGCTGCTCAATCCCGGCCTGGCTGGCGCACAGCTCGACTACGCGCAGGCGCTTGCAGAAATGGGCCAACGGGATTCCGCCATCAGCCTGGCCAGCGAGGTTTCGCAACACCCTGATATTCCATTTGCATTAAAGGCGTGGTTGTCCGAGCAACTTGATGTCTGGAAGGGTGACGGCTGGCTTCTGGACTGGTCGATCGAGTTCCTGGGGGGCGCCGAATCGAATCTCAACAGCGCTCCCGGCATCCAGTTTCTGACCCTGACCCTGCCCGGCGGCAGCGTCCCGGTGCAACTGGCCGACAACGAGCGCATTCCCGGTGGCGCGGCGCGCACCACCTGGGTCGGCTCAGCCGCCCGCGCCTGGGGCGGAGGCATGGTCCTGTTGAACGGCGAAATCAGCACCCGCAACAGTCCCGGCAAGTCGGACACCAACCAGGCGATCGTCAGTGCCAACGCCGCCTACTTTCATCCCTTCCTCGACGGGCAGATCGGCCTCCGTTTCGGCCAGACCCGGCTCTGGATGGCCAACCAGCCGACTTACACCAGCACCGGCTGGGGTCTGCTCTACCAGCTCCCGCCGCCCTTTGCACCTGCCGGTTGTGCAAGCAATCTCGGCTACAGCATCGAAAACCGGGATTTTCCGGCGGCCCCGCTGCAGGCCGGCCGCTACGCCGGTCCCAAGGCCTGGCTGTTCTGTCGGGGCGAGGTCTGGGATTTCAACGTCCTGTTGCAGGATCGCAAAGACCGCGCGCGCGACTCCGACCGGCTGGGCGGCGACCAGCGGCGATCCGACATCACCCTGGGCATCGCCCGCAGACTGGGGTCGGACACCGTGTCGCTGTGGGTCCAGCGCGGCCGGGACCTCGACGACATCCCGTACAGCTCGCTGCTCGGCGGGCAGCCGCGCCGCGTCGACCGCCTGGCAGGACGCCTCTCCTACGAACATCCGCTGGCGGATCAGTGGTCTATTGTGGCATATCTCGAAAATACGTTGCAAAAAAGCAACATAGCCCTGTTCAATATGGAAAATCATGCGATATACTTCGGCCTCAAGTTTCACGGGCGCTGATCCGGGGTTTTTTCTTGCGGCCGTGGGACCGATGGTTTTGTCATAGACAGGGCAGCGAACCGCGAGTTAGATCTTTGTGATTGCAATCACAAACAGGCGGGATTCCGGCAAGCTACCATGTGCTCGTCTGATGGTGTGGCAACTCTGGCGAAAAGCAGGATCGCCCGAGACCAAGCGGTTCCGGGGAAGCAACGCAGCGAAAGCAGACCGGACACGAGATGAAGCACTTAGCCTCAGACTGTTTTGGCGAGTGTCCAAAAACCAGGCCTCGGCTTTGTGCACAAAATTTGTTTTAACCTTTGAAAGGAAGTTTGATGATCACACCCTCCACCAATAGTGTCGTCACTGCACGCTTCGCCGGTGCGATGTACAACCAGGCACTTAACTACAGCACGACCCAGCAGGTTCTGGCCTCGACCTCGACTCCCGGTGCCATGACCGATCTTGAGAACCAGTTGTTCATCCGCGACTTTTCCAATATGGCGACCAGCGACGTCGCAACCATCGTCGCCACCAATCTGGGGCTGACCGGTGAAGCCTTTGATGCGGCCGTCGTTTTTCTCACCGGCTGGATCACCGGCACCGTCTTTACTGAGCGGGGCGCGGTCATCGCCCAGATCGTGAACAACTTTTCACTGATGACCGAAGACCCGACCTTCGGTTCCTTTGCCACGGCCTGGAACGCCAGGGTTGGTAACGCGGTTGCGTACGCCCAGAACCCTTCGAGCACGGCTACCATCGCCTTCCCCGATGTTCCCAGTGCCAACCTGGATTCGTTTACGCTCACCAACGGCACCGACATCGCCACCGCCAACATCTTCACGGCAGGCCTGGTCTACACCCCCGGCGGTGACGACCGGATCAACGCCCTGCAGGACGAAGACCAACTGACCGGTACGGGCACCGCCCCAACCCTCAACGCTACGCTGGGTAACGCCAACGACAATGGCGCTCCGATCATCACGCCAAAATTGACCGGCATTGAAGTGGTGAACGTCGCCTTCACGGGTTCGGGTGCTAACGTCACCGCCCTTGACATGCAGGATGCTACTGGCGTTAATGCCGTCAATATTACTCGCGTTGCCCAGGCTAAGAATGCCGAGGTTGGCAACCTCAAGCAGCCTGTAGGTGCCCTCTCCTTGTCCAACACCAACGCCAACCAGGCCGACACGGTCGAGTTCTCCTACGCGAGCGGCGTCCTGGCGGGCCTGAATGCGGCCACGATGACGCTGAACAGCGTGGACCTGGGTACACTCAACATCGGTCAGAATGTCACCATCGCTGGGCTAGGTGTGGCCACCAATGGTATTGAGACCCTTGGTCTGGTCAGCAATGGCTCCACAAATACCGTGAGAACGCTCAACCTGCCGATGGATACCGGTACTGCTGGCTCGATCACCATCACGGGTGATCAATCGCTGACCTTGGCTTCTACCGCTAACGTGGTCAATCAGGCTTCAAACGTTCTTGTGGAAGCCATCAGCCATGGCGGCGGCGTTCTGCAGGCCAACGGTCGCCTGGCTTCGATCGATGCGTCCGGGATGACCGGTACCGCTTCGCTGACTCTCAACATTGCTGCAGGTACTTTGACCACCGGCAAGGCAGGTACTTCCGGGTTGCCACAGAACGTGTCCATTACCGGTACAGCCAATAACGATACCTTCTATCTGTACGATACCGTACAAGCTGGCGATAGCCTGCTTGGTGGTCTCGGTACTGACACCATCGTGGTCTACACCGGTGGGGTGTCGACGGGTAGTGTGACGGCAGTTGAAGCGGTGGATATCCAGCTTGTGGGCAACGTGACCATGGATATGGACAAGATCACCGATGCGGCCACGATCAATATCCGTAATATTGACAATACTTCGAATAACGTTAATGGTATCAACAATCCCCCGGTTTCCTGGGACAATGGCAACTACACGGTTACCTTGAACAACCTGACGGCAGCACAGGGCGCCGGACTGTCGATTCAGCACAGCACCACGAATAACGGTAGCATCATCGACACCACCGTGGTCGCCAATCTCAAGTCCTCAACCAACGCAAACGACCTGGTGGGCATTACCATCAATGAGGGCGTCAACACCGATCCGCGTTTCAATTTCACCCTGCAAACCAACGGCGATTTGCCCGCAACAGCCGCTGTTGAACGCGTCGAAAGCCTGACTGTCACCGACTCCGACACGGAATCCAATACCGTGGAACTCGAACTGGCAACTGCAGCTGGACTCAGGGGCACCATTACCCTGTCTGGTGGTGTGGCGGGCACCTTCCTGAACCTGGATGTGGATACCACGCTGGCTCCCGCCGATGCTCAGGCTATTGCTGTTGGTGGCGCTTTGGTCCCCAACGCACTGCTGACAGCGCTGGCGGCAGCCAAGACGACCTATGATGCAAATCCGACGGTTGCCAACAAGGCAGCTTTGGAAGCAGCAATCATCGCGGCAAATAATGTGACCGGTCTGAAGCAGGTCGATGTCACCGGCACTGCCGTCGATGGCTTCGGTTGGGTGGATGTTGGTGCCAGTACCAACATGGTGCGCCTCGTTGCGGGCACCATCAATGCGGCCAACGAAGCCTCCGACGTTACCATTCGTGTCAGCACCACCGCGGCCAACACCAACGGTGGTCAGGCCATCACCATGGGTGCTGGTAACGATACGGTGATTTTCGACGATATCGCCGCTGCTTCACCAACCCGTTCACAAGCCGGCCTGACCAATGCGGATACAGTGGTCGGCGGTGCCGGTAATAACACTCTGGTAATCGACGGCAACGGTGTCAATGTCATTCTGCAACAGTCCGAGTGGGACAATGTCTCTGGCTTCCAGACCGTCTATCTGGCGGGTAATGGCGCAGGCAATCAGTACTTCCTGCAGATCGATAACGACATGATCACCGCCAACGGTACCAACGGGAACATGATCGTCATCGACAACGATGATGACTCTACCGTCTCCACTGCAACCAACGCGGATGTTCGTACTTCCAACACGGCACTTCGTCTGGATGCAACGACACTGTCAGCCAACCAACACTTCACTTACGACGGTGAAGAAGGCGCGGGCGCAACGGCTGACCGCTTCGTGGTGAACGATCAAAATACGAACGGTGGCAACATCATCGACGGTGGTGACATCGTTCTCACTGTCGGTGTCGATTCGACCGGCGTGACCCGTCAGCTGGTGGGTAACCGTTCCCTTGATGTGATGGAAGTCCGTAACACGGCAACCGTGACCACGGCTGACCTTGCCAACGTTTCCAACGTTGGCAGCATCGTCATCAACAACGATCAGGCTGTTCTGCAGACCCTCAACCTGACGTTGAACTCTGCTGTTGCAGATGCCCTGAGTGATTCCGGCCACACGGCTTCATTGACTGAAATCGAAACGCTGCTGGTCACGGCTAACGATGGTCTGATGACCGATGCTGCGGGCACTGCGCTGGCTCCAGTCGCTCCATCTCGTATCCTCATGGATGCCCGTACGGTATCCGGTGCATTTGCCTTGACGATTACTGGCGATGCCGGGTTCGCTGCTAACGACTCCGTTACGCTGGGGATCAATGTGGGTGGCGCAGCACAAACCGTCAACCTGAATCTTGGTACGGATACGCTGGCTTTCAGCGGTACTGCAGCCAACGTGACGTTTGCAGCCGCGACCGTTACCTTTGCTGATTCGACAGGTACGGCTACACAGGTCTTTAACGTGAGCAACACCGAGATCCTGGATTTCAGTGCGTATGTTGATACCGCCAGTACTGCTCCGGCTACTGCAGCAAATACCATCACCTACGGTACCGCCGTGACCGGTGTGACCACGCTGACGATTGCCACCTCCTCCACGGGTACGACGATCACCAACACTAGTGGCGCTGCTTTGAACATCACAGGGGGTTCCGGTGCCGACATCATCGTCGGTGATCCCGGTGCCTTTGCTGATGTTATCACCGGTGGTGCTGGTGCCGACGTGATGACTGGTGGTCTTGGTGCTGACACCTTCGTGTTCGCTGCGGGTGCGTCGGGCCTGCCGACGGCTACCAACTTCGATACCATCACCGACTATGTCACGGCTGTTGACATTATCGACTTTGGCGCAACAACTCTTGCTGCTGCCACGGCCGGGACTTCAGGCCTGACCATCAACGCTGCAGGTCTGGTGACTGCAGGTGCGGCTAACTTAGCTGCCTTCGTCGCTGCTGTTGGTGGCGTGGCGGGAGCGGCTGGAGCCTCCACGGTGTATGACAACGGCGTCAATAGCTACCTGTTTATCTCTGACGGCGTGGCTGGCCTGGGTGCCAACGACGTTCTGGTCCAACTGACTGGTATTACAGGTCTCGCTGCTGGTCTCACCTTTGTGGCCGGTGACATCACCGCTATCGCTTAAATCTCTCCAGAGACACCCTTCGCCTCGGTGATGGGTGCAGGTGAAAGCCTCCGAGCCCCCCTGCCCAAAAGGCAGGGGGGCTCTTTTTTTAACAGTCAGCGGAAGAGGAGGACCAGATTCAATGGTTTGCAAGGCCATCACGCCAAGGCACCTGCACCGTAGGTAGAATGCGCCGATGGCCAACGGACACGACAGCGGCTACAAATTTCTCTTCTCGACACCGGAACTGGTGCGCGACCTGATCCTTGGCTTTGTTCCGGACGAATGGCTGCACAGTCTCGACTACCGCACGCTGGAGATCGTCCCCGGCAGCTACGTCAGTGAGGACTTCCGCCAGCGGGCCGACGATATCGTCTGGCGGGTCAGGGTGGGTGGCGAGTGGGTCTATCTCTACCTGCTGATCGAGTTCCAGCAGAGTACCGTCGGACAAGCACATGGCGCTGCGCATGATGGTCTACGTGGGGCTGCTCTACCAGGCCCTGATCAAGCAGGGCCAGCTCCTGTCCGACGACCGCCTGCCGCTGGTCCTGCCGATCGTTCTCTACAACGGCGGCCCGCGCTGGACCGCCGGGACCGACGTTTTCCACCTGATCCCGCCGATACCGGACCTGGTCGAGCAGTTCAAGACCCGCTTCTCCTACCTGCTGGTCGACGAGAACGCCTATACCGACAGCCAACTGGCCTCGCTGAAGAACCTCATGGTGGCCGTCTTCCGCATCGAACACCCGGCTTCCCAGGAAGCCTCGGCGTCCTGATCGCGCTGCTCGAAGAGAGGCTCGTCGACCGTCCCGACCTGCGCCGGATGTTCCCCATCTGGATCCGGGCGACATTGATGCGCAAGGGAGAATACCGTACCCTTTTACCCGAGATCGACGTCTTACAGGAGCTGAAAGTCATGTTGGCTGAACGACTTGAAGAATGGGCGCATGGCTACGGGGCGAGAGGCGAGGAAAAACGCGTAGCTATGGCTCTGCAGCGCCTGCTCGTCAGACGCTTCGGCGTGCTTCCTCCCGATCTGGCTTCCCACATCGCCGCTGCGTCGAGAGAGGAGATTGAGACGTGGCTGGATCGGGTGCTTGATGCTCGCAGCATGGAGGATGTCTTCGGGCCGACTGAGCACTGACATTTCCAAGGCATCGATTGCCATGGAGGACGGTCGAGTACAGGCCGAAAAAAGGGTCAGGCACGAGGTAAGCCGCAACACTGGAGTGCTTTCTGCCGTAGCTGCCGCTCAGACCGGAATCGAGGCAGGTAGAATAGAATGGCCCGATGGCAAACGATCACGACACCGGCTACAAGTTTCTGTTTTCCCATCCGGAGATGGTGCGCGACCTGCTCATCGGGTTCATTCAGGATGACTGGCTGCACAACCCGGACGGCTGTACATCCTGGATTACACCACCCTGGAAAAAGTCCCGGGCAACTACGTCACCGACGAAGATTTCCGCGGTCGCGCTGACGATATTGTCTGGCGGGTCAAGTTCGGTGGCGAATGGGTCTATCTCTACCTGTTGATGGAATTCCAGAGCAGCGTCGACAAATACATGGCGCTGCGCAGGATGGTCTATCAGGGTCTGCTCTACCAGGATCTGATCAAGCGAGGGGAGATTCTGGCCGACGGTCGATTGCCACCAATTCTTCCCATCGTTCTATACAATGGTAGTCAGCACTGAGCCGCAGCGATGGACGACTTCGAGGTGAGCCGCGAGATTGCCAGCACTGCGGCCGCGCAAATCGAAATCTGGCTGTACCGTATTCTGACTGTCCCCGGTCTGAAAGACCTCTTCGGCCCGACGCAGCACTGAGCCTGCCGATGCACACAAGCACGAAAAAATGACCGAGGTTTCTGGGGAGCGAGATGGGACTTATCTATGCGGCGCTACGATTAACCAATCATTTCACCAATCAGCAGGTGCAGGCCAAGGCGCTGGTCAATACGGGCGCAACTTTCCGTGTCGAGGGATGGCGGACAACGAGTTCCCCCTATTCTTGTTCTGGGATGGCGGGCCGTCAATCCGTCATTCACACCATCACCCTGATCAACATTGGGTTATCCGGTAATGGCACGAAGCCGAAGCGCTGGTAGTAGGTCGCTGTCCGCTCATTGATGGCATCAACGAACAGACCGATGCCGCCGCCCTCAGTGTGGATTCAAGATTCGTTGCGCTCGCGTCAGGGCATCCACCCACAGGAATTCGTCGAGACCCGTGCCTTGATATTGCCGATCAGCGGCCAGACGTCAAGCGCACACCCGGAATGCGACGCGGCAGTTTCTTGCACCAGGGTTCGGGCAGGTGGCGGTTTTCAAGTTCGGTAAGCGTGAGCGCGTGGTAAGCGCAGATACGATCGGGTGCTTCTTGGTGAGTGGCAACGAAGGTCTTCGACGATCCTTTGTCCTGATGCCAGTGGGCAACCTGCCGCAGTCATTCAGTTCCTGGCGAGCACAGTCGTTCCCCCTCTTCATCTCCTGCATTTAAGTGAAGCGCTGTAAAACGTCACATCGAAACGTTCACTTGAAAAAAGCGAACCAAATTCCCGGAGTCAGGAGGTTTACACGAAAAACCCCGCAAAACAGGTCGTTCAGCGGGGTGTTCGTTTTTGCTGCAGAGAGTTTTCAACCGGTGTCCTGGCGGAGACGAAGGGATTTGAACCCTTGATGCAGGTTTATGCCCGCATGCTCCCTTAGCAGGGGAGTGCCTTCGACCTCTCGGCCACGTCTCCTAGGAAGGTGTGATGATATCGGTTTCACCTCGGCCGGTCAAACCAAACTTCGACTTCGGAGGTTTTTCCAGGCCGAAGGCCTTGTGCAGGACGCGCACCGCAAGTTCGAGGTATCTTTCTTCAATGACTACCGAGATCTTGATCTCTGATGTCGAGATCATCTGCAGGTTGATGTTTTCCTTGGCCAGTGCACCGAACATCTTGCTCGCAACGCCTGGATGTGAGCGCATGCCAACGCCAACGGCAGAGACCTTGCAGGTGGTGTTGTCACCGGTGATGTCGCGTGCGCCAATTCTTTCCTTGACGGTTTCCAGGATGGCAAGCGCCTTGCTGTAGTCAGTGCGATTGACGGTGAAGGAAAAGTCGGTGGTATCGTCACGGCCGATATTCTGGATGATCATGTCGACGTCGATGTTCGCATCGGCGATCGGCCCGAGGATCTGGTAAGCAATGCCGGGACGATCCGGAACGCCCAGTACGGTCAGTTTGGCTTCGTCGCGATTGAAAGCAATTCCGGAGATGATCGGTTGTTCCATATTTCCTTTTTCCTCAACAGTGATCAGCGTACCTTCGCCTTCCTCCTCGAAACTGGAAAGCACACGGAGTTTGACTTTGTACTTGCCGGCAAACTCGACCGAGCGGATCTGGAGCACCTTGGACCCGAGGCTGGCCATCTCCAGCATCTCTTCAAAAGTGATGCTGTCGAGTTTGCGTGCTTCCGGAACGACGCGCGGGTCGGTCGTATAGACGCCGTCAACGTCAGTGTAGATTTGGCATTCATCCGCCTTCATTGCTGCCGCAAGCGCTACGGCTGAGGTGTCCGATCCTCCCCGACCCAGGGTGGTGATGTTGCCATGCTCATCGGCACCCTGAAAGCCTGCCACGACCACGACGTGTCCATCGGCCAGGGCCTTACGAATCCGGTGCTGGTCGATTTTCAGAATCCGTGCCTTGGTAAAAGTGCTGTCGGTCAACACCCCGACCTGGAAACCGGTAAAACTCTTTGCTTTGAGTCCCTCGGCATGCATGGCCATGGCCAGCAAGCCGATGGTGACCTGTTCGCCGGTTGAGGCAATCACGTCGAGTTCGCGCGGATCCGGTGCAGGAGAAATTTCCCTGGCCAGGCCGATCAGCCGGTTGGTCTCTCCGGCCATAGCCGAAGGAACCAGGATAATGTCGTGTCCTTGCGCCCGCCAGCGAGCGACTCGCTTGGCAACATTCTTGATGCGATCCGTCGAAGCAACCGACGTGCCGCCAAACTTCTGAACGATCAGTGCCATCCCAAATCCAGTTGAGAAACGCAAAAGCCGGTATTCTAATGCTTGGCTTGACCTTGCCGCAAAAGGCAAGCACTTCTGCACTTCCGACAAGCTGATCATCATTAGCCTGATGTTCTATGGCAATGCCACTTGCAAAATTTCGGGGGAATCGCTTATAGTGCATCGTGTATTACCAAAGTCATATTGTATGAAGATATGGCAGGAAGTCGACTTCCTGCTGGTCCACTTTGCGTGAAGGTAAGAAAGGAGAGTCATGAGCACCGTCAACAAAGTCGTTGAGAAGGTTGATCCTCGCGAAATTCGTCGCAGGCTTGGTTTGAATCAGCAGCAGTTCTGGTCCAAGATCGGTGTGACGCAGAGTGGCGGTTCGCGATATGAAAGTGGCCGCAATATGCCCAAGCCGGTGCGTGAGCTGCTCAGGCTCGTTCATGTCGAGCAGATCGACATTCAGCGCCTCAAACGAGAAGACATCGAGGTTCTCGAATACGTGAAGGCGGAAGATCCGGAACTCTTCAAGACCCTCAAGAAAGCGGCCAAGAGCAAGCTCAAGAAGCCTGTCTGAAGGTTCGGTCTAAATGTTCTGCGGGTTCCTGGACTGTTCCATGGAGGCAGGTTCCGACGGCACGCCGGCATATCCGTGGCCAATCAGGAGATCGTGGGAGATTTCTGACAGTGGCCGTGCCATTGCATTGGCTTGTCGCCCCTGTGCTGACAAGCGCGCATCGTCTTGAGGCTGCTCAAGGCAGTCCCAGCATTTCCCTGGCATGCTGGCGGGTGATCGACGTGATGTCGATGCCGCCGAGCATGCGAGCAATTTCCTCGACCCGTGCATCTCCTTCGAGGGTGGCAACGTGGCTGCGAACCGCTCCTGCTCGAATCGTCTTGCTGACCTGCCATTGCCAGTTGGCACGTGCGGCAACCTGGGGCAGGTGTGTCACGCAGAGAACCTGTCTTTTGCCTCCCAACTCACGCAGCAAACGGCCTACGACTTCGGCAACACCCCCGCCGATTCCGACATCCACCTCGTCGAAGATCAGCGTCGGTACGCTTGCCGCCTGACTAGTGACCACCTGAATGGCTAGACTGATCCGTGAGATTTCGCCACCGGAAGCGACCTTGGCCAGCGACCGCGGTTCACTTCCGGCCAGGCCAGCGATACGAAACTCGACCTGTTCAAACCCTGCGGCATTCCCTCCTTCGACCGGCAACAGGGCAATCTCGAAGCGGCCTCCAGCAAGCGCCAACTGTTGCATGACCTGGCTGACTTCGCGGCCGAGTACCTCGACTGCCTGGGCGCGTTTGCCGGAGAGACGCTGCGCGAGCTGTTCATACTGCGCACGGGCAGCCGTGGCGCGCGCCTCCAGGGCGGCAAGGTCGGCGGCCTCACCCAAAACGCTCAGCCGCTCCTGCCAGCGCGCCAGTAGCATTGTCAGGTCATCGGGTGCACAGCGGAACTTGCGCGCACAACCCAGGACCGCTTCGATGCGTTGTTCGACTTCCACCAGACGCCGTGGGTCGAGTTCGATTCGATGGGTGTAACGATTCAAGGCAGAGGCCGCTTCGCCGAGTTCGGCCTGCACGGATTGCAATAGGTCGGTGATTTCGGATAGCGCCGGATCGTACTCGCAAAGCCCCTCCAGGCGATTGATCGCGGCGGCGACCTGGGCCTCACAAGCGGCGTCGCCCTCGTCCAAGATCTGCAAGGAGAACTGTGCTCCTTCGACCAGACTGGCTGCATGGCCCAAACGTTTGTGCTCCTCGTTCAGAAGCTGCCATTCTTTGGTCGAGAAGTTGAGTGTTTGCAGTTCGTGAACCTGCCATTCCAGTTGCTCGCGTTCGACTGACAAGGCCTCACTGCCGCTGCTGGCGGTATCAAACAGCGTCTTGGCCGCGCGCCAGTTGCGCCATGCGGTGGCCACCTCGGCGAGCAGGGATTCGAGCCGGGCATGCGAATCGACCAGAGCACGCTGCGCTTCGCTGCGCAGCAGCGACTGATGCGCATGCTGACCGTGGATGTCGACCAATGATTCGGCCACCTCCCGCAACTGCTGGACGGTCACTGGCGAACCATTCAGATAGGCACGCGAACGGCCGCTTGCATCCAGGACGCGGCGCAGCAGCAAGACGCCTGGCGTATCCAGATCATGCGCCTGTAGCCAGGCGGTGGCCTCCGGCGAAGCCGCAAGGTCGAACTCGGCATTCACCTCCGCGCGCTCGCTTCCGGCACGAATGAGGCCCGCGTCGGCGCGCTCACCCAGGGCGAATGCCAGGGCGTCGACGAGAATCGACTTGCCGGCACCGGTTTCGCCAGTCAGCGCACTAAATCCTTGCTGAAACTCGAGTTCCAGCCGGTCGACCAGCACGAAGTCGCGAATCGTCAAACGACAGAGCATAAGGGGATCGTCAATCTCGTCGTCACGGCAGTGGGTCAATGTTCCTTGGGTCGCTCGCTCCAGTGCAGCTTTTGTCGGAGCATGGCGAAATAGCTGTGACCAGGCGGATGCAGCAGACAGATCGAATATTCGGAGCGACGAATACGTACGGAATCCTCGTTCCGAAGGTCAACCGTCACCTGTCCATCGAAGTGGGCACGCGAATCGGTGGCGTGCACAATCCTGATCTCGATTTCGTTACGATCACCGACCAGGATTGGCCGGTTGGTCAGTGCGTGTGGGCAGAGCGGAACCAGGGCGATGGCCGAAACCTGTGGATGCAGGATCGGGCCATTGGCCGAGAGCGCATAGGCCGTCGAGCCGGTGGATGTGGCGACAATCAGGCCGTCCGAGCGCAGGTGGTAAATAAACTCGCCGTCGATGAACAATTCGAGTTCGATCATCCGTCCGATCGCGCCCTTGTCCACCACCACATCGTTCAACGCCAGGTTTGAAACGACACTGCGCTCACCACGCACGACATCGGCATCGAGCAGCATGCGTGTCTCCGGAACGAACTTGCCGTCCAGAAGGTCGTCCATGCAGGTCAGCATGTCGCTACGTGCGATGTCGGTCATGAAACCGAGACGCCCCTGGTTTACGCCGACCAGAGGCACCCGATAACGGGCAAGTTGGCGTGCGGCATTAAGCATGGTACCGTCGCCACCGACGACGACGGCGATGTCGGCATGGGCACCGAGCCAGGTGAAACTGCCGCTCGCCCAGCTCCCGAGTTCCAGATGCGAGATGACGTTGCAGGCAGTCTCTTCCTCGATCAAGACGGTCATGCCGCGTTCGTGCAGGTAATTGGCCAGCAGGCGAATCGACTCGGCAATCTCTGGACTGTGGTACTTTCCGACTAGCGCAATCGTCCGGGGTGGCGGCGCGCAATCAGCCGAATCTTCTGGAAAGGCATTGTTCATGCGCGAATTAAACCACAATTCAGCCTGCTTCCGCGGCGCCCCGTGAATGATGGAATTTTTGTAGAATCGAACCATGCTAGATGACCGCGCCAAAACGCTCCTCAAGACCCTGATCGAACGCTATATTGCCGAAGGGCAACCCGTCGGATCGCGTGCGCTGTCCCGGTACTCGCGCCTGGACCTGTCGGCAGCAACCGTTCGTAATGTCATGGCCGATCTCGAGGAAATTGGTCTGATTGCCAGCCCGCATACCTCTGCCGGGCGTGTGCCGACGTCTCGCGGCTATCGCTTCTTTGTCGATACTCTGCTGACTGTCCAGCCGCTCGAAAAGGACAAGCTCGACGCCATCGAGGAACAGTTGCTTCCCTCGCAGCCTTCGCAATTGATCAGCAAGGCTTCGCACTTGTTGTCCGGGCTGACCCATTTTGCCGGCATCGTCCTGGCACCACGCCGTCTGACGCCGAAGATCTGTCAGATGGAGTTCGTCAGCCTGTCGGAGAAGCGCATTCTGCTGATCCTGGTCACTTCTGACGGCGATGTGCAGAATCGCCTGCTCTTTCCGGGGCGCGCCTATACACCGTCCGAACTGGTCACCGCGACCAATTATCTGAATCAGCATTTTGTTGGCCAGGATTTTGAGTATATCAGTCGCCGCCTCCAGGAAGACCTGCAGAAACTGCGCGGCGATCTGCAGACGCTGATGGCCGCTGCACTGATGGCCGGTGACGAGGCAATGCGTGAATCCGACAACCGCTATGTCATTTCAGGCGAGCGCAACCTGCTTGAAGTCGAGGAATTCTCGTCGAACATGCGACGGTTGCGCGAATTGTTCAACCTCTTCGAACAGCAAACCTCGCTGATGCAACTGCTCGATCTCTCGAAGCGTGCCGAAGGGGTACAAATCTTCATCGGCGGCGAATCGGGACTGGCTCCTCTTGATGAGTGCAGCGTGGTCACCGCACCTTATGCAGTGGACGGTGAAGTGGTCGGCTCGGTGGGCGTCATCGGTCCAACTCGCATGGCCTACGAGCGGGTCATTCCAATCGTCGAAATTACCGCCCGACTGCTCTCTTCAGCGCTGACCTATCAGGCCAGATACTGATGCCAGGTTATTTCCCGGAACCGGCCTACCGTCACGATTCATCCGCGAACAGCGCCGTCCTGCTGATCAACCTGGGGACGCCGGCAGCACCGACGGCTGCGGCGGTGCGCCGCTACCTCAAGGAGTTCCTCTCCGACCCGCGCGTCGTCGAGATCCCGCGCGCTGCCTGGTGGTTGATTCTCAACGGCATCATTCTCAACATTCGACCGCGTCGGTCGGCGGAAAAGTATGCCGCGGTGTGGATGGCCGAAGGCTCGCCACTGCGCGTGCATGTCGAACGACAGGCCAAGTTGCTGCGTGGCTTGCTTGGGCAGGCTGGACATCGGGTGCTCGTCGATTTCGCCATGCGTTATGGTGAGCCGTCGATTCCGGCAACGCTCTCCCGTCTCAAGGCCGAAGGCTGCACACGCATTCTGTTGCTACCACTTTATCCACAGTACTCGGCGAGCACGACGGCCAGTGCATTCGATGCGGCTGGCGCCTGGTTGCAACGCGTGCGCAATCAGCCGGAAATACGTACGGTCAGGAATTTTGCCGATCACCCTGGCTACATCGCGGCACTGGCAGCCAGTGTGCGCGAGCACTGGTGCAGTCACGCCCGGCCGGACCGTTCGTATCGTCTGGTCATGAGCTTTCATGGGCTGCCGCGCTACACGCTGGACAAGGGCGACCCCTACCACTGCGAGTGCCACAAGACCGGCCGCCTGCTTGCCGAGGCGCTGAGTCTCGGTCAGGAACAATACCAGGTCTGCTTTCAGTCGCGTTTCGGCCGTGCCGAATGGCTGCAGCCGTATACCGCACCAACCCTCAAGGCGCTGGCAGCACAGGGCGTGCAACGGGTCGATGTGATTTGCCCTGGATTCCCGGCAGATTGTCTTGAGACGCTCGAAGAAATCGCCATCGAGGGCCGGAGTGCGTTCATGCAGGCCGGCGGCAGGGAATTCCACTACCTTTCCTGCCTCAACGAGCGTGACGACTGGATTCACGCACTTGCCGACCTGGCCGCCAGCCATCTGCAGGGCTGGCCGACCCGCAGCTCTCCGGATCCGGCCAGCCGTGAACTCGGCGCCTTGCGCGCGCGCGCCATGGGCGCCTTGTCCTGAGGGTCTATTCCATGGCTTCGTACAGCGGCAGGGTCAGGAACTCCGGGTATTCCGGTGTCAGCGACATCTTGTCGAAAATGACCGCTGCCTGATCGTAGGTGGCGGTATCTTCTCCCTGAGCACTGATGGTGGCTTTGACCTTGAGCAGTTCTTCGGCGATCATGCCGCGCACCATCTCGGCGGTAACCTTGCGGCCGTCATCGAGGACCCCTTTGGGCGAAACCACCCATTGCCAGATCTGCGAACGAGAGATCTCGGCTGTGGCGGCGTCTTCCATCAGGTTGTGGATCGGTACACAGCCGTTACCGGCTAGCCAGCTGCCGAGGTAGTGAATGCCGACGTTGATGTTGTTGCGCACACCGGCTTCGGTGATGGGTTGTGAAGGCTGGAAGTTGAGGAAGTCCGCTGCCCTGAAGGTCTCGTCGCGCTTCTTTTCCCACTGGTTCGGGCGATCGCCGAGCACTTTCTGAAACTCTTCGGCAGCGATCGCCACCAACCCTGGGTGGGCCACCCAACCGCCGTCGAAGCCATCATTGGCGTCGCGTGTCTTGTCGTGACGGATGCCTGCCAGCGCCTTTTCGTTGGCCACCGGATCGTTCTTGATCGGAATCAGCGCACTCATGCCGCCCATCGCCGGCGCGCCGCGCTTGTGGCAGATCTTGACCAGTTGCAACGCGTAGCTGCGCATGAAGGGAACCTCCATGGTGATCGCACCACGGTTGGCCAGGCAGAAGTCGGGGTTCTTCTTGAACTTCTTGATGCACGAGAAAATGTAGTCCCAGCGTCCGGCGTTGAGGCCAGCCGAGTGTTCACGCAGTTCGTAGAGGATTTCTTCCATCTCGAAGGTGGCGAGGATGGTCTCGACCAGCACGGTGGCTTTGATGGTGCCGCGCGGCAGGCCGATGTGCTCCTGCGCCAGGATGAAGATGTCGTTCCACAGGCGCGCTTCGAGATGCGATTCCATCTTCGGCAGATAGTAGAAGGGGCCAGCGCCGCGCGCAATCTGCTCTCTGGCGTTGTGGAAAAAGACGAGTCCGAAGTCGAAGATGCCGCCGGAAACGCGCTGACCATCGACGGTGACGTGTTTTTCGTCGAGGTGCCAGCCGCGCGGACGAATTTGCAGAGTGGCGATGGTGTCGTTGAGCGTATATTTCTTGCCGGCTTCGTTGGTGAATGACAACTGGCGCCGAATGGCTTTGTAGAGATTAACCTGGCCCTGGATCTGGTTGTCCCACTTCGGACTGTTCGAGTCCTCGAAGTCGCTCATGTACGAATCGGCACCCGAGTTGTAGGCGTTGATGATCATTTTGGCTTCGACCGGGCCGGTGATTTCGGTGCGGCGACGCTCGAGCGCCTTCGGTAGCGGTGCAATTTTCCAGTCGCCGTCGCGGATAGACCGGGTTTCCGGCAGAAAGTCAGGCATCTCGCCAGCGTCGATCCGTTCCTGGCGAGCAACGCGTGCCTGCAACAGTTCCTGGCGGCGATCCTCGAAAGATCGGTGCAGTTTGGCGACCAGAGCCAGTGCCTCGGGGGTGAGAATGGTTTCGTAACCGGGTTGGATCGGTGCGTTGATTTGCATGCCGGCGGGTAGATTAAGACTCATGCGATGACTCCTGTCTATGGTTGATGATGCAATGCAACGATTCTATTAGAGGCTGCATTCAAAGATAATAGCGATTGGAATCAAATTATCTTTTACCTCTGGTATCGAATCTGAGAGATGGACCATATCAAGCAAATCGAGGCCTTCGTTAACGCAGCGACACGTGGCAGCCTCTCGGCAGCGGCACAGCTTGAAGGGATCACGCCGGCAGTGATCGGGCGCCGGCTCGATGCTCTGGAGGCACGCCTTGGCGTCAAGCTGCTGCTGCGCACGACGCGAAAGCTTTCACTGACCTTCGAAGGACAGGCGTTCCTTGAGGACTGTCAGCGCATCCTTCACGAACTCGCGAATGCCGAAGCGGCGGTTTCACTGGGTGGCATTCGTGCCAGCGGTCACCTCAAGGTGTCGGCCCCGGCAGGTTTTGGGCGCCGGCATGTGGCGCCGCAGGTGGCTGCCTTCATGCAGGCCAATCCACAAGTCACCGTGCGGCTTGACCTGACCGATCGGCTCGTCGATCTGCTCAACGAGGGTGTTGACTGTGCGGTACGGATCGGCGAAATGGCCGATTCGAGTCTGGCGAGCAGCAAACTTGGCGAAATGCGTCGCGTCATCGTTGCCAGCCCAGCCTACCTGGCAGAATACGGTGCGCCTGGTACGCCGGCCGAACTGGCCTTGCACAACTGCCTGTCGCTTGGCCAACAACGTGGCTGGGCTCTGCGCCAGTACGTGGGAGGTGAGGTGAAGAATTACAAGGTGTCGGGCAACTTCGAGTGCAATGACGGAGCGGTGTTACACGCCTGGGCACTGGCCGGCAAGGGTCTGGCCTGGCGATCGATGTGGGAGGTAGGTGACGATTTGCTGAGTGGCCGACTCGTTCCCCTGCTCGACGAGCATGCGGCACCCAGTGTCGGCATCTACGCCGTATTTCCGCAACGCCGGCATTTGCCTTTGCGTGTTCGGCTGTTCATCGATCAGCTCAAGACGACTTTCGGTGACCCGCAATATTGGGGGCTTGGTCACTGAACTGCCGTCTGTCGCGTAACTAACAGCGTATCAGGCCGGTCACCGGATCACCCCGCATTGCTGGCGGCTCGCTTGGCGGCTCGCAGCAGCGCCTTCCTGGCTTTTTCTGCCCGGATGTGCGCGAGTGCCTGAGCCTTGTTGCACTCCTTGCAGTAGGAATGAAGGCCATCCGCACTTCGTGAATTCTTGTGAAATTCCAGTACCGATTTTTCTTGCTTGCACTTGACGCAGATTTTCGTAGTCATGGGAGAACGTGAAGGTTAGGGAAGACAGAAGGATTAGGTGCCACATATGAAGATCATAAAATTAATTAATTAAATGATCCGTGACCAATGGCACAATTTATTTCAATGCACCCTGTCATTTCCCTCGAACCTTTCGTCGAGACCATCCCCTCGCCCCATTGAACACTCAAGTACATAAAAAGTCCTGCATATCAGCATGATGATCTGTCATCAGGAGAGCCTTCGGGAGGCGCCACCGGATCGTGCAGCACCGCTGGCAAGAGCCAATCGAGAAAATTGAAGTGTCAGTCTGGCGGGGGATGAATAAGAAAATACTATGCCTTAATATAATCTGTATTTATTGAACAGCGGCTTGGGCGGCAGTTCCTTGGCGCTACCGGCGATTGATCGGCTGCGGTTGCAGAATGATTCTGACAGTCTGTGGCGAACGCCGCGCTCGACGATGTCACACCCGGTTGCGTACGCGGCTCCTGGAGGACGAAACCTGCATCCGCGCGGATCAAGGGCCGCGTCAAACGGCGGCTGGAAAGGGAGGCGTTGCGGTCAGCAAAGCTTCGACGTCGACCGCGTCGATCTGCTCTGGCTGCATGAATTGTCGTGCGTAGTCGAGATATACGCCGGCGCGCAGGAAGAGTGCGAACAACTCCGGATCGATATGCTGCTCCTGTTGCATCCGGGACATGATGGCCAGTGCTTCCGACAGCGTCTTGCCCTTCTTGTAGGGTCGGTCGACCGCTGTCAAAGCCTCGAAAATGTCGGCGATGGCCATCATTCTCGCCAGCGGACTCATTTGCTCGCGCCTGAGTTGCCGCGGATAGCCGCTACCATCCATCTTTTCGTGGTGCCCACCGGCGATTTCTGGTACTTGCCGGAGGTGTCTTGGGAAAGGTAGTTGCGAAAGCATGACCAACGTCTGCACGATATGCTCGTTGATCTTGTAGCGTTCCTCTGTCGATAAGGTGCCACGTGCGACAGAAAGATTGTAGAGCTCGCCCCGGTTGTATAGCAGCGGCGGGACCTGCATGCGAAATCCCCAGCGGTTGTCTTTCGGCATGCGATCTTGCGCCCGCCTGGCGATGAAGTGCTCTGGCTTGTCGGCGAGTAGCGTTTCGGCAACGGGCAGTGTGGAGCAAGATGTGCGCGCCTTGCGCAGCCTCTCATCCTGCGAGATGCCGATGCGGTCATCGAGTGTGCGCAGCCAGGTGCGCGCGGCGATCGCCTGCAGGCGATCGATGCTTTCCGGCGCCATGAATTCACCTCCTTCGTTGCATCGGGCAACGAAGGCAAAGTCGTCGTCGAGCTGTTGCAGTTCGGCGGCAAGCTGGCGGTGCACCGTCTCGGCGTCCTTGCCGGCGGCAATGGCCTGCAGGCTGCTGATTTCTTTATCACGTTTGAGCACTTCAAAGCGCATCCGTATTTCGTGAATACGGTCATGGATGGTTTCCAGCTTGGTGGCCTTGTCCACCACGTATTCGGGCGTCGTCACCTTGCCGCAGTCATGTAGCCAGGCGGCCACGTGCAATACTTCCCAATCATCCTCGGATAACTGAAAGTCCTGGTAGGGACCACAACTGGCAGCGCACGCCGCGCGTGCCAGCATCTTGGTCAGTTCCGGAACGCGTGCGCAGTGACCGCCAGTATAGGGGCTCTTGGCATCAATGGCCGCCGCGATCAGTTGGATGAACGCTTCGAACAGATCCTTCTGCGCCTTGATCAGTGCCTTGCTTTCGAGCGACACGGCGGCCGACCCGGAAAGCGCCTTGACGAAACTCAGGCGGTGGCTGTCGGTTTCCGTCTCGCTGAGCAGAATCATTGCCCCGACCAGCTCGTTCTTGCGGTTGCACAGCGGAACGGCCATGGCGTGGCTAGCCTGGGCCAGGTTCGCAGTCGCCAGCCCCAGGCTATCCAGATCTTCGGGCTGTAGTCGGCCGGCACGGGCGATGCCTTCGGCCAATGCGGCGCCGAGCAACGGGCCGGTGTGCGCGACGTCGAGCGAGGGCAAGTCGCCGGCCAGTGCCGAACCGCTGTCGTCGAGTGCCACGGCTGGGTTGAGCTGACTGGCTTCGGCCAGGTAAAGCACTCCGGCCCGCGCCTCGGCGGCCGAGAGCGTATCGGCGAGCAGGCGCGGCAGCAAGCGGTCGAAATTCTGCTCGGCGGCGACGGTCTGGCTGATGTCCAGAAAGCGATGGATGGTTCTCTTCATCCCGTCCATGGTCAAAGCCAGTTCGGTGACTTCCTTGATCGAAGACTCCAGGACGATCGGGCGAGAAAATTCGAAATGGCGAATCGCCTCGGCTTCGCTGGCCAGGCGGCGCAGCGACCGCGAAATGCTCTGTGCTAGCAGCCAGGTGAGCGGAATCGACAACAGCAGAACGAGCAGCGTGGCCTTCGCCGATTGACGTATCACTTGCCGCGCCCCGGCCATCAGCTCGTTTTCCGGGATGGCAGTGACCAGGTAGAGTGGTGGCACTCCTTCGAGGATGAGGCGATTAACCGAGACTCTCCACTCGTTGTCACCCACCTTGACGCCAAGGGCATGGGCAGCCTCCTGGCCCTGCATCTGCCTGACGACGGTCAGGAGCGGAACCAGCACCGGCACAGCCAGCTCGTCGATTCTCGCCAACGACGGTTTGCCATTGCTTTCCGGCGAGGCCAGCACCATTCGCGAAACATCCTCGTGGGCCAGCACGTAGCCCTGAGCGTTGACGAGCACCATCTCGCTTCCCGGGGTCACCTTTTGTCTGGCCAGTGACTTGCCGAGCGTGTCGAGCAGGATGTCTGCACCGACCACGGATCGTCCGCCGCCGGCGCGACTGGCCAGTGTCGTGCCGACCCGCCGGCTCGAGAAAAAGAGGTACGGAGGCGTTTTGACCTGCGTTGGGGAGGCCAGTCCTTCGGTATACCAGATGCGGTCACGCGGATCATAGGCCGCGGCGTAGTCCGGACGATCGTCGTCCCGCAGGGTCTGCAGGGCTGCGTCAAGATAGATAAAACGTCCGCGCGGCGGTGCTGCTGCGACCCGCTCAATGCTCTGCACGACGTAGTTCGCGCCGGCCGGCACTCGAGCGGCCTCGCTCGCGCTGCCATGGCCAACACGTCCAACCAGAAAGAAGTCGCCATTGTCGTAACCGACGTAGAGCGAAGACAGCGCCGGCGAACTGTCGAGCGCCTGGCGCATGAACTCCAGGCTGTCAAGACGCTCCTTGAGCGAGGTCGCGCTGGTCACACGCTGCAGGCTCAACAGGTGAGTAGCCACCTCAGCAGGCTCGATGATGCGCCGCATCTCAAGCAGTGCTGCACGGCTGATGCGCGCCGTCAGGTCGGCAGCGGATTCTTCCAGCAGCTTGCTGCTGAGTTGGTAGCCGATTCCGCTGAGTACGCCGCATACGAGAAGTATCAGCGCCAGAAACAGCGTCGAAATATGGATATGCAGTGGGTAGCGATGGTGCATGTGGAGGCGCCCCTGTGGCGAGTCCCGAATAGCGAACGATACCGAAAAAGCATGGATTCGTGCGCCCAATGATCGAAATGATCGGCGACGCCGGGTTCCGAAAGACTGTACGATGTGCGCTTTTGCGGAGTCACGGATGCCCGATTCAATGCCTCAACCATCGACCCACCTGCCGGCATTCGAACACAAGATCGTTGCCCCCGGCGAACTTGCCGAGCGCATAGACAGCGTGCCGCGTCCGCTGGTGTTCACCAACGGCTGCTTCGATCTGCTGCACCGCGGCCATGTCAGCCTCCTTGCCGAAGCACGCGCACTCGGCGCGACGCTGGTCGTTGCGCTGAACTCGGATGCCTCGGTCCAACGTCTTGGTAAAGGCGATGACCGTCCGGTCAATTCCTTGAGTGATCGTCTGGCAGTCATCGCGGCTCTCGAATCGGTCACTCTGGTGACCTGGTTTGAGGAAGATACGCCATTGCAGCGCATTCTCGATTGCCGTCCCGACATCCTCGTCAAGGGGGGCGACTGGCCGCTCGAGAGAATCGTCGGCAATGAGGAAGTCAGCGGCTGGGGTGGTTGCGTGCGCTCCTTGCCGTTCATTCACCAGACATCGACAACCGGCTTGCTCGCCAAGATCCGGCGGCTATAGTACACCGCGCTGACAGCCATCGATTGCGCTGCGGCCCGTTACTGTGAAAGTCGCGTCAGCGACTCACGAGCCTCTTCTCTCACCTCGCGGGAGAGGGGTTGGGGGAGAGGGAAACGGTCATGACTTTCATGATCGGGGCGGCTGGAAAAGCCATGACCGTTAGGCGCCTGTCGGCGAATTCAGGAGCAGAGCGCGTTTTTCAGCGAAGCCAGGTCTTCTGCAGATTCGGCAAGCAGGGTACCGAGCGCCTGGGTGTCAAATAGCTGCGACAGCTTGGCGGGATCCAGCGGCACGCAAAACAGGCTGTCCCGCCAGCCATGTTGCAGATTGGCCAGCCTGTTGGCGACGAACAGCACGTCCCCCAGCGTTTTCAGGGTATCGATCGTTCGATCTTGTTCGTGCTCCTGTACCACCACCAGCAGCTCTTCCGGCATCCCCATCGCGGCCAGCAGTGCGTGCCCGATACTGTCATGCCATTCGACCAGCAGCGCATGCAGTTCAGCCGGGTCATCGACCAGTGTGGGGAAATTTACTGCCCGCGAGAGCAGGTAGAACACGCCGATGTCATGCACCAGGCCGGCGAACATTGCCTCGTCGGGACTGACCTGGGTCAAGCGACGTGCCAGGACGCGTGCCAGCGCGGCGACCTGCATGGTGTGTTCCCATAGGCGCCGCGACAGCGCTTCGAAAGGGGCCATCTTCTTGGAATTGAGCAGTTGCTCCATCGCCACGGCAAAGGAAACGCTGCGCACTGCCTCCATGCCGATTCGAGAAATCGCGCTATTGACATCGACGATGGCCTTTCCAGAGGGGTTCATCGCTACCGAATTGGCCAAACGGATGATCTTGGTGCTCATCAGGGGCTCGGCGCTGATCAGCGTACCCAGATGGTGGATGGTCAAATCGGGTTTTCTGAGTGCGGTTCGTACCTGAAAGGTGATGTCGAGGAAAGTCGGAAAAGAAACGACTTCGCCCGAAAGGTCGCGGGCGATGTCCTCAAGGATACGGAAGCAGTCTTGATTACTCACTAATATTGTTCTCACATACGCTGTGCACGATGAGGTGGCCGAGTGGTTTGGCAGAATTGCCAAGCATCACGGGGTTAGCACGAAGCAATCGAATTCTGCCTGAAAACGGCGAGCAAGGGGGCCGCCGCGCAGACCTGCTCCATGACAAGATAATCGGTGTTCATCCGGGCGTGCCTTCGCGAGGCAGGGTCAGCGGCTTTTCAGGAGTTCCTTGAGATTAGAGAACGGCTGCGCTGTCGCCGGCGCCCTGGCAGTCGCGCCAAGCGAAGTGATTCCGACCTGGCGGGCCGCGGCTGCGTCGAGCTCCCTGGCATGTTCGTTATCGTGGCAGTAGAGGCATAGAAGCTCCCAGTTGCTGCCGTCACTGGGATTGTTGTCGTGATTGTGGTCGCGGTGGTGAACGGTGAGTTCGCGCAGATTCTGGTGTGTGAATTCTCGGGCGCAGCGACCACAAATCCATGGGTAGATTTTCAGGGCCTGTTCGCGATAGCCCGCTTCACGGCCAAGGCGGTTGCGGATGGCGTCGGCGATCAGACGATCGGTATGTGCAGTTTTGGCATGGTCATTGGCCATTGCTAGACTCCTCAAGAAATTAGGCGCGGGGCAAGCCGCTGATCCCGGCAGTTAATGGGAAAGCCATGACCGTCAGGCCAGCAGGGCGACCAGCGGAACGCACATCTCGCTGCTGCTGATGCCGCCATGTACGCCGAGCATTGCAAACTGCTTTTCTCCCGGCAGCCAGTCCTTGATCGTCCAGTTGTCCTTCATCACCAGGGTGTAGTCGCCGATTCGGGATGCTAGGCGCGGATGGTAGGGTGGAGGACCGAACCATCCGCCAGCGATCAGCCGGTCGCTGGTGTAGAGGTGGGCAGCGCGGGCAAGATGGCGGCGCACATAGTCTTCGAAAACCGGCCGATTGGCCGAGGCGACGTAGCAGTAGGCGACCCGGCGCTCACCGCACAAGGGCCGGAGCAACAGTGCGGCGAGCTGTGGATGGTCGTCGAGACTGATGACCCTGCGGGGGGGAGAATCAATGAAACCATGGTCGGCGGTGAGCAGCACCCAGGTATTGCTGCCGCGCAGCTTGCGGAGCAACTCACCGAACAGGGTGTCAACTGCACTCAGCGTCTGTTGTGCCTGGCGGCTGTCGGTGCCGTAATGATGGGAACAGCTGTCGAGATCGGGGTAGTAGGCGTAGACATAACGCGAACGGGTCGTTTCCTGCAGCAATTCGCCCAGACAGGCAAACATCTCGGCAACCGAGTTGTAGGCACGGGTCTGCGCAGCCCGCGAGTGCCAGGCGTTGAAGGCGCTGCCGACGATGCTCTGTGGTGCCACTACCCAGCACTCGCGATCCAGTCTCTGAAACAGCGACGGATGCTCGAACAGGCGCGCTGGCAGCGCGGCTGGCGACAGTCGGGACGGCCCTAATCGGGGTGTCAGCGGCAGGATTGCCAGGGTCTGGTCGATCTCGTCCAGATGCATATGCCAGCCGGTGAGACCGTGCTGCGCCGGCGCGAGGCCGGTCATGAAGGTGGTGATGGCGCTGGCAGTGGTCGACGGAAAAACCGAAGTCATGCTGCCGAGCAGATGGTGTTGGAGATGTGGGCTGCTGGCGTGTCTGGCCAGCGTCCGTTGCCCTAGCCC
Source organism: Candidatus Accumulibacter cognatus (assembly GCA_013414765.1). Classification (GTDB taxonomy): domain Bacteria; phylum Pseudomonadota; class Gammaproteobacteria; order Burkholderiales; family Rhodocyclaceae; genus Accumulibacter; species Accumulibacter cognatus. Next base: position 2,375,680 of record CP058708.1, read on the forward strand.
ATCGATGACCAGCAGTACGATATGCCGCGCCCGGCCCAGTTGCACCGCCGACAACGCCGGTAGCGATGGATATGGACTGCTGGTGCTGCCGCAGGCCGTGGCGATGCTCTGCATCAGATTGACGATGCTGCCGCCAGCGTAGTCGGGAAGATGAGTCGCACTCATGATCCGGCCATTCTACGCCAAGCGCCAGCGCTGGGTGTTGCCGCAAGCGCCTGGCAGCCGGACTCACCAGCATCCGGCCAGGTTCTGCTCCTGGCATCGCATGCGCACCTCCTGGATCAGCATCCGGCTCGCAGCCCGACCCTTTCAGGCTGCCAGTACCCTTGCAAGGCACGCATCAAGATCCCGAGCACGGGCAGTTTCATGTCCAGTTCCTCCCCGGTATCCCGGTAATCGCGGTGGTGGCAGACTTTGCCCTGGTCACCAAGACTCGCGCATCGCGCTTGCGAACATATCAATTTCAACATGGCCGCAAGTCCCAAGAAGAAGTCATGTTCCCAATTCTATATGCCAGGAGAAAGGACAGTTAAAGTCACTGATGACCGAGCTTGGTATAGTTATATAGTTATCTTCGTCATTCAGTTTCCGTGCTGTTTGCTGTTAACGGTGACATCTGACCTTAGTGGGGGGTTCTACGACCACAAGTAGGCCGCTCTGCTCACCAGGGCACGGTTGCCATCGACAAACGTGGCTCGCGCCTGCTCGGGCCAATTGGCCCGAGCAGGACCTGACTCATTCTTTGGGGGAAATCTTGATGAATGCCCTAGCCAGCCTCGCAGCCATCCTCATCCTTGCCGTGGCGCCCGCCGCCGCCGACGATGTCAGGCCCGATACGCCAACCAGCGTCAAGGGCGCCCGGATCGTCACCGTCGAGGAAGCAAAGAAGCTGCTCGACAGGAAGGCTACGAACTTAGTCGACGCGCGCAGCCCCTTGAATTTCGGCAAAGGACACGTACCGGGTGCCACGCTGGTGTCCTACAGGGAGAAAAGCGAGTACAAGGTCGACTTCGATGCGACGCAGGACGTTTTCGACCTCGCCAGGCTGCCCGCCGACAAGAACGCAAGCGTCGTCATCTACAGCGATGGACCCAGCGGCTGGAAGGCTTACAAGGCAACCGTCCTGTCAGTCAGGGCGGGCTACCGGAATGTGCTGTGGATGCGCGACGGCTTTGCCGGCTGGGTCGGCAAGTCTCTGCCGGTCGAGCACTAACTCTGGCGGCCAGCGCATGTTCGCCAGAAGACGCAGCATCCGCAGTCGGTTGATCATTGCCGGGATCCTGTCGCTGGCGATCGTTGCCATTCTGGCCGCGGCCGGCGCACGCAGCTATCGCCTGATGCAGCACAGTTCAGCGATGGCCGCGGCGGCCGCCGAGGGATCCGTCCGCCTGCACCTTACGCTGCGCGCGCTCGATGAGATCATCCTGACCGAAGGTACCCTGTCCGCCAAGGTACTGGCCCGGCAGCGCATCGTCGATTTCGACCGATCGCTTCCGGATTTGATCTTGGCTACCGACGATCCCGATCTGAAAGCACAGATCGAGCACTCGTTCGCCCCCCGCTGGCACGCGTTCAGCCGCGCGGCCGAGGCCTTCAGCAGAATTCGGGTGATCGGCGTGGAAAACGAAGAGGCGATGGCCACCTTCGGCAAGCTGATCCACGACGCTGACGAGTTGACCCGAGACATGGAAACGTGGCGCGTCAACGTCGGCGAGGCCATCGCAGCCGAGTTGCACCGCCTGACCGAGGCGGCAACCGTGGCTGCTGTGCTCATGGTGCTGGCACTCCTGGCACTCTTCGTCTGGACTTACCGCGGCATCATGCGGCCGATCTCGGACCTGCTCTCCATCACCGCCCGCGTGTCGCAGGAAGGTGACTATGCGACACGTGCCAGGGTCGACCCGGGCGACGAGATCGGCGAACTTGCCAACGGTTTCAACACCATGCTCGACACAATCGAGGATCGCAACCACCACCTGGCAGTCCAGGCCGCCGAATTGCGCGACGCCAGGGATCTCGCGGAAGCCGGCAGCCGAGCCAAGAGCGAGTTCCTGGCGGCGATGAGCCACGAAGTCCGCACGCCAATGAACGGCATTCTCGGTATGACCGAGCTGCTGCGTAGCACGCCTCTGTCCGTCCAGCAGCGACGTTTCGCCGATACGGTCTATCAGTCTGGCGAGCATCTTCTGAACATCATCAACGACATCCTCGATTTCTCGAAGATCGAGGCCGGCAAGCTGGAGATCGAGTGCATCAACTTCAACCTGCGCCAGCTGGCCGAGGATGTGGCGTACATGTTTGCGCAGCCGGCTACGGTCAAAGGGCTCGAAATGGTATGCAGCGTTCCCCACGATCTGCCGGTGGCGGTCATCGGCGACCCCATGCGTGTCCGCCAGATCTTGACCAACCTCATCAGCAACGCGGTCAAGTTTACCAGCGAAGGGAAAATCGTCATTACCGTCAAGCTGTTAGACGAAACCGCAGAGCAGGCGCGTTTTCGCTTCCAGGTGCAGGACACCGGTATTGGCATCAGTGCGGAGGCGCAAGCGCGGCTCTTCGGCGCCTTCGTCCAGGCCGACAGCTCCACGACGCGGCGGTTTGGTGGCAGCGGCCTCGGTCTGGCCATCAGCAAAGGTCTAGTCGAAGCCATGCAGGGCGAGATCGGCCTGCATAGCGAGTCAGGGCGGGGCACGCTGTTCTGGTTCGAACTGCCGCTAGGCAAACAGAATCCAGACGCTCGCCTGACCGCCGACCTTGCCGGACGCCTCGCCGGCCTGCGAGTCCTCGTCGTCGATGACCATGCGACGAATCGTGAACTCCTCGCACACCAGATCAGCGGATGGTCAATGCACTACACCGGTGCCGCGAGCGGCAGTGAGGCCCTGCAGGCACTCGCTGCCGCGGCGGCGATCGACCAACCCTTCGATTTGGCCATTCTCGACCTGCAGATGCCGGCGATGGATGGGTTTGAACTCGCCCGGACAATCAAGTCCAACCCACGTCATGCTGCCCTGCCACTGGTAATGCTCTCGTCGGTCAGCGTTGGAGGAGACGATCCGGACCGTCAGGCGGCGCCTGTCGATTACTACCTGAGCAAGCCGGCGCGCCAGTCCGACCTGTTCGACGCCATCGCCACGGCGATCTCACAGCAGACCTTGGCAGTGCCCGCCACCGCGACACCCTCACCCCTGCCAGTGCCGACCAGCGCTCTCACCGGCCGGGTCCTGGTTGCCGAGGACAACGCGGTCAATCAAGAGGTAGTGGCCGCCATGTTGGCCTCGATTGGAGTAAACCATACTCTGGTGAGCAACGGCCGGGCAGCCATTGCGCAACTGGCACAGGAACATTTCGACCTGGTCCTGATGGATTGCCAGATGCCGGAAATGGACGGCTTCGACGCCACTGCGGCGATCCGCTCTCGCCAGCGTGAGGGGACGCTGGACCGGTACCTGCCGGTCGTAGCGCTGACCGCCAACGCCGTCGAGGGCGACCGCGAACGCTGCCTGGCTGCCGGGATGGACGACTACCTGAGCAAGCCATTCACGCGCGAACAACTCGCCAGCGTTTTGGGGCGCTGGCTAGCGCAGACCGACCCCGCGCCCGCCGGATACGCCGACGGTCCGGCGATGCTCCCGACTACGCCGGACGCCCCCTCCGCCGCGGACACCGACCAGCCGATCAATCCTCGTGCCCTCGACGCCATACGCCAACTACCCGGGCCCAACGGCGCCGTGCTGGTGCAGAAAGTGATCGACGCCTACCTGACCGACACACCTCCCCGTATCGCGCAACTGCGAGCGGCGGTCGACGCCGGCGATGCTGAAGCCTTGCGCAAGTCGGCGCATGCCCTCAAGTCGAGTGGCGCCAATGTCGGTGCGGAGCGACTGTCGGCGCTGTTCAGGGAACTGGAAGCGCTCGGCCGTAATGCCACCGTGGACGGTGCAGAGACGCTATTGACCGACCTTGATGAAGAACTGCCACGCGTACTCGCGGCACTCGGCGATCACCGTTGCAGCGCCAAGGCGGAACGTGCCGGCCTTGAGACATGAGTGATCCAGCCAGCTGTCTTTCGGGCCTCGGGGGCAATCGTAGACAGGTTTCGCCTGGGCGACTGCTTCGCGGTACTTGAGAATACCGACCTCATCAACGTGGATTTCTGGGACAATGGCGGTCCAGCATCCGCTCGCGGCCTGCGCGCATTGTGATGTCTCTCTTTCGAGAACGACGATGCCCAAGGGTCATGGAGCATCGGACGCTTAACTGCGATGAGGGAGTAAGCACCGTGTTCGGCACCGCTAAGCTCAAGCAAGAAATCGCTCAATTGCAGCGTACGATTGAGGAACAGGAGCGCACATTCGCGAGCAGGCTGAACAAACTGGACGACGAATGCACGGCCTTGCGAGCGGAGCGAGATCGGGCAAATGCCCAGCTTGCCTTCCATGCTGGCGTCTTTGACAACCTCGTGCACTTTGCACGCACAGCGGAGGGAACGCAACGTTCTCTGGCCGACTTGGCGAGCGCAATGAAGGGTGAGGCAAGCACGGCCGACAGTGCATCGATCCAGGCGTCTGAAAATGTCGGCACTGTCAAGGCCGTCTGCGATAACGTCCGCCTGATGACGAGCAATACAGAGCATGTAGGGGAGATTGTCCGCCGACTGAGTCACGAAGCCACCAAGATCGGCGGCATTGTGGACCTGATCCGGGACATCGCAAACCAGACCAATCTCCTGGCACTGAATGCAGCGATCGAAGCCGCTCGTGCGGGTGATCTGGGGCGCGGTTTCGCGGTCGTCGCCGATGAGGTGCGTCGACTGGCCGAACGCACCGCAACGGCGACTGCCGAAATATTGCATCTGGTCACCGCGATCCAGGCGGAGACAAGCAACGCCAGCAAGGCCATGGAGATCTCTCCCGAGCAGGCCTCGTCTTTCCAGGCAGATGCTCTCGCGGCGACAAGCAAGATGGAGTCCCTGACCGCTCTCGCCGAACAAGCTCGTACCACGATAAGCGCCACGGCACTGTGCACTTTCGTCGAGGTAGCCAAGGTGGATCACCTGATCTACAAACTGGAGATTTACAAGGTGATGATTGGACTTTCACAAAAGCAGGCAGGGGATTTTTCCAGTCATACCTCCTGCCGGCTCGGCAAGTGGTATTACGAAGGAGACGGACGGCAGTTCCTATCGAAGCTCGCTGCCTATACCAGGCTCGAAGCGCCGCACAGACAGGTCCATGCTGCCGGCCGCGAGGCCGTCGGCCACTATCTGGCCGGTGAGTTCGAAAGTACTGTAACCAGCCTTCAACTGATGGAGCGAGCCAGCGAAACGGTACTCCAGGAGCTCGAGAACATTGCCGTGGAGGGCGCGCGAGTTGTCTGACTGTCGGCCTCGATCATCGTTCCGGCCACCCCGCTACGCCGCCAGCGGGATCAGATAGGGCTGCGTGGGTGGTCGGGGTCGTCGGCTAGCCGGGCGTGAGGGCAGCGGCATGCGCTGAAGCACCTGGGAGAACAGCGTTTCATGGGTACAGCCAAAGAAGCGTTCGGCGGCGGTCGTGCCGTCGGGGCGCCGGATGTGGTAGTTGTGCACGGCGGTGAGGGCCGCGAGTTTGCGGTCGCTCAGGCGATGGCGGCCCTGGTGATGCAGGGCCAGTTGGCCGTTGCGGCCCTCCACCGCGGAACTGCTGCGCTGGAAGCGATCGGCGCATTCGCCGGCGACCTGTTCGAGGCGCGCGCGTTCGGTGGGTGGTCAGGCGTGAATCGGATGCGCCCCGTGGCGCAGCGGTTCGAGCAACTGTTGACTCAGCTTGCGCAGTCGGTGACGAGGCTCGGCATGGGTGCTGCGCGAGGCGACGCGCTCCAGATACAGAGCGGGAATGAGTTGTTCGACGAGGGCGCGCTCCAGGGGGGAAGGCAACGCGAGGGCCTCGACCTGCTACTGCAGGGTCGTGAAGAAAAAGGGGATGGTAGCCAACAGTTGGGTGGTCAGCCGTTGCGCCTTGGCCAGGCGTTCACGGGCGCGCGCCGGCAACTGGGCGTCCGAGGCGATGCGCCGGAGCCGCGTCCAGACGTCGTTGAGGCGCTGCGCCACCTGTTCGACCGATTGGGCCTGTCCGTGCTCCAGGTCATACGGGTGATACAGGATGCCCAACTCGCGCACCAGTTCGCGGGCTTCGCCCTGACGTGCCTGCGCCTGGATGTGCGCGGTTTCGGCCTGCGCCAGATCGCTCAGGGCGGCGTCGATGCGGGTGGTGAATGCGGGCGGGCGGCCGCGGGGACGCGGCGACTGCTCTTCGTACGCCTGCCGGGTAGCCCGCTGCGCCGCCACGACCGCCTGAGCGGCCACCACGGTCGCCGCGGCCTGGCGGACCTGACGGGCCAGGGACAGGCTGGTGGCCTTCGACACTTCATACTGGCCATGGAAGAGGTCCGGCGAACGATGGGCGGCCCACTCCACCTCGACAGGCCGACACAACGCCGTGGCCTCGTCGCCGGTGCCCTGGATGACGGTGACGTTCAACCCGACCAGGGCCGCCCGCAGCGCCTGCGTCCAGGTCGCCGCCTGGCGATTGGCCGCATACGGCTCCAGAAGAACAAAGCCCGACACCGGCTCCCGCGCCACCAGACAGACCTGCGGAGGGAAGGTCTCGTCCTCACACACCGTGATCTGCCGGTGCGCCATGTGCTGCCCCAGCGCCGCGCGCTGCTCGGACGCGATGGCGACCACCGCCTCTTCCAGGGCCGCATTGAGGCCCTGGTGGGCACCGTAGCTGGCGCCGACGAATGCCGACAGCCCGCTCAACTCAAGGAATTGGCACACCACCCGGATACCGGCACCGCCCTGCAGGGTGATGCAAAAGTGCGCCGCCAGAACCAGTGGATGCAGCCATTGCACGCCTTCCAGGGTCTCCACCCACGCCGCCAGGACCACGGGGGCCGCGCCCTGCGCAACCGGCTTGCGCCACTCCTGCAAGGTGCTTCGTGCCAGGCCAAGCTCGGCGGCCACCTGCCGCTGCGGCTGTCCCGCCGTCAAGCGCGCATTGGCCATCTCAAGCGGTTCCGCCCGCTCCAGGCGCGAGCGGCGCTTCACGACTCAGCGACCATCCATGACAGTGCAGCGGGCGGTGGCATCGGCCGCGTGTCTGGGTTACAGTCAATCCCGGCAGGACCCTCGAACATCTTTCCTCTCCCTCGGTTGGTTCGCACCCCAAGGGTACGAAATTTCGAGGGTTCTGCCACTCTCCCGCACGGCTTTCACCATGCGCAACACTCAGCCTTGGCCGGAATGATGATCCAGGCCCCTCATGCAACCCGACCTCAAGCTGACCATCAACCGTTCGATGATTGTTCTGCAATACCGCCAACCTTTTCTCGACTGGATTCGGTCAGTTGAACCTGAATTTGGCGCAACCACCACACTCGATAGCCTAAATGAAGATGGTGATGCCTTCCTGATACCCCATGAGCCAGCTATTGACGGCAAAGAAGATGCAGTTGCCTGGATGGAAAAACGCTGGAAGGGTTTTTTTGAGTACAAACTGGCAGGCTGGTACACCGATGAGTCCCTGTGGCCTAAAAAGCGAACACTGAAAATGTTCAGGGAATGGTTCGCCATCGAATATCGGTCGATGGTCTGGGACTTAGACACGACGCCGCTCGAATACGAGGATTGGTCAGACGAGGAGGACTAATCATGGCAACGATGGATTTTGCCGCAGTATTGCAGGCACTCAATCAGGCATCTGGCTTTGAACTTTATCGACTACGCGCCGCCATTGATCGCGTTCTGGCTGACCCGAAATGGATTCGAGCCGTGCAATCGCAGCTTCGTATTGGTCAGGAAATCAACTTCTTCGATGCCCGCGCGAACAAACTGCTGACTGCAGAAGTCCTCGATTTCCGAAAAAAAGAAGTCCTCGTGCGGCAATTAGACACGGATGAGCGTTGGTTGATTGCCTACACCTGCATCAACCTCGATGGCGCGGACGTTCGCATTCGTGAGCAGACTCCGCACGGCCTGAGTCCGCAATCAGTTGCTGTTGGCGATACGGTTGGTTTTCTCGACCGCGATCAGCAACAACGTAGTGGCAAGATTATTCGCCTGAACGAAAAAACCGTGACGCTGCTATCGAACGGCCAGAAATGGCGCGTGGGCTACGGTCTGCTACATCACGTTGTCGATTCCTCTGCTGGGGTCGCTGGCGAACCCGGCCAGTTCAGTTTGTTGGAGTAGAACGCTACGCTTCAGCGTTCGCAAAAATATCCTCAACAGAGCTGGCAACAACATACCGCGCAGCATCCGCCTCACTCGCCAGGGCCGTAAAGTGTGCTGCACCGCACTTGATCTTGCCGCCTTCCCGATTCCGAAGCTCATCGTCAAACAAGCTTCCCTTGGTCTCAACAACAAAGTACAGGCGTTGCTGTCCGTCCAGTGTCACCAAAACTGCCCAGTCGGGATTGTAGTAGGATTGCAGTGGGGTCGGAATCTTGAACCACCCCGGCAGCTTGGCATACACCTTTACTGCCTCGTTTTTTTCCAGTGACTCCGCGAAGTCACGCTCGATGGCGGAGTCGTAAACGACATGCTCGTAAACCGACTTCTCGGTATTGAGCACCAGGTTCTGCAAGTACCCGGTCAGTTCCTTCGACTCGAATAGCTCTTGGGCGTAGTAGTGCTCGTCACCGAGGCGCTGGTATTTGATGCCATCGACCAAGGCCAGGCGCTTGCAGCGGTTAATTGCGTCCGAGGCCAGTTCGATGAACTGCTGAGGATTTCGCTTGAAATCGTTCAGTCGGGTGCTCTCGGTCAGGATGCGGGCAATCGTCTTGCGAGTCAGTTGGGTTCTGTCTTGCAGTTCCGTCAGCACATCGGGCAACTCAATATCCGTTTCATGGAGGGCGATGGGCTCCGATACCGACAGCAGCGAAGCATCGACACCTGCCTTGCCAATCGTCATACCAGCCTTCTTCCACTGCAGGCGAGCCTTGGAAACAGGCGGGGCATCATCCAGCGCCTGGATACAGCGTTCAATCAGCTTTTCGTTGTCGAATTGAACGCGATACGTGGTCTTGTGCTTGATGCGGTCCCACAGGGCCTTGAAGTCCGGGCTTAGTAAGACCGACTTTCTGACCTGAATCTTGTCCACCCGCTTGTCAGCGTCCTTGACCTCCAACTTGCCGGAAAGCTTCTTCAACACCGCCACGATCTGATGGCGTTGCGCTTCAAATTCGGCAGGCAGTTGCAGGTCGCCATTCTTCAACGCTGTTTTCAGGGAATCCTGGACCTTGCCCCCGCCTTTCCCGTTATCGCTGATATAGCCTTGAGCCTGGAGGTGGCCCCACAAGGTTTTGGATGCCTCGAAGCCCAAGGACGACACTTCACCGCCATCAGCAGTCACAGGAATCCCGGCGAATTCGTGGTCATGTACCACGCCAAACTGAATCCCGGTGTCCTTCTCAATATCCTTCTGCAGGTTCTCGGCAAACTGCTCGTAGCTTTCCGTGGCAATCACGGTCAGCGTATTGATCTCGAAACCGCGCAGCCGCTCGCCCTTCTGATTCACGCACAGACGCAGCCCACGGCCAATTGTTTGCCGACGCCACCGCTCGGTTTCGCGGGTTGAGAAGTTGCAAATCTGGAAGACGTTCGGGTTGTCCCAACCTTCCTTCAACGCAGAGTGCGAGAAGATGAATTTCAGCGGCGACTCGAAGGAGAGCAGTTTTTCCTTGTCGCGCATAATGAGGTTGTAGGTGTCGTCGTCGGCAGCCGTTGTGCCGCTCGTGTCCTTGAGCATTTCAACGGTTTTGCCGCCGACCTTCTTCTTGTCGATGGAGAAATAGCCGTTGTGCACCTCATCGGCAGCCGTCGCCAGGTCAATTTCTCCAAAAAGACTCTGATAATCGGGGTGACGTGCCCAACGCTTGTACTCTTCCTCGAAGATCGTGGCGTATTCGCCCTTCACCGGGTTGCCTTGCTCGTCGTATTGCCGGTATTTCGCCACTTCGTCGATGAAGAACAGGCTCAACACTTTCACGCCCAGTGGCCGTAGGCGCTTTTCCTTGTCCAGGTGTTCCTTAATGGTGCGGCGAATCATCTCCCGATGCACGGCGCTGGCATCCACGTCGCCCCATGCTTCGCCGACACGCAGAAATACCTCGCTGCCCGGCACCTTCAGCTCCAGAAACTGGTCGCTGCTTTTCTTACCGCTACCGGCGCGGATTTCCCCGATGCGAATGTTGGCATACAAGGCTCGTCCGGTTTCCTGCTCCAGGTCGAAGCCATCCTGAACCGTAATCGTGTCCCGACGCACCACGCCAGCCGCGTTTTCACGGTCAACTTCGATGCTGGCCGAAATCACGCCGCGCTTATTGTTGACTGCAAGCAGCTTCACGTAGGGCTTGTTGTTGCCGCCCTGTACGGTGGCCGCAGCCACCTCGATCTGCTTCACCAACCGCTGCTCGTAGGCATCCACGGCGTCCAGGCGATACACCATGTTGTGCTTCTCCACGTGGGTCGCTGAATAACGCAGGGTGCAAAGCGGCGACATATGCGCCAGCGCCTTCTTGCCCTTACCGTCGATACCGCCATCAACGCTTTGCGGCTCATCCACGATCAGGATCGGGCTGGTCTGCCGAATCAGGTCGATGGGGCGCTCACCGCCCGTTTTCTCGCTGGCCCGGTACATCTTGTTCTTCGACTTCTCACGACGCTTGCTCTCGTCAGACTCTTCCGCCTGTGCTGCCGCCTCGTCACCGAACTTGTTGATGGCCCCGACCGTGATGACCATGATCTGAATGTTCGGGCTGGTCGCAAAGTTGCGGACTTGGCCGAGCTTGTCGGAATCGTACTGAAAGAACTCGTAGCCCTTGGCGCTGGGGTAAAGCCCCTCGAAATGCTCGCGGGTGATCTGCAGCGTTTTGTTCACGCCTTCCTTGATCGCCACCGACGGCACTACCACCACGAACTTGGTGAAGCCATACCGCTGATTCAACTCGAACACAGAGCGCAGGTAAACGTAGGTCTTGCCCGTGCCGGTTTCCATTTCCACCGTGAAATCGAGCGGCTGCTTGGATTCCAGTGGCAGCGAAGGTGGCAGGCCGTTGCGAAGCTGCACCTGCTGCAGGTTCTCGTTCAACTCCTCATCGACAATCAGTTGCAGAGCATTGCCGATACCACCGCTTTCGGTGAATTGCTTGCCTTCAAAGCTCTGCTGAGTGCCTTCACCGCCCAAGGCTTGAGCCGTGACCGTAAAAACGGAGCGACAAACCTCCTGGCCTCGAAACAAGTCACAGACGGCCTCGATGGCTTCAATTTGGTAGGGCAGGTCGGATTCAAAATGCAGTTTCATGCAGCGTCCTTGTCTAATTTCAACTTGATGCGTCGATCCTAGACAACATAAAAATCAATTACCTATGTGATTTCTCGTCTAAACAAAAGACCGAGCAGCCCCCCCAAGACAAGCCATTCCCCGCAGCCTCACCTCAACAACTGAGCGAGGGCTGTGAGGTCACGCTGTTGCTACGGGATGAATCCAGCCTTTGTCCGCCAGGACGTTTAGCGCAATACCGATCTGCCTCGGAGAAAACTGGCGCTTTCGGTCATTCCAAGCATGGGTGCGAGCAACAACATCCGACTGATTACGGACTGAAGGCTCCTGCTGGGTAATCCAATGCACGGTCGCCAACAACTCCAGGCCGAAGGGCGTTTCAAAGCCCTCAACCAAGGAATCGACCCGTTCAAAACGACCACGGGTTTCCTGATGAGCCTCCAAGAAGGCATTGGCATCTTCGACAGCGCCCGGCACCAGGTTTAACGGCTTTCCCGGATCATCTCCACCATCGGCATAGCCAGAAATCAGGTGCCCTTCGATGGTACGAAGTACATGCCGAAGATTCTCTGCGTAGGGACCATACGGCCCTTTGATGTACTTCAGACGTAGTGGCTCACCGGCTATCTGCATGAAGTACATCAGCTTATGCACTTCCAGCAGAGAAATCGTTGGATCAAGCAGCCCCTTCATGTAGCGACTGACCAACTCGACCAAAGCGGCTCGGCCTGGCGTCATGTTGGGAACAGCCCGGCTGTGCTGCATTTTGTCGGCTTGCGGAGCCCCTTTTGGCTCATAGATGCGTACCGTTACATCGTCCAACGGAGACAAATGCTTTTCGATCAAGGGACGTACATCTTCCCAATTGAGACCACCCAGACCGCTACCCAGCGGTGGAATCGCAATCGACCGGATACCCCGCGCCTTGATTTCGGAAGCAAGCGCCACCAACCCGGATTCAATGTCTTCGATCCGGCTGTTGCCACGCCAATGGCGTTTGGTCGGAAAATTCACGATATAGCGCGGGGTGGTCAATTGCCCGGTTTCAAACATGAACATTCGACCCGGCTGCACTTCCTTGCGCGCGCAGGCTGCTTCATAAGCCTTGAAGTTTTCTGGCCAAGCATTCTTGAACTGCAGGGCAATCCCGCGTCCCATCACGCCAACACAGTTCACCGTGTTGACGATGGCGTCTGCCTCGTCCTTCAATATGTCGCCGCTCGTTAATTCAATCATGGCGATCCCCCGCGTTAGTAGTACCAATCGGTCTTAACTTCGACCGTTGGTTTATGTTCTTGTTGCTGCAAAGTATTCAATACTTGGCCGTAAACGATATTGTTGCTTACACCAACGCGCCTGACCAGACCCCAGGGAAAACTCTCTTCAAGCAAAAACTCGCTTTGCTTGGCTTCCTTGCATTGCCTCCAGTCGGTAGATTGCACAGCATCCCAGTCGATTTCGTGCAGCTTTTCCAAGTCTGCGCGGTCTTCAAAGTAATAAGAGCCAGCATTCGACAGTGAAAATGCCCACCGACGATTCTTTGCATTTGCCCAGGCGACGGTTTCGTGTAGGTCCGCCTCAAGGTGGACGATCTGGGCTTGTCCGCCTTGGTACTCCAATTCAGCGTTGCGGCGATGGATCAAATACAGCATCACGGAGCGGGGACAGAAGTAAAACGGAACGCATTGCCCGACAAACAGCGTCGGATGACTATCCAGTCGCAATTCCGCCAAGCGACGTTGCTTGATGTTGCTCATCCCAACCACGGTCCCCGGCAATGCGTGTTCCAACACCTTCGCATCCGAAAAAAGCCCATTGCAAGTGAGGATCGACGACAGTCGATCTACATGACAGATGTGGTAAATCTTGGGTTGGGCTGGCATGGGCATGGTTACAAGCTCCGCACTTGCTTGATGCCGTGTTGTTCGAGGATCGCAGCCAGGTTGCTCTTGGCAACGTCGTTTTCGAAGGCGCTATCGCGGAATACGGCAGTGGTGTCGCCGACCGTTCCTTGTTCTTTACGCCAGGCAACGATGCCCAGCGCCAGAGCCTCTACCTCGGCTGCCTTGATGCTTTCGACCAGGCACGCCATCAGTACCCCTGCGCCGACGCTATTGACCTGTTTGCCCGCAATTTCCCGCTGCTCGATGGGAACGCACAGGTCCAGGCCAAGCTTGAGCAGGATTTCGTAGAGGATGTCGTCGCTGCTGCGACCGGATTCCAAGTGTTCGAGGTGATCGAGCAGTGAGGTTTTGAGGTCGTTTGTTTTGGGATTCCAAGCAAGAATGTTGGATGTGTCGAGTTTGAAGACACGGAATCCTGCATCACCATTCCACTCAGGTTTCTCTATTCGAATCGCGCAGCCGGATTTTCTAAGTCGTTCCTTGGTTAGCTCCGCAATATTCAGTGGCTTCCCTATATCGTTGCAGAACTTGGCTGCGACTTTCTGCTGCTTGTCTTTTGGGTCAAGAGGCTCAGGCAGTTGGACAAGAATAAAACGCCTACTGCCATTGTCTTCGCTATTCAGACGCATCACAGCCTCGCCGGTAGTACCACTACCGGCAAAGAAATCCAAAACTACTGCCTTGGGATCATCAGATGTCGTGTATCGAATCAGCTTGGCGATTTCATCTAGGTCTTTCGGATTGTTGAAGACCTTTTTCCCGAATAATTTGCGGAGGTATTTAACAGAAACTTGTGACTGCTTATAGAAATAGCTACCTCTGACTTGGGTGGCTAGTTCCTCTTCTTCCTCATTGTCCACATTGTCTTCATCAAAGTCCTCCTCGCGGTCATTTTCGTCAACTTCCAAGGGGATTGGCCTGATATGAGATTTTCTGAGTGGAGGCTGTGTGTGGTCCCCGCGAAACTCAATGATTCCAGCGTCAATTCGGCGTTTCATTTCCTCCCACGTTGAGAAAACCCACCCGCGTTCAGGAACCTTGCAAGGTTGTCCAGTTATTGGGTGAATAACGTCATAGGTCGGACCGCCACCTCCTGGCCAAGAAATATTGTCATCTCGCCAAGGACCATACGAATCTACTCTCTTGTACCTGCTCCATTTTTTTGACGGGTGATTCTTAGGTAGTTCAGAGAACCACGATTGGAGATCAATCTCGATATCCTTATCGTTGTCTCCATGTTTGGTTCGAAGCTCTAGGTAACACTCCCAGATTTCGCGGGCTCCTGGCTTTTCTTCCCGCCACATGGTTTTTTGCTCACGAAGGTAGCTCTGAGATTTCGCATAGACGAGAACGTACTCGTGTCCATTGGAAAAGAATTTCGCATCGTTTTTACGACCTTTTTCCCATGTAAGGCAGGACAAGAAATTCTCTTCACCGAAGACCTCATCCATCACCGAACGTAGATTGGTAATCTCATGCTCGTCGATGCTGACTAAAATGACCCCATCGGACGTCAGTAAAGCTCGTGCCAACTTCAGGCGAGGGTAGATCATGTTCAGCCAATCAGTGTGAAAGCGTCCGCTGGCTTCTGTATTCTTTCGAGATGCCAAGGAACTGACCCTTTGGCCATCAACATCGCGCCATCCCATTAACTGCTGATAGTTTTCAACGTTGTTCTGGAAGTTATCGGTATAAACGAAATCCTTCCCTGTGTTGTAAGGTGGGTCGATGTAAATCACACGAACCTGCCCGCCATCTCTACCGTAGCTCTTTTGCAGGAGCTTCAACACTTCTAGGTTATCGCCTTCAATCATCAGGTTCTGTGTCGCATCCCAATCGACACTTTCCTCCGGATACGGACGTAGGGTGCCGGTGCTCGGGGTCAGAGCAATTTGCCGTGCCTTCTTCTTGCCGTGCCAGTTCAAGCCATATTTCTCATCTACATCGGTCACGCTCTGGTCACCGACCAAGGCTTTCAGTACGTCGATGTTGATCGCAGGTCCACTGACGCCTTCCGTGATCAGCTCGGGAAACAGGGCTTTTAATTGCGCTAGGTTGCCGGCCAAGAGATCGGCGGATTGTGATTCAGGACTATTGGCTTCAATTTTCTGTATGGTCATAGTTTTCTTGTCAGGCGGCTTGTTCGAGCGCCAGGATGTCTTTCTTGACGTATTCGCGGAAGGCAGACACGGAAGTGAAGCAGCGATAGCCTGCAGCACTGGCCAGGGCAAGCATTTCTGCAGATTCATCCAGCAACACAACAACTGGTGCCGATAGCTCCTCCTGAATGCCATTTGGCCAGGCCAGGTCGAACACGGCTTGTTGTTCGCCAGTTGCCGGGTCTGAAAAGTCGTAGTTCATTTCACCACGTGGCAGTCCTTGGCTGACAACCCAGTCGTTCAGTTCGGTCAGTTGAGCTTCTTCGGCTTCGCTGCTGATGCCTCCGGGGACCGGGATGGTAAGCGCTTTCTTGGTCGCTGTCCCGTCGAGCCAATGCGTTTCTCCATGCAGCAGTTCTTCCATCCGCTTATTGGCTTCGGCGGCCAGCAGCTCCTTGCGCGCCTCCAGGAAGTCCCGGTAGTTCTTCATCTTCCAGAGCTCCTTGTCCATCGGTATCCACTGAGTAGCCAGCGCTCCGGGATGGCGTTGCTCGAAAACGGCAAAGTACTCTTCCGGCAATCGGTCGCTAATTTCCAGATTGGTTTGCTTGGTCTGGAAGCAGAAATTCGCCAGCGCATTCACTTCTGCGCGCTTGTAGTCCAGCTTGTAGAGCTGCGCCTTGGGGAAGATGTGATGCACTTCCAGCTTGCTCATCTTTCCTAGCAAGTTGGCCTTCAGCTCGATTCCGGTACCCCAGTCTCGTGCTCCACCCATGCGAGTCAGCATGTACAGCACGGGATAGAAGCGAGCGCCCAGGCTCCAGCCGGTGAAGTGCTCTGGTTCGATTCGCAAACCACCGCGCCAGAAACGCAATTTGGTGAGCAGCCCGTCAATGCCGCCGCTTTCCAGGGCGGCCAGGTCTTCGTCAATGGTGGATTCGGTGTTGCCGGAATAACGACCCCACATCCCCGCCTGAGCAAACCAGAACAGCAACTTGTCACGCTGCTTTTCATCCAGTTGGCCTTTGTTTTGGTCGAGGAACCTGACCATGACCGGGACAGCAAAGCGTCCGAACAGGACTTGTTCATGATCTAGGCCAAGACGACCACCAATCAGATTGAGGGAGGTATCAATGGCCTTGGTGGAGCGCTTCAGGCCATCCTGAATATCCTCTGCCGTTTTGTTATCGAGGTGGCTGAACTTGGCTTCGCCGGTCAGGACCGTGTTGAGAGAACGCAGTAGCCAATCGAGATTGAAGTTGAAGTCCGCTTGTGCCCAGTCCTTGAGCTTACTCTTCATAGTGTCGCGAGCTTCAGGCCAATCGGCGCAGATTTTCGCCAAGGCCAAGTCGCCCTTCGACAATTTGGTGCCGCCGCTATTTACTCGGTTGAAGATATCAACAACGACATCGAGGGATTTGTCGGCGCCTGTGACCTCCTCAATGTGTAGATCAACATCGGAGATACCGAGAAGCTGGCTTAAACGACCCACATAGATGCCGATTTTGGGAGCCAGTTCCGGCTGCTGAGTCAGCTTGGTTACAAATCCACCCAGTCCAGCAGTCCCGGCTTGCATCAAGGTGCTGACATCAATCCACAGCGGATCGCCTTCCATCTTGAGCGGCTGATAGAACGAAAACGTCTCGTTTTCGAGGTGGAAATGAAGGCCGGAAAAAGCCTTGGCGTTGCCATCGAAGAACTTGGGCGGCTTGCCGCGAATCACCCCGTACAAGGAAGTCATTCGTTGCTGGCCATCGAGCAGTAGTTTGACTATGCCAGAGACCACCGGACCATCACCCCGTTGTGCTGCAGTCTTCGCTTCGGTTGCCCAGACCAGAAGACCGCCTACGGGATGACGGCGGTAAAGCGAGTCAAAAAGTCCGCGCACCTGGTCTCCGCTCCAGACGTAACCGCGCTGGAATTCAGGCAAGGCCATGTGACCGCTATCAATGTGGTCAAGAATGGTCGAAATTTTCATGCTTTCTCCGTTCTGAGCAGCCTGAGGTGCTGGGACTCTTCCCGTTCCAGGCGCTTGATCTCTAAATTCAGTTCAACTTGCCGGGCCATTTGCTTTTCTTTCGTGGCGACGGCTTTGAGGCGGGCAATTTCGACCCGCAGCCTCTTTGCTTCCTGCAATGCTTGGTGGCGCTCTATCGCATGTTCCCGGGACGATGAAACAACAAACACGCCAGTAACGAAGGCCGCCTGTAATGCAATTACAGCATCCATCCACCCTTGATAGAGGGCGTAAAGAGACAGGCGAGGCTGCTTCTCCAGCGGCAAGGCATCAACAAACTGTTGGATCAGGTCTGGCCGTCCGGGGGAGTGCAGGGTGGCCTCAAGTACGTCACCGTCCAATACGGTCTTTCCGGCTTCGTTTTGTGCCCAGCGTTTATGCGCCAGCGAGATGCTGACTCCGGCCTGCGAATACGCCATCAGGAATGTGGGATAGGGAATGGCACGATGTACCAATTCGGCAATACGGCTGGCTTTGGCCTCCGGGCGCAGGTTGATGCTCAGGATGGCAATTTCGAGGTAATCACGTGCCTCGTCCTGATAGGCCGGAATCCCTACCGTTCCCGGCTTTAGTGCAGCCAGCCAATGAATCTCGTCGATGCCGTCGGCGATGGCGCGTTTATCCGCTGTCGTGGGTGCCCCCGTTTCGACCAGCATTTTCTTGGGAATACGCTGGTTGACCGCAGCACTCTCTGGGTAGCCCAGGGCTGCGACGAGATGAGGAAGGTCGAAACTGACGGTCAAGCCGACTGCTCCGGCAGAATCACCATATAGGCGACAACCTCAAAATCATTGCTGCCAGCAAACTCGCCTTTCAGAGCATGGGTTCCACCCGGCGAAAACAGACTGGCTATTGCCCGTTCCTCACTCTTGCCGATAATCGAGGCTACGGCAGCCGCCAGCAATTGCTGCACAGAAGCCATGTCTGCGCCCTGCTTGGTCTGCTGGTCGAAGCGGTGGATAGCCGCCGAGTCAGGGGTGTCACGGCCCAGGCTGACGCGCTTGAGCCAGTCCAGGATGCGCTTGGCCTGTGTGTAGGGAAGCTCAATCGAGCCAGCTTCGCTGACATGCACGAGAAAATGCGGGGCCAGCGGGTAGCCAGTTTCGGCAATCTTCTGAGCGGCAGCCCCTTCAGCCCGTAGGCAAAAGACGACTCCGGGCACAATGTCGGCATCCAGGCTGGTCGTAATGGCACAAGCGCCCAGCGGGAGAGATTCGAGTTTGCCGGGATGTGCTTTGAGGTACTGCGCCAGGTCAATTCGGAAGTCGGTCAGCGTCAAATCAGTTATCGACACGCCGGAAGAGAGGTCTTCAAGGTCGATCACCGTATCTTGCAACTTCAAGAGTTGCTTGCGCCGGTACTCCAGGTCGTTCATAGGGTTGCCGGACTGCTGTTCGATCAGGTTTTCTTCGCCGGTTGCCGAAATGTCGAGCAAGACCATGCGACCGCTGACCCGCTGTTCGAGATTGATGTACTCGTCCAGCTCCATGTTCGGCCAGAAGTTAACCAGTTGAATGCGCTCGTTGGGCGAACCGATGCGGTCGATACGACCAAACCGCTGGATGATACGAACGGGGTTCCAGTGAATGTCGTAGTTGATGAGCCAGTCGCAGTCCTGGAGATTCTGGCCTTCGCTGATGCAATCAGTGGCAATCAACAAGTCCAGTTCGCCTTCGTGCGCCAGATCGGCGGGGCGCTCCTTGGATCGTGGTGAAAAGGCGGTCAGGATGGATGCGAGATCCTTGCGGAGATGTGGCAGGCTGGTCTGGTTCCGCCCGGAGCCTGTCACCAAGGCGCTTTCAATACCCAAGTCAGCCTTGGCCCAGACCGATAGCTGTTCGTACAGGTAGGCAGCAGTATCGGCAAACGCCGTGAAGATGATGATTTTTTTGTTGCCTGCATTGGTTGGATGCTGGCACTTGTGGGTAATGACTTCGCGCAAGGCGGTCAGTTTTGCATCCCGAGCCGCATCAACCTGCTTGGCTGCTGCATAAAGAGCAGCGAGGCGATTTCGATCCTCGATCAGGTCATGCCGCCAGCGCAGTAGATCAACATCCGTCAGCAGCACCTTAACCTTGCGCCCAACCAGCAGGCTTTCAAAGGCCGGGTCGTCAATGTCCACATCGGCAATGTCCAGTTCTTCGATTTCTGGATCGTGAGCCTCGATACGTGCCAGCGTGGCTTCCACATCCTTCAGTTGGCGCTGAACGGTGAGCGTGAAGGACGACACCGCGCTTTCCATGCGCTTCAGAACATTGACGCGCAGCAGATGAATTAGGCTTTCTTCACGGTCAACCTGCCGGAAGAAGCTTTCGCCGCCCCGAATCTGGGTGCTGTACTTAGCGTCGTAGTCAGCTTGCTTGTGCGGCAGAACGTAGCGAAGTGGTGCGTAGGCCGCCAAATTCAGCCGACGAATCTCCAGGTTGATGTCACGAATAGAGCGGAATTCGCCTGCACGATCCACATCGGGCTTGATGTTGATCGGAGGCAGTCGCACCGGGAAGGAGCCAGTCTCCGTCGTGCCGTAGTATTTCTGAATGTGCTTGCGAGAGCGCGCAATCGTGAGGTGATCCAACAACGTGAAGTAGTCAAACCCCAGCATTTCGACAAGACGACTGGGCGTTTTCTCCTCATCGTCAAGGCTTAGCCAGCGGTTGAACTGCGCTTGCGCCTTGCGCGTCGTGGCCTCGATGCTGGCGATGCCATGTTCCATCAATGCCGTGTCGTCGCCCTCGGTGGCAAAGGCGATCTGGTTCCGCAGATCTGCAAGGCGATTATTGACTGGCGTGGCCGACAGCATCAGCACACGAGTTTTGACGCCTTCCTGGATGATCCGGCGCATCAGTCGGTCATAGCGGGATTCGCGGCCCTTGTGCGTGGCCTTGTTGCGGAAGTTGTGCGACTCGTCGATGACAACCAGATCGTAGTTACCCCAATTCACATGGGCAAGGTCAATATCGCCCGACGTTCCACCTTCCCGCGAAAGGTCTGTGTGATTGAGTACGTCGAAATTAAAGCGGTCAGTAGCCAGTATATTGCGCTTGTCGTTGGCCTTGTAGAGCGTCCAGTTGTCGCGCAAACGCTTCGGGCACAGCACCAGCACCCGGTCGTTGCGAAGCTCGAAATACTTGATGACTGCCAGGGCCTCGAAGGTTTTCCCCAGACCCACGCTATCGGCAATGATGCAACCGCCGAACCGATCAAGCTTGTCGATGGCACCGACGACGCCATCACGCTGAAACTTGTACAGTTTCTTCCAGACCAGCGTATTGCGGATGCCGGTGGCCGATTTGACGATGCGCTCCTCATCCATTTCATCTTCGGCATGGCTGAAGAGGTGGGAAAGAATCAGTGCGTAGAGCGTAAATGGCGAGCAGTCCGCAGCCAGCGTTTCCAACGACTCGATAAACGCCTGCTTGCTGGCTTCATCGTGAGGAAGGCTGTTCCACTGCATGTCGAACCACTGGCTCAACATCGCTGCTTCATCAGCCGTATCGGATGCCTGGATGAGGTTGAGGGGATTGCCGGGGGTAATCCCCAGGCCATCGCTGGTTAGCCCGGAAGAGCCCATAACCACTTGCTGGGCAGCGCCATTCGAGTCACGAACGACCGCCACACCTTGCGGCACCTTGCCTCTGGCAACGCGAACCTCTGCCTTTCCTTTGGCCCACTCCGCACATCGCTTCGCCAGCCAACGCGACAACAACTGATTCCTGGCCGGTCGGTCAGCCTCGTTGCCCAACAACCTTAGTTCTCCATCAACGAAAGGGATAACGATGTTGCTCTGCTTGAGTGTCGCCAGCTTGGCCTGCAGCGCCGAGAACGCGAACAGCGAGAACTCCGGGGTCACAATATCGAGTTGACCATCCTTCTGCAGCTTCGGGTCAAGCAGGTCGATAACGCGATCAGCGCCTGTGTTTTTGAGCAACCGCATGGGCTAGTTCTCCCCTGCATTCTGCGATGCTGCTGACAGTTGGAGCTTGGCCTTCTTGGCGTAATCCCTGACCAGCACCTCGATCATGGAGGCTAAGGAGCGATGCTCGCGCTCCGCCGCCTGACGCAACAAGTCTTTAATCTCGGCAGTCGTCCTGATGGTCAGTGTCTCGTTCTGTTGGCGTGGCATGGCGGGCCTCGTTGGCAAGACTGCCAATGTACTGCCATTCGTTTAGCACAGCAATTCCAAACGGATATATCTTCGTCGAGTTCAAGTAGATAAGCCAGCAACTTGACGGCACTGGCCTTTAACCGCCGGGATAACTCGACGGCCTCGATCATCGTTCCGGCCACCCCGCTACGCCGCCAGCGGGATCAGATAGGGCTGCGTGGGTGGTCGGGGTCGTCGGCTAGCCGGGCGTGGGGGCAGCGGCATGCGCTGAAGCACCTGGGAGAACAGCGTTTCATGGGTACAGCCAAAGAAGCGTTCGGCGGCGGTCGTGCCGTCGGGGCGCCGGATGTGGTAGTTGTGCACGGCGGTGAGGGCCGCGAGTTTGCGGTCGCTCAGGCGATGGCGGCCCTGGGGATGCAGGGCCAGTTGACCGTTGCGGCCCTCCACCGCGGAACTGCTGCGCTGGAAGCGATCGGCGCATTCGCCGGCGACCTGTTCGAGGCGCGCGCGTTCGGTGGGTGGTCAGGCGTGAATCGGATGGGCCCCGTGGCGCAGCGGTTCGAGCAACTGTTGACTCAGCTTGCGCAGTCGGTGACGAGGCTCGGCATGGGTGCTGCGCGAGGCGACGCGCTCCAGATACAGAGCGGGAATGAGTTGTTCGACGAGGGCGCGCTCCAGGGGGGAAGGCAACGCGAGGGCCTCGACCTGCCACGGCAGGGTCGTGAAGAAAAAGGGGATGGTAGCCAACAGTTGGGTGGTCAGCCGTTGCGCCTTGGCCAGGCGTTCACGGGCGCGCGCCGGCAACTGGGCGTCCGAGGCGATGCGCCGGAGCCGCGTCCAGACGTCGTTGAGGCGCTGCGCCACCTGTTCGACCGATTGGGCCTGTCCGTGCTCCAGGTCATACGGGTGATACAGGATGCCCAACTCGCGCACCAGTTCGCGGGCTTCGCCCTGACGTGCCTGCGCCTGGATGTGCGCGGTTTCGGCCTGTGCCAGATCGCTCAGGGCGGCGTCGATGCGGGTGGTGAATGCGGGCGGGCGGCCGCGGGGACGCGGCGACTGCTCTTCGTACGCCTGCCGGGTAGCCCGCTGCGCCGCCACGACCGCCTGAGCGGCCACCACGGTCGCCGCGGCCTGGCGGACCTGACGGGCCAGGGACAGGCTGGTGGCCTTCGGCACTTCATCCTGGCCATGGAAGAGGTCCGGCGAACGATGGGCGGCCCACTCCACCTCGACAGGCCGACACAACGCCGTGGCCTCGTCGCCGGTGCCCTGGATGACGGTGACGTTCAACCCGACCAGGGCCGCCCGCAGCGCCTGCGTCCAGGTCGCCGCCTGGCGATTGGCCGCATACGGCTTCAGAAGAACAAAGCCCGACACCGGCTCCCGCGCCACCAGACAGACCTGCGGAGGGAAGGTCTCGTCCTCACACACCGTGATCTGCCGGTGCGCCATGTGCTGCCCCAGCGCCGCGCGCTGCTCGGACGCGATGGCGACCACCGCCTCTTCCAGGGCCGCATTGAGGCCCTGGTGGGCACCGTAGCTGGCGCCGACGAATGCCGACTTTTTGCTCTGTACCGGAGATACCGCCCGTTCCGGCTGGTGGGCACCGTAGCTGGCGCCGACGAATGCCGACAGCCCGCTCAACTCAAGGAATTGGCACACCACCCGGATACCGGCACCGCCCTGCAGGGTGATGCAAAAGTGCGCCGCCAGAACCAGTGGATGCAGCCATTGCACGCCTTCCGGGGTCTCCACCCACGCCGCCAGGACCACGGGGGCCGCGCCCTGCGCAACCGGCTTGCGCCACGCCTGCAAGGTGCTTCGTGCCAGGCCAAGCTCGGCGGCCACCTGCCGCTGCGGCTGTCCCGCCGTCAAGCGCGCATTGGCCATCTCAAGCGGTTCCGCCCGCTCCAGGCGCGAGCGGCGCTTCACGACTCAGCGACCATCCATGACAGTGCAGCGGGCGGTGGCATCGGCCGCGTGTCTGGGTTACAGTCAATCCCGGCAGGACCCTCGAACATCTTTCCTCTCCCTCGGTTGGTTCGCACCCCAAGGGTACGAAATTTCGAGGGTTCTGCCACTCTCCCGCACGGCTTTCACCATGCGCAACACTCAGCCTTGGCCGGAATGATGATCAAGGCCTGACTGTCACATACGCAAGCCTGGCCGGAGCGTCATGACGGCCATGCTGTCGCCCTCATTACCAGGGTCGCGAGCCGTACATGTATCTCCCCTCCCCACTTATGGGGGAGAGGTTGGTGGAGAGGGAAACGGTCATGACTTTCAGGATCGGGGATTCCTGGAAAGGTCATGACCGTTAGCGATAAACTCGGTACAACGCGATCGTTGCTGACCACAGCCACCAGAGAGCTGCCCGCACACTCGTAGGGCGCGTCGAACAATGCGAGGGAATGACTGATGACCAAGCCAGAGAATGAAGACCCGGGCAGCCCCCCGCGCTGATCGTCAACAAAGTTTACGTGATGCGCATGCTCGAACACGAAACGCTGGAGCAGTTTGGATTCGGCGTGACCGAGGCGGACGATGGCAAGCAGGCGCTCGCCATCCTCGATGAACCGCCGCAGGATCTGGTGCTGCCCGATGTGGAGATGCCGGGGATCGATGGCTTCGAGGTCTGCCTTCTCGATTGCAAGGAGGGTTTTGGAACCGCCGCCTTCACCTCGGAGAGTAAGTTTCTTGGCAATAGCATGGCTTCAGTCCTGCCGAGCGATGAGGCCAACACGATCCAACAGGTTCTCGACCTGACCTTACTCGCGCGCCTGAGCAACAGTATGGTGGCACGGCTGTTTATTGATCTGGACGATTTCAATCGCGTCAACGATACCTTTGGTTGGGGGATTGGCTGCGCGGCGGCGTGGTGACGCCACACGTGGCGATCAAGGTGTCGGCGTGCCAGTTACAGGAATCGCGACCGCGATCATCGCCATGGCGCGTAGCCTCGATCTTCACGTGATCACCGACGGCATCGAAACCCGCGAACATCTTCAGTTCCTCCAGCAGGCGGGATGCCCGAAGCTGCCGGGCCATCTTTTCAGCCAGCTGCTGCCACCCGATGCGATGCAAATTCTTCGGCGCGACGGCAGCATCAGTCTTCTATCGAAACTAGACACGAAGTGCGTTACAGTTCCTGTTCGTTCCGGACAAGACCAACATTGCGAAGCAACAATGAGATATCACCACAGCAGCACGCAGAGCGCCGAGTGTCTGCGTTTGGCCGTCAAGCACATGACTCAGCAACAGGCGTCTTTTCATCCGGCGAGCTATGCCGTCTGGTACCAGGATGTGGCGGGCATCAACCCCCATCTGCCGGCGGAAGTTGATGAGTTGCTGCAGCGCAGCCGGTGGCTGGACGACGGGAACGTCTACGTCCTCTATGACCGCTACACCGCGGAATTCAGTACGGCAACCGCCCTGTGCATCGGAGAAAGTGTCAGCCACCACTTGGATCAGGTTCCCGAATCGGCCGAGCAAATGGGCCACGAGGTCTCGCGCTTCGGCGATTTGCTCGAGGGCTGGAGCGATACCCAGAGCGAGCCCGTGTCTGCTGGCGGCGAGGCCGTCATAGCGGACTTCGTCAACCGGGCAGACCGCGCGCTCTACCTGGCCAGGACGCAGGGGCGCAACCGGGTCATCCTCACCCCGCGTCCGCAGCCCGCCAACAACAGACAGATCGAGCCCCAGCCACGATGAACGACGACGAGTTGATCCGCACCCTCGCCGAGGATCGTGTCATCCCGATGGCAGGACTGCTGTCGTTGTTGATGCCTGCGAGCGCGGGTGTCGGTTTCAGCCTCAAGGGCCTGGATGGTCGTTACCGGCTGGTCAACCGGGAGATGGAACGATTGCTTGGCCAGGGTCCGGCATGTCTGGTTGGGCGATCGGAGAGCGATGTCCTGCCGACTCACCTGCTGGCACAGCTAGCCCATTGCGACCAGCGCATCCTCGACGGTGCGTCGGCATCGTACGAGGAAGTCGAGATGCCCGTCGACGGCAGGATCAGCCGTTGCCGATGGATCAACCTGTCAGTCTTCGGCACCGACCACAAGCTACAGTCGATTGCCTCGATCGTCCAAGAGACCTTCCCATCGCCGGAGATCTCGTCCATGCAGCAGACTCTCGATCGCTTGCGCCAGGCGAATCAGGAACTACAGCGAACGGTCGGCGAACTCGAACAGGTGGCCAGCACTGACAAACTCACCGGTGCTTGGAACCGGCGGCGGCTCGAGGAATGCGTGCGCAGCGAGATGGACCGCCTGAACCGATACGAACAGCCGCTGAGCCTGCTGCTTGTCGACATCGATCACTTCAAGGCCATCAATGACCAGCATGGTCATGGCGTTGGCGACCAGATCCTGCAGACCATGACCTCAATGCTGCAGAGCCGCCTGCGGGGCACGGATGCCCTCGCGCGCTGGGGCGGTGAGGAGTTCGTCGTCATTTGCCCGAACACCGGCCGGTCTACGGCGGCGCTGCTGGCCGAACGCGTGCGTGTGCAGATCGCGAGTGCCGATTTTCCGTTGATCGGGCAGCTTACCGTCAGCATCGGCGCAGCCGAATGCAACCCTGGTGACACCTGGGAAGAGTGGTTCCAACGCGCCGACGAAGCGCTCTATCGGGCAAAGACCGGTGGCCGCAACCAGGTCCAGCTCGCACCGGCAGCGGTCCGGCCCCCGGACACCCAGGGATACGTGGTTGCCAACTTCGTTCAGCTCGTTTGGCAGTCGGCGTACGAATGCGGCAACGAACTCGTCGATCGCGGTCATCGCCAGCTTTTCGCCGACGCGAACGAGCTTTTGGCGGCTATTCTCGGACAATACGAGGCAAGGCGTTTGGACCTGATTGTCGAAACGCTCACGACTGATGTTGTCCGGCACTTTGCCGACGAGGAATCGGTCATTCACGCCGCCGGCTATCCCGGCGCCGCCGAGCACGCCGTCCTGCATCGCGAACTTGTGGCGCAGGCGCGTCGTCTGCTCAACGACTATCGGGCCGGCAAACAGGGGGTCGGCGACTTGTTCCAGTTTCTTGCCTATGATGTCGTCACCCGACACATGCTGGGCGAGGACCGCAAGTTCTTCCCTTACCTGCGCACCCAGGTTGCCGCGCCCGTCAGGAACCGAGAAGCGCCGTCGCCGTGAGATCGGCGCGGGCCGGCAAGCCGCCGACACAGGGCGGCTCGTGAGGGAGCGGCGCGATCTGCCGGACAAGATCCGGTTCGCGCCGACGCCGTATCAGGATGAAGACGTGGCCGAACCTCTTGTCGGGCGCGAGCGAACTTCCGACGCCTACTTGCTCACCGCTTCCTTCGTCTTTTCGGCGGCTTCCCTGGTGGCGTCCGCCGCCTTGACGACCATCTCCTTGCCAGCCTCCTTGGTTGCCGAAAAGACCTCCTTGGTCTTGTCCTTGATGTCCGCACCGGCGCTTGCGGCACTTTCCTTGGCGGCGGCGCCTGCATCCTTGACGGCCTCCTTGGTCGCGTCGGCGGCGGCACCGACAGCCGCCCCGGCTTTCTTGGCGGCGTCCTCTGCTTTCTGCGCAGACTCCTTGGCGAGCCGCGCGGCCTCGGTCTTGGCGGCATCTTCCTTTTGACCACAGGCGGCGACAGCCATGGCAAGCAAGGCAGAAACAATGAGCGGGGGGGTCTTCATGATTTCTATCTCCAGTTCTAGCAGGGGATGGGTTGATGGGAAAGATGCTGATGGACTGACAAAACTTCACGCCACCCCCGCGGTTGTTGCCGGGGCTGGCGGCAATACTTCCAGGGCAGCCCGTCCATCCAGCGGGATCGGTCGGGTTGCCGCTTGGAGGCTCGTGCGAGCTCCGGGTCGTCAGCCGTGGCCAGCGTCAACCGCGCCATCAGCGCCTTTCCCCGTGCCAGCGCATGGCGTATCCAGTCACAGCCGATGCACGGGGTCGTACAGTCTCAAAGACCCGATGGTGGATGCCATTCTTTTTCTTTATCAAAAGCTTGAATGATAGCATGCCAAAAGAGCCCTGTCGTCAGGCAGTTTTGTCAGTCAATCAGGTCCGTCCGGGTGACTGGCCAGTTAGGCGCAGCTTTCGCGGTTGAAACGCAAGATGTCCGAGAGCATCGACCAGAACTGGGGGCGCACGAGCTTGAGCCTCTGGCCGAAAACCTTCGCCAGATGGCTGCCCGACCATTCTAGATCCAGGGTCTACAGGCCTACGGGGAAGCACCTTTCGGTTTCGACGCCATCGACTCCGAGCAGAGCGAAAAGGGTGATCATATTCGGGTAGGTCTTTTCGTTGAAAACCAGGAAACCCGTATCGACCGAATGCGTCCGGTCCCGAAGGGGTATGTCGACCGTATTGGTGTGACCGCCGAAAGACAGGCCGGCCTCGAACAAGCTCACCTGAACCGACGGCTCAACAACCAGGCGCTGGCCAGACCGGAGATGCCGGCCCTGGCGATGGCAATGCGTTGTTGTTGCTGAATGGCGTCCACCATGCGTTGAATACATGTTCGTCTTTCTGTAATTTTGTCCTAGACAAATTAGACGTCTGTGGCTATCATATCTTCAGTAATAAGACAGTAATAAAACCTAGTCAACAATCTGTCTAGATTTTGTTGAGGACAAAAATGCATGTTCCCGATTTTGGCATCGCCGCCGTCGAACGTGACACGGGCCTTTCGAAGGACGTTCTTCGTGTCTGGGAACGCCGTTATGGTTTCCCCGCGCCATGCCGCGACGCCAACGGCGAACGCAGTTACCCGGCCGAGCAGGTCGAGCGCTTGCGCCTGATCAAACGCCTGATGGATCAGGGCCACCGGCCGGGGAAACTGATCGCGGCTGCCACGGAAGAACTGTACGGGCTTGCCGCGCGTTCTCTGGTGCCGCGTTTTGAGGAAGAGAATGGGGAAGTCGAGCAACTCGGGGCATTGCTCGCACTGATCAAACAGCGCGACAGCGCCGCTTTTCAGCAAGCCATGCAGCAGCGCCTTGCCCGCCAGGGTCTACAACATTTTGTCCAGGACTCGGTGGCGCCGTTGACCCGGCGTGTCGGCAAAGCCTGGGAGGAGGGCAGCTTCGAGATCTTCGATGAACATCTGTTTACCGAACTCACCAAGCGCCTGTTGCGCCAGGCCATTGCCACGCTTCCCGTCGGCCGGAGCAGGCCGCGCATCCTGCTGACCAGCGTACCGGACGAACAGCATGTGCTCGGCCTGCTGATGGTCGAGGCGCTATTCGCACTCGAAGGCGCCGACTGCATTCCTCTCGGGACACAGATGCCCTTGCTCGAAATCGGCCGCGCTGCCAGCGCGCACCGCGCCGACATCATTGCCCTTTCCTTCTCGATCGCTTTTCCGCAACGCCAGATTGCCGTCCTGCTGCAACAGTTGCGGATGATGCTGCCACCGGAGGCAGCCCTCTGGGCCGGGGGCGCCGGCATCCGGCGACTGGCAAAACTGGACGGTATCGATTTCCTGCCGACTTTCAACCTGGCTCTCGCAGCACTGGCCGACTGGCGCGCCACACATTCCTGAAACATGCTTTACGGATGTTTCAGGATCAGGTGGGCGATGCCGCTGCTTGCCTCCGGACAAAACGGACCAGCCCATGCGCGTCCTCGACGCGCAGCAGGCGTCCGGCATGTTCGAGTCGATTCAGGTGCGCTATTGCTTCACCCATGGCAAACATCGTCTGATGCGTATCGAGATCCCGTGAGAACAATGTCATCAATAGCTCGGCGGCGCTGCGTGGCGTGGTGCAGTGCTCTTCAAGAACCTGCAAACGCTCTTGGTGGTGTGCGTGCAGCGCATTGACCCGGTTCTCGATGCCGTAGAAGGGCAGTCCATGCGAGGGAAGGACCAGGGTCTCGGCAGGCAGTTCGCGATAGTGATCGATTGACTGCAGGTAATCGCCAAGCGAGTCGGCCAGAGGTGTGACGGCAAAGACGCTGACATTGGTCGAGATCTTCGGCAAGAGCATGTCGCCGGAGATCAACACGCCGAGTTCGGCGCAGTAGAGTGCCGCATGTTCCGGCGAATGGCCGAAACCGATGCGGACTTGCCAGTGATGTCCGCCAATGGCCATTTGGTCGCCGTCAAACAGGCGCTGGTAATGCGTCGGCAGGCTCGGTACGCCGCGATTGTAGCCACCGCTGCGACGTTCCAGTGCCGCGCAGCGATCGGCATCGAGGCCGTGCGCGCGAAATTGCCGCAACATCGGCTGATTGCCGTGGCCGCCCACCTCGTGCCAGACCGCATGCGCTGTCAGATACTCGCCTACCGTCATGCATACCGGCGCACCGGTACGCTCCTGCAACCAGGCGGCGAGACCGAGGTGATCGGGATGGAAATGCGTGACGATGATGCGTACGATTTTCCCGCCATGTGCCGTTGTGGTCAGACGGGAGAGAACGCCCTGCCAGCACTCCTTCACTGTATCGAGTGCGAAACCGGTATCGACGATGGTCCATCCGGCATCGTCTTCGAGCAGCCAGAGGTTGATGTGGTTGAGGGCGAATGGCAGCGGCATCCGCAGCCAGTGGATACCCGGAGAAACCTCGAAGGTCTCGCCAGCGGCGGGTGGGGTGGCAAAGGGGTAATCTGGCAGCATCTCGGGTGGATTGTAAAAAATGCTGAAATCTATACACTGGGCGCGCTCTGAAGCTGACTACCGCCAGCGTCGAGCTGACACCATTCTACACGTGATTCAGTTCCGTGCCGTCCTGCGCCAAAGCAACCCGGTACAAGCTACCATATTACAATTCAATTCGTGGCCATGCATAAAGCCCAGGATCCCCTCTTTGCCGAACGCGTCCGTGCCAGCTTTGCGCGGCAACAGGCCATGAACCTGATCGGCGCCCGCATGGCGGTGGTCGAGGCGGGTTACACCGAGATTCATTTGCCGTACAAACCCGAAGTCACGCAGCAGCATGGCTACATTCACGGCGGCATCGTCGGAATGATAGCCGATTCGGCGGCGGGGTACGCCGCCAACACCCTGACGGCGGCCGACACCGAGGTGTTGACCGTCGAGTACAAGCTCAACCTGCTGGCCCCGGCCGAAGGCCCCTTGTTGATTGCCGAAGGATCGGTGGTCCGTTACGGCCGAACACTGATCGTGACCCGTGCCGAAGTGTTTGTCGTCAGCCATGGCAGGAAGAACCTGTGTGCGCTGATGCAGCAGACCATCATGGCCGTGTACGGCAAACACCCCGCCAAAACCTGATCAAGGAGAGACAGATATGCCCTACCCGAGCCTCAGTTTTGCCCATGGCGAGACCATCGACATGCTGCGGGCGACCGTTCAGGCTTTTGCCGCTGCCGAAATCAGGCCGCGCGCAGAAGCCATCGATCGCGACAACGTCTTTCCCGCCGATCTTTGGCAGAAGCTGGGCAGCATCGGCCTGCTCGGCATCACCGCCGAGGAGGAGTACGGCGGCAGCGGCCTCGGCTATCTCGCACACATCATCGCCATGGAAGAAATCTCACGGGCTTCGGCGAGTGTAGCCCTCTCCTACGGCGCGCACTCGAATCTCTGCGTCAATCAGATTCGCCGCAATGGCAATGCCGCACAGAAAGACCGCTATCTGCCCAGACTGATTTCCGGGGAACACGTCGGGGCGCTCGCCATGTCGGAAGCCAACGCCGGTTCGGACGTGGTCAGCATGAAATTGCGCGCCGAGCACAAGGGCGACCGCTTCGTCCTCAATGGCGGCAAGATGTGGATCACCAACGGCGGGGACGCTGACACGCTGGTGGTCTACGCCAAGACCGACCTTCAGGCCGGCTCGAAAGGCATCACCGCTTTCATCGTGGAAAAAGGCATGCCGGGTTTCTCCTGCGGCGCCAAGCTCGACAAGCTCGGCATGCGCGGATCGAATACCTATCCGCTGTTTTTCGATGAATGCGAAGTGCCTGAAGAAAATGTCCTCGGCCAACTGAACGGCGGCGCGCGCGTGCTGATGAGCGGCCTCGACTACGAACGCGCCGTCCTTGCCGGTGGTCCGCTGGGAATCATGGCTGCGGTGATGGATCTGGTCCTGCCTTACATCCATGACCGCCAACAGTTCGGCCAATCGATCGGTGAATTCCAGTTGATGCAGGGCAAGATCGCCGACCTGTATACCTCCTTCAACGTTTGTCGTGCTTACGTCTATGCCGTGGGCGCAGCCTGCGATCGTGGCGAAACGACGCGCAAGGATGCCGCCGGGGCCATTCTGTACGCTGCCGAAAAGGCGACCTGGATGGCCGGCGAGGCGATCCAGATCCTCGGCGGCAATGGCTACATCAATGAGTACCCAGCGGGTCGCCTTTGGCGCGATGCCAAGCTCTACGAGATTGGTGCCGGCACATCGGAAATCCGCCGCATGCTGATTGGCCGGGAGCTTTTTTCCGAAACGCTTTAATACCCTATGGACTGCCAGAAAAAATGACTTGCACGCTGCGCACCCTCAGCGCTGACGACACCACCGCCATCGAGCACGTACGTCAGTTCTTCCGAAACTATGCCGCGTGGCTCGGCGTCGACCTGTGTTTCCAGAATTTCGAAGTGGAAATGGCATCGCTACCGGGCGCCTACGCCCAGCCTGAAGGGCGCCTGTTCTATGCCGAACGCGATGGCCGGCCGGCTGGCTGCGTCGGTATCCGACCATTTTCGACGGGCCTTTGTGAACTGAAGCGGCTGTATGTCGAGCCCAGCCAGCGTAGCTTCGGCATCGGCCGCGTGCTGACAATGGCGGCGATCAAGGCGGCCAAGGAAATCGGCTACCGCAAGTTGCTGCTCGATACCCTGCCGACCATGCGCGTTGCGGTCAAGCTCTACCGCGAACTGGGTTTCAAGGAAACACCGGCCTATTACCAGACGCCACTCGAAGGCACGATGTTTCTTGCACTCGATCTCGAAAACTGGTCGGAGGAAGAAGTCGTCAACGAGAACCTCTTTCACCTGTTCGACTTCAACCGCGCCTGGTCGAGTCGCATGCAGGAGATCGATCCGGGGTACTTTCTTAAACTTTCACGCCTGCAGACACCGCAATACCTGTGGATCGGCTGCTCGGATTCGCGCGTGCCGGCCAACGAGATTGTCGGGCTGCTGCCGGGCGAGCTTTTCGTCCACCGCAACGTCGCCAACGTCGTCGTACATACCGATCTCAACTGCCTGTCGGTGATCCAGTTCGCCGTCGATGTCCTCAAGGTCAGGCACGTCATGGTCGTCGGCCACTACGGTTGCGGTGGCGTCAAGGCGGCACTCAATAGGGATCGTACCGGGCTGGTCGACATCTGGCTGCGGCATGTCCGCGACGTGCACGACAAACATCTGGCACTGGTCGATACCCTGCCGCCGGAGCGGCAACATGATCGGCTTTGCGAACTCAATGTCCTCGAACAGGTGGCGAACGTCTGCCAGACCTTCGTCATCCAGGACGCCTGGCAGCGCGCTCAGCCGGTCACCGTGCACGGCTGG
Organism: Candidatus Accumulibacter cognatus; assembly: GCA_013414765.1. Lineage (GTDB taxonomy): Bacteria > Pseudomonadota > Gammaproteobacteria > Burkholderiales > Rhodocyclaceae > Accumulibacter > Accumulibacter cognatus. Next base: position 2,408,591 of record CP058708.1, read on the forward strand.
ATTTACGGCCTGCGCGATGGACTGATGCGTGACCTGGGGTTCACTGTGCACCGCCACGAAGACTTGCTGCCGAACTATGTCGCGGCACTCACTGGGCTGCAGGCCTGAGTCGCAGACGCGACATACCCATGAAAAATCCTGCCATGCGCCATTCATTGACACGTCCTCGCGCCTGCCGATTCTCTCGCCCCAGCCGCGCAGCCGCGACCGCGGAAACTCTTTGACCGCCGCTGCCGAGCGGGCGCGGGCATCCCCCACGACCTACCTCAAGCTGCTCGCCACCGCCCTGGTCTGGGGGGCAACCTGGATTGCCGGCAGGGTGGCGGTCAGCGAAGCCTCGCCGCTGGCAGTGGCCAGTTGGCGCTTCCTGCTCGCGGCGCTGGTCCTCGGCATGCTGGTGGTGATCCATGAAGGCTGGCCGCGCTGGTCGTTAAAGGAGTGGTTGACGCTCGGGGCACTGGGCGCCAGCGGCATCTTTCTGTATAACCTGTGTTTCCTTTACGGTTTGAGGGTGATCGAGGCCGGGCGTGGCGCGCTGGTGGTGGCGCTGACGCCGGCGGTGGTCGCGGTCGGTGACTGGCTCCTGTTCAGAGCGCCGATGTCACCGATGAAAGCTGCCGGCATCGCGCTGGCGATGTTTGGTTGCCTGCTGGTGGTCACCAATGGTGACCCCCGTCTGCTGCTGGCCTGTGAGGTTGGTCTCGGCGAATGGCTGATAATCGGCTGCAGTGTGCTGTGGGCGGTTTATACTTTCGTCGGACGGCGCGGCACGCGCTCACTATCGCCGTTGGCGATGACCTTCGGTGCCAGTCTCACCGGCTGGGGGATGTTGACCATCGCGGCGTTGCTGCAGGGTTCGCTGTTCGTGCTGACGGAAATCACCTGGCGTGGCTTGAGCGCGATCATGTTTCTCGGGCTATTCGGTACCGCCCTCGCATTTACCTGGTACGCTGAAGCAGTGCAACGCATCGGCGCGACGCGCTCGGCGGCGTTCATCAACCTGGTCCCGGTCAGCGCCGTCATCTTCGGCACCCTGCTGCTCGACGAACGGCTCGGGGTCGTGGTTCTGTTCGGCGGTACGCTGGTCATCGCCGGCGTCGTCATTACCAATCATGCCGGCGCGCGCCTTGCGACCGGCGTCATCAGCAAGGAGAAAATCCAATGATCTTGACACAAGAACAGGAAATGATCCGCGACTCGCTGCGCGTTTTCGCGCAGGAGCGCCTGGCGCCCTTCGCTGCCGAGTGGGACCGCCATCACACCTTCCCGGCAGATGCACTGCGAGAACTTGGCGAACTCGGCGCGCTTGGCATGGTCGTTCCCGAACAATGGGGCGGTGCCGGCATGGACTACCTGTCGCTAGTGCTGGTGATCGAAGAGATCGCCGCCGGCGACGGCGCCACCTCGACGATCGTCAGCGTGCAGAACTCGCTGGCCTGCGGTATCACAATGAAGTACGGCAGCGACGAACAGAAGGAAAATTGGCTGAAGCCGCTGGCGCGCGGCGAGATGCTCGGCTGCTTCTGCCTGACCGAACCGCATACCGGCTCCGATGCCGCGGCCATCACCACCCGCGCCGACCGCGACGGCGATCATTTCGTTCTCAATGGCGTCAAGCAGTTCATTACCACCGGCAAGTACGCACAGGTAGCGATCGTCTTTGCCGTCACCGACAAGTCCGCCGGCAAGAAGGGCATCTCGTGTTTCCTGGTGCCGACCGCGACACCCGGTTACATCGTTGCCCGCATTGAGGAAAAGATGGGTCAGCGCGCTTCGGATACCGCGCAGATCCTCTTCGAGAACTGCCGGGTTCCAGCTTCCTGCCTGCTCGGCAAGGAAGGCGACGGCTACCGGATTGCCCTGTCGAACCTCGAAGCCGGCCGCATCGGCATCGCTGCCCAGTCGGTCGGGATGGCGCGTGCCGCTTTCGAAGCGGCGGTGCAATATGCCAAGGAACGCGAAACCTTCGGGAAGCCGATCATCGAGCATCAGGCGGTGAGCTTCCGTCTCGCCGACATGGCAACGCAGATCGATGCCGCCCGTCTGCTGGTCTGGCGAGCCGCAACCTTCAAGGATGCCGGCAGGCCCTGCCTCAAGGAGGCGTCGATGGCCAAGATGTTCGCCTCCGAAATGGCCGAAAAAGTCTGCTCTGACGCCATCCAGATTCTCGGCGGCTACGGCTACGTCAGCGACTTCCCGGTCGAGCGAATCTATCGCGACGTCCGTGTCTGCCAGATCTACGAAGGTGCCAATGACATCCAGCGTCTGGTGATCGGCCGCGCCGTGTCGGGTGATTAGCGATACCCGTAAATCAACGTTACCGTGCAGGAACCCGTACTGGGAATAGGCGAAGACCTTGCGCCCGATCGTCAAATGATGGCGGTCTTTATCCGGGACGGCCTAAAACGCCTTTGAGAAGAACTGTAACCTGCTGTTTTCAAGGACTCAAAAAGTCCAGTCCGCCAGGCAGCTAGGCCGGCTTGCTCTGGCTGTTGGCGGCGATCGGGGCGAGGTCCTGGATCAGTTGCAGATCGTTGTCTTGTGCGAAATGCAGTACGAAGCGGTAGGCCATGGGCTCCACCTCGTATAATCGGCCGTCTACAAAAACAGCTTTTTCGCCCTTGTAGGTCCTGGGACCGACATAGGGCGAATAGCGCATTTTCTTCTCGGCGCCAAAAGCTGACAGAACACCGCAAAGTCTTTCGGCCCAGTCGCTGGGGCGGAACCTCTTGCCTGCGATGGTCAGACCGACGATGATGAAAGAGGAGTGCGACGTAGTGGGCATATCTCGGGGGTATCTTAGCGAGGAGAACCGCGAATTTCTCTCTTGGGTTGTCGTTGGGCGCCTACCGACAGCGTCGACATCGCAATTCTAACAGAAAGACCGTGCTCTTGCCGGGTCCAGGCGGAAGTCGGCCATCGCCGATTGGCGAAAGAACTACCCGTTCGGCCACATCGCGATGCCACATCAGGCAGTGCTGACACGCGAACAGGTCAGGCCGGCACCCTGAGCATACGCCTCCAGCACCTGGTCTATGGCGCGTCTGACCGTGCCGTCCGGCAGCTCTGTGACGAGTTGAACTCTGCCGAGACACTCTTCTCACCCTCCAACCTTCGCCAAATCCGTGAAATCAGCTTGTCTGATCAGGCACCGCCCTTTCGAAGCGCTCCAGTTCATCGCGGTTGTTGATGTTCTCGAAAGCCCCGGCCTGATCATCAAAAGCCACCTCGACTACCTGTAGCATCGCGTGCCAGCGATCGACACGGCGCCCACCGCTTTCCAGGTATTCGCTCAACGAAGGCAGGACTTCACGCCGACACAGGCAGAACACCGGTTGAGGCTGGTTGAAGGTGCGAGCGACGGCAAGATCGGCGCCGCTCGTGGTCAGGGCCTGCCGCAGGCGATGAACCAGATCGCTCGGTAGGAACGGTGAATCACAGGGAGCGGTAGCCAGCAGCGAGTGCCTCGCCGCCGTCAGCGCAGCTTGCAGGCCGGCCAGCGGACCAGCGAATTCGGAGATCTGGTCGGCCAGAACGCGATGGCCGAAAACAGCGTAGCGATCACCGTTCTGATTGGCATTGATCAGTAGTTCGTCGACCTGCGGGCCGAAGCGCTCGATGACCCAGGCAACCAGTGGTCGCCCGCACAGTTCCTGCAGCCCCTTGTCCACGCCGCCCATGCGGCGACCGCGCCCACCCGCCAGAATAACGCCGGTGATGCACGCTGTTTCATCAGGAAAGTCTTTTCTCATGAGAGGGCAGCCGAAAAAATTCTGCATATAACATCATTTCCCGATAAGTTTGGGGGGATGCTGAGAGCAGCAGTTCTCATTTCAAATTCCATGGTAGCGGGTGGTGAGGGTAAGGACTGTTGGATGGGGGAAGTCAGCCGGTGTCTGGGGCGTTGGGAGCGAGGCGCTGCTGCATGAAGCGCATGAGATGATCCCAGTCATCGAACGGCAGGTACTGTAGCAAGGCGCGCAGGTGTTCGAAGAAGGTTCGGCGGGAGGGCAGCAAGCTGCGCACCTTGGATAACGGGTGTCCATCCAGTCCAGGGCGGTATGGACCAAGTAGGCCAACAAGTTCAGCGTGGCGAACAGGTTGGCCAAGAACTGCTTGCCGTGTCCGAAGTGGTGGTCGAAATGGTCGCCCTTGGTTTTCAGAGTGTGGTTGTGCTCGTTCTCGATTTTCCACCGCGCCCGCCCGGCGGAAGCCAGCGCGGCGACGTGGTGGTCGGTGATGGCATGCGAGGTGGCCCAGGCGTTCTTGAAGAGGAGGGCCCCGCTGGCATCGGTGGTGACCAGTTCCAGCCAGTTGGCCATCACGGCCTCGTCCGTGTCACGCAAGGGCACTTGATGAGCGTAGCGATAGGTGTCTGCTTCTTGCCGACGCGTCGCACCTGTACGACGCGGCCGAGTGGGTCGTTGCGCTCGAAATCGCCGACCCACTCGTAGTAGCCTTGCTGGTACAGGGCGTCGCCCATCTCGGCCATGACCGGGTACACCGTTTCCGGCGGCACCCGATCCAGCAGATTGCGAATCTGGTGATCGCAGGGAATCTCATACACCCCGAACAGCGAAGAGGCATTGTTCCGCCCTAACTGCTTCTGCATCCTGACCTGGCTATCGAGGAAGGACGGACTTTGCGAGAAAAACACGGCGAAGGACGACAGGGCCGGCATCCTTCATCTCATAGCGCCAGGCGTTGCTCTGCTGACGCCCGTCCGGCAAACCCCGGAATGCCTCCCGAACCTTCTCGATCAAGACGACGGCAGGGCTCGGCAAGGGGATGGGGGAAACGGCAGGGCAATCGAATGAATGCCATTGTCGTGAACCTTCGGAAATAATGGTTTACGCTCAAGAAGTTACGAAGGGGCTGTTCACAGCTCATTGATTTGTGTAGTTTTCTGTCTTTTTGGAGTTCTCCATGGAGGCAGGAGGCAGGGTCCGGTTGATGGACGTGTGGGTTGGTGTGCGGGATCCACGACAGGCGAAGAAGGTCGAGCACGACTTGGTGGAGATGCTGGTGGTGGCGGTGTGTGCGGTGCTCTCGGGTGCAGATGGCTTCGTGGAGATCGAAGCCTGGGCGAAGGAAAAGCTGGACTGGCTGCGCCGTTATCTCAAACTGGAGCGTGGCATTCCGTGCCATGACACGTTCGGGCGGGTGTTCGCGGCGATCGATCCCGGCGAGTTCGGTGCGGCTTTCCTGCGCTGGGTCGGCCAAGTCGTGCCGGCGTTGAGCCGGGAGGAAGTCGTGGCGATCGATGGCAAGACGAGTCGTCGTTCGGGGAAAGCGGGCGCCACGCCATTGCATCTGGTGAGCGCTTTCGCCGCCCAAGCCGGCGTGGTCCTGGGACAGCGTGCGACGGCTGCGAAATCGAACGAGAAGACCGCCATTCCGGAACTGCTGACCACCCTGGCACTGGAAGGCTGCCTCGTCACGATTGACGCGATGGGGACGCAGCCCAACATCGCACAGGCCATTCGTGATCGCGGAGCCGACTATGTGCTGGCGGTCAAGGACAATCAGCCCACCCTGGCCGGGTCGATCCGGGATTTCGTCAGCGCCTTCGACGCCGCGCCGGAGCGGACCCCGCACCGGTTTCACCAAGTCGTCGAGAAGGACCATGGCCGTCTGGAGGGGCGGCGCTGCCACGTCTTCGACCAGCTCGACTGCCTGCATGCGCCGGAACGCTGGCCAGACCTGAAATCCTTCGCGATGATCACCAGCGAGCGGACGATCGGTGGCAAGACCTCCGTCGAACGTCGCTTTTATCTCAGCAGCCTCGCTCCGGACGCTGAACGAATGAACCGCGTCGTTCGCCAGCACTGGCGTGTCGAGAACAGTCTGCACTGGTGCATGGATGTCGTCTTCCGCGATGATCAGGCGCGCACGCGTACCGATCATGCTGCCCACAACCTTGCGGTCCTGCGCCAGTGGGTCCTCAACCTCCTGCGCACCGCGCCCGTGAAACGCAAGGGCGGCCTTCAGGTGCAGCGCCTCATCGCCGCGACTTCTGACAGCTTCCGGGCCCAACTCCTGGGTCTTGTATAAGATTCATGCGATTGCCCTGGGGGAAACGGTGGAAATGGGCTGGGCACCTGAAAAATCATCGATACTTCGATCAAGTTCGAGGTAAACACTATAACACACGGTTTACCAGAATTATTTTTAGAATAGCCGGAGTTTCCCTCAAGCTTCACCGCCAAAGTCCGCCAATCTTCGCACGCCAACCTACGCCAACAGCTGCTTTGCGTGGCTTTGAAATGAGAACTGCTGGATCCCCGCCTGCCTGCCCGGTTCGGCACGCCGCACGTATATAATGCGCAGTTCATTCATCAAGCAAGCAGGGTCCATCATGGAAGCCGAACAGCTCAACCTCATCGAAAACCGGCTCGCCGACCTCGGTCAGCGGGCCACCGAACTGCGGAGGTATCTTTGACTACGATCAGAAAGCTGATCAGTTAAAGGCCGTTGCGCGCGAATTCGAGGATCCGAAGGTCTGGGACAACGCCGAGCGCGCGCAGGAACTCGGACGCGAGAAACGCGTGCTGGAAAACGTCGTGCTGACGCTGAGCCGCATCGGCGATGGCCTGCGCGACGCCAGCGACCTCTTCGAGATGGCGCGCGAGGAGGATGACGACGACACGCTGAACGCGGTCATTGCAGATGTCGACTCCATCGAGAAGGAGGTCTCCGGCCTCGAATTCCGGCGCATGTTCAACAACCCTGCCGACCCGCTCAACTGCTTCGTCGACATCCAGGCCGGCGCCGGCGGTACCGAAGCGCAGGACTGGGCGGCGATGCTGCTGCGCATGTACATCCGCTACGGCGAACGCAAGGGCTACGCGGTCGAAGTGCTCGAGGAATCGGAAGGCGAAGTCGCCGGCATCAAGACGGCCAGCATCAAGCTCTCCGGCGACTACGCTTACGGCATGCTTCGTTCGGAAACCGGCATCCATCGACTGGTCCGCAAGTCACCCTTTGATTCGAATGCGCGCCGCCACACCAGTTTCTGCTCGGTGACCGCCTACCCCGAAATCGACGACTCCTTCGAAGTCGACATCAACCCGGCCGATCTGCGCATCGATACCTATCGCGCTTCCGGCGCCGGTGGTCAGCACATCAACAAGACCGACTCGGCGGTGCGCATCACGCATCTGCCAACGAACATCGTCGTGCAGTGCCAGAATGACCGTTCGCAGCATCGCAACCGTGCCGAGGCAATGGCGATGTTGAAGTCGCGCATCTACGAAGCCGAGATGCGCAAGCGCCAGGCCGAGCAGCAAAAGCTCGAAGACGCCAAGTCCGACATCGGCTGGGGTCACCAGATCCGTTCCTATGTGCTCGACCAGTCGCGAATCAAGGACTTGCGCACCAACGTCGAAGTCGGCAATACCCAGAGCGTGCTCGACGGCGACCTCGACCAGTTCATTGAAGCCAGCCTGAAACAGGGCGTCTGAACCCGTATGCCTAACCTGCTCAAGCACCAACAGTCATGACTTTTCCAGGCCCCTGCGACCATTAAAATCATGATCGCTGCTCTCTCCCACGGCACGCGCTGCATCGCAGGCCGGCCGCGGCGGCTCCGAGGAGTACTCGCGAAACCTCGTCTTCGCCCCCGCGAGTGGGGCGTGGTGACTCGTGAGTCGCTGAAGCCACTTTCACATTAGAAACGAAACTCCCATCATGTCCACGACCGAAAACCTCCCCGATCTTTCGCCGCAGCCGGACGAAAACCACATCATTGCCGATCGTCGTGCCAAGCTTGGCGAATGGCGGCAGAGCGGCCAGGCCTTCCCGAACGACTTTGCGCGCGAAAATACCGCCGGCAAGATCAGCGATGTCTACGACAGCAAAACGCTTGAAGAACTCGCGGCAGTGCCGGTCACCGTCCGGATCGCCGGGCGCATCATGCTCAAACGGGTGATGGGAAAAGCTTCATTCATCACCGTTCAGGATTTCTCCGGCCGCATCCAGGCTTATGTCAGCCGTGACCAGGTTGGCGATGAAATCTATGCGGCGTTCAAGCGATGGGATATGGGGGACATCGTCGGGGCCGTCGGCACGCTGTTTCGCACCCGCACCGGTGAGCTGACCGTGCAGTGCACGGAAATCCGGTTGCTCTCGAAATCTCTGCGACCGCTGCCGGAAAAGTTCCACGGCCTGACCGACCAGGAACTGAAATACCGCATGCGCTACGTCGACCTGATCACCAACGAGCAATCCCGCTTCACCTTCGCCGTCCGCAGCCGCATCGTGCAGTCGATCCGCAACTTCATGATCGATCACGGCTTCCTCGAAGTCGAGACGCCGATGATGCATCCGATCCCCGGCGGCGCAACCGCGCGCCCCTTCGCGACACATCATAACGCGCTCGACATGCCGCTGTTCCTGCGCATCGCGCCGGAGTTATACCTCAAGCGTCTCGTTGTCGGCGGCCTTGAAAAGGTTTTCGAAGTTAACCGCAACTTCCGCAACGAAGGGCTCAGCCCGCGCCACAACCCCGAATTCACGATGATGGAATTCTATGAGGCGTACTCCGAGTACCGCCAGTTGATGGACTTCACCGAAGGACTACTGCGCCACAGCGCACGCGCGGTGCTGGCCAGCGAAGTGTTCGAATATCAGGGGCGCAGCATCGACTTCGCCAAGCCCTTTGCCCGTCTGACGATCATCCAAGCGATCCGCCAGTTCCATCCCGGCTTCAGCATCGCCCAACTTGGCGACGCCGCCTGGTTGCGTGCAAAACTGACGGCGATGAAGGTCGAGGTCGGTGCGGAATCCGGGCTCGGTGCGCTGCAACTGAAGCTCTTCGAGGAGACTGCCGAAGCTGATCTCTGGGACCCGACCTTCATCATCGATTACCCGGCCGAGGTCAGTCCGCTGGCGCGCCGTAGCGACAGCAATCCCGAGGTCGCTGAGCGTTTCGAGTTGTTCATCGCCGGCCGCGAGATCGCCAACGGCTTCTCCGAGTTGAACGACCCCGAAGACCAGGCGGCACGCTTCCTCGAACAGGCGCAAGCCAAGGAGGCCGGTGACGAGGAAGCGATGTACTACGACGCCGACTACATCCGCGCTCTTGAATACGGACTGCCGCCGACCGCTGGCTGCGGCGTCGGCATCGACCGGCTGGTGATGCTGCTGACCGACTCGGCAAACATTCGTGACGTGATCCTCTTCCCGCAGATGCGGCCGGAGTAGGCAACTGCAGCAAGCCAGAACACACATTGACCGGCACTCCCAGTGCATGCCACAGCACGCAATCGTCATTGGTGCCGGTCTGGCCGGCAGTAGCGCCGCCGAACGCTTGGCGGCACGCGGCTGGACGATCGATCTGATCGAGCGCGCCGCGGCACCTGGCGAGGGCGCTTCGGGTAATCTTGCCGGCGTCCTGCGCCCGCTGCCCTCGGTCGACGATAACCGCCTGGCACGACTGACGCGGGCCGGTTTCGTCCACGCCTGTGCGCATCTCCAGTCGCTGACTGCCGCCGGTCTGCCGCTGCGCTGGGGCCGCACCGGCGTGCTGCATCTGGCGCGGGACGACAAACACGCCGCGACACAGCAGCGGGTGGTCGAGATCCAGCAGCCTGCAGCCGATGAACTGCGCTTTGTCGACCGTGACGAAGCCAGCCAGTTGGCCGGCTGGCCGGTTGCCAAGGGCGGCTGGTGGTTCCCCGGTGGTGGCTGGGTCGATCCCGCTTCGCTTTGTCGGGCCAACCTGGCTCGCCAGGCGACGGCGATCCAGTCGCACTTTCGATGCCAGGTCGCAGAAATCAGACGGCAGTCAGGTCTCTGGCAAACTTACGACGCCGCTGGCAAGCTCATCGCCGCCGCACCGGTGCTGATTCTGGCCAACGCAGCGGCTACCCGATGCTTTTCACCCGCCGCGCATCTGCCGCTACGCGCTGCGCGCGGGCAGGTTTCGCATCTGCCGGCCGAGACGGCTTCGCCGCCGGCCATCGTCGTCTGCCGCCTCGGCTACGTGACGCCGGCCATCGAAGGTCTGCGCTGCGCCGGTGCGACCTTCTGCGTCGACAACCAGGAAAGTGCACTGCGCCAGGCCGACCATGCCGAAAACCTGGCCAAACTCGATTTCATCCTGCCAGGCTACAGCCAGGGCATCGACCCGGCTCAACTCGGCGGCCGCGTCGGCTTCCGCCCGCTGTCGCCGGATCGGCTGCCGATGATCGGCGCGCTCGCCGACGCCACCGCCATCGATCCGGCGCGCCCGTCGTTGCCGCTCGCCGCCATGCCGCGTCTACCAGGACTCTACCTGATCAACGGCTTTGGCGCCCGTGGCATCGTCTGGTCGGCGCTCGCTGGCGAATTGCTGGCCTGCCTGATCACCGGTGCGCCACTGCCGCTTGCCGACGACCTGGTTAGCGCCGTCGATCCCGGTCGCTTCCTGTTGCGTGGCCGCAGCCAGCGGTGGCACAGCGACGCCGCGCCGCGTATCGACGGGTGACTTTTGCGCCAAGCCTGACCGTAAACGTTGCGCAGTGCTCTTCCTCCATGGCTGCCCGCAAAGCGTTACACTGAGATTTTTATTTCCAGGAAATCCAGGGTATGGAAAACCAGTCCACAAGCACCCACCCGATGATTCTCGTTGCCGCAGCCTCGGTCACCCTGTTCAGCCTCACCGGCGTCGCGGCGCTGCTCGGCTGGCTGCCGAGCCCCATGGCACCGCAAGTGGCAAGCGCACCGACGCCGACCTCCATCGCCGTACCCGCGGAAAAGGCTGCGACGCTGAACATCCCTGCCGGCTCTAGGGTCACGGTGCATACCGTCAGCGAAGCTCCTGCAAGCCAGGCAAGCAAGCATGTCGCCACTCGACCGAGCAAGGCAGTTGTCAACCAGGGGCGATCCCTCGCGCGATCCACTGCGTCTTTCAGCTCCGACTACGCTAGCCGTGGCACCAGGCCGATAGCGAACGACCCGCAACAGGAGAACGCGCTTTACGTCGACCACAGCCGACATGCTGTTGGTGTCTGCCGGGACTGCGGTACCATTATTGACGTACGCGAGGTGACGAAAAGGGGACGCGTCAGTCCGCAGTACCAGGTCACGGTTCGCCTCAACGATGGCAGCATGCGCACCGTCAACGAATCGCAAGCGCCGCTGTGGCGCAGCGGCGACCGCGTGCGCATCGGCAATGGACAGTTCCCAGGCATCTAGGTGGGCCATCCGAGATGCTAAGATTGACCCTTGCCCAAGCACCAACCCTCCAGGGAGAACCTGCATGAAACTAGAAACGCTCGCCGTCCACGCCGGCTACAGTCCCGAACCGACGACCAAGGCGGTCGCCGTACCGATTTACCAGACCAGCTCGTATTCCTTCGACAGCACCCAGCATGGTGCCGACCTGTTCGATCTCAAGGTGGCCGGCAACATCTACACGCGCATCATGAATCCGACCCAGGATGTCCTCGAAAAGCGCGTTGCCGCGATGGAAGGCGGCATCGGCGGACTGGCGCTGGCATCGGGCCAGGCGGCGATCACCTACGCGATCATGACCATCGCCGAAGCCGGTGACAATATCGTCTCGGCAGCAACACTTTATGGTGGTACCTACAATCTTTTCGCACACACCCTGCCACAGTACGGCATCGAGGTGCGCTTTGCCAACCACGCCGAGCCGTCCAGTTTCGAAAAACTCATCAACGGCAAGACCAAGGCCATTTATTGCGAGTCGGTTGGCAATCCGCTTGGCAATATCACCGACTTCGAGCCGCTCGCCGAGATTGCGCACCGCCATGGTCTGCCCCTGATTGTTGACAACACGGTTCCTTCGCCCTATCTGTGCCGTCCCTTCGAGCACGGCGCCGACATCGTCGTTCACTCGCTGACCAAGTATATCGGCGGTCATGGTAACTCGATCGGCGGCATGATCGTCGATAGCGGGCGCTTTCCCTGGGCTGAGCACAAGATGAAATTCAGGCGCCTCAACGAGCCGGATGTCTCCTACCACGGAGTGATATACACCGAAGCCCTGGGTCCGGCGGCCTTCATTGGTCGTGCACGCGTCGTGCCGCTGCGCAATATGGGTGCCGCCATCTCGCCGTTCAACAGCTTCCTGATTCTCCAGGGCATTGAGACGCTGCCGCTACGCATGGACCGCATCTGCGCCAACACCGAAAAGATCGCCGCCTACCTGCGGGGCCACGCCAAGGTAGCGTGGGTCAATTACGCCGGCCTGCCGGATCATCCGGACCACCCACTGGTCCAGAAATACATGGACGGCAAGGCTTCCGGGATTCTCACCTTTGGTGTCAAGGGCGACGGCTGCAGCGGCTCGGAGGCGGGCGCGCGATTTCAGGATGCGCTGCAGTTGTTTACCCGGCTGGTCAACATCGGCGACGCCAAGTCACTCGCCTGTCACCCGGCATCGACCACGCACCGCCAACTGGCCCCGGCAGAACTGGCCAAGGCGGGCGTCTCCGAGGAAATGGTTCGCCTTTCGATCGGCATCGAACATGTCGACGATCTGATCAATGACCTGGAGCAGGCACTGGCCGCCTGACGGAAGCCCTGAGATACAATGGCCTTACGACGAGCGCAGGGCAAGGTTTTGGGCTAACATGCGGTTATCGTTGTGTGCAGGTAATGCTTACAGATGTTCAGTAGCCCACCCCTTCCGCCGTTCGTCGACCTGCGTGCCGATGATGTCGAAATCGGAAATTACGCAACGCTGCTCGACAGCCTCGACATTGCCCTGCTGGTCTTCTCGCCTGATGGCTCACTGCATTTGCGCAACAATCAGGCCGCCACTCTGCTTGGCGATACACCGGTGGTATGGGAAGACGAGAATGGTCAGCCGCTGGCCGTCGACCACCGCCTCGAAATGGAGGTGGCACAGACGCGGCAGGCCATTCTTCATCGGGCCATCGGCATCCGAAAGACCGTATCGGGTGCCACGGCCTGGTGCAAGGCCGGAGCCTTTCCGGTGTTCGCCGACGACGGCAGTCTGCGACGTATCCTCCTGGCCCTGGCCAAACTGACCCCCTATAGCCATCTGGCAAGCGAAAGTCGGCCCATGCCGACACACGACCTGCTCACCGGGGTTTTCAACCAACGCTATATCAGGCTGTTGCTCGACGACGAGGATCGCCGCGCCCGACGTTACGGAACCCCTTTTGCCCTGGCGCTGATAGCCCTCGATGGCTTTGCCGATTTCTGCGCGGCGAATGGACGGGAAGCCGGCGAACAGGTACTTGCCGAGGTGGGTTCCCTGTTGGGCAAGAGTCTGCGTGGCTTCGACATGGTTGGCCGCTTTGGTTCCGATCAGTTCCTTTTGATTCTGCCCAATGTTTGCATCCACGATGCGATGATCGGCCTGGAACGTGTCCGTGAAACAGTCGAGGCGACCTATTCGCGTCACGTCAGGCTGCCGTGGACGATCAGCGGTGGCGTTACCGAATACAGCGGCGAAGATTCAGCGACACTGATCGAGCATCTGCGACCACTGCTGATCGCGGCGCAAGAATCCGGCGGCAACCGGCTCTGCGTAGACCCGGAGATTTTATAGGCTTTACCCGGCCAGGCGCACTGGTCAACAGGCGATGCGCTGTTGATCACCCTGATCGACGACCTGGGACATGCACTGGCGACTGCTGGATGGTTTTCCTGACCCATCCGAAGCGCTCTTAATATCAATGGTTTCACGACGAGCGCAGGGCGGGATTTTGGGCTAACATGCAGACATCGTTCTTTCCCGGTGATGCCCGCAGATGTCCAGTAGCCCACCCCTCCTGCCACCCGTCGACCTGCGTGCCGATGATGTCGAAATCGGAAACTACGCGACACTGCTCGACAGTCTCGACATTGCCCTGCTGGTCTTCTCTGCCGACGGTTCCCTGCAGCTGCGCAACACTCAAGCCGCCACCCTGCTTGGCGATACACCGGTCGTATGGGAAGATGAGAACGGCCAGCCACTGGCTGTCGACCAGCGCCCTGAAAGGGAGGTGGTACAGACGCGGCAGGTCATTCGGCATCGGGCCATCGGTATCCGGAAGGCTGCGTCCGGTGCCACCGACTGGTACCGGGCCAGTGCCTTTCCGGTATTCGCCGATGATGGCAGTCTGCGACGTGTCCTCCTGGCCCTGGCCAATCTGACCCGTGACCGTCAGTTGGCAAGCCAGTCCATGCCGACACACGACCCACTCACCGGGGTCTTCAATCAAGGCTATATCAGACTGCTGCTCGACGATGAGGATCGCCGTGCTCGCCGTTACGGTACCCCTTTTTCCCTGGCGTTGATCACCATTGATGACTTCGCCGATTTCTGTGCAGCGAATGGACGGGAAGCCGGTGATCGCCTGCTCGCCGAGGTCGGTTCACTGTTGGGCAGGAATCTGCGCGAGTTCGACATGGTGGGCCGCTTTGCTTCCGATCAGTTCCTGTTGATTCTGCCCAATGTGCGCATCAATGATGCGATGATCGGTCTGGAGCGCGTACTCGCGGCGGTCGAGGCGACCTATGCGCACCACACCAGGGCGCCACTGACGATCAGTGGCGGGGTCACCGAATACAGCGGCGAAGATTCATCGATATTGATCGAGCACCTGAAGCCACTGCTCAGCGCAGCGCAGGAAGCCGGAGGTAATCGGCTCTGTGTGGATCTGGAGATCTTCTAGGCTTTACTTCTGGCCAGCCGCACTGGCCGCCAGGCACTGTTGATCACGACAGATGCGGCAAGCCGAGATACGCGCGTGAACGCATTTCGGTCAGACGACTGGCGGTGCGGCAGAACTCGCTGGCCTGCGTGCCCTGCGTGTACAACCCGTCCGGGCCACAATCGGCGGTGGCAATCAGCTTGACCTTGTGATCGTAGAAGATGTCGACCAGCCAGGTAAAACGCCGTGCCTCCGATGACATGCTCGCCGACATCCTGGGAATCGCCGAAAGCAGTACCGTATGATAGCCGCGCGCCAGTTCGAGGTAGTCGTTTTGCGAACGCGGCCCACCGCACAGTGACTTGAAATCGAACCAGATCACGCCGTTGCCACGGCGCTGTGTTGGAATATTGCGCCCGAGGATCTCGATGGTGCCGCCCGGTTCGCCTTCGCCGTCGGCCATGGCGG
This sequence comes from Candidatus Accumulibacter cognatus, assembly GCA_013414765.1. Classification (GTDB taxonomy): domain Bacteria; phylum Pseudomonadota; class Gammaproteobacteria; order Burkholderiales; family Rhodocyclaceae; genus Accumulibacter; species Accumulibacter cognatus. The sequence goes on from CP058708.1 coordinate 2,423,674, forward strand.
CAAAATACCCGGCCATCTTCTGCTCGGCCGCGGCGTCGGCCGGGTAATGAAAGATCTCGACCTGCTCGAGCGTTCGTAGCCGATAATCGACCCCGGCATCGATTTCGAGCACGTCCAGCCGCGACTTGAGCAGGGCAATCGTCGGCAGAAAGTTGTCGCGCTGCAGGCCATTCGGATAGAGCCTGTCGGGTGGGTAATTGGAAGTCATCACGAATACCACCCCGTGGGCAAAGAGCGCTTCGAGCAAGCGGCCGAGGATCATCGCATCGGCGATGTCGGAAACGTGAAACTCGTCGAAGCAGAGCAGCCGCACGTCTGTAGCGATGCGCTCGGCCAGCCGCAGCAGCGGATCGTTCTCGCCCTTGAGTTCGTTCAACTGCCGATGCACCCCGTGCATGAAGGCGTGGAAATGAATCCGGCGCTTGCGACGATATGGCACCGCGTCGAAAAAGCAGTCCATCAGGAAGCTCTTGCCGCGTCCGACGCCGCCCCAGAAATAGACGCCACGCGGCACTTCCGGCGGTGCGAAGAGACGCCGCAAGGTGCTGCGACGCCCGACCTTGAACGACAGCAGCTCATAATAAAGGCGCTGCAAGCGTTCGGCGGCTGCGCGTTGCGCGGCGTCGGCCTGAAAATTGCGCGCCGCGAGCAGGCCCTCGTAGGCATCGATCATTCCCCGCTCGGGGACTTTGAGAACTCTGTGAGGCATCGGCGTCTTTCCGCTATCCGAGGGGGGGGCTCTCGCGTTTGTCGGGCAGCAAGCGGGGCAGGCCAGGATCGCAAGCGCTGCCACGCCCTACCTTCACCAACGATGCCGGCATTCTAAACCATTGCTGGCGAAACGTCAGACGCGGACTTGAGCACTTCCGGAAGCTTCACCAGGTCGATACCGGCGTTCAGCAGTGCGGTACGGATGGCGGTCGCTGCGGCCACTGCCTGCGGGCCGTCGCCGTGCACGCAGATGCTGTGAAACTCGGTGCGGATCATCTGGCCGCTCAGGCTGACGATTCCGTCTGCGTCGAGCATGCGCAGGACCTGCTCGACGCAAGCGTCGGCGCTGTGGAGAACGGCATCGGGCTGGCTGCGCGGCACGAGTTTGCCGGCGTCGGTGTAACTGCGGTCGGCAAAGACTTCGGCGACGACTTTCAGGCCCGCGGCTGCACCCGCCAGCAAAAGCTGCGAAAGCACTGGCGCGAGCAGTATCAGCGCAGGATCGAAGCTCTTGATCGCGGCCACGACGCTGCCCGCCAGCGCCGCATTCTCACAGGCCATATTGTTCAGCGCACCATGCGGCTTGACATGCGTCAGCCGCCCGCCTTCGGCTTGTGCAATGCCGGCAAGGGCGCCGATCTGGTAGATCAGCATCGCTTCGAGTTCTGCGGCCGGAAGTTGCATCGCTCGCCGGCCGAAACCCTGCAGGTCAGGAAACGATGGATGTGCGCCAAGGCTGACGCCGGCAGCCAGTGCCTGTCGGACCGTGCGGCGCATCACCAGCGGATCGCCGGCATGGAAACCACAGGCGATGTTGGCCGCACCGATGATGCGCAGCAGTTCATCATCGCGGCCCATTTCCCAGACCCCGAAGCTTTCGCCGAGGTCAGCGTTGAGATTGATCCTGCGGGTCATCCTCTCTCCCACCGTGAAGACGGTGAATCCTGTACAGGCGTCGCCGTCCGGGCCACCGGATCCTCCTCTCGGGCATCGACAACACCACTGACCAGATTGGCGGCATAAATCGCCTGCAGATCAGGCATCCCCACTTCCACCAGCGGCCCGATGCCGGCGATCAGTGCGTGCAGGGCTGCCGCGCGAGCGCGCGCCGCTCGTTCGGCATCCGCGACCGAAACGGCAGCAAAGCGGATGCACTGTCCCGGTGCCAGCACGGCCAGACGCGGCAGATCAGCCGAGATCACCGTGGCGATCTTCGGATAACCGCCAGCGGTATGGCCATCGGCGAGCAACACGATCGGCTGTCCCTGGCCCGGCACCTGAATCGATCCTGGCACAGTCGCGTCCGAAGTAATCTCGAAGCCTTTCTCGGGGCGATGTCTGAGCACCGGACCCTCCAGACGCATGCCCATGCGATCGGCCGCTGCGGAAATCTGGTAAGCCTCGCCCAGGAAGCAGGCTAGCGACGCCGCAGTGAAGTAATCCTCCTGCGGTCCGGGAACGACGCGAATCGGCGCCGCGTCCAGCGGCGGCAAGGTCCGCAGCATCTGTTGGCCGGCCCTGCCCTGGCCGACCGGCAGGCGGACTCCGGGCGACAAGCAGCGACCGTCGAGGCCACCGAGGCCGGCGGGCGCATACGTCGATGCGCTGCCGAGTTGTTTCGGGATGCTGATCCCGGCTAGCGCGAGGTAGCCGACCCGGCCCGGTGACAGCATGCCACAACGCAGGGTCTCGCCGGGCGAAAGCGTCACACTGCGCCAGGAGTCGAGGCGACGACAGCCGTCGGCGCCGATTACTGCAGCCGAAAAATTTCCGGCCAGCGCGAGCTGCTGTAAATTCGCGCGCTATTTGGCACAAACTTTGGTGATACTTGGCACAAGACATAGGCATATTTACGGGCGTTAAACGAGAATTTCGACGATGGGCAGGGTCGGCGCAATGCCGTGAATTACACCCCCTCGAACAAACACCTTTTGACCCACCCCCGCGACGCCTTTGGCGGTGATCGTGGAGCCGTCCGGAAGGGTCACGATCCTGATCTCGTCGGCGATGCTGGAGACCTCTCCGACCAGCAAAGGATCACCCGGCAACAGGCTCAGAAAATCGCTCAGCAGGTTACTCATGGCACTCGATCTCGATGGTTTGACGGACGGTCGGGAAGGTGGCGTTGAGGGAAACGCTACGCACCAGGCCGCGCCGGGAATCGGTGCCGTCGGAGAAAGCGACGAAGGCGCCCACAGGGTAGATTCCCACGCCAGAAAACACTGGCGTTTCCAGCACCAGATGTTGCTGCGGACCAGTGTCGGACAGCACCGAAATCCCCCGCTGCCGGGCCGCCTCGGTGTGGGTGGTCAGGGCGTCGACGATCATCGGGGCGAGCAGATCGCCCGCGGTGCCGGCACGGGTGACATGCGCCAGAATCCCTTGCGCTTCGCCACTGAGATACACCGAGTTGTAGGCGGGCTTCTCCAGCCAGCGAACAGACTCGCGGGTAGTGGCCGCCGAGGGCAGGGAGAAATCAGGGACGACGCCGGACCAGTCCCACGGCGCGACCGGGTAACGCGGCAGGATGGACAGGGTTTTGCTGTGGCGGCTGGCCTGCACGTAGCCGCCAGCCGCGGCCGCGATGCGCGCGCAGGCGTCGATGGCGGCGCCGGTGTGGGACCACACGCCGGCCGGGATGAGCCAGTCCGTCAGATGCCAGTCCAGATCCCAGCCGAGGCTCACCGCGTTGAACGTCAGCGCGTCCCCCATCAACTGCTGCGCGGTGCGGTCTGCTTCGTTGTGGCGGCTGATCACCGGTGCATAGGGCGCCCCCAGTTCGGCGGCCAGCCCGCGCCCGGAGACGGTGATACGGGCCTGGGCAAATCGCCGGTCGCGCGTGATTTTTTCCGCCAGCAGCCGGAAATTGACGCCGTTGACCACGGCTTCCACTTCGACCGGCTCCCCCGGCCCGGCCGGCAGGAGATCGCCGAGACTGGAGGCCGGCAGACTCGCACTCCAGCCCCAGACCCACGAGCTGGAGTCGATCGAGAGAGATAGGGACAGGGCCGGCAGCGACAGCGTATTGGACACGCGAGTGAGCGTGACTTCGTTCAGCACGAGATAGGTCCTCCGGACAGGAATGATGACCCGCCCCCCCTTCCCGAGCCAGGGAAAGACCAGATGCGGGCTGCCGATGTAAGGGTCCGGGTCGGGTTCCGGCCCAGGGGGAAGGGGCGATCGACCCGCCGCCGGAGCCCGCCCGATCTGCCAGGGGTGAGACACGAGCAGACGATTGGGCGACCCGCTGCCGGCCGACAGATCGAGCAGGATGACGCGCGGAACGCCCTCTTCCCAGGGGGCAGACAGGGTCGGGCGCGCCCGGCGAAACAGCTCGATCCAGTCGCATGCGGTTTGCCGCGGCCTCTGCGAGGCGGCCGTAAACGGGGCCTCGATCGCCGGTCGAACGGCCCTCGACAGCGGCTGGAATCCCTCCTGCACCGCGGTGGCGCGGGGTTGCCCCTCGGTCCAGACGACCTGCACGGGTGGACGGCGATCCCGTTGCTGCGGTTGCCAGGCACTCTCGACGCGTTCCCCCCGGCGCAGCGCGCGGCGGGCGATGGCCGAGACCTCGACCTGCCCGGCGCGCGGCGCACGATGCCCGATCCGGGACTGTTGGCCCCGCGCAGGCGCCTGCTGCCAGGCATGATCGGCCCAGCGGAACGGCGCCCGGTTCACGGCATTGTCGTAACTCAAGGCGAACGCCGGCGCCGGCGCCGGCAGCGTGGCCGCGCTCGAGAGCGCCGGCACGCGCGCAATGGCCAGCGCCAGGGGCAGCCCCGCCCCCGCAGCCAGCCCCAGCGGCACGGCGCCGGCCACCAGCGGGCCGTCCAGGGTGGGCGCGGGCGGAACGAAAGCGCTTCCGAGGCGCTGGATGATCGGCGGGTTTCCCGTCCGGCCGAATACCAGATCGGGACCGGCCAGGCCTTCCGCGAAGAGCAGGTCGATCCCCACTGGCCGCTCACGGCTCGGTCAGGGTCGCGCCGAACAGAAAAACGAATGCGCCGGCGTACAAATCGAGGTCGTCGAGTGTGAAGACCGCCCCAGGGGTGCCGGTAAGCGCGACGTGACCGTCGATCAGCCAGTAACCGTCGCCGTCCCGAGCGCGAGCCCAAAGGACTTGCCCGCTTGCCGCGACTTGCGCCGGTTGCGTCGTCGCGAAGTGGATCACCCCATTGGTGACGGTGCCGCAGGGTTTTTGCAGGGTAATTACCGCCGCCGCACTTCCGCCGGGGTCCGCGCCGGCGGCCGGCTGGGTCGTGTAGTACAGCGATAGCGTCGCCGGCGTTGCCGCCCGGTCGAGCTGGGCGACGGTCGCAAGGGCGCGGGCAGTGCGCAGCGAATCGGCAAACGACAAGCTCATGGGATCAGCTCCGGAATCACCCCGTCGGCGATGACGGCGTTAAACAGCCCGGTGTGGTCGTGCGACATCAGCACATACGGGACATCGTGACGGATGCGGTCGAAGGCGTAATTTCCGTCGGCATCGCTCCAGATCTCGCGCGCCAGCGCGCCGTCGCGCTGGCGCAGCAGGCGCACGCGACGGGATACCGGATAGTCCGGGTCGCCGTCGGCCTGGGTCGTGCCGACGATCCGCCCCCGGCCGCCGTGCTCGGCGTCGAGCAGCAAGGCGGGCGGGCTTTGCCGGACGGCTTTCCAGGCCGGCCGCGCGGGCTGGACCAGCGGAAAAGCCGGCGCGGCCCGCGCATAATTCAAGGAAAACCCTTCCTCGAACGGCCCACTTGCCGGGGCATAGGCGCTATCGTGGCGCCCCCATTTGCACAGGATACGCAGTTCGCTGAGGTATCCATTCAGCGCCGCGTCGACCGTCGGATAGCCGGATTGATCGCCGCCGATGCGGACGATATTACTGGTGCCCCCGGTGGGCATGTCCAGCCCGGTGCGTGAAGCGATGATCAGGCCGTTTTTGAACATGAGCGCCGTGCCGTTAAACACCGAGATCTCGAAATCTTGCCAAGTGTTCAGCGACACCTCCCCGCCGGTGGCGAAGAGGAAATTTTTTCCGCTCAGGGGGACATAGGCCCCCATATCATGAAATTCGTTCAGGGCGACGCAGAAGGAGCTGCCGGAGCCGTTGGTCCCGATATTGACGATCCGGCACTGATTCCCGGCCGCCGGATACGCCAGCAAATACAGCGAAAACGAAATCGACAGCGAGGTCGCGCCGGTGAAAATGAAATCTGCCGACGCCGCGCAGCTCAGCCGGTCGCTGGCGCCGCCCGGAAAGTAGGCTGACCCCTCGCCCGCAAACCGGCTCTGTGCCGTCGAGATGGCGACCGCCCCAGAGCGCGTAAACGTATGGCCCTTGACATCCGGGAAGGACGTCGACCCGTGGCTGCCGGACAGATGCAGTCCGGCATTGAGCAGGGGCCAGAGCGGATCACCCATGACCGATTACCGCCACGGCCCGGTGGTATCGAAAAAAGCGAAAGCCGCCGTCGTGACCCCGGCGCCGAAGGGCATGACCCGAACTTCCCGGTCGAGGAGGTTCGCGACGTTGGCAATCGACGCGTTGGCGGCGAACAGCCCGAGCGGAACCGTCTGCGGGCAGCAGTAGACGCCTGGCGCGACGCCGCGGAAAGCGCCGGCGAAAGACTCGAACAGGTTCGTCTGCGACAGGTACAGCCCTTGATCCGGCCCATTCGGATAGGGCATGGGACCGGCGCCGCTGGCAAAACCGACACTGGTCGAGGGCGTCAGCAGGCTGAAGGCCTTGTACGCCGTCGCCGAACTGCCCACCCCGCCATACGACCGCGCGAAATACAACTCGTCGGCGGCGTTGCGCAGCACCCCGAAATCGTTGGTGTCGCCCGGCGCCGACCCGCTCTTGTCGCTGGCGTAGCCCGAGAGCACACACGCCCAGGCGTCGCCCGATTTGACCGGCAGAAAATCGCCGAAGGCAATGAAAGCGCCACCCGCCGGATAGGTCGGGTGATAGGCGGTGATCAAATAGAACATCCGGTCATCGGCGACCAGCGTCCAAGCCCGCGCGCTGCCATCCGCGACCGTGCTCTTCGTCCACCAGGACCCGCCACTGCGCTGCGTACTCGTCGGGAACGGCCCGCTGCCGGTGCTGATGGCGGTCATCGTTTGGTAGCCGACCACCCTCGCGGTCTTGCCGGCCGTATCATCGACGCGCAGCAGACACTGCGTCGCCGCCACATTACCGCTCTTATAGGCGGCCAGATTCGTGCCCGAGAACGCCTTGCTCCACCCCGCCCCGGCCAGCTTCAGCGAAATCGTCCCGCGCGCCGTCTGATCGCTGATCCCGGTGGCGTCGAACGTCAGCGTGGTGTTGCCCGCGCCGACCGACAGGACCTTCTTCTCGCCATTGAGCCCGCCCGGCGCCGCCCCGGACACGAGCACCACGCTGCCGACTTCGGCGCTATGGCCGGCGCTGATCGTGGCCGTGGCGACGCCGCCGGAGACCACCAGGTTGGCCACGGCCGAGACCGCGAAGCCATTGACCAGGCAGGCATCGAGGACCGCGATCAGCGATCCCGCGGTGCCGGACAAAACAGGCGCTCCGGTCAGCCCGGAGTGGAAAAATTTAACGCTGGTATCCGTCATTTTGAGAGTCCAGGATCAGGGAGTATCGACATCGCCGCGGATGCCGAGGATGAATTGGTCGCTGCTCTCCGCCGGCGGCCCTTGCAGCACGGTGCGCGCCACCCAGACCGGGGAATTGGCCGCCACGGTGTTGAACCGAACCAGGTTTCCGGCGGACCAGCCCGCTCCCCAGCCGGCCGGCTGAATGCTGAAATAGGGCACGCCGGTCGCCGGGTTGATCGGCGCGATCACGTTCGCGATGGCCACCGCGGTCAGAATCTGGCCGATGGTTTCGCCGATCACATTGACCGTCGTGGTGTTGGTGAACTGGATCAGCCAGCGCTCCTGGAGCGCGCCGCGATTGCTGACCGTGACCGGATACTGCACGGTGTTGTAGCTCGCGCTCGCCGCGCTGCCGATCAGCGTATCCGACCACACGCTGGTCCAGGTCGCCTGGTCGAACCAGTGCGACACCCGCGCGTGCAGGTCGCCCAGGATCAGCGCCGAGCTGACCAACGACCCGAGCGGGAAATCATGCGTCAGCGGCCGCGTCAGCGTCAGTTCCCCGTTGATCTGGGCATCCGAACACAGCGCCATGTCTTCGATTCGATGCTCGATGGTCACTGGCTGCGAGTAGCCCGTGACATCGGAAAACGTCACCGTGCCGGCGTCCAGGTCGTGCGTGTAACCCGCACTGATCGTTTCGCCGTCGTCGCCGAGGACCCGCACCCGCGCGACGCGCACCCGCCCCAGGTTGACCGTCTGGGTGTTGCTCACCGTCGCCGGCGCCGTCGTCGCGGTGTGGTGGATCACGACCACGTCGCCTTTGCGCAGGATCGGCACGCGCCCGTCGACGGGCAGGCGCACCGGGTCCAGGCCCAGAACGTCAGCCGACAGGGGCAGGTTGGAGACCGCCACGGCGTTAAACAGGGCAGTTTCCGGCATCACCAAAAGGGGCTTGAAAATCTGCCCGGAGACCACGCGCGCCGGGTGATACCACCACTCGGACTTCTCCTCGGGCGAGAGCCCGGCATCGGAGACCCAGGCGCCGAAACGCAGCGACACGATGCCAAACTGCACGTCCACCGTGCCTTCCACCTCGGCGGTCTCGATGTCGCCATTGAGCGCGCTGCTGGCGCTGATCTGCACGCTGTCGGTCGCGCGCACGGTACGGATCGCCAGGCTGGCCGGCTGCAAGGGCGCGCCGGAGACCCGGAATTGGAACTGCCAGTCATCCCAGAAGCCCTTGCGCGTCAGGCATGACACGACGAGGGCCGGCACGCCCCCGGCGGCGTAATCGCTGACCGAAACGCTTCCGGTCGCGTAGTTGACCGTCCCGGCGATGGTGCCGCTGTTGGTATCCGCAGAGACATTGCGCAGCAGCGTGCCATCGCGATCGACATAGACACTGCCGCCGAACGTGAAGCGCAGACTGTTGGGGACCAGGGTATTCGAGGTGGTCGGCAGCAGATCGATCCGCAGCGCCTCGATGGCCTGCGAATGCGTCAGCAGGGCGCCGGCGCTGTCGGTCGCCTGGCGATAGCGGGCGGTGATCGTCCCGGTCGCGACGACCGTGGCGAACGTCTCCTGCCAGGTGTGCGTTTCGACGACCGCCTCCGGGGAGCCGCTGAAGCTGCGCGCCTGGTGGGTGTCCAGGAACGTGACCTGCGCCCCCAGGGCGACCGCGCCGGTGGTGTAATTGATCGACCCGCCGACGCCGGAGGTGGAATTCAGCACATGGGACGTGCTGGCGGTCACGCCCTGCGGCTCGTTCCAGGTCCGATCAGCGGTGACCCGTGGCGTGACTATTCGCAGCAGCAAGGCGCCGGTGCCATCGTCGCAGACGATGTACTCGGTTTGCCGGCTATCCTGAAAGGATAGGGACAAGCTCTTGGGCAGCACCGCATGGCTCAAACTGAAATTCGACGAAGCGCCGCCGGCGGTAAACACCTCGGTGACGTTCAAGCCCTGCCGGTACGTCGTCACCAGATCCGAATCGCCGTCCGGAAGCTGGTCGGGAAGCAGTGCCGCCCGACCCGTCGCGTAATCGATCCAGCCGGATCCTTGCCCGGAGAGCGCGCCTCCGGAATCGTCGATGACTACCCGGCCGATGCCATTGACCTGATAGGTGATCGTCACACTGCCGGGCTGGATCGCGCCGTCGGGCAGGGTGATCGGGATCGCCGGCACGTTGAACACCGACGCGCCGACCTGCGCCTTGTAATGCGCTGGCGTCCCCCAGGCAAACAGGATCTGCGTGTTCACGTCGGGCAGCGCGCCGAGCGTCACGACCAGAGAGCCGGTCGCATAGTCGACCATGCCGGAGCCCACGCCGTCATCGCCGGTCAGCCCGCCGGCGCCGTTGTCCGCCAGACGATACCATTTTCCGAGCGCCAGATAATCGACCGAAACCGACCCCGGCGCCGGCGCTGGCGACAGGGATTTGACGTAGGTATAGCCGCGATTGCCAACGCTGACCGCCGTGCTCGCGGTATGCCCGGCGGCCGCGATCGCGACGGCTTGCGCCCCCGCATAGCTGGCCGTACCGCTGATGCCGGTGCTCCTCGCCAGGCTGACGGCGCCGCTGGCGTAGTTGACCGAGCCGGTGAATCCGGACTGGGCCACCAAGTTGCCCGCGCTGTCGTCGACCAGCGTCACCCCGGCGATAGTGACGGTGACCGATCCCATCGCCACCGCCCGACCGAAATAGCGCACCGCCGTGACGCCGGGCGAGGTCGTCACCGTCGAGGAAAAAGCGAGCCCCGGCGCGCCGGCAATGGGCACGATCAGATTGCGATCGCCGACGCAACGCGCGTCGATGATCGGCGCTTCGGACAGCGCCGAGGGCACCAGTTGCGTGTAGACCGACTCGGCGCGCAGCGTCAGCGCCCCGAGCAAGGCGGCCTGCGCGAGGGGAGAGACGCCGTAATAGCTCGTCGCGTCGGCGGCGAAGGTGCTGTGAACGCGCGTCGGCGGGTTGTAATAGTCGTACGTGAAGCGCGTGACCGGCGCGCCGGTAAACGCCATCCGCAGGGGATCGGAGATTTCGAGCACCAGCACATCGCGCAGATAATCGCCGTGAATGTCGGTGAACACCTGGTCGACGACGCGCGAAATCAGCCGCGTGATCCGGACAAACTGCTGGGCGGTCGGCGTGTCGCGCTGGACCAGCGCGAAGACGTCGCCGACGCCCGGATTGACGACCGACTTGGCGCAATGGACCTGAATGCTGTGCTGCCCGGAGAGATGATTGCCGAACAGCACGTAACGCGACTCGCTGCCCATCGCGAGATAGTTCTCGAGCTTGTTCTGCGCACTGGTGCGCTGATCCGACCAGGACTTGGTGGTAAACAGCGCCGCCGATACGCGCGGATCGGCCGGCGCCTCGGCGACGATGACATGCGCGCCGTAATAGCCCTCGACCGAATCGGTCAGCACCGCGGGAAACACCTTGCGCAGCGAGATCCGGCCATAGGTCCGGTCCAGCTCGGAGATGTCCGGGAACAGGTTATTGCTGACCCCGTCGACCACCGCGAGGCCCGTCGCCATGCCGCCCCCCTCGGGCACGTCGTCGAGCACCGACGATTTGAGCAGCACGATGTCGCCATCCAGAATGGGCATGCGTTAAACCTCGATCAATTTAATCGTGACCACATACGGAAAATCCGCCCCAGGGTCGGCAATCGGATACAGCGGCGCCGCCGAAATCGCGGACTCTGGCGCAAAAATGACGTTGAAGCTGCGGCCATCGGCCAGCGCCAGCACGAATTGTCCCGGCACTTCGCTGGCCAGCACGCGCAGCGCGTCGACCGTGGCGCGCGTCACCCAGCCGCCGCCGGCGTCGCCGCCGAGCGTAATCGGCCGCCCCGCCTGGCGCTGCCCGACATCGACGATCAGCGCGCCGGTCAGCGCATACTCGGTCTTGCGGACCACGGTCGGCCAGGTGAACTCGTCGGTCCACACCAGGTCGGCCGGCAGCGGCAGCGCGCCTAAGAGATGCTCAGCCATGTCTCACCCACCGGCTGCCATTGGGTGCCGGTCCAGATCTTCTGCGGCACGCCCTGCTCGGACACCACGCCGCGCTCGACCAGGGTGTCCCAGATCGCCCGGAAGCGCCGGTCCCGCGACGACAGCGAGCGGACCGCCTCGAGGGCGATCCGGCTGCGCGGCCGCTTCGCCCAGCCCAGAAAATCCTTCGGCCCGATCATCCGGACACGTACCTTTCTTTCAGGGTGGTCAACACCCCGACCAGTGCCTGTGCCGACGCCTGGCTGTTGGTGTCGACGCGGGCGCTGGCGTTGCCGATCGTGATGTCGACGCGATGGACCGAGGCCACAGTACTGGCCGGGCTTGCTGCGCTGCTGGAGGTGCTGGCGCTCGCCGTGCCCGTCGCGCTGCTGGACGCGCCCGTGCTCGCCGCTCCCGCTGCGCCGCCGGACGCGCTGGCGCTGCTGGCTGACCGGACGGCGTCCTGGGCGCGGGCCTTGGCCCGATCGACCGCACCGGCGTATTCGGTCAGGTAGCCCTCGGTGGAAATCACCGGCGTCGCCAGCAATTTGCTCTTGAGGGCCGCCATTTCCTCGGCGAGGATGTCCGTATAGGCTCTGACAAACGCCTGCACCGCCGGGCCGGTCAACCCCAGGGAGCGGGCGACCGTCTCATGATCGACGCTCTGCGTACTGACCTGGCGCTGCACCACGTTGGGTTGATCCGACCGCTGCTGCTGATCGCGCAGCCGGCCGACCTGCCCTGCCGCGCTGCCCGCCGCGCTGCCCAATCCGTCGAGGTCCCGCGTCGCGCCGCGAACGCCGTCGCCCATCCGGCCTGCCGCGCCGCCGGCCGAATCGAAACTATCGGCCAGTTCGCGGGTCCGTCTCGCCACCTCGTCGGAGATTTGCGCTTCGACTTCCTTGACGCGCGCGGCGGCTTCCTGCGCGGCGAGTTCGGCCCGTTTCGCGGCGGTGAGCTGGCCCGACGCTTCCAGTTCGGCGCGCTTCGCTTGCACCGCGGCCAGCGCCGCCGCGGCTTCGGCATGTTTCGCGGCCGCGACCAGTTCGGCGAGCTGAATTTCCAGGCGCTTCATTTCCAGCAGCGCATTCAGCGCGCCGCGTTCGTCGCCGTGCGCGCGGGCCACGTCGAGAATCGTTCGCTGCTGCTCGATCGCCAGCCGAACCACCGATTGTTCGAGGGTCAGTTGCGCCTGTTTGACCTGGCTGTTCGCCTGAATCTGGCGGGTCTGATCGGCCAGGGCGTCCCGGTAAAGCCGGCTCGCCTGCCCGGCCTGGATCTCGGCGGCTTCGATCTGCTTCGTGACATCGACGCCCGCCGCCTTTTTGGCGCGCAGATCTTCGAGCGCTCGCGTCGCCGCCTCGTAGGCCGCCCGCAGCTCGGCGACGCGGCCGCTGTTGTTGGCGTGCGCCGCCGCCTCGGTCTGGGCCTGCGCCGCGACCACTGCCGACGCCCGCGCCTGCCCCTCGGCCTTGTCGGCGTCGGACTGGCGCGCGGCGATGACCTTCTCCAGCTCCGCGCGCTGCTCTTTTTGCTGGGCGGTGGCGTTTTTCCAGCCGCCGATCTCGGCTTCGATCGCCGCCAGTTGCCGCTGCGCCATCGAGAGGTCGGCCGCTTTCTGGACGGCGACCTGGCGGTCGGCTTCGGCGTTGTCTTTACTGGCTTGTACGCGGGCCCGGAGTTTTTCGGTTTCGCTCCCGAAGGCATTGGCCAGATTGACCGAGGCCGCGGTCTGGGCTTTTTTGGCCTCGGCGTCGGCGACCGTCTGCTTGGTGAGCTTTTCTCCGGCGTCCGCGAGGTCGGCGTAGGTCGCTTTCAGCCGAGTGACGCCGAGCGCCGCGGACTGCGCGGCGGTGCCGGTCTGGGCGACGGACTCGGCGGCCGCCTTACTCGACAGCTTGAATTTGATCGCCTCCCGATCGGCGTCACTGAGCGATTCGATAAAGTACTTGTTGTGTTTGGCGGCCTTCAGGAGTTTGTCGTAAGCTTCTTCTTGAATCGCGTCGAACGCATCGATTGCACTTTGTTTGAACCCTCGCAGCCCGATGTCTCCATTGGCCAGCGCCGCAAAAAACGTCCCGATCGTCTTGGCGACCGCAACCGTCGAGATGGACACAGCGATGAGCTGGGCCTCCATCAACTCCAGGCTTTCCTTCAGCCCTTTGATTACCCCCGCGTCGCCGATCGTCTGGAACACCTCGGCAACGCTATTCTTGTAGTGATTCCATCGTTGCGTCAGCGTTTCGGTCTGCCCGCCGAGCGCGCCGGACGACTGATAGAGCGCGTTCAGGCCGGCCGTCAGGGCCGGGAACAGCTCCTCGGTCGTCAGCTTGCCGCTCTCGACCAGTTTGATCAGTTGCTCGGTCGTGATGCCGAAGCCGTTGGCGACCGACTGGAGCGCGCCGGGCAGCGCCTCGCCCAATTGCCCGCGCAGCTCCTCCATCGAGACCGTGCCCTTGGAGGCCATCTGCGACAGCGCCAGCAACGCGTTCTGCGTTTCGGCCGAACTCTTGCCGGCGACCGACATCGCACTCGCGACCGCCTCGAACACCGCTCGCGTCGCCTCGCCCTCGACCGCGCTGCCCTTGGTCGCCGCGGTCAGGCCGGCGTAAGCTTTGCCGACTTCGAGGATCGGCAGGCCCAGACGGCCGGCGACATCGTGGACATAGGCCATTTCCTCGGCCGAGGCCTGGCTCGATCCGGCGACAGCGGTGAACGTCCGCGATAAATTCTCCAGTTCAACGTTGACCCGGAGGAACTCCCGCGCCAGCTCGACCCCGGAAAACGCGAGCCCGAGCTTGCCCAGGACGCTCGTCAGTCCGTCGGCCTGGCGCGCGACCTGGCCGACGCTGCCCGGCACGCCATCCAGCTCGGCGCGCAGCGTCCTGATGCGCGCCTGCCCGGCGGCAAAGGCGCGGTCGAACTGATCGCCCGTGACATCGCTGCTCCTCGCCAATCGCTGCAGCGCCTGATTGATCTCCAGGAGTTCCGCCTGGATGCGGTCGGCCGAGCGAATCCCGAGGGTGGCGAACGCGGCCTGCACCTGCTCGGTGCTGCCGCGCACCCGCTGCTGGGCGGCGGCCACGCCTTCGAGGGAGCGCTGCGCCGCCGTCCCGAGCGCCGCCACGCCGTCACCGGCGGTCCGGGCCTCGCCGCCGGTGTCGCGCGCTTGCTGGCCAAGCTGGTCGACCGACGCCGCCAGGTGGTCGACCGCCTCCCGGCCGGTGACCCCGGCGGCGATGTCGACGCGTAAGCGCAGATCGTCCGCCATCACTCAGGCCAGATCTCCCCTCTCCCCTCGCGGGAGAGGGGCCGGGGGAGAGGGGCGACGATCTTCCGCTGAGGCGGGTAAGCGGGGAGGCGCACGGCGATCAGGACGTCAGCAGATCGACCTGGAACGGCTCGGTCTTGCCGGTCGGCGTTTTGAGGCGCCCCTTCAGGGTGATGTTTCCGAAACCGTCACTCAGGAAGTCAAACGCGCTTTCCGGCGCCAGCACCGCCTCCCAGACGGTGCAGATGCACGGCAGGTTGTCGGCGAAGTTCACCCCATCCAGGACGAACTCGGCCCGCACCTGCGCCTGCGTGGCGCCGGCGATGCGCGTGCCGGCACTGGTCTGGTAGTTGCCGGTGACCTTGATCGTGGCGCCGTTGGCGATCGCGCCGGTGGACTTGACGCGCACCATGCCGAGGCGGTAATTGACGTCGTAGTCGGTGCCCAGCACATAAGTCGGCGTGCCCGAGGTATGCGTCACGACAAAGCCGGCGACCGCGAAATTCGTCTTGGAAAGCGACACCCACTTGTCGTGCACCGCGACGATCGCCTCGGCGGTGATCGTGCCGCTGCCCTGCGACCAGGCCGCATTGGTGCCCAGCAGCGCGAGCGTCAGACCCTCCTTGTCGAGTTCATTGAGTTGTACGGTCAGGTCGGCGGGTTTCTGGATGGCGACCGACTCGATGACCTGCCCGTAGGTCGTTTTGCCGCGCGAAACCTGTTCTTTGAGGTCGGTATTGGGCTTGATTTCGAACTTGCCGCACTCGAACGGGCCGACTCGCCCGATTTTCAGGCCCGTCGTGGGGTCCGTGCGGTTGATGTAGAGGTCGCCGCCTCCAAGAAATGCGCGTGATGCCATGGGTCGTCTCCGTTAAAAAAGGGCGGATTAGCTAGCGGTCGGGCTCGATCACCTGTTGCGTGGTGACCGCCAGCGGGTAAAACAGGGCGCCGGCCAGGAACACCGGCGCCGGCGGCGTGGCCAGCAGCAGCGGCGTGTATTTCGCCGGCGGCGTCCAGCCGAGCAATGATTTCAGCAGGGCCTCGGCCAGGGGCGCTGCCGCCGCCCGCGCCGGCGCGCCGCTGCCGGCGCGGCCGGCGTGCTTGACCGCCAGAATCACCAGCCAGCGGGTTTCGATCCGCACCGCGCGCCGGCTGCGGTGCTGCTCGATCACCTGGTAGCCATCAAAGGCCAGGAACACGCAGGGCGTTGGCTTGCCGGCTTGCTCGATGCTTTCGAGATCGCTCATCGGGTGTACCCCGAGCAGGCCGGGGACTCCGCTCAAGTGCTCGGCCAGGGGTACTTCGAGACTCAACATGCCCGGCTCACGACCGCTCGCCGCGCGCGAACAGGCGGGGGCTGCTGACCACCTGCGACAGCCCCGCCTGGGCCGGCGGGCCGGACTGGCCCAATTGCAGGGTCCCGTCGGCGATCCGCGCCAGGAGCTTGAGCGCGTTCTGGTAGCGTTCCTTGACCAGATCCGGCGCCGCATCCGGATACAGCGCGTAGCGCGCCAGATCGCAGCACAGGCCGACCAGCAGCGCCGGCACGGTGGCCAGCGGCAGCGCGTAGCGCCCCGCCAGATAGCCGTCCAGGATCGCGCTGGCGTCGTCGAGCACGCGCGTGACCACCTCGGTATTTACGTTGGTGCCGCTCACGCGGTCGGTCTGATCGATCAGCTCCTGCTCGCCGAAGCGGGCGACCAGGTCGTCGAGGGTGGCGTAGGCCATGGCGTTACGCGACCGCGTTCTGGAAAAAATAGCCCAGGTCGGTCGCGCAGACCACCTCTTTGACGCGCTCGCCGACGCGCACGCGCTGGCAGCCCGTCAGGCCGATGGTCGGTTCGTCGATCGATCCCGAGGTTTTTCCGCCGGCCTCGGCGGTGAATCCGAAGGTCACGCCGACTTGCGGACCCGCGGCGCGATCCCGGTACAGAAACGCCGCGTGCTTGCCCCAGACGCGGGCCAGCGTGGCCGTCTGGCCGCGCTTGGCGCTGTTCGCGAAACCCGCGCCGACGAGCACTTCCTGCAGCTCGAAAAACTCGGCGAATTCCTGCCGGGAGACCATGCCCGCCCCCTGCGCCGTGCCCTTGATCGCCTGCACGAGCTTGGGGTGGCGGCGCGTCTTGGTCCAGGCCACCTGCCCGAAAACGGCGATATTGGGCCGCATCACCGGCACGTCGAGCGCGTCGCCGATCGCGGCGACCGGGTCCGAGTTGGTGGTGTCGGACCATTGTCCGGTGCCGGAGAGCGTCGCCTGGTTGCCGGCCGCGTAGCTGCCGGTGGCGAACACCAGCGCGGCCGCGCGTTGTTCGCGCGCCAGGTTGAGCAGGTGGGTGAGGTAGGCGGCCGCGGTACCGAGCGGGTCGACACGCTGGTTGTCGTCGGCAATGTCCTCGTTCGGCACCAGATCGTCGAAGCCAAAATCCGACACCTTGTCGGCGACCTCGGTGGCCGAAAAATCCACTTCGGTGGGGGCGCTCTTGCGGCCGACCTTGGCATCCGGCACGGTGAATCCGTCGGCCAGGTTGTACTTGAGATACTTGAATTCGGCCGCGGTCGGCGTGCGCGGCAACACGGCATCGGCGATCAGCGCGATGTCCGGGTTGCGGTAGGCGATGGCGATCGCGGTGAGGATCGGATTGGTGGGGAACGGGCGGACAGCCATGAAGGGATCTCCAGAGAAATGAGGGTCGGGGGGGGCGTAACCGGCGTTACATCACGCTCGGAGCGATCAACACCGGCGCGATGTCGCCGGAAACGGCCGAGACCTGGGCGATTCCGATCGCGCGGTTGGTCGACGCGGCGGCGACGCCTTTACCGTTGGCATCGCTGGTGACCAGCGCGCCGCGCGTCACGGTGCCGCCGAACTCGACGTCGGCGATGCCGACGACGACCACGTCGACCCGCTCCCCGGACGCCGGGCCGACGGAATTGCACACGCCGACCGACAGATCGGAGGCGGCGGCGGCCTGGATCACGGTGCCGTCGGTCGTATCGAATTTGACGATCCGGAAGGCGCCGATCGCGGCGCCGGCGACGAAATTGCGGGAGAGGAGTTCATTGGCCATATCAGGATTCCGATTGAGTTTTCACGATGTGCGCGACGGCGGCGGGGGTGGAAAGCTCGATTCCGGACTGCCGTTGCGTGGTTTGATACGCCAGCGCCGCGTCGGCGATCTGGCGCGCGTCCGGGGGATCGGTTTTGCCGGGAGCCTGGCCGCCGGTTTGCGTGCCCTGCAGCGCGGCGAGCACCGGCGCGGCGTCGAGGTAGGTGGTCAGCGCCGCCAGGTCGCGCTGGCCGAGGGTGCGCGCCCAGCCCACCAGCGCCGGGGGCAGCTTGCCCGCGGCCGTCGCCTGGGCAATCGCCTGTTCGACCTGGTCGGCCTGGATTTTTCGCTGCAGCTCGGCCAGCTCGCCCTGCACGCGGGTATGGTCGGCCTGCAGGGCGGCGAGCGTGGCGATCGGCACATATTGGCCGGGATCGGGAGGGGTCGCCGTTTGCGCGACGAGCGCGGCGACGCGGGACTGGAGGGCAGTGGCGGCGCCAATCGCGAGCGTCAGGGCGGCGAGGTCGTCGGCCGGCTGGTCGGCAATCGCCAGGGCCTGGAACAGTTTTTTCATCAGATCGTGCAAGGCTTCGGTCTCCGGGGGGTTGAGAAGAGGCGCCGCGAGGGCGGCGAGGTCGGTCAGGCCATCAAGGCCAGGGTCGTTGGTGAGGCTGGCGCCGAGAAGCTGCAGGACGCGGCCGGTACCGGGCTGGTAGCTGAACAGCGGGGAGATGTAGCGGTACTCGCGGTCCTGGATCATGCGGGCAGCGGCCGGCGTCCAGTCGATGTCGACGGCCCAGAGTCCCGAGCCGGGGCGCCATTCGAGGGCGTCGAACCAGCCGGCGGCCGGCGCCGGGGTCCCTTTGGATTTGGCGTGCAGGGTGGCGTGTTCGTAGTCGATGTACCGCGCCGACTGGCGCGCGGCCATCTCGGCGACGAGCCGTTGGCCGTCCGCGTCATCGAGCACCCAGGCCGGGGCATCCGCCGGCCGGCCATCGGGGGCGCTGAACGCGCCGGCTGGAATCAGCCGCAGCGCGCTGGGAACCGCCGAGCCGACCGGCAGATCATGGCGCAGGACGGCGACAGCGGGCGGCGGAGAGCAGAGTGAACGAGGCATGCGGCGCAGTTTGCGCGCGCGCGAAGCCAGAATTGGGGGGGAAGTGCTTCACACCCGGCGCGTAGGGGCGCGTGTGCGACCCTACGGCGTCAGGGAATGCGCAGGCTGATGCGCGCACGGATGGACGGGAGAGCCTGGTAAAAAAGATCCTAGGCCGGGATTCGGTTCCTGGCTGCCATGAAAAAGCGCCGACCAGCAAGCCGGAGATCAGCACCGGCCCCTGCAAAACAAGATTGTAGGTTGGGCTGAGGCACGAAGCCCAACACCCCCATGACCCGGCAACGATCTCCCTGGAATGTTGGGCTTCGTGCCTCAGCCCAACCTACCGGCTAGTCTTTACCGTGAATTCGCGTCCAGATCAGACGCGAGCAACGGACGGGGGCTACCGCAGGAGGCGCAGAAGTGGAACGATTCGGGAAAGCGCGCGTGCGCCTTGAAGAACCGCTCCGCGTCTCTCGCGCTCAGATTCATGATGTCGCGATGGCAGTCATCGTTTGAGTTGCTGGGCGTTACCCTGAGCAGGTGGCCGGCAGGCAGGACGTCGCTTTCAAACAACCAATAAATTGGCGGTTCGCCGCTGATGTGCCCGTAGAAGGTCCGTATGTGTTGACAGATGTCTCCACTGATTTTAGTGGCGCACTCTCTGGTAAAGACCGATAACCCTCCTCCTGTGGACGATGGCCTAAAGGCCAGACTCTGGAAACGCGCCAATTTTCTGTCGAAGTGCCTGGGATGGATAACCCGTACGAGTTGCATAGACGACGCCCGTAGTTTTTGATCAAAAGCTGGCATTCCGCGAAACTCAAGCCCTCCCGATACACTTCCTCGGCGCCATCGGCTTCGCACAAGAACGTGATGACATGATCCGACGGCTCAAGCGTGAATTCCAAGTAATAGCGGTTCCCCCGAGGGGATCGCTGATAAGCAGTCACTCGAACCTCGCCATTCAATCCTGGGAAGGCGTCAAGCTGCTCAAAGCCCTGACCGAGTAACGATGTGGCGAGTTCGATTGCCTTGTTGAGTAGCCGCTCATCGAAGGGGAATCCCTCGCCGTAGCACCAGCCGGGGGTCAGGCTCTGAAAGTCAACGATCTTGGCAAGAACGTTTGCGCTCATGGCGAAGTGGCTTCATCGGATCGACTCGCAAAGGCCGCGGCGACCAGGTGGGTGGTCAGGATACTGGTTTGGGTGGCGTCTTCAAGGTTGTCGACGGCCTTCTTCAGTGCTTCGGAAAGCGTCTTGGCAACCGTGTAGGATGTGTTCAGAGTCAGGATTGGTCTGCCGTTTAACTGCAGGGTCATCACGACATCCGCCGCTCCAACTGCCATGGTAAAACCGTTGAAATAGGAGGTGGAGCAATTGTCGGGCAGCAAATCGATATCCGGCAGACTTTCTCGCGAGTTTTGTTGCATCGGTGTTCTCTCCTTCGACCAAGCACGCCAAGTGACGTACAACCGATATCAGTATGTGGGCCTTTGTCGGTAAAAAAATAATCGGCGACGCTCGCCTCGTCCGAATGCTTGCCCTCTGATCTGACGATGACCGCGCTGGGCGCGCAAAAAGCCGCGGCAAAGGCGGCTTGACTCGGGAGCACAGCGTATCACAACCCGTTTTCCCGTCAATGGCCCGCGTTAAATTCCGCTTGAAATTCTCCGGCAAAAGCCGTAGGTTGGGCTGAGGCACGAAGCCCAACACCCCTGACCCGGCAACGCCATCCTGGAAGGTTGGGCTTTCTTCGTCAGCCCAACCTACGCGCTTCCCGCGTCCGCCCAACCGACGCCCCCCGATTTCCTCATGTCATGCGCGGTGTCGGATAGTATCGGCGGCGACGCCACAACCCAGTAAAAGGCACTGTGTGTGAACGACCAACAACTGAGAGCCATTGTAAACGAAGTCGCCAATCAACATCAGGCAGACGTCTTTTTGTACCTGGGATCGATCGACCGCCATGGATACGAGGATATTTCTCGTCTTTGCCGGGAAGAGAAGACAAGGGCAAAAGTCCTGTTGGTCCTCAGCACGCTCGGGGGAGACGCCCATGCCGGCTATCGCATAGCGCGGGCATTGACTCATCACTACGGAGGGTATTCGATCCTCGTGCCGGGGTTGTGCAAGAGTGCGGGCACGCTGATCTGCTTGGGAGCCAGGGAGCTGATTATGGCCGACCAAGCCGAACTAGGCCCTCTCGATGTACAGGTCCGCAAATCTGATGAACTATTCGATATGGGCTCTGGCCTGGATACCGTGCAGGCGTTGAACTACCTTCAGGACCAAGCCATGAACGCCTTTCGCAACTACATGGTCGACTTGACGGTAGGCGGTGGGATCAGCACACGCATGGCTGCGGAGATCGCATCGAAGTTAGCTACCGGGCTTTTCGGACCGGTCTACGGGCAGATTGACCCGATACGGGTAGCTGAAATGCAGCGAGCAATCGAGATTGCCTACGCTTACGGCGAGAGACTATCCTCTGCGTCAAAGAACCTCAAAGCGGATGCGTTGGGCCGCCTGGTTTCCAACTATCCGTCGCATAGCTTTGTGATCGACCGCAAGGAAGCGCGGGAAATATTCGCCGAGATTCGTCAGGCGACCGGCTTCGAGCAGGAACTAGCTTTGGCGACCTATTCCGACAACCCAGGCCAGCTTGGCGGTCCGGCCACCGTCTTGAATTTGAACAATCTATCAACGGAGGCGACACATGAGTCATCCAACCACACCGAGGATGCCGGAACCGCTGCGCCAGGCATTGAGACAAACGAACGCGCGGGCGGCAAGGCTGGCGAGAATGGTCATTGAGGGCCAGCGCCCAATGGCTGGACAACCGTCAACCAGCGGCAAGAGCTTCGGCACTATGCAGCGCCAACTGATCATCAAGAAGGATGAGGGATAAGAGAAGCGAGAAGCGGCTCATATTATTGGTCATCCAGCGCGATTCTGCAGGTCCAGCCCCGGCCCCGTGCCGGGGTTTTTTTGCCCGTCGACAGCCCATAGCCCGTAGGTTGGGCTGAGGCCACGAAGCCCAACACCCCCCAACCCGGCAACGCCATCCTGGAATGTTGGGCTTCCTTCATCAGCCCAACCTACGCGCTGCGGGATCTTTCCCGGATGCGGGAATGCCTCCAGGACGAAACTTAACGCCGGTTTAACGCGGGTGTTTTTCGCTGGGAATACCTGAGCCTGCCCGGACTTGTCGAACGCCTGAAATCGCGATTCCGCGCCCCGGCCCCGTGCCGGGGTTTTTTTGGGCGCGCGCTCCGGCGCCTACCCCCGCAGCCGCCCCGCCAGGTACTCCAGCAGCTTCCTCGCGATCTTCGCTTCGTCGGCCTCGGTGAGCTTGAGAAACGGCCGCGCCGGCATCTCGATGGTATGCGCGCCGCGCGTGTGCCACTGGGCAAAGTTGGACCGGCGCTTTTGCACGAAGCGGTTGCCGACCGTGCCATCCTTGGCCTGTTTGAAATACGCTTGCTGACTGCGCGCCGGCATCTCGATCTTGCCGCCAAACTGGTGGATCGCGGCATAGACCACGTTGGTGCCGACACTCGCCGAATGATCGTCCGCCTGCGGCGTGATGCTCGACAGCAGACTCTGGCCGCCGCCGCGCCGGATCAGGATCTGATCGCCGTAGCCGTGTTTGCGCTTGTAGGCCAGCGTGGCCGGTTTCAGGGCTTGCCAGCGCGGCCGGCCGGACTGCGCGAAGTTTTCCATCACCGCATCGTGCAGGATGCCGGCCACGACCGGCATGACCGGCCCCGGACGCGCCAGGCTGCTGGCCAGGCGCTGGAGCGCCGCGGCGATGTCGGGGCCTTCGATTTGGATCGTGATCATGGTTGGGCTATACTGAGGTTAGCTGATTGCGGTCGTACAAGCTCCCGACTGACGCATCCAAAGGAACCGCACAGTGCCCCCTGATGAGTCGGCGTCAGGGGGTTTCCGGCTTCCGGTAGAGCAGAAATCCGTCGCGCTGACGCTCGATATAGCGCAGACGAGCCGCCGGCCCACGGTCCGCCTGCGACATCATCGCGGTGGACCCGGACCACCCGTCTTTCCCGTACTCGAATACCGACAGCCCGTATTGTGGGCCATCGTCGCCCATCACCTCAAAGCTGCGGAGATATCGCCGCTTGAGCCGCCAGGTTCCTGGGGCCTCGCGCGACTCCTCCCAGCGCAGCCAGATCTCGTCCGGCGCCTGGACGGACTCGGCGAGCAAGCGCATGAACGGTCCGCGCCCGTCCTTGGCTGCCTTCCAGTTGCCCGCCCCATCCTGAAACAGCGCCTCATCGATGACCAGGGGCGCGCCGGTCACATCCCTGAACACCACGCCCTGGTCCACGTCGGCGCCGAATTCGGCCAGGAAGGCGTGCGCGTAGTCCTCGGGCGGCAAGCCGGGCGCCAGCAGGCGATCGGCGGCGACCCGCGTGGGCGCCGGCAGATCGGGCAAGGGCACGCCAGGGCTGAAGGTGCGCGGCAAGTCGTCCAGCGGCGGCGGCGCAAAGGGCTTGAGCGCGGCGGCGCCGGGGTTATAGCTCCACCCCGCGTCGGGCGCGAAAAACTTGCCCGGCGCGTACTCGAAGCGCGTCACCGTGGCCGTCGGCCCGTCCGGATGGCGGCTGGTCGACACTTCGATGTCCGACAGCCGGCCTTCGCTGCTCGACAGATCGATGCCGCGCGCCTGCAGGTCTTCGGCATCGAGGGCGCGCACGCCGCAACGGCAGCGGAATCCATTCGGCGGAAAGTGGGTCCGCCAGATCGGGTCATCATGGCGGAACGTGCGGCCATTGAGCGCCGCGTGCGCCGGCCGCGTGCGGCTATCCATCACCGCCACGTATTGCCAGTACGGCCGGTCGGCGACGTTGGCCAGGAAGGCCTGATAGCGCCCGGCCATGTAGGCCGACTGCAGATTGGTGTCGAAGATCGTCGCCAGGCGGCGCGGCGTCAGCCCCTTGCCGGCCATCTCCCCGGTGACCGGGTCCACCTGCGCCTCGTATCCCCACCAGCCTTTGCGTTGCAGCAGCGGCGTTAAATTCCGCAGATAGTCCTGCCGCGTCGTGCCCTCTTTTAACGCGTCGACCAGGCCCGCCTTGAGATCGGCGAGCACGTCCACCTTCATCACCCCGGCCGCGGTGAAGGCTTTCGCGTGCGCCTCCTGCCAGACGTCCCGCCAGGAGAAGCCGATCGCATAGCCCTTGCTTTCCAGATAGGCGATGGCGTCCTCGGGCGGCAGCCGGCACGCGTAGGCGAGGTCAGGAACGTCCGGCACTCAGGCGCCCCCAGACATCGGCCACGAAAATGGCGCGGGCGAGCAGCGTTTCCAGCGCGCCGCTATCGAGTTTCGGGAAGGCCGCCAACAGCGCGTCGCCGGCCTCGTCGGGCGTTTCGCCGGCCTGTAGCGCGGCGATCGCCGGCGCCAGCAGGGCCTGCAGGGCGGCCTGGCTGTCCGCGCCCGGCAGATTCGCCAGCGCGGCGTCGAGCACCGCCTGGTCGGCCGCGGCCGAATCCGGCGGCGGGTCGGCCGCCAGTGCGGCCAGGCCGGACTGGGGCGGCGGCTTCTTCGGGGGGGCGCTGCCCTGCTCCTTACCCTGCTCCTTGCCCTGTTCCTTGCCCGGCCCCTTGCCCTGCCCCTGCTGGCCCTCTTCCGCGGGATCGGGCGCCCGCGCGCCCAGGACGGCCTCCCCTTCGGCCGGCAGCGGGATGCGCAGCTTGTCGTGCGCCCAGGAAATGGGAACCTGCATGCCGATGCCGGTCAGCTTGGGCAGGGCTTCGGCGAACTGCGTCAGGTCTTCGGCTTCACTGGTGTCGAAGACCAGGCGCGGGCAGCGCGCGAGGCCGTCGATCCGGCCGCGGTTGAGCGCCACCAGGGGATAGAGCAGGTCGCGCGTGAGCGTGCCCTCGATCTGCCGAGCGTCGGCTTGCAGGATGTCGCGGCGGACTTCGTCGTGCAGATCGGCGTTGCCGCTGCCGATGCCGGTCGCCCTGGCTTCGGCGCTCATCGTCTGCCCGAGGATCGCCTTGGATTCGCTGCGCTCCGCCCAGTCGACCATGGCGAGGTGCGACGAATGGCCGGCGCCGCCGCCACTGGCGGCCTGGTTGATTTCGATCTGCATGTCGGCGGGCATGATCCCGCGCGCGTCGTGGCCGATCGCCGTGACGGCGCGCAGCAGGCTGGCCTTCTCCTCTTCGGTCGCGCCGGAAAAATACTTGCCGATCAGGATCGGCAAACCGAAGGTTTCGAGGTATTCCGCGAAATCACCGATCGCGTAGGTCTTGTACAAAAACGGCCAGACCAGGACGCGGTGCAGGCCCAGACGGCCCAGATACCCGGTCTTGGCGCGGCCGTAGGTGTGCATCACCCAGCCAAAGGGCTGCAGCGCGGCGCCGTCCGGGCTGGCATCGCGCAGGCGCAGCTCGCGGCGCGTCCGGTCGAGCCGAAACCATTCCTGTGGGCGGGGATGGAAGGCGGGCAGCAGCTCGCCGCCTTCCCGGCGCCACTCCAGTTCGACGGACGCAAAGCCGTGGCCAATGCCGTCCATCAGGGCGACCAGCAGTTCCTCGAAGGGGTCGGCGGCGTCGGTGAGAACGTCGGTGAGCCATTCGGCGTGCCCCTTTTCGGCAGCGGTGGCGTTTCGCGGCGGTTTGATGGACCAGTCGAGGCAAAGGATGGCGCGCTGGCGCTTGCCCATTTCGGCCGAGAGATGGGCGTCGCGCTCCTCCATGTCGGAAAACAGGCGGTGCTGCGCCCAGAGGTCGCCCTGGTCGGCGGCGCGCAGGGTGGCGGCGAGGCGGGCGGGGCTGAGGCCGTTGAGCTGGCTGGTGAGGTATTCGTTTTGCAGCGTCCTGATGCGGGCGGTTTGGGGTTCGCGCAGGGCGCCGGTGTCGATGGGACGGCCGTATTGGTCGACAAGGCGGGGCATCAGAGCATCCTCCGGGTGGGGTATTCGGCGTCGTCGGCGCCCTCGTCGGCGAGGCCGCGGCGGGGGACGGACTGGAAGCCGGTGCAGGCGAGGCTGGGGTCGGACGCGGCGTGGCAGGCGAGAAAGCACGCCCAGGCGCGGTCGGCGTGGCCGTCGCCTTCGCCATCGACGAGGAAGCGCGGCGCGCCGGTCGCCGAGGCGGCTTTCTTGAGGCTGTGCAGGTCCGCGCGCAGGGCGTAGTCCCCTTCTGGGATGCGGATGCGGCGGTCTTCGAAGGCCTGTTTGCCGAGGCCGGCGAGCAGTTGCTTGTGGGCGGCGGTGAACAGCACGCCCTCGACGCGCATCGTGCCGTGCCGGCGCTGCGCGTCCTCGACGGGTTTCTCGCCCATGCCGGTCTGGTCCATGGCGGCGCGGACGATGCGGTAGCGGAGAAACACGCCGTCGAGCAGGGCGTCTTGCTCGGCGAAGGAGATGCGCCGGCGGACGATGACCTCGCGCGTCCACAGCACGTCGCCGACGGCCTCGAGGACCCAGATCACGAACAGATCGTTCCGCGCGGCGATGTCGACGCCGGCGAAGCAGGGGCCGCCCTGGTAGTGGTCGGGATCGCCGGCGCCGGTGGCCTCGGCGGCGTTGATCAGGTCGTACGACAGCCAGTTGCTGGCTTCGTCGAGCCAGGCGAGTTCGTATTCCTGCGCCCACAGGTCGGGGTCGTTGAGGCCGCGGCGCAGCAGCTCGATGTCGCGCGGCAGGCCCTCGGCGACGGCCTGCTGGATGTCGACGCGGTGCCGGCTCCAAAGCGGGTCATCGCTGGTCATCAGCTCGTAGAACTTGTTGCCCTTGCCTTTCGGGGTGGAGGTGACGCGGATCTTGTGCCCGGCGGAGATGACCGGGAAAAGCGCGCCCCAGATGGCGCGGCTGTCTTTGTGGATGGCGAACTCGTCGAGGAAGACGTTGGCCGAGAAGCCGCGCGCGGTGTCGGCGTTGGCCGGCAGGGCGATGATCTGTGAGCCACCCGGCAGCGTGACATCGAGCGCGCGCACGTCGGGAGAGAAGTCAAATTCACTTTCCTGGACGGCGATCTTGAACGCGGACAAGTGTTTTTTAACGCCTTCGTCCATCGCTTCGCGCGCTTGCCGCTCGCCGCGCGAGAGGATGATCCACTTGGCGCGCCGGCCCGCAGCCTCGGCCTTGAGGCAGTCGAGGACGATTTCCAGGGTGGTGGTGAACGTCTTGCCGGTCTGGCGGGCGAACATGCCGATTTTGAAGCGCGCGTCGTCGGAGAGCCAGCGCTGCTGGTAGGGATGGAGGGGGACCGCCGGCGCGCGCGGGGCGAGCGCCCCCTCTCCCCCGGCCCCTCTCCCGCGAGGGGAGAGGGGAGAAGGGGCGCTTGGGTGGGTGCCCCCCTCTCCCCCCGCGGGAGAGGGGTGGGGGGAGAGGGGGGAAGGAGCGCTTGGGGTGGCGCCCCCTTCTCCCTTCGCGGGAGAGGGGGGCGGGGCGAGGGGGGCAGGAGCGCGAGTGCTACGCGGTGAGGCCATAGATGCGCTCGGTAATTTCGGCGAGGACCTCGGGCGAGAGCTGCGCGCGTTCGCCGATGCCGCGCACCTGCTCGGCGGCGGCGGCGGCGCGGTCGCGGAATTCCTGCTGGTATTTCTTGAGGTGGACGCTGGCACGCGACAGGGCGGCGATATTCTTCGCGGCGCTGGCCAGCAGTTTGACGCGCGCTTCGGGGTCGACGCGCTCGTCGGTGGCCTCCTGCAGATTGACCAGGGTCTCGAAGAGTTCGGTTTGCACCAGGGCGATGACGGCTTCGCTGCGGGCGTCCTGAGCATCGGCGGCGCCTTCGGTGAGCAGGCGCGCGGCCTCGGTGCTGGCCTTGATCGCGGCCAATCGGCGCTGCAGCGGCTGGCCGTAGCGGTGGATGGCGCTTTTCGAGAGGGCATACCCTTGCGCGGCCAGCGTGTCTTCGAGGAGCTGGTAGCCCTGGAAATTGCCGTCGATCAGCGCTTTTTCCAGCCAGTGGCGCACCTCGGTCGGCAGGTTGAGCACGCCGCTGCGCTGGCCCATCAGACGCCCCCTTCGCCGCCGGCCCAGTATTTGGCCGGTCGGGCGATGCCGGGTTCGCAGTCGATCGTGTATTCGACGATGTCGATGCCAGTGCGCGAGAGCTCGACCCACCAGCGCCCAGCCGGTTCCTTGCGCAGACCGATCAGCTCGCGATGCGCGAGGTAGTCGAGCTGCTGGCGGATTTCGAGCGCGGTGGTGTCGGGGTAGAGCGCGCGCACGGTCCCCTCGAGAATCGCTTCGCATGCTTCGTTGGGCCGGGCGTGGTAGATCGCCAGCAGCAGGTACCAGCGCAGCAGCTCGCGGCGCGTGCGCGCGGGGTCAAGGGGATTCATGGGGCGGGTCTCCCAGGTCGGTGGTGAAGGGGTGGCGATCGACGCGGCGCCGATCGCCGGGCGAGGCGCGCAGCTGCAGGTTTTCGAGCTTGAGCGCCAGCGCGTCGAGCTTGGCTTCGACGATGGTCTGTCCGCGCACGTAGTCTTCACGCCGCACGTAGTGTGTCGGCAGTTCCACGCGCAGGGCGAGGAGGTCGCGTTCGACGCGCTGCCATTGCAGCACTTCTTCGCGCCGCGACTGATCGATGGCAGCAAAGCGGTTGAGGGTGGCGGTATGCGCTTCGTCGCGGGCCTTCTGCAAGTCGAGGAAGCGCTCATCGAGGCGACGCTCGACTTGCCGAAGCAATATCTGGCCAAAACTCAGGCCGAGGGTGGCGAGCGTCGCGACCAGGCCGAACAGGAGCCCGAACAACTGCCAGACTTCGATCTGGACGACCATCAGAGGGATCCTCCGAGGGGGAGGGCGCCGCGCAGCAGGGCGCGCTCCAGCTCTTGCTGGCAATCGATGCAAGTCTGCACGCCCGGCAAGGCGTGCTGGCGAGCGAGGGGGATGGGTTCGTCGCAGATCGCGCAGGTGTCGGCGGTCTCGGCGACGACGGGGCGCCGGCGCTGCTGCGCGGCGAGCGCGTCGTCGCGCAGCTCCTGTTCGCGTTCGGACGCGAGGTCGGCGAAGTCGCTCATGCGGTGCGCACCGGCAGAATGGCTGCGCGCACCAATACCCGTCCGCTGGACAGCGTGGCGATGCAGCGAAATTTGTAGTTCGCTTCATGAGAGCCACCCGACATCGGCTGCAGGACGGTGCCGCCAGCGATGACGAAATCGCCGGATAGCAGCGCCGACGGGTTGGCGTCGGTGCCCGAGATCAGCGTACAGGTGGGGATGGCGCCGACGATCGTCTCGCCGTCGTCCAGCTCGTCCAGGAAGTCGAACGTCGCCACCAGATGCTCGGCGGGGTCCTTGGGCTTCCAGATCGTGGTCATGACCGCACCTCGAAGGATCGCCGCGGCAGCGAGGCGACGTAGGACCTGCGCCGGGCGGTGGCGACGTAGCGCGCATCCACCGCCAGCAACACGGCCTCCAGCGACGAGAGATGAGCCACGCCGCCCGCCGCCGCCTGCCCGCTGGCCGCGAGATCGACCGAGACGAACAGGGCGCCGGCGCCCATGGCCTGGACGAATCCGGCGGCGGTCAGCGTCACGGTGGCCGCGAGATTTCCGGCACCGCCCGCTTGCGCGCCGGCGCTGGCCGCGAGTTGCACGCTGACAGTCAGCACGGCCGACCCCGTGGCGGTGGCCCCGCCGGACGCCGAAATCGCGCCGGGCGATCCGCCGGACAGCGTCGCCGATCCGCTGGCCTGGGCGGCGCCGGCGGCCAGCGCATCGAGCTGAGCGGCGAGCGCGGCGTTTCCGGCCGCGCTCGCCGCGCCGGCGCCGGCCAGCAGAATTTCGGCCGCGAGCCCGGCCTGGCCAGCAGCCTGCGCCAGCCCGGCGGCGCTGATCGAAACGGTGGCCGTGAGTCCGGCCGATCCGCTCGACACCGAAAAGCCGGCCGCCGACAACGGGATATCGGCTTGAATGCCAGCCGATCCGCCCGCGACGGCGACGCCGAGGGCAGACAGGGCGACTTGCGCCTGCAGCGTCGCCGATCCATCCGTTTGGGCACCACCAGAGGCGGATAGGGTGCTGCCCGATTCGGAGGATGGCAACCAGATTTTCCTGGAATCTGTTTGCAGCAACTTCCAGGGGGTTGCAGAAAGGTCCAGGATTTCTGCGTCGGACAAAGCCCCGGAGAGGGCCGCCATCAGGTAGACGTTGCTGCCCGTTCCGCCGCCCATGACCAGGTTAGACGGGGAGACATACAGGGAAGTGGCGCTATTGCTGGCTGACTGCACTTCAGTGCCGTTGAACGACGCTTTCAGCCCTGCGCCTGGAGCCCAGTGCACGACGGCGCAAAACGTTTTTCCAACGGTCACGGTCGGTCCGGTGATGGTCAGGTTTGTGCCGCCAGAGACTTTGCAGACCGCCGACACGACCCCTGAGGTGGCCTCGACCCGCGGGCAGGACCAAGACCCAGCCGCATCGCTCAGCAAAGCCGTATGATTCCCGGAGGTGCTGGTCGACACGACCACCAGCGTCACCGGGGAGCCGTTGACCAGACCAGAGGCATGCGAGGCGTAAATGCCGGCACTGGCCGCGTAGAAACGACGGCCCGCTGGACCGACAGTTCGCTGCACGGCGCCGGTGAGCGTGCAGAGGCGGCCGCTGACTAGATCAGCAAACCCGTACCCGACGTTAATCAGCGCCTTGACTCTCTGTCGGCCACGGGAGAACGACCTGTTTTGAGGAAGCCCTAAAGTCGAGGCTTGAGAGAGAGAGATCAGGCTCATGCAGAGACGTCAGGCATTTGACCCGGTAATGGTCGCCATATAGACGTCGCCGCTGGTCAGAGCGACCCCTAGGTCGTTCTTGACGACGATCTTGAGATAACGAGCCGTCGGGAGTCCGTACAGGCTGAACTGCTTTCGGTGATCGTTCGTGTCGTTTGTCGACATCGTCCCAATCAAGTGCAGGTCTCCTTCCTCGGTGGAGGTGTTCCCACTTTCTGGGCCGGTCCCCCAGTTGGTGTTGTCCAAGCTCAGCTTGGCGAACAGGATGAGCTGCTTGTTTCCGAACGGGGTGCCGTTCGGATTGCATTCCACCTCAATGGTCACGTCGAGCGGAATCGTGGCGGTCAGATCGATCGCCGACGAGGCGATGTAATAGCCAGCCGCCAGCGTGCCGAGCGACAGGATTGAGCTAGAGCGGGCGCTTTGCGCCAGCGTCTGGGTGGTCATGACAGATAGAGTGCCTGGATCAGTTCTTCGTTGCTGACCATGCCCTCATATCCCATCAGCGCAGCAGTGACCGACCCCGTCGTCGCCTGGCCGATCGCGAGAAGTTTTTCGATGCGCAGCGCGGGGCGGGTGCAGGCCGTCATCACATTGACGCCGGAGGACCCTCCTGGGCTGACGTTTGCCCCCGAAGCGCCGGTCGGCACTTGGATCACGGCGTCGCGGAGTCCGGCGCGGACCGTGGCTTTGCTGGCGTCGACGGTTTCTCGGCCCTGCAAAAATATCTGCAGGTTGAGCTGTTTGGTTTGCGCTGCCAGCACGCGATTGGTCCACGTTGCGGTGCCGTCCGGGGGGTCGGTCGGCGTGTACTTGTCGAACGCGATGGCGTCCAGGATGTCCGCCGTTCTGGCGTCTGTCCGCCAGACCAGGTACGTGGGGTCGGCGGGGCTGCTATACCATTCTGCCATCGCGCCGGTTGCTCCCGATTGACGGAGTTCGACGAACCCCGGATCGGTCTCTGCAAAAATGGCGGCGTGCAGGGTTTGGAGTTGTTCAGGCGTCATTTTGAAATCCTAGTTGTCGATTTGGAATTGCAGTTGCCCGGCCGGGAAACTGACGGTGACGCCGGCGCCGGAGACGTTGAAGGCGGTACCGAGGTTTAAACAGATCCACGAGTTGCCAGCGGACGAGGCATCGTACCAGCGCACCGCCTGCAGATTGCCCCATGCGGCGGAGCTGGTCGGGAAGGTGATCGCGGCGTTGTTGCTGACGGTCCCGCCCGTGCCGCTCGACGCGGTCGTACTGCCCGCGGATTGCGTGCCCGACCATTGGGACAGACCGGCCGTCACGGCGACGCGCGCATAGCTCCCGCCCGATGGCTCGGTACCGGCGCTCGAGTCGCTGCAGGTGTCGGTGGTCACGCCGATATACCAGGTCGCCGGCGCGCCGATCGATTGGGCGCGCAGCAGGGCATCGACTACCTTGTTTTCGGCGTAATCGTTAAGCGCGCCGGCGAACGCGGCGGGAATGGCGCAGATCGCGGCGAGGGTGAGCGACCATAAAAGAAGGAGACCGAGGCGGAGGAAGGAAGGAGAGGTCATGGCGGCCCTTTCGAAGATATTTCAAAGTTTTAACGAGGTGGGGCCAGCATACGCGCGCGCGTGAAGCGATTCGGGGCGGAAGCACTTCACGCCCCGGCGATGATCGGGGGGGGTTGGGGGGGTAGGTTGGGCTGACGCAGGAAGCCCAACGATTCAGGCGCCGGTGCGGGGGAGGTGTTGTGTTGGGCTTCCTTCGTCAGCCCAACCTACCGCGCTGCCTGTTGGATGGCAAGCGCCGAGCGTCACGCCACTGCTTCCAGTGGTCTCTTTGCGCCTGCATGCACAGATCGCACTTGCAGCCCTTTTTGTACTCGCGCATCGTTCCATGCTCGACAGGCGAGCGCCGTTGCCCCTTGTTCTGGCTACCGCCCTTTCTCCCTGCTGCGGCTTTCACGTCAGCCGGCACGTTTTTGGACCATCCGGCCGCCGATGCAGTGATTACCGCACGCCCTTTTTTACTGAACGTCCTCGCCGTTGGTTTTCCCAATAGGCTAGGGTTCTTGCCAAGGTTGTATTCTCGCATCGTGCCGCTGAGTTCTGGCGAGCAAATACTTTCCGTGTACGTCAGTTCCAAGAGGTCGCGCAATTCGCGCGACAGAACCCCGTGCATCGCTTGGCAATGGCCGGCGATGCTTTTGAACCCACTTTCTCCGCACAATGGGCAGTCGCCACGCAGAACCGCAGCGCGCATCTCGGTAACTTGCTCGGCGCTGGCGCTTCCTGAACGCAGCGACATCAATATCGCGGCCCCGATCTGCACGCACTTTTCCCGCCTTTTGGCTCGTTCCTCTTTGTTCGGCTTTCTCATAAAATCGCCATCCAACAGTGCGGTCAACGCGGACCTTCGCCGGCTGCGCCGGCTCGGCCCGTTACCTCGGCGTTATGCGCCAGGTTTTTCATGCGTTCTCAAAAAGGCGTTCTCAAAATAACCTCAATTGCCATCCCATCTCCACGCTGACGGCGTCGGGCGTGCGCTTGAGGATCGTCCTCACCTGGCGGGTGGTGAGGCCGTGCTGCCGGGCCAGGGCGCGGACCGGGGCGCCGTGGGTGTAGGCGTCGATGATCGCCTGGTCGCGCTGATCCCGCCGCAGACGGACGCAGCGCGGGATGGCGAGGCGATGGCCGGGATAGGCCCGGATCAGGGCGGCGGCCGCGTGCTCGCCGAGCAATGCCCGGAGCACGGCGGCGCTCGGGCCGTCGGGCCGGACCGGGATAAAGATCTCCGTGCCGCCATACACCGCAGCCAGCTTGAGCGCCGCGTCGAGACCGCACAGCACGGCGATCTCGCGCAGGGACTCGGGCAGCTCGGGCGGCAACGGGTTCACCAAAACACTCAGGCGCGGCTGGCCGATGCCCGGCGCGACCGGCTGACGTACCGGGATAGCCAGCGCAGCGGCATCAGGGTGATGTGGCAGATCCGGAAGACCATCAGCTCGACCGCGACGGTGTCGGGGGCGCTGTCGATCAGCGGGGGGCCGGCCAGGGGCCGGGTGGGGGCCGGCAGATCGCCAGAGGATGAGGAAAGGGCGTCCATGTCAGTCCTTCCTGAATTCGACCGCCGCCGCGAAGGCGCTGCTGGCGCGAAACCGCGCGCGGCGCTTGCCGCCGACCGTGCGGGTTTCGGGGTTCGCGAGGAGATTGAGCCGCATCACCCGCGACGCGCTGACGTGCGCCTCGAAGGTTCCCAGACCGGGGAATTTGACGGATTCTCCCGCGGCGAGAGAGTCGGCGAGGACGCCGGCCGCCGCCTTGAGGATCGAGTCGGTCACGGTCTGGGGGAGCCCGGTGGTCCGGGCGATGCGGCGGATAAAGGCGGATTGATTCATGGGGTTTCTCCTGGTAAAGGGGTGGCGATCTGTGGGCTGACGGAACTCCGTATTGTTTGAACGGCTTCTTTTGCTGGGGAGGTCGTGGACGCCGGCATCCGGCGAATGGCCGAAGCTTTCACGCGCTTGATCTGGATAGGCAGGTATTCCCGCTTGATCTGGAATTCCTCCTCATACTTCAGGCTGACGTAGTCCCGCTCGATCTGGACAGCGCCCGACAGGGCGCGCATCACCGCCGGCGCGTCCTGGACGGGGATGGCAAACAGGATTTCGTTGAACTCTCCGATTGAGACGACACAAAGCGTTTCGGGGGCGGCGCGGCTCAATCGAAGACCTCGTCGAGTGTTTTGAGCACGCGGGAAAGCCGCTTCGAGGGCTTGAGACTGGCCCGCAGGATGCCGGGCCGAATCGTCTCGCTCGAGGTCACGACCCCGGCGGACAGGTGCGACTGATGCACGCGGGTGGCCGGGCCACGACGGACCCGGATTCTCCCCAGGGCGGGCAGATGGGCGGATTGCCAGCGGGCCAGGTCTCCGAGGATCATCGCCGCGTGTACGGCAATAATCTCTTCGACCACGCTTAGGGGAAAGCCGGTCAGATCGGCGATACGTTGCCGCTGGGCGGCGGGCTTGTGAATCATGCGAGGCATGGGGGGTCCTTTCTTGGGGGGGGATTCAGACGGTGGCCGCCACCAGTTCGACTTCGAACGGCACGACGACGAAATCTTCCATCTGGCTGATGGCGATGCCGGGGATATGCGCGGCGGTTTCAGGCTCGTTGAGGATCGCTTCACGATTCACCTCTTCCTTCACGCGGATGAATCGTTCCAGGGCCATCCGGCGCAGGCTGTCGAGCACGGCCTCGACGCCGGTGACGCGCACCGAGGGCGGGCGGGTGCGCCAGAGGATCTGGCCCGCGGGCAGATCGTGGGTTTTGACCTTGCCATGCTGCGTCAACTCGTCGCGATTCGCCTCGGCCCAGGTCTTGATCGCCAGGGTCAGGGTGTCGACCCGCGCGCGCAGCGGGGCGGCCTGGGTTTCGTAAGCGGTTTTGATCTCGGCCATCCGATCGTTCATTTCGGCCTCGATGCGGGTCAGCTCGCGCGTCGCGGCGCCGATCTCGTCGACAGCCTGGCTGGCCTCGTCACGGTTCTGCGGCACGGCGGCGAGGGCCGGGCCGGCCTTGATGCGGGTTTTGGGGGGCATGGGATGGGTCCTTTCAGGGTTGACGGTAGTAACGCTGGTGGCCCGGTTGGCCGACGCGCTGCGCCCGTCCCGACTGGGCCAGCGCGCACACATAGCTGCTGACGGTGCGGCCAGCGGCGTCCGGAAGGAGCTTGCCTACCTGGGCGGGGGTCAGCGCGCACCGCGGGTCCGTCGGCAGGCAGGCGAGAATGCGCTGGACCAGTCCCTGCCCACGGGTGGGCGTCGGGGTTTTGGCCAGCGCGTGTGCCAGGAGCGCGAGCTCGAAGCCAAAGGTAATCACCCCTTCCGGGGGAATCGGCCCGTGGCTCAAGGGATCGGTGGCGAAGGTCATGAGCGGATCTCCCGGCACGCCCGCTGCCAGGCCCTGCGCCAGGGCTGGCGCAGGACACGCCACCGGCGGAAGGCCTGGCCCAGGCGGTGGACAAACACCGCCGGCGCGCGGCGCAGGCGCTCGCTGAACAGCGCCAGCACCAGGTAGAGGAGCAATAACGCTTTCATGCGCTCACCTCCTCTTCCCAGCAAATCAGCACGCCGGTCTGCGGGTCGCGCGCTTCCCAGCGCTCGAAGCGGCTGCCGCCGACGCAGCAATGGCCCCGGCTGGCCTTCTCTTCGCGCAACAAATACGCCAGCGGGCCGCAGGCGCGGGCCTGCACGACGGCGCCGCGGATCGTCGAGGCCGCGAAGGCGGCCACTTCGATCTGGTGACGGTCGAGCCAGCCGAGCGTGCGTTCGAGCTTGCCGAGCAGCGTGGCGAAATCGATCTGCACGCCGCGCCGGGCGATCTGGGCGCGGCGTTCGGCGAGCGGTCCGGGCAGGCGGTTCGGGAAATCGAGAATGTCCGCGCTCATGCCGCCCCCCCGGCTTTCTCGGCCTGGCGCTGGCGATATTGCTGCGTGCGGGAGAGTGCGCCGGCGATCTTACGGAGTTCGTCGTAGCTGCACATTTCGAGCCGGCGGTCGACGCCGCCGGATTGCCGGCGGGCGATCCCTTCGGCGTAGGCGCGCCGGACACCGAGCGCGGTGCAGGTGGCGGCGATCTTGCGCAGCAGCGGGCGTTTCTCGGCGGCGGCGGTGGCGATGAAACGCCATTCGGCGTCCGTGGCCGGCTCGGCCTGGCCGACGGAAACGCTGCGCTGACTGATCATGGCGATGGCACGGGCGAGCCCGGCCTCGTCGAGGTCGGCGGCGCTGCGCTTCCCGGTCAATCCTTGCAGGATGTCGCGGTATTCGTCGTCGGACCAGGCGCGTTCGTGCGCGAGGCAGTGCAGACGGGCGAGCAGTTGATTCCGGGTGGCGCCCGGCTTGCTGGCGGGTCTCATGCGCGCACCTCTTCGGCGGCGGCTTCGCCTTTATCCTCGTCGATCTCGGGATAAATCCCGTAGTTTCCGAGCGCGTCATGGATCAGGGCCACGTCGAGGATCTGCTGCAGGGCCTCGTTCACCGTGGCCCTATCGATCTGGTCGGGGAACTCTGGGAGCAGGATCGAGAGCACTTCCGCGAGGTCGCGCAGGGCCTCGACGACTTCCCGGTCGACGATGCCGGCACGGGCTGGGGGCATTTCTGGATTCATGATTTCATCTCCTGATGCTTGGGGCGTTGTTCACAGCGTTGGCAAGCGCGGCGCAAATCGAGCGCGGCGGGGTCCCAGGTCGGCACGGGGCCGCGCTGGATTTCGGCGCAAAAGTCCGCGCGCACGTCGTGGCCCAGGTAGGGGCAGCGGTAGCAGTCGTACACTTCCAGCACGCGCCGGGAAACCGTGACCGGCTGCGCTGGATACGCGCCCGAGAGGATCAGCGACAGCGCCGACCGGCCGCAGCCGTGGCCTAGGCGATCGGCGACGCCCTGGATGCCGCGCGGCTCGTCCGCCAAGGCCTTTTCGAGGATGCCGAACCAGCGCTCTCGCATGTACGTCCGGGAGAATCGCTCTCCGCTCATTCCACCACCTCGCCGAGGTCGATCTGGTCGGCGCAATCGTCGGCGCCGTCCTGCCAGACGATTCGGTGCACGTTCGGGTCATAAACCGCTTTCAGGCGGGTGATCATCGGCGCGCGCGGTTTATTGCGGTGCTGCCGAACGCAGCGCCAGACGCTGGCGACGCCGCCCCGCCCGGTGCCGTGCCCCGGCACGACGAGCTCGAGATAGCCGGCGCGGCCGAGAAACCCGCAGTAATTCGCCGCGGTCGCGGGCTTGACCATCGCCAGCTCGGCGAGCAGGGGGGGCGTGAAGGTGTCCAGCACGGTGATCGCGTCCCACATCGACTGGGTGCCGCTGCCCTGCGTGACCGGCGAGCCATCGCGCCGGACGCGGGGGGCTTCGACGCCGTTATTTTTGGCCAGCACGCGCCCTTTTTTAACGCCGCGCCGGGCGCCGCCTTCGGATTCGGCCGCCGCGTGCAGGTAGCCCGCCGCCTCCAGGCCGATCAGGTATTCGCGCACGATCGGAAGTTCCACCTTGCTCAGGCGTGAAACGTCCTCTGCGTTGAATGCCCCGTGAGGGCTCACGGCGGCATGGGTCCGGATCGCTTCCCACACCCGTTGCCGCTGGCTCTTGCCGCCAGCCAGCTCGGTCACCGCGGGCAATCGCGACATCACGAGGCCCTCCGCTTGACGTCCGCCTGCTGCAGGGGCCGATCCCCCCAGCGCGCCAGGTCGCAATGGTCCCAGCCCTCGGCGGCGCCGGTCTCGAAGATCTTGCGCAAGTTGTTGGAGACGCGCCGGACACTGCCGCGGGCGATCTTCACCAGGTGCGCCAGCAGGTCATCGGCCAGCGGCAATTGGGCGTTCTTGGCGCGGGCCAGGCGGCGCGCGTCCTCGAGGCTCACCGGCTCGGCGTAGAGCGTATCGAGCACACGGCCGTCGAACTTCTCCCATTTCTGGAGCTTCGCCGGCATCGCTTCCTCGCCGATCAGGATGATCGATGCCCGGCTCATTTCGTAGATCGAGAACACGGCCATCACCAGGTTCTTGTCGATCGCGAAGTCGAACTCGTCGATGATCAGCGGCCGCCTCGCCTGGTGTAGCTGCGCCGCTACCCGTTCGGCGAGATGCTGGATCGTGCCCTTCGGCGGCTTGCCGTCGACCGACAATCCGAGCACCAGGCAGAGCTGCACCAGCAGACTCTTCCGGGTCACGAAGTCGTCGAGCTGCAGGTAGTACGCGCGGTGCCGGGCTTTCGCCCACGCCGCGGCCACCGATTTGCCGTACCCAGACGGCCCGCTGACGACCATCATGCCGGGGTCGGTCGCGCCGCGATCCGCGAGCTGGAAAATCGCCTGCTCGATCACCGCGATGTTCGTCAGCGGGGCGATTTGCCCCCCTTCGGGCAGGGGGCTGGCTGGCCCCTCCCGGTGAACTCTGTTTTCAGTCATAATCACCTCTCTCTGTCGTCAGAGCGGGTTCCCGCCCGCTCGGTCATCCCAGGACGCCCGTCCTATCGGGCGTCCGCCTCTTGCCTCGCCGCGGCCATGCTGGCCTCGGTCCGGAACATCGCAGTGCCGGGGAAGTGCAGCCAGAACCGCCGCTGCCAGGCTTCCTCCAGCACCTCCACTTCGCCGCCGTGCGCCGTCACGCGGGCGTCGTACAGCAGCCAAAGCTCGTATTTCTCGCGATTCGTCAGCCCCTCCAGCGGCGTCGCGTGCGCTTTCGCCGCCGGCAAGGCGGTCACGTTGCTCGGCGCCTCTTCCATCGCCTTGACCGCCTGTTCGGCGAGCGCCGCCGCGCGCGCCGAGGGCTTCGGCCCGGCCAGCGCCGCCACCGCTTTGCCGGCTTCGGTCAGTCCGTGGCTGCTGTGCGGGCTCGCCGTCTTGCCGAACTCGCCGACCACCAGCTTGCCGGCCGCCGCCGCCTGGTCGGCGAGATGCCGGTCGAGCAGCTCGCTGGTGGCTGTCAGGCCCTTGGTTTCGGCTTTCAGGCGCCGGCGTTGCTCCGCCGCCACGGCGCGCTTGATTTCGCTCGCCTTGAGGGCGATCTGCTGCCGGTCCGCGCCGGTGCGCTCGGCCGCTTCGGCGATGCACACGAAGTTTTTTCGGAAATAGACGACGATCCGCCCGAGATCCGGCGTTTCGTACACGTCCACCACGCTGCCCACGTCGATCCGCGCGAGGTCGGGCGCGTAAAACCACGTGCCGTCGAGCCGGATGCCCTTCTTCTGGGTCGTCCGTTGCCCACCGTCGGCCGGCTTGGCCAGCAACAGGTCCAGGCTGCGCTCGTCACCGATCCGCCGCACTTCGCCGGTCCAGGACGCGGCCTGGGCGAAGGGGCTCCGGCCGAGGCTGGCGTGAGCGCGTTGCTCGTAGATGCCAGCCAGCCAGGTGTTGATCCGCCCCTGCATCGCCTCGGCGGTCATCGCCTCGAGGCCCAGCTCGCCGAAGTCCACCAGCTCGCCCTTCCGGGCCAGCCGGTCGGCGAACGATCGCCGCGCTTCGATGGCTTTGCGCTCGGCCACCGAGTGGCCGGTAAAGTGCGGCAAAAGCTCCAGAATCGAGTGGTTCAGCGTGCCGATGGCGCGCTCGACGTGCGGCTTCTCTTCGGGCGAGAAGGGGGCGGTCGTCCGGTGCTCGATGGAGAGCGCCAGCAGCGCCTGTTTGAAGTGCCCGGATTGGTAGTCCTGCCCGTTGTCGGTGAGGACTTCCCGCGGCACGCCCCAGGTCAACAGCGCCTGGCGCAGCGCGAAGCAGTGCGTCACCGTGCGCGGCGTGCGCGCCACCACCACCAGCATCCGCCGGCTCCAGACGTCGAGGATCACGCTCACCGTATGGCGCTTTTTCTGGCCGTCGCTGTCGAGCAGCAGCCAGTCGGCCGGCGTCGCGTCCATTTCCCAGCGGCCGTTCAAGGCCTTCACCTCGTCGCTGCACGAGCCGTAGGCGAGCAGGCATTGGTTCTTCCAGGCGTCCGGATTCGTCGCCTGCAGGTACAGTTCGCGGTGCTCCGCGATCCAGGTTTTCTGGAAGCGCATCACCTGGTCGTAACTCGGCGCGCGGAAGAGGATTTCTCCGGTTTTCGCGTCGATCGCGGCGGTCTTCAGCAGGTGGTGCAGTTGTCCGGTGCGGATTCCAGGCCGATCGAGCATCAGCTTTTTGGCGGCGGCGGCCAGCAAGGGGGTGGCGGCAAACGCGGTTTTGCCGGCGAGCTGGGAGCCGTTGCGGCGATCGACCAGGGCGGCGAGGTTCTGCGCCTCATAAGCGCCCACCCAGCGCTGCACCGAGCGCGCGGAAACCTCGGGGAAGGCCGCGCGAACGGCTTGCGAGACC
This sequence comes from Candidatus Accumulibacter cognatus, assembly GCA_013414765.1. Lineage (GTDB taxonomy): Bacteria > Pseudomonadota > Gammaproteobacteria > Burkholderiales > Rhodocyclaceae > Accumulibacter > Accumulibacter cognatus. The sequence goes on from CP058708.1 coordinate 2,463,912, forward strand.
GGGATTTCAACCAAGTTGTAGGCGTTCGCGTAGGGCGCCCAGCTCGCGGATTTTTTGAGAGGCTGCGCTTTCACGAACCAGATCTGCCAGCCCTGCGCAATCTCGCTGTGCGCGGACAGCGTCAGCGCCTCGCGCGCCGACAGCCCGCCGGCGAGGTCGCGCAGCACCGCCTCGGCGGTCTGCTGCCGGCGCGCGAGGGCGGCTTCCTGCTCCTCCTCGAACTGCGCCAGCACGCTGGTCAGCGCCTTGATCCGCGCGCCCCGGGTTGCCGTGACGACGACGGTTCGGTGGTATGTCACGGCCTGACGCACGTCGGTGGGGAGGGTGGCGAGGGGGTAGAGGCGGCGCTGCCCGCCGCGAATGGCGATGGCTTCGAAGGGCCACGATTCGCGGTTCGCTCGCTGGGCCACGGCTTGCTTGGTCACCCCAAGCGCCTGGGCGATTTCTACCAGGGTGGCGGTCACGGCGGGCAAAGGGGCGTTCATGGGGGGCATTCTGGAAAGAGGGAGGGGTCAGCAGGCGTCGGTAAAATGGGCAGGCAGGCGTCCAATCGTCGGTGTTACCATGTACGCCGTGCATGAAATCAACCACCTCCTGAAAGCCCTCAACCGCTTCAACGCGCAGGTCATGGTGGCGCTCGATAACGAGGCGCTCACGGAATTCGCCCGCGCCTTCCGCGACACACCCACCGCGAAGTGGCTCGCCTTGCGCGACGAGTTTTCCCATGAAATCCCGGTGTTCATCGCGACACCCCAAGAGGAGTGGTGGGCTCGCTGGCCAGATCGTCTAACCAGAACGGCCCTGGCACTGGCGGCATGGCAGCTATCGTCGGATCTGGAGATTCTGCTTTCCGAGATTCAAGATAGCGATCGATTACGGAACCCACTTGACCCAGCGTGGATGCGTGATCTGGCGAGCAAAGCTGTTGACGAATTCGCGCTAATTCGGCGATTTTCCTGCCTTTGGCCTGCGCAGCTCGGGTCGCCATTTGTAGACTGACGCCGTCGAGTTCAGCGGCAACGCGGAACGCCTTCGCATGCGCGTCGAGGAGCAACGGGCTCCATTCCCCGGTTCTCATTGCATCGTCCCCATCACGCCCTTGATCCGCCGGATGCGCCGGCCCGCGTCTTCCTTGATCCGCTCCAACTTGCCGAGCTCGGCATCGAGCGCTTCCTTCCCGACCAGCACCTTGCAGCCGCGAACGTCGGCCAGCCAGGTGGTCAGCTCCCGCGTCTCCACCGCCACTTCGAAGGCCGGCACATACTCCAGCGGAAAGCGCCAGCCGTCGCGGCTGTCCGCCGTCCAGGAATCCAGTTGATGCTTGCTGATCGACGCGCCGGTCAGCGTGCTCATCGTTTCGGCAACTTCCTGCCGCGAGTGCTTCGAGCGCGTCATCAGATCGCTCAGCACATGTCGGATCGCCCGTCCGCAATCGAGCGAACCGGGCGCCGGAAGCACCTCTACGGGCACCTCGAAAAGGTCGCGGGTCAGCGGGTCAAAACTTGTTTTCATGGTGTTTACTCCGTCGTGCGTTATTGCCATTGTGTTAGCAACCAGAATGGCTAGAATGAAGCACGTGAGCCCCCCGAATACCGCGCCCTCTGGGCGTCCCGTCCGGGTGGTAGCGAGCGGCGAACATCTCCTGTACGGGGATGCCCACCGCATCGGCCAACCGCTTCTCGCTGGCCGGATAAGAGTGCGTCATCGCCTTGGAAAGCGTCGTCGGGCTGGTCAGCCCGTGCGCCTTGGCGAGGGCGCGCAAGGTGATGCCGCGCTTGTGCAAAGCGGCCACGATGTCGGCCGGATGCCAGTCTTCTGGACTGGCTTTTTTTGGGGGCTGTTTTGTCATCTGGTGGCGGTATCGGGTGGAGTGGAATTGATGGTATTAGATACGCAAATTTGTCGTCAGTCAACACCTTTTACAGACACGTGTGTCGTTGACACTTTAGCGTTTGCTCATATTTGGCAAAAACAGTGAAAAATCTATACAAATCAACGGGCAAAGAAAGTGTCAACGACCCCGACCAAGTTGACACTTTCGTTGACACTTCCACTGTTATCGAATCGAGCACGGAAAGGCAGCAAATTGGCGCTCGGATGAAGGCAGCTAGGACGTATCTTGGCCTTAGCCAATCCAATTTTTGCGTACAAAGTGGCTACAACGTGCGTACTTACCAACGAAACGAAGAGGGGCGTAACGAGGCGGGAATTACCCTGGGGGCAGCGTTTGTTCGGGCTGGGATCAACGCCAACTGGCTGCTGACGGGCGAAGGGCCGATGCGGATTGAGGATTTGGCCGGCGCGGAAACGCCCGGCGCGTTCGATCGGGAGCGCATGGCCGCCGCCATAGAAGCGCTGGAGGAAGTGCTCACGGAGGCCAAGCGCACCATGGCGCCGGCGAGGAAGGCCCAGGTCTTGCTGGCCGCTTACGACCTGCTGGAGGAGCCCAGCGCAACCAGGGAGAAGGTCATGCAGCTACTTAAATTCGCGGCGTAGGCCGCTTTCAAGGAGGAAATGCAGTGCCACAAGAAGAAAAAAAAGACCGCTTCAAGGCTCTGTTCAAGCAATCATTGGCGCCCGTGGAAGAGGACTCAAAAAGCCGGAAAACCCCGCCAATACTGGGAAAGAAGGTGGTCATCAAGGGCGACATGAACCACTTCGCGGAAGGGTCGACGCAACTCAAGGTGGTGCTGGTCGGGCCGCCGTCGGTCGTGCTCATCTCGAAGACCCAGAAAGCCGCCCTGGTCGAACGGCGCGACCAATGGGTCGATCTGCACAACACCGTGAAGGCGCGCCAGATCACCCGCAGCGACGCCCGCAAGGCCCTCAACGCCAAGGCCAAGGTCACGGCGCACCGCCTCATTCCCGCCGTTCGCTACGCCGATTTGATGGGCTGGCTCGAAGCCAGAATAGCCGCACTTCGTACCGCCGAACAGCGCCTCACCGAAAGCAACCGCCGCGACCTCGGCGCGTTGCGTCCCATCGTCGCCAACCCGGATGACGCCAACCCGGACACCGATTTAACGCCGCCCCACAAAGAACGCCCCCCGCCCGGCCTGCGCTTGCTCAAATCCCCGAACGCCGGTCAGTTTGTGCCAAATACCACCTTAACGCCGGGCATTCAGACCGAAAAACAGGTTATTTTGTGCCAAACCCAAACCCGCTTGAATTTTCCCCTCAACACCCCTCAAACCCTTGTCCCGCAAGGCCTCGCCCCTTCCCGCCTCTTCCCGCACCTCTGTGCCAACTACCCCCATGCCTCACAGCTGCACCGGTGAGTCGAGCGTACGCACTGCCAAACCGCCGACAAGGAATTCGATCGCCGGGGTATCTTCGTCATTGCCAAGCAAGGCATTGGCCAGGCGCAGCCAGTCCGGTTGCAGTGCACCGGCGCGCGGTACGCCAAGCCGACGGAACCCTGGTCGGCCAAGATCCTGGAGCGAAGCCAGTGCGCCGGGTCTGACGATTTCGAGAAACGCATTCATCGCTCGGTTTGGCCATCGGCCAGAAAAGCCTGCGGCGGCTGCTCTGCCGCGCGCAACTTTGGCATTTCCGCGCGTAGCAAGCGATACTCGCTGGCGGCAACCGCCCGGAAGCGTACCCGGTCACCAGGCAGGAGCAGCGCCGCCTGTGGCCAGTTCACCGAAAACAGCGGCACCGGGCAGGTGCCCAGCAGGTGCCAGCCACCGGGGCTTTCCCAAGGGTAGATCGCAGTCAGGGTGCCGGCTGTCGCCACACTGCCCGCTGGTACCCGCAGGCGTGGCTCGCGACGGCGCGGACGCGAGAGCAGCTCCGGCAGATCGCCCAGGAAGGCGAAGCCCGGCTGGAAGCCAAGCATGTAGACCTCGTAGGTGACGGAAGCATGCCGACGAACCACCTCGGCCGGTGCCAAGCCACAAGCCTGTGCCAGTTCATCGAGATCCGGCCCGCAGGCAGCAATCTCGTCGCCGTAACACACCGGCAATTGCCATACACGTCCGCGACGCGGCCCATCCCTGGCCACCAACGATCGCAGTGCAGCATCTGCGTGTGTCGTAATGGTTGGTTCGATTTCGGCACGCGAGCACAGCAGGGGGTCATAGATGACGGTCAGCGAACGGAAGGTCGGCACCGTTTCGACGATCCCGTGCAGCTCGCCGCGGTCGATCGCCCGCGCCAGCGCTGCGTCGAGCGCCGCGACCGCGGTCAGCAGGTGCCGCTCGATGTGCTCGCCAAACTCGATGGTCAGCGCCGTATCCCCGGCGTTGAGGATGCGAAAGCTCATGCCGCCCTCTCCTTCAGATCGCCGGGCTGGCACGCATGCGCGACTCGTCCACCTCTACTCGCGAACCGCTTCAGCCCAGCAATTGGGCGTTTCGTAGAGGCGCAAGCACTCGAGACGCAAGCGCCTGCCATAACGGTCCCGATAGACCGCTTCGAGAATCGAGAAGGCTTTCTGCGCAAGGTTTTCGGCCGTTGGCACACAATCGAGCAGCACTGTCTTGTGTTCAGGCAGCGACGCCAGAAAACTCACCACTGGCAGGTCGCCGGCATAGACCAGAAAGGCATGATCCCAGGCATCGACCAGATGTGTGCAGGCCAGGGTCTTGACTTCGGAAAAATCCATCACCATGCCGTTGGCCGGGTCGCCGTCTTGGCGAATGATGTCGCCGGCAAGTGTAATCTCGATTGCATAGCGATGCCCATGCAGATGCCGACATTGACTCAGGTGGTCGGGAATGCGATGGCCGGCGTCGAATTCGAGGCGACGAGTGATCAGCATCGGAAGGGCACCGGAAAGGAACGCGCGATTATAGCACCGCCACTCCCGGTCCCTGCGGACGCAGCGACGCCTGGGGATACGATGCAGTACCGTTCGGCCAGATCCAGGCCATTTCGAGGCTGATCGGTGATGCCTTGCCTCCCATCATGCGGGCGGACCGGGCAAACCCGACCAGATCTCGCTGAGGTTGTTGAATTTCCATTTCTCAGGGTCTTCGATGTTGACGATCTTGTAGGCATCCTCCGTGTGCTCGAGGTCGATGATCGTCGGCAGGATACGTTCGTTCGAGCGTGTCGAGAAGAATGTCTTGACCTGCGAGCGGAGCAGCGAATGGCTGCCCTGCTCGATGACGACGCCGAGTCGGCCACAACTCAGGCGCACCAGCGTGCCGATCGGGTAAATGCCGATGGTCTTGACAAAAGCGTGAAAGACTCTCGGTTCGAAATGGCCCTTGGTCCATTCGGTCATCCGACGCAGTGATTCGGCCGGGCACCAGCCGGCCTTGTAGGGCCGATCCGAGGTGATCGCGTCGTAGACGTCGCAGACGGCGCCCATTTTGGCAAACAGGCTGATGTCCTCACCCTTCAGGCGTTTCGGGTAGCCGGATCCGTCGGTCTTCTCGTGGTGGTGAAGAACGACATCCAGGGCGACCGCGTCAGCGCCACTGCCCGCGAGCAATATCCGATAGCCTTTTTCCGGATGCGACTTGACGAGCGAAAACTCCGCGTCGGTCAGTTTGCCGGGCTTGTTCAGAACCGAGATCGGGATCAGAGCCTTACCGATGTCGTGCAACAGCCCCGCCATGCCGGCAGACTGCGTCTGTTGTGGATCGAGGCCAAGCTGTCTGGCGAGGGCGACCATCAACCCGCAAACGGCCACGGAATGCATGTAGGTGTAATTATCGGCAGTCTTCAGGCGTGCGATGCTGATCAGGGCGCCGGGGTTGCGGCTCATCGAGTCCGAAATCTCTGCGACCAGTCGTTGCACGCCGACGGTATCGATGGCCTTGCCCATGCGCACTTCACCAAACATCGCGGTGATGGCTTCCCGTGACTTGGTGACGATCTTGGCCGCGCGAGCGAATTCGACGTTACTGCTGACCGCTTCGGTATCGCGTTTCTCGCTGGAAGTGCTGGCCAGTTCGACCTCGACCTGGGTTGCCGTATCGGCGACCGCGACCGGCGCAACATCCGGCGCCAGATCCAGGCCCTGCGCGCAATCGATCCAGACCTCCGTGATGCTGCTCGCGCGAATGCTCGCCAGGTCCTTCGGATCGGTGATCACAAACGACGATCGCCAGAACGGATGTTCCATCCAGGAGCCGCAGAAATCCTTGAGATACATTCCCAGGGTAAGCTGTTGGACGTTGATTCGCTTGAGCATGAGGTTTCTGGAAAAGAGTGGCGACAACGACGTTATTTTGGCAGCAATAGGCGGAAAACGGCGCCCCCGTCATTATCAAGCCTGATCTCGCCCTGCTGGCCGGCGTTCTGATGCATTTCTGCAATCCGTCGGGCCAGTCGGAGACCCAGGCCGGTGCCGTTCCTGGTCACCTGTGCCGTCACGCCGGTGGCATCGTCGAGCACCTCCTGGCGATAACCGTGGCCGTCATCACGAACCAGAAACTCGAGGAAACCACTACGTTCAGCCACCTCGATGACGATGCGCGCGCGCGCATACCGCGCGGCGTTCTGCACGGCGTTGGCCAGGACCATGCGCACGACGGTTTCGTCGTAGAACCACAGCGTCGGCGCCTGCGAACAATCGAGGTCGATACGGCGGCGGCCGCGAATGCAGGTATCATCGATCAACTCTGCGGCAAGTTCGGCGGGAGCATGCGCGTCAATGTCCAGGGTGAGGGTGCCAACGTCCGATCGGTAATAGGTGAGCAGTCGTGTCAGGGCATTCGAGGCATCGATGGTTTCATGCAGAGTATCCAGGTCGCCGCGTGCCTCGGCGCGACCGGCCAGTTGAGCAAGGCGGTTTTTGACATCATGTAGCGTCAAGGCAGCGATATCGGCGAAGCTCATCAGGTGGCCTCCAGGGAGAACTTGCGCTGGACCTTGCGGCGGTGCCGGCGATCGCCTGCTGGCGACTGGTCTAGCGGGTTGCGAAGCGGCGAATCCTGGACCGCTTTGGCAAACTGCGATTTTCCAGGGTAATACGACATCAGGCAAGGCCCTCTCGTGATCATTTCCGCGCGCCATGGATCGCGGTAGGAACCCCTCGTCCGGGATCGAGTCTGCTGGCGTTTGCGGGCGAGGAATGGGCGGGATTGTTCACCCTTCTACTCTAAATGGGCACTTGTTGTATCAGCGATACTTAGGCATGATGCACAGACATTTCAATAGCAGCCGCGCTTATTCACGCCATGAGAAACAACCAACCCGTCACCATGATTGAAACCCTCATCCCCGAAGGCGAGTTCATCTACTCGCGCACTGACCTCAAGGGGGTGATTGAGGAGGCGAATGAGGCTTTTGCCGCGATCAGTGGCTACACCCGAGAGGAGATGATCGGGCAACCACACAATATGGTTCGCCACCCGGACATGCCGGAAGCCGCATTCGCCGACCTCTGGACCGATCTCAAGGCCGGTCGCCCCTGGCGTGGTCTGGTCAAGAACCGTCGCAAGGATGGCGGCTATTATTGGGTCGTTGCGAATGCGTCGCCGGTTCGTGAAGAGGGCCGGACAGTCGGCTACCAATCGGTGCGCGCACGCCCGACACGCCAGGAAATCGCGGCAGCAGAGGAGGCCTATCGACGAATCCGCCAGGGCGATCACTCCTTGCGCATCCGGCATGGTCGGGTGGAGCGTGTGTTGCCTCGGGTGGTCAATTGGTTCGCCAGTTTGCCAACGCAAATGTCGATCATGGGCTTGCTGGCAGCACTTCTTGGAGTTCTGGAGCTTGCCGCGGGATGGATGGATGGGCGACCGCTGGAACGTGTACAAACCATTCTGTCCGCCATTGCCTTGCTTTATGCCTTGTTCTTCCTGTTCTGGGTGATACCAAGGGTATCGCGCGATCTCCAGGCAACGGCTGACTATCTCGAGTCGGTCCTGTTATCCGGCACTCTCAAAACACGTTTCGACCTTTCCCGTCGTGACATCGTCGGACGCATTGCCCGCCTGAGCGACAAGTTCATCGCTTCGGTGCAGGCCACGATTCAGGGTATGGCAGACACCGCCAAACAGGTGGACAACGCCAACAAACAGGTGCAGACCGGCGTGCAGAACGTCAAACAGTCGGCGACGGTGCAAAGCGACGCCACCTCGGCCTCGGCGGCCGCCGTCGAGGAAATGACGGTATCTATCGGAGAAGTGGCTGCGCATGCGGCCAGCACCGAGACTGCGGCCCTCAAGGCCGGCGAAGTCGCGCAATCCGGCGAGGAACTGTCGCTACGCGCCAGCCAGACCATTCTTGCACTGGCCGGAACGGTGAAGGCGTCGGCACAGCAGGTCGAGTCGCTCGGCCAGCGCTCGGAGGAAATTAGTCGCATCGTCGCCGTGATCAAGGAAGTGGCCGACCAGACCAATCTCCTGGCACTCAATGCCGCCATCGAAGCTGCACGGGCAGGTGAGGCTGGACGCGGCTTTTCGGTCGTCGCCGACGAGGTGCGCAAACTCGCTGAACGAACCGGCAAGGCAACCCACGAAATCAGCTGCATGATCAGAAGCATCCAGGACGAAACCAAACAGGCGGTAGAGTGCATGCGCAGCGGCGCGAACGAGGTCGAGGAGAGTGTTCGTCTGGTTCAGGAAGCCCGCCAGGCACTGTGTAACATCAATGAGCAGATGCAGACTACGGTGAGGATGGTGAGTGAGATTACTTATTCCTCGAGCGAGCAGCGAGCCGCCATGACCGAACTTGCGCAAAATGTCGAGCGCGTTGCCTTGATGACTGAACAGAATGTGGCGGTGGCTGCCCAAACCGGAGCCATGGTCGATACGTTGACCGCAACGGTGAGCCGCATGCGCAAGGCAGTTGGGCAATATCAGGTATGAACGTCGAGTGGCCTCTGGGTGGGAATTTGGCCGAGCCGCTACCCTCTATGAGTGGTTAGATCACTGTGAAAGTCGCGTCAGCGACTCACGAATTTCCCTCCCCCACGCGTGGGGGAGGGGTCGGGGGAAGATGGGGAATTCGCGGAGCCTGTTGTGCTCCGTGTCCATCAAGCGATTCCGGCGTGCAAGCCGAAATGCGCCCTGCAAGAGAGGGAAACGGTCATGACTGTCATGATCGGAGTGCCTGGCAAAGTCATGACCGTCAGTCCGACTGACTATCTGGTTGAACAGCGCGCCTGCGGCAACGCCACCCTGTGCGCGAAAATTTCAGGAGGCCGGCATGAGCGGGCAGGATGTCGAGATTATCGGGCAGGAAATTTGCTATCAGGGCTTCTTCCGGCTGGAGCGCTTGCGGCTGCGCCACCGCTTGTTTGCTGGTGGCATGAGTCCTGACATCGTGCGCGAGACCATCGAGAAGGGAGACGTCGCGGCGGTACTGCTCTATGACCCGCAGCGCGACGAAGTGGTGATGATCGAGCAATTTCGCATCGGCGCCCGCGCAGACCCGCGTGGGCCCTGGCTGCTGGAGATCGTCGCCGGTCTGATCGAAGACGGTGAGACGCCTGCGGCCGTGGCATGCCGTGAAGCAATGGAGGAGGCCGGCTGCACGGTCACTGATCTACTACCGATCAGCAGTTTCTACACCAGCCCCGCCAAAACCTCGCAGCGTACCCACCTTTACCTGGGACGCGTCGATAGCCGCAACGCCGGCGGCATCCACGGTCTGGCCCATGAGGGGGAGGACATTCGCGTCGTCTGCCTTGCTGCCGGGCAGGCAGTCGTCCTCGCAGAGCAGGGGCGCATTGACTCCGCCTGGCCACTGGTCGCACTGTGGTGGTTCGCTCGCCACCACCAGGAGGTTCGCCAGCGCTGGCTGGCCGAATCCAGGTAGTGTGGCAAGAAAAGAGGTTTCGCCTGACACGTTCCTGTCACGAGGACGAGAGCCTACGCATGTAGTCAGCCAGCAACCCGGCTGCTGCCAGCTCGCAAAGATCAAGGACCCGTTCGAATCCCGAGTCGGCACCATAATACGGATCGGGAATTTCGTTGATTCCGAGAGCTGGCGCGTAATCGAGAAAATAACCCAGCTTCAAGCGGTGTTCCTCTGGGCACTGGCGTTGCAGCGCGAACAAATTGCTCTCGTCCATTCCAAGAATCCGGTCGAAACGATCGAAATCGGTGTCGATGACCGAGCGTGCACGCAATCGGGAGAGATCGTATCCCCGCTTGGCCGCGATCCGGCGCGCCCGTGCATCCGGGGCTTCGCCGGCGTGATAATGACCATGCGTACCTGCCGAGTCGAGCTGCAGCATTGCCGCTAACCCCTGCCGCTGCGCCATCGTTCGCGTCACCGCTTCGGCGATTGGCGAACGACAGATATTGCCCATGCAGACAAAGAGAATCCGGTATGGCACGTTCATGGTTCGCCTCCTCAGCAACCATCAGTGCCGCGCGGTTTAGGCCAGACCGGCGCGCACCCTTGGCGTACCGGCGGCCGGAGGCTACTCGACGGCACCGGCACCCCCTTCTGGAAAAAGCTCGTCGACAAAACCGAAGCGGCTGAAGTCCCTGATTCGCATTGGATAGAGAATTCCGTCGAGGTGGTCGCATTCATGTTGCACCACACGAGCGTGGAAACCTGCGACGCGGCGGTCGATCACCCGACCGAACGCGTCGCAACCGGTATAGCGCAGCTGACTCCAGCGCGGTACCCAGCCACGCAGACCAGGGACCGACAGGCAACCTTCCCAGCCTTCTTCGATAGTCGGTGCAAGCGGCGTCAGTACCGGATTGATCAACACCGTCATTGGCACCTGCTCAGCATTCGGGTAGCGTGGATTGCCATCGACACTGAAAATCACCACCCGCAGACCGACACCGATCTGCGGTGCGGCCAGACCTGCACCGTCGAGTTGGCGCATGGTTTCTTCCAGATCCTTGATCAGCGCGTGCAGTTGCGGGGTGTTGAACTGCTCGACCGGTCGGGCCTTCTGCCAAAGGCGCGGATCGCCCATCCTGAGAACGGTTCTAATCATGGCTTGTCAGCATCCTCTCGATGATCGCGAATACCTGCTGCATTGCCCCCTCCAGGACTGAGAGTATGGCCTCCATGCGGATGGCTTCGCGACTGTCGCCGCGTCCCGCAGCGTAGTTGGCCACCACATTGATTGCCGCGTAGGGGATCGCCAGTTCGCGTGCCAGCACCGCTTCCGGCATGCCGGTCATGCCGACCACATCGGCGCCATCGCGTTCGAGGCGGTTGATCTCGGCGGCTGTTTCCAGACGTGGCCCCTGTGTCGCCGCATAGACCGCAGCCTCACTGACCCTGGCTCCGATCGCTGCAGCCGCGTCGACGAGCTGCCTGCGCAGAACGTGATCATAGGGCTCGGTGAAGTCGACATGCGTGACCGCACTGTGCGGTCCTTCGTGGAAGGTCGAGGAGCGTGCCCAGGTGTAATCGATGATCTGATGCGGGATCACCAGATCACCAGGACTGAGATCGGACCGAATGCTGCCGACTGCTGCCACCGCGACGATGCCGGTTGGCACGCACTCGCGCAGGGCCCAGATGTTCGCGCGATAATTCACCTGATGGGGTGGAATCGTGTGTTCGTCGCCGTGACGGGCCAGAAACACCAGCGGCCGGCCACTGAGCAGTCCAAAGGTTAGCGCTGCCGAGGGATTCCCGTAGGGCGTCGTTACCTGCCGACGCTCAGCTTCCTCTAGCCTGGTGAAGCGGGTCAGCCCGCTGCCGCCGATGATGGCCAGCATCTCAATCCTCCCGCATGGCGTAGATCGCCGGCAGGTTGCGCCAGGCACCGCGAACGTCCATGCCATAGCCGAAAAGAAAACGATCGGGAACACTCAACGCGACGAAATCGGCCTGAATCGGCTTCGTTCTGCCAATCAGCTTGTCCGCGGCGACTGCCGTGTAGCAGGTCGCGGCACCCAGCGCCAGCAGGCGATCACGAATCGCGGCCAGTGTCAGCCCTTCGTCGAGGATGTCGTCAAGAACCAGAACTGTTCTGCCGCTCAGCGCAATTTCCGGCTCGATACGCCAGGATAGCTCACTACCGCTCGTGGCCAGGCGATAACGGCTGACATGCAGGTAGTCGAAATCCAACGGGAAGTTCAGTTGCGTCAGCAAATGGCCGGCGAAGGGGAGTCCACCCTTGAGCACACACAGCAACACCGGATTGCGGTCACGCAAGCGTTCGGAGATTTCGCGGGCGACACGGCGAACAGCGGCATCGACGGTATCGGCTGTGTGGATGAGGTCGGCCGAAGCGAGAATGGCCATGGCCTGTTGGGGTTCGATCATGGACCTTCCGAACGGGTTGGTGAAGGTGAAGCAGCGCTGCCGCCGGCGTGCCGCCAAATCCATGCCAGAAACGGATTCATTGCACCGGTTGCGCCACACTCAGCAGCCCCAGCAACTGCGCCTCGTCGATGACCGTGACCCCCAGACTCCTGGCTTTTTCGAGCTTGCTGCCGGCCTCGGCGCCGGCGACGACGAAATCGGTCTTTTTCGACACCGAGCTGCTGACTTTGCCGCCCGCAGCTTCGATCATCTGTGTGGCCGCCTCGCGAGTCAGCGTGGGTAACGCACCGGTCAGCACGAACACCTTGCCAGTGTTGTTGCTGGCGGTCGACGCCAGTACTTCGACGTCGCGCCAGACCACTCCGGCAGCACGCAATTGCTCGATGACTTCGAGGTTGTGCGGCTCACCACTGAACTGGCGGATGCTGCGTGCGACAATCGGGCCGACGTCGGGCACTCGCAGCAGATCGGCCTCGTCTGCCGCGAGCAGACGATCAAGATTGCCAAAATGACGAGCCAGATCCCGCGCCGTGGTTTCGCCGACGTTGCGGATGCCGAGCGCGTAAATGAAGCGCGCCAGCGTTGTCTGCTTGCTCTGCTCGATGGCCGACAGCAGATTGCTCGCAGACTTGTCGGCCATCCGTTCGAGATTGGCGAGTGCCAGCAAACCCAGCCGGTAGAGGTCGGCCGGGGTACGCACGATGTCGCTGTCTACGAGCTGCTCGACGAGTTTTTCACCTAGCCCTTCGATATCCATCGCCCGCCGCGAAGCAAAATGCAGCAGCGCCTGTTTGCGTTGCGCCGGGCAGTAGATGCCGCCGCTGCAGCGCGCTACCGCTTCGTCTGTGTTACGAACGACCTTCGAAGCGCATACCGGACAGCTCGTCGGCATGTTGAATTCGGGGGCCCCGGTGGGCCGTTTCTCCCACTGCACGCGCACGATTTCGGGAATCACGTCGCCGGCACGACGAACGACGACGGTATCACCGATGCGGAGATCCTTGCGCCGCACCTCTTCCTCGTTGTGCAGGGTGGCGTTGCTCACCGTCACGCCGCCGACGAATACCGGCACCAACCGCGCCACGGGTGTCAGTGCTCCGGTACGACCGACCTGGATCGAGATGCCGAGCAACTCGGTGAGCGCTTCCTCGGCCGGAAACTTGTGTGCAATCGCAAAACGCGGTGCGCGCGATGCGAAACCGAGGTGTTCCTGCGCCGCCAGATCATCGAGTTTGTAGACCACGCCATCGATATCGTAAGGCAGCAACGCGCGCTGTCCGCCGATGTGGGCATAGTAGCCGAGCAGGCCAGCAAGGCCTTTGACCCGGCGACGTTCCGGTGCGACCGGAAAACCCCATTCGGCAAGCCGGTCGAGCAATGCCGAGTGCGTTGCCGGCAAGGAGGTCCCTGCGGCCAGGCCGATGCCATAGGCAAAAAAGCGCAGCGGCCGTGTCGCCGTGATGCGCGGGTCGAGCTGACGCAGGCTGCCGGCTGCGACATTGCGCGGGTTGACGAACGCCTTCTCCCCTTTTTCACGCTGCTGCGAGTTCAGCCGTTCGAAGTCGCTGCGCCATAACAGCACCTCACCCCGCACCTCGAGCAGCGTCGGCCAGCCACTGCCCTGCAGGTGCAGCGGGATGCTGCGCAAGGTGCGCAGATTGGCGGTGACGTCTTCGCCCGTGGCACCGTCGCCGCGCGTCGCTCCGCGCAACAGGATGCCGTTCTGGTAGGTCAGGCTGACGGCGAGGCCGTCGAACTTGGGCTCGGCCGAATAATCGAGATCGCCATGGATCGCCAGCCCTTCACCGACACGGCGGTCAAATGCGGTAACCTCTGCGTCGTCAAAGGCATTATTGAGCGATAACATCGGCGTCGCATGCACTACCGCCGCGAACTCGGGCAGCGGCGCTGCGCCGACTCTTTGAGTTGGCGAATCCGCGCTCACCAGTTCGGGGTGTGCAGCTTCCAGAGCCTGCAGCTCACGGAACAGGAAGTCGTACTCGGCGTCGCTGAGCAGCGGTGCATCAAGCACATAGTAGCGGTGATTGTGCTCCTCGATCTCGGCCCGTAAGGCCAGAGCACGCTCGCGGGCAGGCATGCGCGGTGCTTCCAAGTCAGGAAAACAGGCGCAACGCCAGGGCGCCGCCAGCGGGCACCTGGCGTGTCGCCATCGCCGTCTGGTACTGCACCACCTGCCGACGAATCGGCTCGATGCTTCCCTCCGACAACGGCCGTCGGTTATCGTCGACCAGCGCGCCGTGCAGGGCATCGGCAAAGCGTCTTGCCAGTTCGACCATCTGGATCAAGACGCGATCACCGTTCGCCACACGCGGCACGTCGAGCAGGAAGGTTACTCCATGCGTTGTCAGGGCGCGCATCGATTCGGCCGAAAAGCCTTGCGTCTCCTGGTTGATGAGCACGTACAGCAGTCTGCCCTCGTCATCAAAACGGGCAAAGCGACCTTCCGAGTCGATGGTCATTCCCGCCGATTCGGCGAGTGCACGCAACTTGGTGCCCGGAAATACCTGCCCCTGACTGATCACATTGACCCCGATCTGGATGTCGACACCGGCGCAGAACTCGTCGAGTTGCGACGCTATCCGCAAGGCTGGTTCGCGTAGCGGCAGTTCGGCAAAACCCATCAATTCAGTCGCGAGATCCTGCATGGCAAGATGAAAAATCGACAGGTCGCCATCGCGAACCGGGCCCTGGCGGTCGACCAGCTGCAACCCGATACGGATGTGCCGGTAGGCGCTGTCGGCGTCTTCGAGAATCGGTTCCCATTCGTGTTCCTGTTCGTTGAAACCGATCCAGTGCACGGGTTTGCCCAACCGGGCCAGAGCAACACGTTGTGCTTCACGGATCTGGTAAGCCGCTGCCGATTCGGACACCTCGATTGCAGCGATGTAATCGATCGTGGGCGATAGCAGATATAGCGGTGCCGTGACTTCCTGGAAGGTTTTGATTACCGGCCTTTCCTCGTCAGTTCGCGCTGGTTGCGCGCTTCGCTCGCTGGCCGGCAGTGCCTCGTCATCGTCAACCGGAACCGGCCTCGCCGCAGACACCACGTTCGGCTTGGTGGCCGGGTCCAGCAGCGGTTCGACCCGCCCCTGATCCGGACGGGCGGTCATTCCACCGGCATCGTCGATCGCCGAGGTCTGCTCATCGAGCAGAACATCTGCCTGGCGGGCGCTCAACAAGGACTCGGCTAGTTTGCGGTGCTTGTGCTCCTGCCATTTGTTGTAAGCCAGCACGCCAACAACGGCGGCGGCACCGAGGCCGATCAAACCCATCTGCAAGTCGGTCATATCCATTCCTAAACGAGTTGCTCGCGCATGCGCAGTGCTTCTTCCATATCGACTTCGACGATGCGCGAGACGCCGGATTCCTGCATGGTCACCCCGACGAGCTGTTGCGCCATCTCCATCGTGATCTTGTTATGGCTGATGAACAGAAACTGCGTATGGGTGGACATGCGTCGTACCATCGAGCAGAAACGTTCGGTGTTGGTATCGTCAAGCGGCGCATCGACCTCGTCAAGCAGGCAGAAAGGCGCCGGATTAAGCTGAAACATCGAGAATACCAGTGCAATCGCCGTTAACGCTTTTTCACCGCCCGAAAGGAGATGAATCGTGCTGTTCTTCTTGCCGGGTGGCTGCGCCATGACCTGCAGGCCGGCGTCGAGAATCTCCTCGCCGGTCATCATCAGACGCGCCTCTCCCCCCCCAAAGAGTATCGGAAACAACTCACCGAAGCTGCGGTTGACCGAGTCGTAGGTGCTCTGCAGCAATTCCCGTGTTTCCCGGTCGATGCGGCGAATCGCGTTTTCCAGTGTCACCATCGCCTGTGTCAGATCGTCTGACTGGGCATCGAGATAACTCTTGCGTTCGCGGGCGGCCTCGAGTTCGTCGAGTGCGGCCAGGTTGACCGCGCCGAGCGCATCGATCGAGCGCTGCAGCGCGGTCAGCGCACTCTGCAGGGCCGCCGGGCGCGCCGCCGCGAGTTCTGGCAGCAGCGAGGATTCGTCGGCACCGGCAGCGGCCAGTTGCGCCGCGAACTGCTCGAAACCGAGGCTGGCAGCCTGTTCCTTGAGTTTCAGTTCGCTGATCCGGTGGCGTAGCGGGTCGAGGCTCTGCCCGACCTTCAGACGCTCCTCGTCGAGTGCGCGCAGGCCGCTCGCTGCGGCTTCAAGCGCATCGCGGGCGTTCGCCAGCGCGTGCTCGCGGGCGACGCGATGATCGAGTGCGGCCTGCAGGCAAGGCTTGAGTTCGTCGGCTTGCCGAGCGCTGGCGCTCTCCTGGCAGCGCGCCAGGTCGGCGTCGAGACGTTCGAGCTGCTGGCTCGCCAACTCCCGGTTGGCGGCCAGTTCCTGCAGTTTATTGCTGCACTCGCGCTGCGAGAACTCGGCTTCACGCAGTTCCCGTTCGGCGCGGTTGACCCCTTCACGCTCATCCTGCAACGCCCGTTCGGTCTGTTCGAGCAGCATCCGCGCTGCAGCGGACAGCGTCTGCAGTTCCTGAATCTGTTGATGTTGTCGATCGATGGCTGCGTCGGCGATACCCAGGCGTTCGCTCTCGTTGTCCTCTTCTGCAGCCAGTTCAGCCAGGCTGGCGTCGATCTGCGCCTGCCGCTCACGAAAACGTTCGCCGGCCTGCGCAAGCTGCAGCGTTTCAACCTGCAGCGTGTGTGCCCGGTTTTGCAGAGAAGTCACTTTTTGGCGAGATTCGTTCAGGCCCTGCTGCGCTTCGGCGAGGCGCCCCTCTATTTCGCCGAGGCACCCCTGTGCCTGTAAGACGTTTTCCTCACGCTCGCCAATCACCGCCACCAGCGCGTCGATCTCGCGCTGGCGTTCAAGCAGGCCATGACCATCATTGTCGGGCGCAAATAGCGTCATACTCTGTCGGTTGACAATGTCGCCGCCAGGGGTGACGCAACAGGCGCTCGCCGTCAGGCTGCTGCGACGAGTCAGAGCAGCCGCCAGATCGGGAGCGCTGTATACCTCGCCAAGCCAGTCCGCAAGAATCGCCGACAAGACCGCATCTTTGCAGTGAATTCGTGCCAGCAGCAGCCCGTTGGCAGGGGCTGCCGGCGGCCTCTCGTCAGCCAGCGGCAGAAGCAGGGTCAATTTTCCGCTCGGCCGGTCCTTGCTCCACGCCGCGTTGGCGGCGGCGGCGGGCAAGGCGGCCAAGCGTTCGCGCAGCACGGCTTCGACGGCGTTTTCCCAACCGGCTTCGACCTGTAGCGCCTTCCAGAGTGGTTCGCCGTGCTGCAAGCCATGCCGGCGCAGCCAGTCGTCGAGTTTGCCGTTGGCCTGCAAGCGTTGCTGTAATTGTTGCAGGGCCATCCTGCGGGCTTGCGTCTCGGCACGTTCCCTCTGCGCTTGCTGGAATTCGGCCAGAATCGTGCGCCGCTGCTGCTCAAGAAGGGGCAATTGGTCCTGCTGAGCCTTCTGGCTTGTCAGCGCCACAACAATCAGTTCACGCAATTCGGCAAGCGCCTCCTGCCGGTCGGCAAGTTCGGAAAGATCGGGAGCCACCAGCATCGCACGCTCGGCGGCGAGACGTTCGCTGCGTCCGATGACGCTCTGCAACGAACGCTGCGCGTGCCCACGATTCGCCTGTTCGACGTGCAGGCGCTGTTCGGCCAGGGCCACCTCGGCACGCTGGCGGTTGACCGCCGCCAGCGCAGAAACATGTCTTTCCTCGGCCAGCGGCAAGCGTTCCTGGCATGCTTCGAGGCACAACCGGCCCTGCTCGACACGTTCGTCGGCAAGTGTCAGCAGATCCTGCCAACGTTCAAGGTCATTCGCCAGATTGCCGGCCTGCGCCTGCCAATGCGCTCGTGCTTCGGTCAGTTGCGCCAGCCGCATCTCATACTCGCGCCGCGACTCCTGGCGGTGACGGATCTCGGCTTCCAGGCGTGCGACTTCAGCATTGGCGGCATAAAGGCCGCTCTGTGCCGCATGCACGCCATCGCTGGCGGCAAAATGGGTTTCCCGGGCCTCCTCGATACGCATTTCGAGGTCACGCAAAGCAGCGTTCCTAGCTTCGAGATCGACGCTCGCCAGGTCGACCTCGCGCGCCAGTCGTTCGCGCTCGAGTTGTGCTTCATTGCGCCGCAGAAACCAAAATAATTGCTGCTTTCTTGTCAGTTCTGCATGGTATTCGCGATATTGGCGGGCGACGCTGGCCTGACCTTCGAGCCGTTCCATCTGCAAACCGAGTTCAAGGCGGATATCTTCGACCCTGGCCAGGTTCTCGCGCGTGTCGGCGAGACGGTTCTCTGTTTCCTTGCGCCTTTCCTTGTAGCGGGTCACACCGGCCGCCTCTTCGAGAAATACCCGCAGCTCGTCCGGCTTGGCCTCGATGATTCGCGAGATGGTTCCCTGGCCGATGATCGCGTAGGCGCGCGGACCCAGACCGGTACCGAGAAAGAGGTCGGTGACATCCTTGCGACGGACATGCAGGTTGTTGATGTAGTACTCTGACTGGCCGTTGCGCGTCAGCAGCCGCCTGACTGACAGTTCAGCATACTGTGACCACTGTCCGGAGAGGCGTCCGAGCGAGTTGTCGAAGACCAGTTCGACCGCCGCTCGCGATACCGGTTTGCGGCTTCCCGAACCGTTGAATATCACGTCCTGCATTGATTCGCCTCGCAGTTCCGAGGCTTTTGATTCTCCGAGCACCCAGCGCACCGAATCCATCACGTTGGACTTGCCGCAACCATTCGGGCCGACCACCCCGACGAGTTGTCCAGGCAGCGCAATGGTCGTCGGATCGACGAAGGATTTGAAGCCGGCAAGTTTCAGTTTGGTCAGGCGCATGAACCAGAACGCGACCGCGGCAGCCGCGCCAGAAGTAATCGGAAAAAACATGTTGCCTAGCGAGTGTCACCCCGCACCCTGGGGGTGGACGACCCACGAATATTCCTGCGGAATGCCATTATAAACGCTTATAATAGCACTCCGCCTGCCCGATTCGTTTCCTCACTGGATGCCACTCGGAATGACCACGACCACCATATCGGCCAGCACCCTCGAAACCTTTCCCAATCCGGCACCGCAACGGGATTTCCATATTCACATGGAAATCCCGGAATTCACCTGTCTGTGCCCAAAAACCGGCCAGCCGGATTTCGCGACCCTGCTTCTCGATTACATTCCGGACCAGACCTGTGTCGAACTCAAGAGTCTGAAGCTCTACATCTGGTCCTTCCGCAACACCGGCTGCTTTCACGAGGCGGTCACCAACCGCATCCTGGACGATCTGGCAAGCGCCACGCAACCGCGCTACATGCGACTGACGGCGCGCTTCTACGTGCGCGGCGGCATATTTACCACGGTCATTGCCGATCACCGTCAAACAGGCTGGACGCCAGCGCCGATGGTGCAACTCGCCGACTTCGCCAGCCAATCCAACACCCGTGCTTGAAATCATGACCATCCAGGCGGTACCTACCGACCAGCAACTGTTCATGCCCCTTATAATCCAGCGTCCCGCCATAAGACGTACGAGCCAGTGAATCCCCACCTCAGCAAGCTGCAACCTTATCCCTTCGAGAAGTTGCGACAGCTTTTTACCGGCGTCACACCGAACCCGCAGTACCGCGAGATCAGGCTGTCGATTGGCGAGCCGCAGCACGCAACGCCGGCGTTCATCAAGGACGCGCTGAGCGCCGGGCTCGGCGGACTGGCCAGTTATCCCAGCACGCTCGGCAGCGGCGAATTGCGCCGCAGCATTGCCGCCTGGCTGCAGCGCCGCTACGGCCTGCCGAGTATCGACGCGGAAACCCAGGTGATTCCAGTCAATGGCTCACGCGAGGCCTTGTTTGCGTTTACCCAGACGATTGTCGATGCGTCGCGGGGCTACACGCCGCTGGTTGTCAGCCCCAACCCCTTCTACCAAATCTATGAGGGCGCCGCTTACCTCGCCGGTGCCGAACCGCGCTTTCTGAACACCCTGCCGAGCAACGATTACGCATTCGACTTCGCAGCACTGAGCGAGACCGAATGGCAGCGTGTGCAGCTTTTCTTCGTCTGCTCGCCGGGCAATCCGACAGGCAAGGTGCTGGGCCTCGATGACTGGAAACAGTTGTTCGCCCTTGCCGACAGGTATGGCTTCGTTATTGCCTCTGACGAATGCTACTCGGAGATTTTCTTCGACGAAACCCGGCCACCGCTCGGCTGCCTGCAGGCCGCCCGTCTGCTCGGCCGCGGTTTCGAACGCTTGGTGATGTTCTCCAGCCTGTCCAAACGATCCAATGTTCCCGGCATGCGTTCGGGCTTCGTTGCCGGCGATGCCGTGACCCTTCGGTCGTTCCTGCTCTACCGAACCTATCATGGCAGTGCGATGAGTCCGGCGGTGCAGGCAGCCAGCGTCGCGGCCTGGAACGACGAGGCGCATGTCGTCGAAAATCGCCGCCAATATACGGAAAAATTCGCGGCGGTCACGCCGCTCCTGAGCGATGTCCTGGCGACCGCCATGCCCGACGCCGGCTTCTACCTTTGGGCCAGAGCACCGTTTGGCGACTGTGATTTCGCCCGTTCGCTGCTCGCCGACTATAATGTCATCCTGCTGCCTGGAAGCTACCTGGCGCGCACCGCCCAGGGAATCAATCCGGGCGCAGGCTACCTGCGAATCGCGCTCGTCGCCCCACTCACCGACTGCGTCGAAGCCGCCAGGCGTATCCGTTCATTCATTGCAAAATTCTAGGAAAGGCAGTCATGCAGGCAATTCAGAAGATCATCGATGAGGCCTGGGAGAACCGCAATTCGCTGCAACCCGGCCAGGCACCGACAGCCATCAGCGATGCCGTGGCAGGTGTCATCAGCCAGCTCGACGAAGGCACCCTGCGCGTTGCCGAAAAGATTGCTGGCGATTGGTTCACCCACCAATGGATCAAGAAGGCCGTGCTGCTTTCTTTTCGGCTGCAGGAAAACGAGCTGCTCGATGGCGGCGCAATGCGCTATTTCGACAAGGTGCCGAACAAGTTCGCCAGTTACGACCGCGAACAGTTTGCGCGTGGCGGTTTCCGCGTCGTTCCACCGGCCACTGCCCGCCGCGGCGCCTTCGTCGGCAAGAACGTGGTGCTGATGCCCTCATACATCAACATCGGCGCTTATGTCGATCAAGGCACGATGGTCGACACCTGGGCAACGGTCGGTTCCTGTGCTCAGATCGGCAAGAACGTACACCTCTCGGGGGGGGTCGGTATCGGCGGAGTGCTCGAGCCTCTGCAGGCCAACCCGACGATCATCGAGGACAATTGCTTCATTGGCGCCCGTTCGGAAGTTGTCGAGGGCGTCATCATCGGCGAAGGTTCGGTGATCTCGATGGGGGTTTATCTGGGTCAGTCCACCAAGATCTACGACCGCGAGACCGGTACCGTGAGCTACGGCCGGGTGCCGCCGGGATCGGTCGTCGTTGCCGGCAACCTGCCCGCCAGGGACGGCAACTACAGCCTCTACTGCGCGGTCATCGTCAAGAAGGTTGACGCGGGCACGCGCGCCAAGACCAGCATCAATGATCTGCTGCGCGGCGACTGATCGCGCGCGCATCGATTCCTGAGTCGGCGGCGAGCGAATGATTCTCGACAAGCTCTTTCATGTGATGGCCGACCGGCGCGCCTCGGACATCTTCATCTGCGCGGGCGCGCCGATCCACATCAAGATCCAGGGCACGACCGTACCGGTCAATCAGCAGATCATGGCGCCGGAGATGATCGAGAAGATCGCCACCGAACTGCTGAGTCCGGAACAGGCCGCCGCCTTCGAAGCGACGAAGGAGATGAACCTCTCGTTCGGCATCCCCAGGCTCGGCAATTTCCGCATCAATCTGTTCCGGCAGCGCGGCTCGATCTCGATCGTCGTGCGTTATGTACTCGGCAACATCCCGGCGCTCGATACCCTGGGGTTGCCGCCGGTGCTGGCCGACCTGGTGATGGAACGACGCGGCCTGGTTCTGATCGTCGGCTCGACGGGTTCGGGAAAATCGACCACCCTGGCTTCGATGCTCGACTATCGGAACAGCAGTTGTACAGGTCACATTCTCACCATCGAGGATCCGATCGAGTATCTGTTCAGGCACAAGAAATCGCTGGTCAACCAGCGCGAGATCGGCATGGATACCCTCGGCTGGGAGCATGCCTTGAAGAACGCCATGCGGCAAGCTCCCGACTGCATCCTGATCGGCGAAATCCGTGACATGGAAACCATGCAGGCGGCGCTGGCCTACGCGCAGACTGGCCATCTCTGCCTCGGCACGCTGCATGCCAACAACAGCTATCACGCGCTCAACCGGATCATCAACTTTTTTCCGACCGATAGCCGGAATGCCTTGTACATGGACCTCTCGGTCAGCTTGAAGGCCATCGTTTCGCAGCGTCTGGTGAAGAAGAAGGATGGTCAGCAGACGCCGGCGGTCGAGGTCTTGCTCAACAGTTATCACGTTCAGGAACTGATCGAGCAGGGCGACATCCCGGCTCTCAAGGAAGCGATGGAACAGAGTCTCGCACCGGGGTCGCAGACCTTCGAACAGGATCTCGTCCGACTTTACCGCAGCGAATTGATCACGCTGCAGGAAGCGCTGCTCAATGCCGATTCACCCACCAATCTGTCCTGGCTGATCAACAATTTCGAAGTGACCGGCGCCTCGGGAAATGAAGCGGGGCAGCGGAATGAAACAGTGTTCGATCTCTCCGGTACCAACCCCGGCAGCCCGTCATACAAGGAATTTACGCTTAGCCTTGACGAAGCCGAGAGCGCGACCCAGGAGGCCCGAGATGGCAAGAGGTGACGGTAGCGAGGCCGCGACTCGTGATGCAACGCTGCTGCTGGCCGAGCAACTGATCGCTTGTCGCTCGATTACTCCCGAAGATGCCGGTTGCCTGCAGATCGTCGCCAACCGCCTTGAAGCCGTCGGTTTCCAGTGCGAATTCATGAACCGCGGCTGCGTCAGCAACCTCTGGGCACGCCGCGGCGACAGCCGACCGCTGCTCTGTCTGGCCGGCCACACCGACGTCGTCCCGAGCGGACCTCTGGAACAATGGCACAGCGATCCATTTCAGCCCGTGCAAAGAGACGGTCTGCTGTATGGGCGTGGCGCTGCCGACATGAAGGCTTCGCTGGCTGCTTT
Source organism: Candidatus Accumulibacter cognatus (assembly GCA_013414765.1). Lineage (GTDB taxonomy): Bacteria > Pseudomonadota > Gammaproteobacteria > Burkholderiales > Rhodocyclaceae > Accumulibacter > Accumulibacter cognatus. The sequence goes on from CP058708.1 coordinate 2,487,194, forward strand.
CGTGACCGCCGTCGAGGCTTTCGTCGCCGCTCGTCCAACCCATTGCGGCTCGCTCGCCCTGTTGCTCACTTCCGATGAGGAAGGCGACGCCATCGACGGCACTGCCGCCGTCACCGATGCGCTGCAGCGGCGTGGCGAGCTGATCGACTACTGTATCATCGGCGAACCGACAGCGCTCCACAGCCTCGGCGACATGGTCAAGAATGGCCGACGTGGCTCGCTCTCGGGAAAACTGACCATCAAGGGTGTGCAGGGCCACATCGCCTACCCCCATCTGGCAAAAAACCCGATTCATCTGGCCGCGCCGGCGATTGCCGAACTGGCGAACATCACCTGGGATGACGGCAACGAGTTTTTCCCACCGACCACCTGGCAGGTCTCGAACATCCACGCCGGCACTGGCGTCAACAATGTCATTCCCGGCCGTGTCGAGATCGACTTCAACTTCCGCTTCGGGACCGCCAGCACTCCGCAACAACTGCAGACCCGCCTGTGTGCGCTGCTCGAACGGCATGGGCTGGAGCACGACATCGTCTGGACGCTGGGGGCCAGGCCTTTCCTCACTGGCCGTGGCGCCTTGATCGACGCCGCACTGCTGGCGATTCGTGCGGAAACCGGCCATGCCGCCGAGCTGTCGACCAGCGGCGGCACCTCGGACGGCCGCTTCATTGCCGAGATCTGTCCGCAGGTGCTTGAGATTGGCCCGGTCAATGCCACCATCCACCAGGTCAACGAATGCGTCGAGGTCGCCGCCCTGCCGCAACTCGCCGCGATCTATCGGCGGATGATCGAAGCGTTGTTACCCACCGATGTTTGAGCAGGCCCAGACCGAACTGTCGACGCTGCGCGATCTGCTGCGCTTCGCGGTCAGCCGCTTCAACGAGGCGAAACTGTTTTTCGGACACGGTGCCGACAACGCCTGGGACGAAGCCGCCTATCTGCTGCTGCACAGCCTGCACCTGCCCCTGGAGCGACTCGAACCCTTTCTCGACGCAACCCTGACCCGCGACGAACGGGCCGCCGTGCTGCAGGTCATCGACCGCCGTATCCGGGAGAGGCTGCCGGTCGCCTACCTGACCAACGAGGCCTGGCTGGGCGAATATCGTTTCTACGTGGACCAGCGGGTGATCGTTCCGCGTTCGTTCATCGCCGAGCTGCTGCGCGAGCAACTGACGCCCTGGATCGACGATGCCCACGCGGTGACTGCCGTTCTCGACCTCTGTACCGGATCGGCCTGTCTAGCGATCCTCGCGGCACACGCTTTCCCGGCCGCCCGCATCGACGCCGTCGACATCTCGCCGGAGGCACTTGCGGTGGCGCGGCGCAACGTCGACGACTACGATCTCGCAGCGCAGATTCGGCTCGTCCAAGGGGATCTCTTCGTTGCCCTCAAGGGCAAGCGCTACGACCTGATCATCGCCAATCCGCCCTACGTCAATGCCGCGTCGATGGCCACCCTTCCCGAGGAATATAGACGCGAGCCCGAACTGGCGCTGGCCAGCGGTCTGGATGGACTCGATCTGACGCGCGCAATCCTTGCCGGCGCGCGCCAGCATCTGCGGCCAAACGCTCTGCTGGTCGTCGAGATCGGCCACAATCGCGATGCCCTGGAAGCCGCTTTTCCGGCGACGCCCTTCACCTGGCTCGACACCAGCGCTGGCGATCAGTATGTCTTCCTGCTGCATCGCGACGAGCTGCCGTGATCCGAAGGTCGTGTATCTGCCCGATTGACAGGCCATGAGTCGCCTCCGCCTGCTGCTGTTCGCGATTCTCCTCCTCGTCGGCTGCCACGACTCGGCACGGCTGGCGTTGCTGCCGCCAGGCAGCCAGGTCCTCGCCTTCGGCGACAGCATTACCTTCGGTAGTGGCGCCGCTCCGGGGGAGGACTATCCGGTTCGACTCGCGGCGATCAGCGGCTGGCAGGTCCATAACGCCGGTATCCCGGGCGACACGGCAGACGCTGCCCAGGCGAGAATTCACGCAGCGCTTGCCCAGACCCGGCCGGCGCTGGTGATCGTCGAAATCGGTGGCAACGACTTCCTCCGAAGGCGCCCGGAAGCGGCCGTCAAGGATGATCTGCGCGCCATCGTCAGGGCCATCCGGCAGTCCGGCAGCCAGGTCGTTCTGGTCGCCGTGCCCAGGCTCTCGCTGCTCGGCGCGGCAAGCGGCAGGCTACCCGATTCGGCGATCTACGCCGAGCTGGCTAAAGAAGAAAGACTGCCGCTGGTCGAAGGCGTTCTCGCCGCCATTCTCTCTGACCCGACGCTGAAGGCCGACCCCATTCACCCCAACGCCGGTGGCTACCACAAACTCGCGGATGGCATCGCCGAGCAACTGCGCCGCTCCGGCCTGCTGAACAAGCCCTGACCCGGTGCACCCGCCGGCACCTTGACCGATCGTCATCGCCAGACAGGCACGACCGGCAGAAAGACATGGACACTTGATGAAAACCGAAACCCCGCAGATCATCCATCGCCAGGATTACACGCCACCCCCCTTCCTGGTCGATCATGTGGACCTCGACGTGCAGTTTCACTCCGACGCAGTCCTGGTCACTAGCCACCTGCAATTGCGGCGCAATCCGGCGGTGGCGCCCGGGCAGCCGCTGCAACTCGACGGCCATGGGCTGGCAACACTCTCGGTCGCCATCGATGGACAGCCGCTTGGTGCAAACGACTACACTTGCACCGACTCGGCGCTGATCATCGACAACCCGCCGGATGCGCTGCTGTTGAGCACGCTGACACGGATCGATCCCGACCACAACACCAGCCTCTCCGGACTCTTTCGCTCGAAGGATGGCTACTTCACACAGTGCGAGGCACAGGGTTTCCGCAGAATCACCTGGTTCCCGGATCGTCCGGACATCATGTCGCGCTACACCGTCACCCTGCACGCCGACAAGGCGAGCCTGCCAGTGCTGCTGGCGAACGGCAACCCGGTCGGCTGGGGTGACGAAGGACTCGATCGCCACTGGGTAAAGTGGGAAGACCCTTTTGCCAAACCCTGCTATCTGTTCGCACTGGTCGCCGCTCGCCTCGACGTGCTGCGCGACCGTTTCACCACCGCCAGCGGGCGCAGCGTACAACTGGCGGTGTATGTCGAGCCCGGCAAGCTAGACCAGTGCGCGCACGCGATGGATGCCCTGCAGCGCGCGATGCGCTGGGACGAGGAAACCTTTGGACTCGAATGCGACCTTGATCACTACATGATCGTCGCCGTTGGCGACTTCAACATGGGCGCTATGGAAAACAAGGGCCTGAACATCTTCAACACCAAGTACGTTCTGGCCCGTAGCGACACCGCCACCGATGGCGATTACCAGAACATCGACCGTGTCGTCGCGCACGAGTACTTCCACAACTGGACCGGCAATCGCGTGACTTGTCGCGACTGGTTTCAGCTCTCGCTCAAGGAAGGACTGACCGTCTTCCGCGACCAGGAATTCGGCGCCGACATGCACAGCCGCGCGGTCACCCGCATCCGCGAGGTCCGCGCCCTGCGCGCCACGCAGTTTCCCGAAGACGCCGGCCCCATGGCGCATCCGGTACGCCCCGACTCCTACATCGAGATCAACAATTTCTACACCAGCACCGTCTATGAAAAAGGCGCCGAAGTGGTGCGCATGATCCAGACGCTGATCGGCAGGCCAGCCTTCCGGCGTGGCATGGACCTCTACTTCGAGCGCCATGACGGCCAGGCCGTGACCTGTGACGATTTCGTCGCCGCCATGGCCGATGCCTCGGCCCTTGACCTCACGCAATTCAAGCGCTGGTACGACCACGCCGGTACGCCGCGGCTGCGCGCCAGCGGCAGTTATGACCCAAGCTTGCAGCGCTACCGGTTGACGCTGTCGCAGTCACGTCCGACGGCACCTGGCGAGCCTTTCCACATCCCGGTGGCGATCGGCCTCAACGGTCCGGACGGCGCCGACCTGCCGCTGCGGCTGCTGGGAGAAAGCCATTGCGCCGAGCGCGGCCGGACAACGCGCGTTCTCTCACTGACGGCCGGCGAACAGCAGTTCGTCTTCGAAGATTTGCCGGTCGCCCCGATCCCTTCGCTGTTACGGGACTTTTCAGCGCCGGTGATTCTCGATTACGACTGGCGCAATGAAGACCTGAGCCATCTCCTCACCCACGACAGCGACCCCTTCAACCGCTGGGAAGCCGGACAGCGGCTGGCCAGCCGACTGATCCTGGCCGCCGCCGAGGATCTGACCGCCGGTCAGCCGGTGCGCTGGCCGCAGAGCTTCGCTGCCGCCGCCGCGCAGGTTCTTGGACAGGCCTCGGCAGACCCGGCTTTCGCTGCCGAAGTCCTGACGCTGCCCGGCGAAGCGACGCTCGCCGAGGAAGTCGCGGCCGTCGACCCGGACGCCCTGCACGCGGCCCGCAACGGTCTGCGCCGCTTCCTTGCCGAACAACTTCACGACGAGTTGCGCCAGTGCTACGAGTCGCTGCGGCCAAATGGCCCCTATCAGCCGACCCCCGCCGCCGCTGGCAGGCGCGCACTGCGCAACCTCTGCCTGGGCTATCTCAACGAACTCGATGACTTCGAAATGCGGACCCTGGCGCTGCGTCAGTTTGCGTCAGCCGACAACATGAGCGATCAGTTCGCTGCCCTCGGCACGCTTGCCCAATACGACTGCCACGAATCCACGGAAGCCCTGGCTGCCTTCTACGAGCGCTGGCATGACGAAGCGCTGGTGGTGGACAAGTGGCTGTCGGTACAGGCGTCAAGCCGCCTACCCGAGACGTTGGCAACGGTACGGCGCCTGCTGAGCCACCCCGCTTTCGACCTGCACAATCCGAACAAGGTATACGCGTTGATCAATACCTTCGGCAGCAACCACGTACGTTTTCATGCCGCCGACGGCAGCGGATACCATTTCCTCGCTACGCAGATCGGCCAGATTGACGCCCTCAACCCGCAGGTGGCCGCGCGTCTGACCCGGCGCTTCGATCGCTGGCGCAAGTTTGACGCAACTCGGCAGGGGCACGCGCGCTCGGCGCTCGAAAGCCTGCGGGCAATCGACGGACTGTCATCAGATGTCCACGAGATTGTCGGTCGGGCCCTGGGCTAAACCCGGATCCAGTCTCGCAGGGCCCGGCGACCGATTCCATCCGGCATGCCTGAGCAGAACATCAGCCCAGGCCACGACAGGCAGTGCAAATAGTGCTTGAGTGGGGCGAACCGGCTAGGTATAATATAGCGCTCAAACATGGCAAGGCGCCCGTAGCTCAGTTGGATAGAGTACTTGGCTACGAACCAAGGGGTCGGGCGTTCGAATCGCTCCGGGCGCGCCAATAAAATCAAGCGATTAGGCCAATCTTCGGATTGGCCTTTTTGCGTTTCTGTTCTCTCGGGTACAAGTCCGGGTACAAGTTGGAGAAAATGACCGGCATCTTGTACCCTGCCGACGATTTCACCAGGCGAGCGCTTCGCTCCCGGCTAGGCTGAAACTGCTCGGCCAGTGGTCTGCACCACCACTTTGTTGCTTCGTGAGCGTCACGATATGGCGCCAAGATACCCGGCAACGCCGTGTTGCGTTTCTGCAAGATGTCTGATTTCTGCCGTACTCGCTCCAGATTGCCCCATGCGATCAGCAACGGTTGATAAGGGTGCAACATAGCCCCCTTTTTCTGGCCGGCTGTGCCTTCGCCCAGTCCTGCGCGCTGGCCAAAATCGCCGCCGGCCATCATGCGCCGGTGACTGAAACCTTGCCTGAAACCATCGCTGCTGAAACCTTGAACCATCGCCGGCTCCGGCGGGCAAGGTTTCCGTTCCAGAAACGGACACTTTCCCGGACACCATCGCTGCGGACACCGTCGCCGCACCCAAGAAAAACCCGGCGCTTGGCCGGGCCTGGTTCGACATCAATCAAGCTGCCTTCGATCGGGCGGAATAACCCCGGCCTCCTGCAGCTTCTGCCACATGGTTGCGTGCTCGGCCCCGCAATAGCTTCCGATGCCATCCGCGAGGTAAGCCCCGGCACTGGCAAGCTTGACGATGCGCGCCGCGAAGTTCTCGTCTTCGACTTCGCGCTGGATGCTGACAAAGACCTCATGTAGCCAGCCGAAAGCCTCATCGGCCATCTTGATAGGACCAAGAACATCCTCGGGGTATTGGCCGAAAGCTTCCTTGACGGCGGTGATCAGATCTTCGGTGTTCATTGCCCGCCCTCCGCGATGGCCCGGTCTGCTTCCCTTCGGGCTTCAATGAGCGAATCGACAACCGTGTCGACAAGGGCTTTTGCCATTTCCGCAAGATGGCGAACGGCAAATATCGCGTTGACGTCCAGTTCTTCCGGGTTGCTGGCCAGGCTGATCGCGGTATCCAGAAACATCGAAGCGCCCTCCAGCGCGGATTCGTTTGATATGCCATTGGCGACGCTGAAGAAATCGGCAGGGTAGCCAGCAGCAGAGAAGAACGGCAGGGGTGAAGTGTTCTCAGTCATGGTTCGCCCCTTCCACCGTCGAGAGAAACCCGGCCAGGGCGGCTGGCAGTTCGTTGGAATCTCCACGAAGACAATCCTGAAGGTCGGCCAGCGCGTTGAGCATGCGCCATGTGGACTCTTCTCTCGGAAACTGCAACTCAATATCGCCATAGGTGATGGCGTCACACAGTACCAGTCCTGCGATGGCCCAGGCTTGGATTTCTTCGGGAGTGAAGCGGTCGAGACTTTGCAGTGTGCGGGATTGGCGCGGGTCGGCGCCGGAGATTTTGGGCATGGTGATGCTCCTATCGTGAGACTCAAGGCCCGCTGTTCAAGGCGGGAGGGCGGATGTTGAACACACGTCGATAGCCGTGCCGCCAGCCTTACGGACAGGCGCATCCGCCCATTGAGAGACAACAGGCGCAAAAAATCCACGCTTACGGGGTGGGCTGCCGCTATCGACTTGGTGTGTTCAGCACCGTTTCACCAGTATCAGCCACGCGCCAGCAGTACGTCAAGCGATAGACCGGCTCAAAATTGAGCCGATCTCTTACGACTGCGCCACGCCCGGCGCGGATGATCGACATGGACGCTCTGGAAGCCGAGCATGACGAGAACGAATGCCGGTTGAACTTCAGCATGAGCGAGCGGGTAGCCATCGGCCGGGCCATCGAGGAAAGGTATGGCGAGCGGCGGGGTGGCGATAAAAAATCGAAAGCCAAAAATTTGGCTTTCGATCCCAACGCCGGAAACAAAACCGACTCAATAGCCGCCAAACAAGCCGGATTCGGGAACCCTGAAACCTACCGCCAGGCGAAGAGAGTCGTCGACCAGGGCGCCCCTGAGCTGGTGGCGGCCGTCGATGCCGGCGCCGTCAGCATCAGCAATCCCCCTGCGGCTTGCGCAATCGCGCCAGGACGAACGATCTGCCGCGCGGCAATACCATCCCAACCACTGCACCGCAGAAACGCGCCTGAGCGTCGCCGCAGGCATCTTGCCGTCAGCATTGCGCAGTGCAACCTCTGCATTTTTCGCGCCAGTAGTGATCTATACCCGCTGAACGTCAGGCAGTGCATAGCGAGGAACGATTCATGCTTGGAGTTGCTCACGGCATTGTGCGGTGCGATCGTTCTTGCCCCACCTGTAACGTTGCGGGTATCACTTGGCCGGCGCACCGCCGCAAAACATCAGGCGCAGGCCGATAGCCGACGATCGTCGACGCCAGCCCGGTCAGCCGCTACCTGCAGCCACGCCCGCGCGTAATTCTCTCGGGCTTGCGCGTACTGCGCATAAAATAGCCACGCCCGCGCGCCCGCGGTAATGGTCGGTTTTCCGGGGTAGCGTTGATGCGAAGTTTCCCAAGCGGTACCCGGTCGAGTAGCGCCAGAGATTTCTACCGCCCCACCCCTACCGGCCCGACGACAGCGCCACCGATGCCGCGGCAAGGCCACTGCGCGGCGCTACAGCGAACGATCAGCAGCCGGTTGAGCATACACGGCGACGAATCCGGCCCGGTTTGAAAGGCTGTGGCGCTGATGGCCACGGCCTTTCAGGGCTTCAAGATCAACAGTTCACGGATGACTTCGTGATGCGTGTTCTTCATGGGCACCGGCTCAACCCGGAAGCCGTGCCGCTGGGCCATTGAGCGCACTTCCGGTGCGTCGTCATAGGTCAGCATCACAGAGCCACGCACCGAGGCCATGAGAGCGAACAGCCCTTCATGGTCGATTTCGTTGTGGGTGTAGAGCCGCGCCCCGGCCTTCTTGCCCCCTGCCGTGTAGGGAGGATCAACGAAGAAGAACGCATTGGCATCATCGGCGTAGCGCCTCACGACCTCGAAGGCGTCGGCTTGCTCGAAGGTGATCCGATCACGCATGGCCTGTAAGGCTTCGATGCGCCGGGCCAGTGTTTCGGGATACCAGCGGGAATTCAGGCCGCGCCCAGCTTCGCCGGTCTTAACGAGGCCAGCGCCTGCGGCCATGATGCCGCCGCGCTGCATCCGGTTCTTGACGATGGTGCGGAAGGCCCGTCCGCGGACGCTCTTCGGGTTGCCGTCAAGGATGGCCCGGACGTTCTCAAACGTCACATCGAAGCCGATGATTTGCTTGCACAGCCACGCCACATCGGCGTTCTTGCCGTAGAAGATGGTTTGCCAGACGGCGGCCACGTCATCGTCCAATTCGCCCAGAAAGACGTGTTCTGCCAAGCCCTCAGCGGCGGCCGACAGGCCCGCCATTGCACCACCCGCGAACGGCTCGACAAAGACTGATAGCGTGACCTTGGATGCAGTCAGCCACTTGCGCACCTCGGGGACAAGCCAAGTCTTGCCGCCCGGATAGCGAAACGGACTGAGCTGGCGAACCTGCGCGACGTTGGTCGGGGTTTTCTTGTCTTGGAGCTGCGCGACCAGCGAGGCTAGCGCCTCAGCTTTGACCGGATCAACGAAGTGATGCCGCAGCCCTTCAAGGGCCGGTTTGCATTCGTGATGGACAAGCACCGTGGCCCGTGTGACGCCTTGCTCTTTCAGGCGCTCGATACGGCGGTTTTGCCGTTGCAGTGCGGTTGCGTCGGTTGTCATCGTTATTTTCTCCGTGAACATTCACGGAGCGTAACAAGGACGTATAGGCGCGTCAAGACCCGTGAACATTCACAGGCTTGTCAGTCAAGCAACTTGTGGTCAGTTTGCGGCGTCGGTGCCGCTGCCGTTCTCTAGGGGCAGACCGTCATCGACAGGTTCCGTGATGGGGGCCGGATGAATGATCTTGTCGGTGATGCGCGTCTCGAACACGAGCAGGGGAACCGGCTTGCCACCTGTCAGGCCCTCCACCGAACGCTCAAGAGTGGTGTACCTGACTTCATCGCGCACGATGCGCGTGCGCTTCTGGCCTTCGACCTCTTCAAAGCGGACGACGAACCACGCAATGTCAGCATTGGATATGTCGGCCACGTTGTCCATCTCACCGATGGAATCGAAGAAGGCGCGATCCACGACAACGGCCATCTTCTTACCCCAGCGGCGCAGCGTCGGGACTTTGATTTGAAGCTGCGGCATCAGCCGCTTGGGGCCGCTGCTGCGGTAGTCGGGGCGACGACGACCGGCCGGGAAAATGACCCAATCCACAGCGGAATCGTTGAAGGCTTCAAACTCGCCTTTCATGGCGTTGCCGCTGAAATAGACGGCCTGAATCTCAAGGGCTGCCCAATTCATCGGGGCTTCCTTGGGCGTCTTGGAGCTGACTAGCACCATGTCGATGCGGCCCACGTCATCGCCGCCTTCGCTGTCGGTCGAGGCCCCGGCTTCGAGGAAGCCGACTTCACCGACCAGCAGCGGGTCAGGGTCGCCAAGGATTGTTTCGCCTACCCACTTGAACACATCGAGTTCATCGTGGAAGCGATACGGGCAAGTGGCGCGAAGGTCGCCTTGCTTGCCCTCAACAGGGACACCGACCGCACGGACGTTGTCTGGGTGTGTGTCGTAGGAGTAGAGCCGGAGCGAGCACACCCCGCCGTCCTTCGAGCAGATAGCGCCTTGTTTGCGCGCTTGGAAGGGGCAGGGTTGCGGGGTTCGCTCTTTCTTCGGCTTGAGGACTTCGGCGGCAAGTTGACGGCGTTCCTCACTGGAAAGCTGCGTCAGATTGAAGCCGAACCACTCCCCTATCCCGAATCGTGGCGTGATGTCTTTTAGTTTTTTTGCCATAACCTCACAAAGTAACACATTGGACAGTTGCGGGTCTCGGTAAGGTCATGCGGTCGTTACGCTGTAACGTTTGCCGTCGGCAGACCACCAGGGCGAACCCGGCCCCCACGGGCAGCCACCTGCCAGCAGTGCGTCAAGGGCTTGCACTGTGGGGCAATCAGCCACAGGCTATACCATCGGCAGCGCTGCGCGCGCAACGAAAATTTTGTGCTCGGTTTTTCCAAATAGCGATAACGCGAAGTTTCCCGATCGGTTTCCCGACGAGAAGCGCCAGAGATTCGACGCCCCCTACCCATACCGCCAGCAATGCCCCTGCGGCCCGCAGAATCGCGCTACAGCGAACGATCAGCGCCGGCTGCTTACATGGGGGGGTAGCGCCGGCCAGTCACGGCCCGTATCTCGTACCGTCGCAATACTGACGTTGAACGTTTTTTTATGGCGCTTTCCGTGGTGGCACACTCGTCGCACTCTTGCCGGATCTCCGGCGCCAGCCGATAGCCGCGGGCTTGCCGACGACGCAGCCGGCACGCGACCGATTCTCGCCATCCTGCGAAACAGATTCAGCCCTCGCGGTTCAGCACGTCGTCCATGCCGGCCAGCCGCCAGTCAATGCTGGCGAACCGCTTCATGGCCCCGGCCAGCGATGCCTCGGCAAAGCCAAGATACTCGGCAGTCAGCCGGTTGAAGGTGCGCCAGTGCATACCCTTTGGCTTGCCGCCTTCGCCGTTCAGAATGCCCGGCTCCCAGCCAAGCCGCCGCCGGATGGTGTCCGCCCGCCGCATCGCTCGATCATCGTTCGTTTCCCGCTGGCACGGATAGGCCAGCCTGTGACAGTGCCGACAGGCGAAGATTGAACCGCCGAAGAGGATCGCCACGCGCCGCCTACATCCTCTCGCCGGGCAAAGAAACCACGCCCGCCGCCCGCCAAGGTGGCAGGGTGTCCATTCCAGATGAACTGGGTATTCTATCGGTTGCCACTCTCCACCATCGCATCGGCTTCGGTAGTTGAGAATCACGCGGTCAACTTCCATTCGCATCTGGATGGATGCCACCTCTACGCCATGACGAGTCCATTGCCAGCCGAAGGCTAGGCCCGGTGTCAGCAGTCCATCGCGTTGCAGCCGCCGAATATCCAGCGTCCGCATGTCGCTTGTCGTGGCCTTGCCCCACTGTCGCCCGCTACCGTATCCGCCCATCGCCGCCCTCGCAGATTTTCCGAAATCATTTGGTAAGTTGCCTTGCCATCACCGCCGCCGATTCGCCGGAATCGCCCGCCGTTGCTCGCTTTTCGGTGGTTTCCGGTATGGGTAGCTTTCTCACCAATTCCTGAGCAATTGCAGCCCGAATACTTTCCTCCCAGTCGTCGTTCTCATGCAAATCGGGGTATCGCTCGCGGTTGATCAGCGGCTGTGCCAGCCGTTCTGCTACCGGGTCGCGGCCAGCCCATTGATTGACGACCACGGTCAGCGGAGTCGGCGCTTTGGTTTCCGGCTTCCCGACAAGGTATTGCGCCAACCAGGCCCGCGCCGCAGGGTCGCCTTCCTTAGCCAGTTGCAGGGTTCCGGCGACCACATCCCGCCAATCGTCAAGGGTCACGGTATCCAATAGCACGCCCATGTAATCGGTTTCGGTGCGCCGATGCGCTCCCGCCCCATGGATGAATCCTTGCTTCGCTCTTGCCATCATTCACCTCCTTTCTGGATCAGTCCCGGCCAGTGCTCGCGGCCCGTCCGTTGATTGGTGTCATTAGCGTTCGGCGCATAGCCCGCGCACCGTTGGGGCATGTCGGGCGATGCCGGTCGATAGCCGACGATCGCCGACACCCGCCCGCCAGGTCGAGCGACCACGCAGACGCCACCGCGCAGATTGCCGCACTGCGAACAGCATCGCCGGTCGTCGTCGGCGATCGCCTTCGCCCGGCCCAGGTAGTACGCCCTCGCGCCGTCGTCATGCCTGCACCGTTCGATCACTTCGACAATCATCGAAGTGTCGTTCTCGCCAATACTGGCCAGCCAGGTCTGGATCGCCGTTTCCTCTTCGGCGGCCAGCAGTGTGTCGGGTTGCCGCCGGCCCGGCTCGATCGGCTCCGCCGCCAGCGCACTCGGATAGCCGGCAAGCGCCTCGGCATGGTTAGCCGCCGGCGAGAAGGCCACCGTCAGCGGCTCGCGGTCGGCGAAGTGGAGCAGCCAACGATAATGAGGGGTTGCGACTTCTGCGACTTCTGCGACTTCTGCGCCTTGAGTGCTTGTCTTTGGGTTGCAAAGTCGCAGAGTCGCAAGAGTCGCAAGGGGTGCTTGTGGGAAATGTCCTATTTCGCCAGGATCAAACCACATGGTGCAGCACCTTCCATGAAAACTTTGCGCGCACCCCATCAACCACAGTGCCGGAGTCGTTTTCCAACAGATAGCCGTTGTCCACAAGTTCCTTGATGGACGCCATCAATCGCGGCTTGTTGCGCAGATGAGAAGGCCCGCCGTTCAATACCTGCTTCGACCTGAACATGGTGATGTCGCGGTCTTTCAGCCACGATGACAGGCTTTCCGCGTCGAGTACCGACTGAGGAATCGCAGCAGCGCCGCGAATGCGAAGCGCCTCGCGCAAGTACCACTGCATGATGATCAGCGCCCGCTCAAGGTGCAGTCTATCCACCTCTCGCGCCGCCAATCCAGAGTCGATAGCGGTCATCACGCCGGCAATGCGGCAGGCATTTTCAAGCGCTTTTGACGTGCGGTCGGGCAGTTCGGCCAGATCGGCGCCGGGTGCCATCAGCGTTTCAAACTGGTTTTGAGCAACCACAGCTAGATCCACCGCTTCACCACTGAGGGGCAATTCGGCCGGCGTAAGCTCCTGCGGATTTTTTCCAGTGCAGGGCGGCACCTCCATCAGCGTCTTGAGGACCGCGAAAAGGCGTTTGATTTCTCGCCGATCCTCGGGCTTCTCGAAGCGCTCAACATGCCGGCGCCCAATCGTGCTTTCTGGCCACGCGACAAGACAGCGGGACAGCAGCCCTTGCCCGTTCGCCATGCGATCCGACAGCAAGAGCGTCATCACATCGGGCTGCGCAAGTTGATGCAGCGCCATGCGGCGCCCGTAGAGGATGGATGCACCGTCGCCAGCGCGCACGCGGTCAAAGGGCGATCCGTCCCAAATCTTGCACCAGCGCGCCATCGTCTTGAGTGCATTGTCAGAATTCAGAGCGTGCCCACCGATCAGCAAACCGCCCTCATCCGAAAATAGCGCCATGCTGGGTTGCGCGCTGGCCATCAACTTGAACTGGCCTTCGACCGTCGGATCCGTCAGGAACCTCAGCGGCATGACGGGGGGAATCGGTTGTTCACCCACCGCCTGAACCGCTCGCAGAACATCGTCAGCGGTTGCAGGTGCAGTGCCGGATTTCTTGCTCGTTGCTGCGCGCCTTGCCGCGTCGGCCGCCTGCTTCCACGAATCCAGCGCCAATTCATAGGCGGCAAGATCGACTTGATAGGACTCTAAATCATCTCGCTCCTGCTTCTTGGCGGCGCCGAGAACGACATCATCAACCCCGCTTTTTCGCTCGCCGGACTGGCCGACAGTGAGCAGAAAAAGTGACAACGGCCGGAGCTTTCCCCAGGGCAGCAGCACGTCGAAATGGGGCTGCGCCGCGAGCGATGCCGCAGCCAGTACAGACTGGCAGCACATGGCCAGCGGCGCCTTGATGGTTTCGTGCAGAGCTTGTGCAGCCTCGCCCAGAATCACGCCCAGCGCCGCAACGGGGTAAGGTTCGGCCGGGGGAACCGATGCCCTCAGCGGCTCAGGATCGCGCCGCAGAAGCGCAGAATCGCCCGCTGGTGGCCGTTCCTCGATTGGCCGTTTCATTGCGGGCACCAGGGCGCCTCGTGCGGTCGGCATGTTGAGGATATGCTCGGATGCCAAGTCATCAAGAAACGATTGCCCGCGTTCAGCGCCTCTATCCATGGGACAACCCCGCCGCCGTGATCGCCGCCTGAATCCGGCTCGCGGCCAGAATCAGGCGCTCGCGGTCCACTTCAGTGAACGGCTCGCCGGCCAGCAGCGCCACTGCTGCCGCCGCGACCACCATCGCCTCGAAGGCGACGCAGCGCAACACATCGCTGGCAGGGAATGGGCGGCGTTCGCTCTTGGCATGATGCGTCAGCTTCTCGGGGAACAGGTCGCTTGGCTGAAGTCCAATGGCGTCGAGAATGTCAGGGACCGAATCCCCGCCGAAGTCGTGAAGGAGCAGCACGCCTTCATCGGTCTCCCGCACCGCTCCCGACATGTGGCGGTCCTTGCGGGTGGGAACGCGAAACTGCCAGCGGCCTGGTCCGGTCTGCCGGTGCTCAACGCGAGACAAGAATTTCTCGGTGGGAGTCATCGCCGCCCCCTGTTCCATGACTTTTTCTGCTGCCGATTGCGCGAGGGTTTGGCGAGATTGAACCAGCCTATCACCGGATCGCTTCCGGTATGATTGCGGCTATCGGTAGTCTTTGGGGTCGCACTGGTTCCCCGCCAGTTGCGGCCCTTGTTGTTTTTGGTCATGTCGTCGCTCCGGTCAGGCCGCGAGGGCTTTGCGAAGCTCGCCGACGTTCCAAGCTGTGATTCGCTGAGAGAGTTTTCGGGGTGATGGCAGATCGCCGCGCTTGACCAAGCGCCAAACCGTTGCGGCCGAGCACGCCTTCAGCGCCTTGACTACCGGCAGCCGGACACTGGCCGAATCGGGCAGGGAGTCAAAATTCTTGAGTGCGTCAGGGATGCTGATTTCCTTGACGCGAACAGGCGCCGGGTCTTGAAAAGCCGCCTCGATGGCGCTGGCGCTGGCGATGGCCGACCGAATTGATGCTGCCGGGATGTTGCGGGTTTTTGCGTTCATATGCGCGTTGCTCTTTCTCGCCAAAAGGCGAAAAAAGCAGTCTCGAACGCGCCCAAAGAGCTACGACAACCGGCCAAACTAATTTTTTGGCTAGATAAGTGTAGATAAGCGTAGATAAGTATCGTATAGTGTCGTAGCGTCTCGCTAAGGCGCGTTCAAAACTGCTTGCTTGATGGTTGGCAAATTTTGATCGCCGGGCGGGTGCTGGTAACATCCCCCGGCAACCTCCTATGCCATGCGCTTTCTCATGCGGCATGGCAAGACGGCATAATACACTATTCCTCGAAGATATCCACAGCCGGCTGCCGACTTATTCACAGGCCGCTTTCGTGGATCTCATCGGCAGCACCTTGCCGGCAGCCGGCGCCACCGTTGCGCAGAACTTCGCCCAATCGGCCATGAGTCTGCGCCGCTTCTCGATCAGATCGCCGCGAGCCAGGCGCCGTATATCAAGTTGTACGCTTGAGCGTGACCACGTTTGATGCGCCGCTGGTCAGCAGTTCGAGCCGTTCCCCTAGCAGCCGCCAGCCTTTCCGCTGTTCCGCTTCCAACGATTGCCGCTGATAGATGCGCTCAAGCGGGTTCCTCTGCTGATGGTTCAGCATCCTCTCAATCACGTAGGGGGGCGTTCCAAGCTCGCCGGCCAGTGTTGCCGCCGTTCGCCGCAAGTCATGGGGCGTCCAATCGCCGCCAGTCAGTTTCAACGACGCGACAGCCAAACTACGGTTCTGCATCGGCGCGCCTTCGCGCTGCCTGTCACCGATCTGTTTCGTGATGCTTTTCACGCACACATGGCTGTCCTCCTTGTTTTCTGCGGGGAACACCCACTGAGAATTCCCCGACGTTGGCTTGAGCACTTCGAACCACTTGACGGCAAAATCTGACAGATAGATGCGGTGCTCCTTGGCATTCTTGGCAACATCGGAAGGAATCGTCCAGACCTTCCCCTCCAGATCGACAGCAGACCAACGTGCTTGGCTGATTTCCCCTACCCGGCAGCCAGTGGCCAGCATGATCCATAGCGCGGCTTCTGTGCGCTTCTGGAGTTTCGCCTCTGGAATCTTGGCGCGTAGCTCCCTGATTTCCGCTTCGCTCAGAACGCGGTCACGTTCAACTTTCGCGCCGCCAAACTGAGCTTTGTTCAATCCATCGCAAGGGTTCGCCTCAATGATCTGTCTGGCCTTTGCAAAGTTGAACATCTGGTTCATGTCGGCAAGCAAGTAATTGGCAATGACCGGCGATCCCCGACGAACGACGCTATCCAGCAAGGCAGCCACCATGCCTCGGGTCACGTCCTCAGCAGGAACCGCGCCCAGTACTGGCAGAACATCCTTGCCGAACGAACGCCGTATCTCGGCACCCCCATCTTTGCGCTTGTGCGAGAGATAGTCAGCCTGCCACCGATCAAGCAAGGCCCGTACTGTAAGCCGGGCAGCAACCTTTGCCGCTGCTGCAGCCGCCGCAATCGTGGCTGCTGCCTTAGCCGCTTCTTCGGCCTCTTTAGCCAGAACAGGATCTATACCTTGACGACGCATGGCTGATAGCTCATTTGCCCCGACTCGCGCAGCAGCTAGGCCCATGTCGCCGTACACGCCAAGTTGCATCTTTCGGGGTTGTCCGTTCATGGTGTAGCGGTAGAACCAAACCTGCCTCGCTTCCCCTGCGCGAACCCGCAGATATAACCCATCGCCGTCAGACAAGTATCGTTCCCCCGTAACGACCTTGGCGGCAGCAGCTTCAAGACTTTTCACGTTGTACTTGCCCATGTTGTACACTCCCTTTGTGAAGATATTCCCTTCGGGACCTCTCCGGGTACAAGTCAGGGTACAAGTTGGATTGATTCAGTGCGGCATTCCTTGACACCCCTTGAGACACAGTATAGACGAGTTTTTATACTAGAACAACAAGTTACATTTTTTTGAGGCGTTCAGGATGTTTCAGGAAGTGTCAAAAAAAGCCACTGTACCTAACTACGAACCAAGGGGTAGGGCGTTCGAATCGCTCCGGGCGCGCCAATAGAATCAAGGTGAAGGGTTAGGTAGAAATACCTGACCCTTTTCTCGTTTTCCGGATTAGGCGTGTGGTCACGCAGCGGCACAACCTGTACCCCTGGTTGGTACGACTGCTTCCCACCGCCACCGTCATCTCGAACTCCCGTTCCTCGGATGGTGGAACGTCATTCAAGGTTGTCGCAATGGCCGAACTATTTCCACCTTGGCCGCTGTTCTCCGCATTTCTTGTGGCGAGCTTTGTCCTCGCGGTCACACCAGGCCCCGGTGTGCTCTACATCGTTACACGCAGTCTCGTGCAGGGCCGCCGTTTCGGCTTGGTGTCGGTAGCCGGCGTCGCGCTCGGCAACCTTGGCAACGCCATCGCTGCATCGGTCGGCCTTGCCGCATTGTTTTCGGTCTCATCCCTGGCCTTCTCCATGGTCAAGTATGCTGGCGCTCTCTATCTCATTTACCTGGGTGTACAAATGCTCCGTTCTCCCCCGGCCGAGCGCGCTGTCCCCACCACTGCCGCCTCACCACTGGGTCGCGTGTTCCATGAAGGTTTCGTGGTTGCCCTGCTCAATCCCAAGACCACTGTATTCTTTGCCGCGTTCCTGCCCCAGTTTCTGAGCCCGGAGGCGCCGCCGATGCTTCAGGGAGTGATGCTTGGTTTCCTCTTCGTGGCAATCGCTGCCGTGACAGACAGCGCCTACGCTTTCGCCGCCGCCGTGGTTGCACCCGTCCTGCACGGTAAAGGGGTGGGCCGATTAGGTCGCCGCCTCGGAGGCGGCGTGTTCATAGGCCTGGGTATTTACACGGCATTGGCCGGGCCGCCGCGCAGCGCCAAGTAGGCCGATCGTTGCAGAAGGCTGACGGCGAGCTGCTCTCATCGATGTTCTTCCTCAGGCTGCCAATCGAGCTTATGCATGAGAGGCCCAACGTTGGAGGTGAGCACCTTGACGCCGTAAGGCGGCGAGTGTGCTCCAGCGACGCGTTGAACGGGAAAGGGGGCGGGGGAAGCCGGAAGGTCTCCATGCCCACCGCCGGACGACCCACCAAGAGGGATCTGCTTGACTCCGAAGTGTGCGCTGGGCGTGTGTATGAACGCTCGCGTTATACATCCGCTCAGTACACACTTCGCTTATTAGCAGATTTTCCACGCTTTATACAGCCCACGCCGATGTGCTAGCTATACCCTTGCCCGTTGCGTCCATCAACTCAGCCGCCTTTCTCGAGCAACTTTCAATTCGACCCCACAATCGAGGTCGACTCCTAACTTCTGATCTTACCAGATGCCAATTCTTGCATCAATATTGAAATCTATCTGATCAGTAGCCATAATGCGCGGCTGGCTTACCCGAGGCTTCGCATTCATGAGCGACACCACTCTCCTTTCCGCGGAGTAGCCTTTCGACAACCAGGCTGCCCTCCACCCGCCACGCCTTTTGGAGCAAGTGCGGGAGGCCATTCTGCTGCGGCATTACAGCATCCGCACGGAGCAGGCTTACACGGATTGGATCAAACGCTTCATCCATGTTCCATGGCAAGCGCTCTCCCCGTGAGATGGGGGCGACGGAGGTGGAGGCGTTCCTGACCCATCTTGCCGTCGACGAGGAGGTGGCCTCGGCGACGCAAAACCAGGCCTGATCGGCGCTGTGGTTTCTTGACCGAAAGGTGTTGGGCGTCGAGCTTCCGTGGCTCGATGACGTGGTGCGAGCCGGGCCATCGCTGCGCTTGTCGGTGATGCTGACCCGTCTAGAAGTGCAGAGGGTGCTGGAGCGGATGGACGGGGTCCATGGCTTGCTCGCCCGTCTGCTTTACGGCACAGGGATGCGCCTGATGGAGGGGATCCGCTTGCGCGTGCAGGATCTGGATTTCGAGCAGGGCGAGATCCTGATTCGTGAGGGCAAGGAGGCCAAAGATCGTGTCACGATGCTGCCGGATTCGTGGGTGGCGGATCTCCGTGCTCACCTGCTGCGGCGAAGGCAAGTCTTCGACGACGATCTGCGGAGGGGCAAAGCGGCCGTTCACTTGCCGGATGCCCTGGAGAGTAAGTACCCCGCGGCGAATACGAGCTGGGGCTGCCAATAGGTTTTGCCTCGGGCAGTTACTCGGTCGACCCGCGTAGCGGCGTGGAGCGGCGTCATCATCTCGACGAGAAGCAGCTGCAGCGGGCGATGAAGAAGGCGGTGACGGCAGCGGGGATCGCCAAGCTGACAACTCCGCACACGCTTCGCCACTATGCCGAGCAGGGCATAGTCGCCATTCCTTCGCCACACACCTGCTGGAAAGTGGAGACGATATTCGCACGGTGCAGTAATGGCTGGGCCATGCGGATGCCGCGAAGACGATGATCTACGCGCCTGTGCTCAAGCGGGATGAGCGAGACGTTCGCAGCCCGCTCGACGCGCTCGGGTAGCAAGGCGCTCCGCGGCCTCATGCGCGAATCGGCCGGATCAACCCGAAACTTTCCGCCTGGCATGCTCGGCAAACGCCCGAATTGCTGACGAAAGAACGTTTCAAGGTCACTACTCAATGCGGCCACGCCGAAGCTCAAGCGAGGCGAGGACGAGGGGGCTGGCCCTGGAAACGGTCAAGACTTTCATGATCAAAAGTCATGACCTGGCAGCATTCGCCTGGAGCGCGTCCTCTACTCATTGTCCGAGGATTTCCAGCAACATGCGGTCCACTCCCGTTTGCCAATCCGGCAGAACGAGGTCAAAGGCGGCTTGTAGCTTGCGCGTATTGAGACGGGAGTTGTGGGGGCGTGGGGCGGGGACCGGGTAGGCACTGCTCGGTACGGCTTGGATGGCCTCTGAATCTACCCTGATCACCTGTCCGGCCGCGCGTGCATGCTCGATGACATGCCGGGCGTAGCCGTGCCAACTGGTCTCGCCGCCGGCTACCAGATGGTAGAGGCCGGCGAGGTCTGGGCGATGCTGTACGCTGCGAATGGCGTGTGCGGTCACGTCCGCCAGCAGATCGGCACCGGTCGGCGCGCCGATCTGGTCAGCGACGACCTGGAGTTGATCGCGCTCGCTCGCCAGCCGCAGCATGGTGCGGGCAAAGTTGTTGCCGCGCGCGGCAAAGACCCAGCTGGTGCGGAAGATCAGATGCCGGTCGCAGCGAGCCACCGCCTGCTCGCCTGCGAGCTTGGTCTTGCCGTAGACCCCGAGCGGGCCGGTCGGGTCGCTTTCTCGCCACGGCGCTTCGCCGCTGCCATCAAAGACGTAGTCGGTCGAGTAATGCACCAGCCAGGCACCGAGCCGCCCGGCTTCCTCGGCGAGCACACCGGGTGCCAGGGCGTTGATGGTTCTTGCCAGTTCGGGTTCGGACTCGGCCTGGTCGACCGCCGTATGGGCGGCGGCGTTGACGATGATGTCGGGAGCGACCGTGCGCACACAGGCAGCCAGCCCGTCGAGATCGGTGAAGCTGCCGCACAGGCCGCCGGCTCCTTCATAATCGAGGGCGACGATCTGGCCGAGCGGTGCCAGGCTGCGCTGCAATTCCCAGCCGACCTGTCCGCGCTTGCCGAAGAGCAGGATCTTCATGGCTGGCGCCCGCCGTAATTCTTCTCGACCCAATCGCGGTAGGCACCGGACTGGACATGGCGAACCCAGTCCTGATTCTCCAGATACCACTGTACGGTCTTGCGGATACCGGTGTCGAAGGTTTCCGCCGGCTTCCAGCCCAGTTCCCGTTCGATCTTGCGGGCGTCGATGGCGTAGCGGCGATCATGGCCGGGCCGGTCAGTGACGTAGCTGATCTGTTCGCGGTAGGGCTTGCCGTCGGCACGTGGTCGAAGCTCGTCGAGCAGCGCGCAGACCGTGTGTACGATGTCGAGATTGGGTTTTTCGTTCCAGCCGCCGATATTGTAGGTCTCACCGGGACGTCCGGCCTCAAGGACGCGCCGGATGGCACTGCAGTGGTCCTTGACGTAGAGCCAGTCGCGAATCTGCTGGCCGTCGCCATAGACGGGCAGGGACTTGCCGGCGAGGGCATTGACGATGATCAGCGGGATCAACTTCTCGGGGAAGTGGTAGGGGCCGTAGTTGTTCGAGCAGTTGGTGGTGAGCACCGGCAGGCCATAGGTGTGATGGTAGGCGCGCACCAGGTGGTCGCCTGCTGCCTTGCTTGCGGAATAGGGGCTATTGGGCTCGTAGCGATGGGTTTCACTGAAAGCAGGTTCGTCGCTGGCCAAAGAGCCATAGACTTCGTCGGTGGAGACCTGCAGGAAGCGGAAGCCCTGTCTGGCCTCGTCGGCTAGGCCGTTCCAGTAAGCGCGCACCGTTTCCAGCAGATGGAAGGTCCCGACGATATTGGTCTGGATGAAGTCCTCCGGGCCGTGAATCGAGCGGTCGACGTGTGATTCGGCCGCGAAGTTGATGATTGCGCGCGGCTGGTATTGCTCCAGCAGGCGGTTGGTCAGTTCGCGGTCGCCAATGTCGCCGTGCACGAAGATGTGCCGCGGGTCGTTGGCCAGCGAGGCGAGGTTTTCGCGATTGCCCGCGTAGGTCAGCTTGTCGAGGTTGATCAGTGCTTCATCGCTCTGCATCAGCCAGTCGATCACGAAGTTGGCTCCGATGAAGCCGGCGCCGCCGGTAACCAGAATCATGGGGAATGCCTTTCAAGCAGGGTTGCGGGGGAAGGTATGCCGCGATCGGCGGGCGAATCATAGCGCGCGCAGGGTCCAGGCGGTATTGGCAGCAGACTCATCTGCCGTAGCTGTCCTCCAGACGAACGATGTCATCTTCTCCGAGGTAACTGCCGGACTGGACCTCGACGATTTCGAGGTCGATCTTGCCGGGGTTTTCCAGGCGATGAATCACGCCGAGCGGAATATAGGTGGACTGGTTTTCAGAGAGCAACAGCGATTCGTCGCCGCGCGCGATCTGTGCCGTGCCCTTGACGACGATCCAGTGCTCGGCGCGATGATGATGCTTCTGCAGACTGAGGCTCGCGCCTGGCTTGACCAGGATGCGCTTGACCTGGTAGCGCGGTCCGTTCGCCACCCCTTCGTAGCTGCCCCAGGGACGATGCACGATGTGCCGGAATTCGGTTTCGCTACGTGTCGCGGACTTCAGTTCTTCGACCAGCGCCTTGACCTCCTGCGCTTTCGACTTGTCGGCCACCAGCACCGCATCAGGGGTGGCGATCACGATCAGTTCCCTGATTCCTACCGTCGCCAGCAATCGTCCTTCGGAGAAGAGGACGCAATCGTGGGTGTCGACGCTATGCACATCGCCGCGTTGCGTGTTGCGGTTGTCACCGGTCTGTGCGATGGTCGACAGGGCATCCCAGGCGCCGATGTCGTTCCAGCCGGCAGCCAGCGGAATCACGACTCCCCGCTCGGTCTTTTCCATGACCGCATAGTCGATCGAGTTCGACGGGCTGGCCGCAAAAGCGACCGGATCGAGGCGGAGAAAGTCGAGATCGCGACGAGCACTCGCCACCGACGTGGCCACGCAGTTGTGGATCGCCGGCGCGAAGCGGTCGAGTGCTTCGAGGTAGATATCGGCGCGGAACAGGAACATGCCGCTATTCCAGAAGTAGTCACCCGAGTCCAGATAGGCTTGTGCAGTTTCGGTATCGGGTTTTTCGACAAAACACGCGAGCGCATAGCCGTTAGGCACCGGATCGCCACGGCGAATGTAGCCGTAGCCGGTCTCCGGGCGTTCAGGCAGCACGCCAAAGGTGACCAGTGCCCCGGCGCTGGCATGCGGGATCGCTGCCCGGACCGCGTTCTGGAAAGCGACGACATCGCCAATCACGTGATCCGAGGGAAGTACCAGCAGAAGCGGCGGCGCTTTTTCACCCGCTTCGCAGAGGGCCTGCAGTGCAGCCGCAGCAACTGCCGGCGCGGTATTGCGCGCTGCCGGCTCAAGCAGGATGTCGGCCTGCTGCCCGATTTCCAGGAGTTGTTCGGCGACCAGGAAGCGGTGGTTTTCGTTGGCCACGGCAATGGCCTTGCCGAGTCCTGCGAGGCCGTCGAGTCGTCGCAAGGTATTCTGGAGCAGCGAAAAATCATCAATCAGGCAGAGAAACTGCTTGGGATAATGCGTTCTTGAAAGCGGCCACAACCGGGTTCCGGAGCCTCCACAAAGGACGACCGGACGAATCACAGGGGAGTTCATTGACAACGTCTCCAAAACAGGGCCGACTCGCTGTGAAGGAATGGCAGGAGGCGGCATTATAAGCGCTTCGATGTTGTCTCCCAGCCTTGCAGGCGGCCGGCATCTCCTATAATGCGCACTTCCCGGCTACCGCCTTCATCACCCTGGCCCACCGATGCGCATCCTATTGGTAAAGACCTCGTCGCTCGGTGACGTAATTCACAACCTGCCGGTGCTCAGCGATCTGCGTCATGTCTTTCCCGGAGCGCTGATCGACTGGTGCGTCGAGGAGTCCTTTGCTGACATCCCCCGTCTGCATCCAGCGCTCGACCAGGTCATTCCGGTTGCCCTCAGACGTTGGCGCCGGAATCCTGGCCGGCTCGCCACCTGGCGTGAACTGCGCGATTTCCGGCGACTCATCCATCGCAAGGCGTACGACATCGTGCTCGATACGCAAGGCTTGCTGAAAAGCGCACTGATTGCCCGGCAAGCGCAAGGCAGGCATTGCGGTTACGCCGCCGAAGCCGCGCGTGAACCCATGGCAGCACGGTTTTATGACCAGACCTTCGTCATTCCACGCAATGTGCATGCGGTGCAACGCAATCGCTGGCTGGCCGCTGCTGCTTTCGACTACCCGCTCGACCTGCCGCTCGACTACGGGATTTCGGCGCCGCCGATCGAAATCGGCTGGCTACGTGGCGATCGTCTGGGGGTTCTGCTGACGGCGACCAGTCGCGACGACAAGCTGTGGGATGAAGGGCGCTGGTGCGAACTGGGCCAGGCGCTTTGCGAGCGCGGGCTGACGCTGGTTCTGCCGGCCGGCAACGCGATCGAGAGGCAACGTGCCGAGCGTATCGCCGCAGTACTCACCGCTGCTGTCGTGCCACCGCCGCTGAGTCTGCCGCAGGTCGCCGCCGTGCTTGCCCGGGCCAGTCTGGTCATCGGCGTCGATACCGGCCTTGCACACCTCACCGCAGCCTTGCGCGTACCGGTCATTGCCCTGTACATCGCGACCGATCCGGCGCTGACCGGGGTTCATGGCAGCGGCTTCGTACGCAATCTCGGCGCTGCCGGCGCTCCGCCGTCGGTCAGCGAGGTGCTGACGGTTGCCGAGCACGTCTTGCGCCGATGAGCCGTCTGCTTTACTCGCTGCTTTTTTATCTGGCGATGCCGCTGGTCTGGCTGCGTCTGTTCTGGCGAGCGCGCAGGCAGCCCGAGTACCTGCAGCAGCTGGGTGAGCGGCACGGCTTCTACGCTTCGCGCCCACCTCGGCCGCTGCTCTGGCTGCACGCCGTTTCGGTCGGCGAGACACGTGCTGCGGCCCCGCTGATTGATTCGCTGCTGCGTGCCTACCCCAGGCACAACGTGCTGCTGACGCACATGACGCCGACCGGTCGCGCTACCGGTCAGGAGCTGGTGGTGAGGCACCCGGGGCGGCTGACGCAGGCCTATCTGCCTTACGACCTGCCCGATGCCTGCGGGCGCTTTCTCGATCACTTCCAGCCCGAGCTCGGGTTGCTGATGGAAACCGAAGTGTGGCCAAACCTGATCGAGACGGCCAGGCGGCGCAAGCTGCCGATGGCGTTGATCAACGCTCGTCTGTCGGAGCGTTCGCAGCGTGGCTATGCACGTCTGCCGAGCCTGATCGGGCCAGCCCTGGCATCGCTGAGCGCGGTTGTGGCACAGACTGCGGCCGACGCCGAACGTCTGCAGAGGATCGGCGCACGCCAGGTCAAGGTCTGCGGCAACCTGAAATTTGACGTCACCCCTGCGCCGGCCATGCTTCAGCAGGGATCACGCTGGCGGCAAGCGCTCGCTGCCCGCCCGGTCTGGCTCGCTGCCAGCACCCGCGAAGGCGAGGAGGCGTTGATCCTCGATGCCTTGACGGAACTCGACATTCCCGACCTGCTTTTGCTGCTGGTGCCGCGCCACCCGCAACGCTTTGCCGAGGTTGCCGAACTGATTGGCCATCGCCGGCTGGCGTTCTGCCGCAGAAGCCGCGAGGAATTGCCGAACCGCAATACGCAGGTCTGGCTGGGTGACAGTATGGGTGAAATGGTCGCCTACTACGCGCTCGCGGATTTGGCACTGATCGGGGGGACCTTGCTGCCGTTTGGCGGCCAGAATCTGATCGAGGCGGCAGCCTGTGGCTGCCCGGTCCTGCTTGGCCCGCACTGCTTCAACTTTGCAGAGGCTAGTGCGGACGCCATCGCCTGTGGAGCTGCGCGTGCAGTTCCGGATGCGGGTGCAGCGGCGCTGGCGGCCAGGGATCTGCTCTTGCATCCGCAAGCGCTACTGGCCATGCGTACTGCCGCGGCGACCTTCAGTCAGGCCCACCGCGGTGCGACGGCGCGCACCATGGCATTGATCGAACAGCTTCTCGTGAAAGTTGCGTCAACGACTCACGAAACTCACCCGTCCTGCCAGTGAGAGAGGGTTCGTGGAGCGAGGGCAACAACCGTTGATGGCTTTCATGATCGGGGTTGCCCGCAACCGCCATGACCGTCAGGGTGCCTCGAACAGTGAGTTGATTCGTTCGAGATCGCTTTCGGTGAGCGCTCCGACCGCAGCCTTCAACCTGAGCTGGTTGATCAAGGTGTCGAAACGGGTTTTGGCCAGATCGCGCCGAGTGACATAGACCTGATTCTCGGCATTGAGTACGTCGATGTTGATGCGCACACCGACTTCGTAACCCAGCCGGTTCGATTCCAGCGAACTCAGACTCGACACCAGTGCCGCCTCGAGTGCGCGGACTCCGGCAAGACCATTGACCACGCCGAGATAGGCCTGGCGTGCGCCAAGCGCCGCGTTGCGGGTCGCATTGTCCAGCGCAGCCTGTTCCCCAGTGCGCCTGGCGATGGCTTCACGTACTCGCGAGTTGACGGCACCGCCCTGAAAAATCGGGATATTGAGCTGCAGACCAAGCTGACCAGAGGTGGTGTCGATCGAACCGACCCCAAATTGTCCTGGGCCGTTGTTCTGCCCGTAGTTGGCGACTATGTCCACTGTCGGGTAATGCGCGGCGCGGCTGATGTCGACTCCCTTGGCGGCCGCTTCGGCGGCTGCCTGCTGTGCCTGAACGACAAAACTGTCACGTTCGGCCGCCTCTACCCATGGTTCCATTCTTGCCGGTTGCGGTGGTTCGATCACGGCTTTCGGCCTCAGCCGATTCAGTTCTCCCGGATCCTTGCCTACCAGCACGCGCAGCGCGTAACGTTTCACCTCGAGATCGTTGTCGGCAGCGATCTCCTGAGCAGTCGCCAGGTCGAAGCGCGATTGTGACTCATAGGTATCGGTAATGGTTGCCGTACCGACTTCGAAGTTCTTCTTCGCCTGCTCGAGTTGCTGAGCGATTGCCGTCTTGTTGGCCTGTACAGCGCGCAGGTTTTCGATTGCGAAGAGTACGTCAAAGTATGCCTGGGCGACGCGCAGGATCAGATCCTGTCCGGCTTGCGCAAGGTTGGCCTCGGTCTGCATGAGCAGCAGTTTCGACTGGTCGTACTGAACATAGTTCTGCCAGCGAAACAGCGGTTGCGCCAGGTTCACGCCAAAGCTGTGGCTGTTGTACTTGTTCTGGTAGCTTTGCCTGTCGGGGCCGATCGTCGCCTTGTAGTGGGTGTCGTTCCAGAAGGTATTGCCGGTCGCGCCGATGGTCGGCAGCAGGCCCGCGAGCGCCTGCGGCAGCTTCTCGCGTCCGGCTTCGGCAGCCGCACGCGCAGCCGCATACTGGGCGTCGTAGGCGAGTGCCTGACGATAGACCTGCACCAGGTCAGCGGCCGATACGGGAGCTGCCGCCAGGAGGGTCGCCAACACCAAGCCGGACCTGCCGACGCAGAGTTTAAAGGGCATGACGCTCACTCGCTTTCAGTAGGCGATGAAGCAATGATATCGCCAGCCGCTCTGCAGTCCGAGCATCGAGAAGCGCAGCATTCTGGACCAGCCTTCAGAAGACGAAGCTCTGGCGCTTCCTGGTGGTCAACGGCGCGACCACGGTTTCAAAAAGGTTGGTCGTGTTGAAGGCCTTATCAGCGGTGCGGATGATCAGCTGTGCTTCCATCACGGGCGCTTCGCCGATGAATGCAGCGAGGCGACCGCCAAGCTTGAGTTGCTGCAGAAATACGTCGGGCAGTTCCGGCAGAGAACCCGAGATGACGATCACATCGTAAGGGGAGGGGCCCGACCAGCCCTGTGAAGCGTCACCCGTCTCGACGCTGACGTTGGCAACGCCGGCATGCCGCAGGTTACGGCGGGCAGTTTCAGCGAGGACCGGATCAATCTCGACGCTATAGACATACTCGGCTTTTGATGCGAGGAGTGCAGCCATATGCCCACTGCCGGTCCCCACCTCAAGAACGATGTCGGTGTTCCTGACCCCCACTTCCTGAAGAATTCGCGCTTCAATCTTCGGTGGCAGCATCGCCTGGCCGTGGCCAATCGGCAACTCCAGATCGGCAAACGCCAGCAACGTGAGCGCCTCGGGGACAAAGACTTCACGCTTGACCGCGGCAAGCAGCCCGAGCACTTCCGGATCCAGCACCTCCCAAGGGCGGATCTGTTGCTCAATCATGTTGAAGCGAGCCTGTTCCATATCCATCTTGACCGCAGCCATAGCATTCCCCGTTGCAATTGTAATGTAATATTAGTACGATCTAATATTAGATCTCGATCACGGAATTATACCTTGATCGTCAATCGGTCGCCCATTGCGATTCGGGCCAGAATAGGGTCGGTGCGATGGCAGGCCGAACTGGGCCCTGCGGCGCTGGATAGGCTTCTTCCCTTTCGACACAAACAAACGGCGCCCGAAGGCGCCGTTTGTTGACGAACGTGCAGGCTTTTTATGCGCCGAGGAGGCCCTTGACCTGTGCCGAAAGGCGGCTCTTGTGGCGTGCTGCCTTGTTCTTGTGGATGATCTTCTTGTCGGCAATGCGGTCGATTACCGATACCGATTCCTGGTAAATGCTCTGCGCCGCCGCCTTGTCGCCAGCCAGAATGGCCTTTTGCACGCGCTTGACGGCAGTGCGCAGACTCGAGCGCAGGCTGGTGTTGTGGGCGCGTTGCTTGACGGCTTGGCGGGCACGCTTGCGAGCTTGTGCGCTGTTGGCCATGGATGTGTTTCCCTATCAAAAACTGGTGCTTGGGTCGAAAGGCGGCGATTCTACAGAATGCCGCCGCCTGACGCAAGCAAGATGTTTGGGTGTGCTTCAAAAGTGAAAAAACGGGCGCCAGGGCGCCCGTTGATCCTGCGAACAGCCTGGAATCAGAAGCTGTGCGTAATGCCCGCACCGAGTGCGTAGTTGCTTTCGCCCGTGGCACCGACGATGCCCGGAATGGCGATCGCCTGTCCAGCGTTGCCTGGCAGCACGTTATTGTTGTTGCTGAAGTAGCTATATGCGCCGTACAGAGAGGTGCGCTTCGACAGCGGATAGGTGTACTGGGTGCCTGCGCCCCAACTGACGCCGTCACCGGTCCATTTGCGGTCGCTGGTCAGTCTGCCGTAGCTCAGGCCGAGCGTGCCACGACCGATCGGTGCAGTCACGCCAAGCGTCCAGAGATTGCTGTCCTCGATGCCGGAAACCCTGAGGCCTGTGACCACATTCCTTTTGTTCTTGTTGTCCAGAGCCTGGTAGCTGGCAATGAGCTTGACGACCTTGAGGTCGTAACTGCCGCCGACGTACCATTCATTGATGCTTTTGTCGGTACCGGCCAACTCGTAGGGGGGAGTGGCGGTCGGGATGGAGACATTGGTACGTGATTGCCAGACCGCGTCGAAATTGATCGGGCCGTTGGCATAGTTGAGGCCAAGACCGTACTTGCCGTTATCCGAGACACTGACCCGCTTGTCGTTGTAGCTGCCAAAAGCGTCCCTGGTCTCGCCGAAGCTGTAGATCGCACTGGCCTTGAAGCCGGACAGGCTGGGGCTGGTATAGGTGATGGCGTTGTTGAAACGGGCCGGGCTGTTCGGAGTGATCGTCATGCCATTGAGCGCACTGAGGCTCGACTGGATGGAAAAATCGCTCACATCGAGTCCGTCGTTGTTGACGGTCGCGTTAAAACCAGGAGCATATTGACGACCGAGGGCGACGGTACCATAGTTGCTCGCCAGTCCGACGAACTGCTGGCGGGCGTTCAGGCCGCAGGTGCCAATGCCGCAGTTGATGTCCGGATCGAGACCGTACTCAAGCGTGAACACCGCTTTCAGGCCGTTGCCCAGGGCTTCTTCGCCCTTGAAGCCGAGGCGATTTCCGGCGCCGATGCCGGTGATGCCACTGAAGGTATTCCTGCCGGGAATCTTGATTCCGAGGGCGTTGCGACCGGCATTCCCTGAACTGTAGGCGTAGGCCAAGTCAAGCACACCGTACATGGTGACGTTGGTCTGGGCAGCGGCGACACCCGATGCCAGACTCGCAACGGCCAGGGCAATGAGTTTCTTTTGCATGGTGCTATCTCCTGTAGGTCTGTAAGTCTGTAAACATGAAGCTCAAAATCCACATCCACCAGCCTGAGCCGCTGTGGCAGCGAAATCATTGGCGGAACACGACCCGATTCTGGCAGCCAGACGCGTTTGAAGCAACCTCCGCAACCCCTTTTCAGGCAAGTAAAGCGCATTTGTTGTATTTTTGTTAC
Organism: Candidatus Accumulibacter cognatus; assembly: GCA_013414765.1. Lineage (GTDB taxonomy): Bacteria > Pseudomonadota > Gammaproteobacteria > Burkholderiales > Rhodocyclaceae > Accumulibacter > Accumulibacter cognatus. Next base: position 2,516,922 of record CP058708.1, read on the forward strand.
GCCGATGATGACCTGCTTTTGACGGGGGAAGAGTTGCCCTTGGCCTGATCGCGCTCGGGTTTTCCTGGAAGCTGGCCAGAACAAGCGCAATGAGAGGAGAGTTCATGCATGCTCAAGGACATTGGGGGAAACAAAAAAACGGGCGCCGAAGCGCCCGTTCCAGAAACCAGGTTGACCGAGGTCAACTTAGAATTTGTGATTGATACCGGCCAGGAAAGTATTGTTGTCCTCGCCGCGCGCCCCAACCCCGGCGACGGGGCCAGCCGCGTAGCTTCGCTTGTCGTTTTTAACCCAGACATAACCAGCATACAGCGTGGTGCGCTTGGACAAGGCGGTCGTCCAGCCCAGCGCAGCGGCCTGCGAATCGTCGTTGAGCGGGCGCTTGACTTTCACGCCGCGAACCCACTGGCTCCCTTGATCCCAATACAGTTCGGAATAGCCGAGGTGAATGTTGCTGGAGCCGAGAACCGGGATGACCGCGCCGATCTGCCAGAACTGGTTGTCCAGGTTGGCCGCGTTCTTGTCGTTCTGACCCTGCCAGCTGGCCATCAGCTTGACGAACTTGAGGTCGAAGCTACCACCAATGTACGCTTCCTCGACCGCCTTGCCATTGGCTGTAAACAGGCCGGTCAGTCCGGGGACCGAGATCAGCGAGCCGTTGGTCACGCTTTGACGCTGATGATAAACAACGTCGAGGTTGAACGGGCCAGTGGCGAAATTGGCGCCGAGACCCCACTTGCCGTTGTCCGAGACGTCGGTCAGCTTGTCATTGAAGGTGCCGCCGGCGGCGCTGGTTTCACCGAAGGAGTAGATCGCCTTGCCGGTGAAGCCGCCCCAGTTCGGGCTGGTGTAGGTGATCGCGTTATCCCAGCGAGCGAGGGTGTTCGGGGTGATGCTGTTGCCGGCCTGGGTGGTCAGGAAAGACTGTGGTTCGAATATGGCACCACCAAACGGATCATTGTTGACGGTGGCCAAGTAGCCGGGAGCGTACTGGCGACCGAGGGCGATGGTGCCCCAGCCGGCGTGGGACAGGCCGACGTACTGCTGACGGGCATTGAGGCCGCCGGTATTGCCGACGCCGCTGTTGTTGTCGAGGTTGAGCGCGTACTCCAGGGTGAAGACTGCCTTCAGGCCATTGCCGAGGGTTTCTTCGCCGCGGAAACCGAGGCGGGAGCCGGCCAGCAGGCCGGACTGGATGCCGCTGAAGGTGTTGGTGCCGGGAATGGGGACGTTACCCACTCTGCCGGCGTCGCCGGTGCTATACATGTAGCCGACGTCGGCCACGCCGTACATGGTGACGTTGGTCTGGGCAAAAGCAGCGCCCGAGGCCAGGCTGGCGACTGCCAGTGCGATGAGTTTCTTTTGCATGGTGAATCTCCTCTAGGTTTGAGATCAATGAAGCCCGCTGCTGCTTCATCAAACTGGACCTCTCGAAAAAGAAACGAGAAGTTCTGGCGATTCTGGCAAACGGCGATGGCCTGAGCAAGTTCCCTGAGCGCTTTCCTTGAATGCAGGGCCAAGGTTGTTGGGTTTTTGCAACAGGCGTCGTTATTATGCTCGCGTAACGGTTCTTCGACCGCCTCGCTGCTGCAAGATGCGTTCGCCTGTTTCCAGTTCAGGCCGGACTGGTTGGCTCGTGCATCGTCATCCATGGGTCTGCTCGTAAGGCAAGGACGAATGCGGGGTAGGGCACGGTGCGGCTGCTCTGGCGAAGGGTCAGGGATCAAAGCTTCGCTGCCGCCGCAGGGGCTCCCGTGGTTTCAGTGGCCGGTGACGAAGCGGAAGGGGATGGCAAAGATGGCCTTGCCAGTGTCTACGAGTACGGTGGCTTCCCATTCCATCGTGCCGGTGATGCATACCGGCAGGCTGGCCGATGCCGCGAAGCGGTCGCTGCCGCTCTGCCTTTCGAGTTGCGTTCGGTTGTAGCCCATCTTCATGGTGCTGCCGCTGAAATCGACTTCGACCTTGCGCACCTCGGTTGCCTGAAACCTGGCCTGCAACTGCAGCGGCTTGAGCACCGGGATCGGTCGTGGTTCGATCGAGAACTCGACCTGACCGCCGTTGGGCAATTTCACGACACAGGCTTGCCGGTCGAGATTGCAGCCCGACAAAGGCAGCGCGATGTCGGCTTTCGGGTTGAGCAGCGGCGCCAGCTGGTATCCGACACCGGCGAGGGCGGCGATTGCGAGCAGGATGGCTGCGTCGAGCAACAGATTCTTGGTCATCAGGTGGGGTGTCGGTTGATGTTCGTGGCGGCTGCCTTGTTCCCTGGCGAACAAGGTAGCCGCCAGCAGCGGAAGAGCGATTCAGGGAGAGGCGACCACGGCCAGAATAATTTGACTCAGATAATTCGGCCATCCAGGTCACTCGGCGAGCGGGGCGGTGTGATCACCCGCGATTCTCTCGTCCAGAAGCCCGATCGCCTCGGCCAAGTTCTCCATGAATTGAGTGGCGAAATGTGCGTTTTTTCTTTTGTCGAAGGCCTTCTAGAACGTATCCTGCGCTTGTTTGCCGCCTTGAGGCAGCGGCCAGACGACTGTCTTGAACCCGCCGGAAGCCATAACCCGACCTGGACCGGGAAGTTTGAGTGTCCGGCCAATTCATCTATACTGTGGTGCATTTGACGCGACTCGTCAGAGCCGCATCATCAAGATTTGTCGTCATTCTGCCGTAAGCCGTTTCCAAGCTGGCAACTATAAAGGAGAGCATGATGGTTGCACGCCCACATGATGTGATTGGCGTTTTGTTTCGTTGGCTTTTGCTCGGGGTGCTGGGATGGCTGGTCGTTGGCTGCTCTTCGTATCCGCCAGCACCAGTTTCAGCAGCTTCGGCAGACTATCGTTATATCATTGGGCCTGGCGACAGTGTGAATATCATTGTCTGGCGCAACCCGGAACTTTCGATGTCGGTTCCTGTGCGTCCGGACGGAATGATCGCCGGGCCGCTGATCGAGGACATGCCGGCCATGGGTAAGACGCCCACGGCTCTCGGACGGGATATGGAAAAGGCGCTTGGGACCTTCATCCGGGATCCGGTCGTGACGATTGTGGTCACCGGTTTCGTAGGAACCCAGAGCGAGCAGATTCGGGTGATCGGAGAGGCTTCCAAGCCGCAGGCGCTGCCGTATCGTCAGAATATGACCCTGCTCGACGTGATGATCGCGGTTGGTGGCCTGACTGATTTCGCCGATGGGAATGGTGCGTCAGTGGTGCGTGCTGGTGCCGACGGCAGCAAGCAGCAATACAGTGTTCGCCTGACCGACCTGATCCGGCGCGGAGACGTCTCGGCCAATGTGGACATGAAACCCGGCGATGTGCTGATCATTCCGCAGAGTTGGTTTTGACCGATCTGAAATCCCTGGCTTCCCTGTTGCATGACGCAACAGTGGCCCCCCTTAACTGCTCCTGATAAAGTCTGAATCCGATGGATGAACTGCTTCGACAAGCGACAGCAATCCTGCGTGGAATGTGGCAGCGTCGCTGGCTGGGAATCATCGTCGCCTGGGTCGTCGGGGCGGCCAGTGTTGCGGCGGTTCTGGCCATTCCGGACAAATACGAGGCATCGGCGCGTATTTTTGTCGATACCCAATCGATTCTTCGGCCGCTGATGGCCGGTTTGGTGACCCAGCCCAACGTTGATCAGCAGGTCATGATGCTGAGTCGGACCTTGATTACCCGACCCAATGTCGAAAAGCTGATCCGGATGGCGGATCTTGACCTCAAGATCGACTCGAAATCCGAGCGGGATGCGTTGGCAGAGACCCTGATGTCGTCCTTGAAAATCAACAACACGTCACGTGACAACATCTATACACTCAGTTACCGGGACGTTCAGCCGGAGCAGGCAAAGCGTGTGGTGCAGTCACTGGTCTCGATCTTTGTCGAGTCCAATCTCGGCGACTCGCGCAAGGATAGCGAGTCTGCCCGCAAGTTTCTCGACAAGGAAATCGCCGGGTACGAGAAGAAGCTTGAGGAGGCCGAGGCGCGGTTGAAGGAATTCAAATTGCGCAACCTCGCGAATGAAACCTCCGAGGGCAAGGATCATTTCAGTCGTATGAGCACGGCTGGCGCACTCCTTGAACAGAGCCGCCTCGAACTGCGCGAGGCCGAACAATCCCGCGATGCACTTAAACGCCAGCTCCTCGGTGAGGAACCGGTATTGCTGCCGGAAGCCACGCAGGAACCAATTGCTGGTGTGTCAATTCCAGAAATCGACAGCCGTATAGACGCCCTCCAGCGCAATATGGACGCGATGTTGCAGCGCTTCACCGAGAAGCATCCGGACGTGGTCAGTACGCGCCGCCTGATCAAGGAACTGGAAGTGCAGAAGCAGGAGGAGATCGTTGCTCGCCGCAAGTCGGCACTGGCCAATCCGACCGCTTCGGTGAATTCCAGCCCCGTGTATCAGCAACTGAAAGTTTCACTGTCCGAAACCGAGGCGAGAATCGCCGCTCTGCTGACGCGCGTTGCCGAGTATCAGGCGCGCTATGATCGTTTGAAATCTGCGATCGCTCTCGTACCCCAGCTCGAAGCCGAGTTTACACAGCTCAACCGCGACTATGAGATCAACAAGAAGAATTACGAACAACTGGTGCAAAGGCGTGAATCGGCCAGCCTGGGAAGTGAGATGGATAATGCCGCGGGAGTTGATTTCCGCCTGATCGATCCGCCGCGGGCGTCGCCCAAACCGGTTGCGCCCAATCGCACCCTGTTTCTCCCGCTGACCATGCTGCTTGCGCTGATTGCCGGAGTGGCGGTCACTTTTGCCGCCAGTCAGCTACGACCGGTGTTTTTTGATGCGCGCGCTCTCAGGGAAGCATGCGGCCTGCCGCTTCTGGGAACGGTCTCCCTGCTTGCCGACGAAGCGAGAAAAGGCCGCGAAAGGAAAGATTTGCTTCGCTTTGCCGCGGCTTGTATCTCGTTCGTGGGTGTCTATGGAGCGGGGCTTCTTGTGTTCTTCGTTCTTTCCGCCCGTACTGCCTGAGGAAAACTGATGAGCCTCATTGAACAAGCGGCGAAGCGACTGGAGCAACTGCGCAAGGCGGGGGTCGAGATACCTGGTTCAATCGCTGAGCATGAGCGGTTGCCAGCCGACTTGCGCGCCGCAGTGCCTGCCCAGCCACAGACGGTCCAGGTGCAACCACCGGACGTTCTGTCTGCGACCACCGCGTCTGCATCTGCTGCGCATACCCCGCAGTCCCGCCGGATCGAGCTTGATCTGAATACGCTTGCGACCACCGGTCTGATCAGCCCGGATGCGCCGCGATCCCAGCTTGCCGATCAATACCGGGTCATCAAACGGCCCCTGATTGCCAATGCCATGGGCAAGAGTGCTACACCGATCAAGCGGGGTAATCTGATCATGGTGACCAGCGCAATTTCTGGCGAAGGCAAGACCTTTACCGCGATCAACCTAGCGATGAGCATCGCCATGGAACTGGACAACACGGTCATGTTGGTCGATGCGGATGTGCCGAAGCCCTCCGTCCTCAAGATGCTCGGTTTGCCCCCAGCGCCAGGCCTGCTCGACGTACTGACCGATGAATCGGTTGCCTTGTCGCATGTCTTGATGAGAACCAACGTCGACAAACTGAGCCTCCTGCCAAGTGGCACACAGCATCAGCGTGCGACCGAACTCCTGGCCAGCGAAGCCATGATCAAGCTGCTTGATGAAATGGCCAATCGTTATCCGGACCGGATCATCATTTTTGATTCTCCCCCACTGCTGATGACCACGGAATCAAGGGTGCTAGCCAGTCATATGGGTCAGGTGATCGTTGTGGTGAGGGCCGAACGTACGGCCCGCAGTGACGTCAAGCATGCTTTGGCAGCCATCGAGTCCTGTCCGGTCAAGCTGATGCTGCTCAATCAGGCACGCGCCACCACCCAGGATGGCTATGGCTATGGCTATGGCTATGGCTATGGCTATGGCTATGGTTCAGATGGTTCTTGAACGGGCGGGGCGCAGAGCATGCGCCGAACGCAAGGGCGCATGTTCAGCGCCACGCTTTCGCGAACGAAGCTCTGGCCGGAGCCGTCAGGCCTCGGTATCCTTGCTTGGCTTCTCATTGCTGTGCATCGGCGTTCCAGCGCATGCCGAGAATTGGCGGATCACGCCGACCCTGGCTGTTACAGAAACCTTGACCGACAATGTCTTTTTGACTGCCAGCGACAAGAAGCACAGTCTGGTGACCGCCATCACGCCGGGTATTGCAATCGATGGCAAGGGTGCTCGTGCCAGCCTGCGCCTGAGCTATACGCTGACCGGGCAATTCTACTCGCCGAACTATTCGGACACCGATCGACTGCCTGGGCAGAAGTCAGCGTCCAATAGCCACCAGAATGCGCTTACCGCGGTAGGAATGCTTGAGGCGATTGAAGACTGGTTATTCATCGAAGCCACCGGGACCATCTCACAGCAATACCTTTCGGCCTTTGGAACCGTTTCGCCAAGCAATGGCAATGCCAACGTCAACAACAACCAGACTGAAACATCAAGTTACTCCATCTCGCCGCACATCAAAGGTAAATTGTTTTCTGCGGCCGAGTATCTCCTGAGCTATCGGGCGACGGTCACCAGTTCGCAGTCAGGTCTGGTGTCCGACACCACTGCAAGCGAGTGGCTGGGCAAGCTCAACGGTAGTACTCGCTGGTCCGCGCTTGGCTGGGCGCTTGACGCCAGTCGCTTGACCAGCAACTATCAGCGACGGGACTATGAGGATACCAAGTATCAGCTCAGCCTGTTGTATCGCATCAATCCGCAAATCCAGGTTTCGATGTTTGGCGGGCAGGAGTCACAGAATTACGTCAGTCTGAACCAGGAGACACATACTACCCACGGTTTCGGCTTTGTTTGGACGCCCGGTCCGCGTACCGAACTCTCTGCGACCAACAACAAGCGCTTCTTCGGGAATGGCTACGACGTCAAATTCCATCATCGTATGTCCCGTTCTATGATCACCTATACGGCCAGCAGGAATATTTCGGCGCATCCGCCTGGGGTAGGGAACACCGGGCAGGGCAGCAACTACGATGCCTATTATGCGATCATCGCCGCCAATAACCCAGGTGCTTCGCCGGAATCAATCCGGGCACAGGTCTCGCAAGTTCTGCAGGGCAGAGGAATCCCGGCCGACGGCACGGTGGTCAATGGGTACCTGACGAACCGTCCTTCCCTGCAGGAGTCGCAACAACTCTCATTAGCCTTGCTCGGCGTACGCAATAGTGTCACCTTGAATGCAACCGAGAGCAAGCAACAGCCGCTGGGGCTGGTCAACGGCTTGACCGACGACTTTTCCTTGGCAAATCAGATCACGCAACGTGGATTTGGCATCATCTGGGGTCATCAGTTGTCTGGTCTATCATCACTCTCGCTCTCGCTCAACCAGCAGCGCAGTATCAGCGCCAGAAGTGGCCAGTCTGATACCAGAACGCAAGGGGCGTATCTGCTTCTTACCACCAGAATCTCGCCGAAGACGCAAGCGAATATCGGCGCACGAAGGGTGGTTTCCGATGGCGGGGCAATTTCCAGCGGAGGGCTCGGAGCCGGCTATACGGAAAACGCGCTGACCGGCACACTTTCCCACAGCTTCTGAGCAAACCGCATGTACGAGTCCTTCTATGGCTTGACGAGCAAGCCTTTTCAACTGAATCCCGACCCTGCCTTCTATTTTGCGAGCAAACAGCATCGCCGTGCGATGGCCTATCTCGAATATGGCTTGAATCAGAACGAAGGCTTCATTGTCGTTACTGGCGAAGTTGGGGCGGGCAAAACGACGATCGTACGCGGCTTGCTCAACGACCTGGATATCGAGAAGGTGCTGGCCGCTCAACTGGTCAGTACGCAACTCGACGCCGACGACATTTTGCGGATGGTGGCTGGTGCTTTCGGCGTCGCGACCCGGAATATGGGCAAGTCGGACATGTTGCTTGCCCTGGAGGCCTTTCTGGTCGATGTCACTCGCCAAGGCAAGCGGTGCCTGTTGATTGTCGATGAGGCGCAGAACCTGACCCCGCGGGCGGTTGAAGAGCTGCGTATGCTTTCCAATTTCCAGTTTGGAACACAGGCCCTGCTGCAGAGTTTCCTGATCGGCCAGCCTGAGTTCCGGAAGATCATGCAAAGCCCGCAGATGCAGCAATTGCGTCAGCGCGTGATCGCCGCCTGTCACATTGGTCCGATGGATCAGGATGAAACCCAGGCCTATATCGAGCACCGGCTCAGGTGCGCTGGATCGAAAGGTTCGCCACGCTTTGATGCCGGGGCCTTCGAGGCACTGTTCGAGGCCAGCGGAGGGGTGCCCCGACGCATCAATGCGCATTGCGATCGTCTTCTGTTGTCCGGTTTTCTCAATGGCAAGAGCGAATTCACGCGTGCCGACGTCGAGGAAGTCGCTAAAGAAATCAAGGAGGAAACCCAATCGGCTTCCCAGTTGCCAGCAAACCCGCCGATTGAAGCCGGCGACCATGCGTCGGTCAGCCTTCAGCCGACGGACAGCAGCATTCCCGACATCGACCTGTCGCGTCTGACCCTGGACGCGAGCACTGCCGATCAGGCAGCACGTGTCATTTCGGATCTGAAAAGTGGACAGGTCGAGCAGCGCTTGATACGCATCGAGCGCAGCATGTTCCGTCTTGAACGCAACAATGCCGCACTTCTTTCCCTGCTCCAGCAACTGATTGATGCCATTCGCGCAAAACCTTGAAGGGAGAAATCATTGGCTACTAATGAGGCATGGCCTGCGCAGCTGGGTCCGGTGATCTGCGTCGTCGGCGCGCGTCCGAACTTCATGAAAATGGCGCCGATTCTGCGTGCCTTTGCTACCCACCGTCCGTCGCTTCCGACGCTGCTCGTCCATACCGGCCAGCATTACGACAGGGATATGAACGACCGTCTGTTCGACGACCTGCGTCTACCCCATCCCGACATCAATCTCGAAGTGGGGTCAGGAACCCACGCCCTGCAGACGGCGGAAGTGATGCGACGTTTCGAACCCGTGCTCGATGCGCAGCAGCCATCCTGCGTGCTGGTGGTCGGTGATGTGAATTCGACCCTTGCCTGTACCCTGGTCTGTGCCAAGAAGGCAGTGCCGGTGGTGCATGTCGAGGCCGGGCTGCGCAGCTACGATCGGGCGATGCCGGAGGAAATCAACCGCGTTCTGACCGATCAGATCGCCGATCGCCTATACACTACCGAGCGCAGTGCGCATGCAAATCTGGCGCGCGAGGGGGTTGCCGAGGAACGGGTGTGTTTCGTGGGCAATGTGATGATCGACTCGCTGCTGTCGAATCGCGAGTCCGCCCACTCCGCAGCGAAGACCCTGCAGATGGCCGGCTTCGATCCGGCGGTTGTCGACGATCCGCGCGGTTATGGTGTAGTCACCCTGCATCGCCCGTCAAACGTCGATCGTGAGGAAAACCTGGCGCCCTTGCTGGCCGTGTTACGCGAAGTTTCTGATCAGGTGCCGTTGATCTTTGCCCTGCATCCACGGACGCGCGCCAACATCGATCGTTTCTCTCTGGGCGAACTGCTCGCCAGTGAACGTATCGTCCTCCTGCCGCCACAGGGTTACCTGGAGATGCTCGGCTTGCTGGCGGGTGCGAAACTTGTTCTCTCCGATTCCGGTGGCCTGCAGGAGGAAACCACGGCCCTTGGGGTGCCCTGCCTGACGATTCGGGAAAATACCGAACGCCCGATTACTGTCGAGCAGGGAACCAATACCCTCGTCGGCTGTGATCCTTGCGCAATTCGCATCGGGGTCAACGAAATTCTTGCCGGTGCCGGCAAGACTGGTCGTGTTCCGGAGTTCTGGGACGGTCGCGCGGCAGAGCGAATCGCCGCTGATCTATTTCAATGGCTGATTGCTCATCATGCGCAGCGCAGCCGCTAGAAACCACGAGCCACGCGAGATGCCCATTCAGCCGATGACCAATGTATTGACCATCGATGTCGAGGACTATTTCCAGGTCTCGGCGCTCGCTCCATATATTCCGCGGAATCAGTGGGCACAACGTGAATGCAGGGTCGAGCGGAATGTCGACAGGATTCTGCTGATGCTCGACGCGAATCAGACCAAGGCGACTTTTTTCACACTGGGATGGATCGCCAAACGCTATCCTCATCTCGTTCGGCGCATCGTCGACAATGGCCATGAGTTGGCCAGCCACGGCTACGGTCACCAGCGTGTCAGTGATCTGACCGAAGCCACTTTTTCTGCGGACATCGAACTGGCCAAGAAACTGTTGGAGGATATCTCGGGTCAGGAAGTCAGGGGTTACCGGGCACCGAGTTTTTCGATTGGCGAAGGAAACCTCTGGGCTTTCGACTGTCTCGAACGTGCGGGCTACCGCTACAGTTCGAGCATTTACCCGATTCGCCATGATCACTACGGAATGCCGGATGCACCGCGCTTTGCCCACCGGGTGCGCGCCGGTCTGCTGGAACTGCCGGTGACCACCGCGCGCTTCTTTGACCGCAACTGGCCAGCCAGTGGTGGCGGCTACTTCCGGCTACTGCCGTATGCGCTGTCGCGCTGGCTGCTACAGAAGGTCAACCAGCGTGATCGTCAGCCGGCCATCTTCTATTTTCATCCCTGGGAAATCGATGCCGGGCAGCCGCGCATTGCCGGCATCAGTGCCAAGACACGCTTTCGCCACTACGTCAATCTGCAGTACACCGAAGGGAGACTGCAGCGATTGATCGCAGATTTCAAATGGGGGCGGATGGATCAGGTGTTTCTTGATGGTCCGCTGGCAGAGTCGGTGGTGAAGCAATGAACCCCGCCATCGAGAAAGTGCCCGGTTCTGCCAACCTGGCAGGAGCACTCGGTGTCCAGCGCCTGAACCCCGACGACCCGGCTGCGCTTGCACGCTGGGACGCCTTCGTTGAAACGTGTCCGGAGGCCACCTTTTTCCACAAGTCTGGCTGGCAGACAATCCTGCGCGAGGTCTTCGGTCATCGCACACACTTTCTTTTCGCCGAGCGTGCCGGTGTGATCGAGGGGGTGCTGCCGTTGGCACAGGTGAAAAGCCTGCTCTTCGGGAATTCGCTGGTCTCCCTGCCCTTCGCGGTTTATGGCGGAGTGGCGGCCGCCAGTCCGGCAGCCGCCGAGGTACTGGAATGTGAAGCGCAGGCGCTTGCCAGGCATCTTGGGGTCGCGCACCTGGAACTGCGGAACATTCAGCCTCGCCATTCGGATTGGCCACGCCAGGATCTTTACGTCCGCTTTCGCAAGGCCATCGCACCCGAGGTCGACGCCAATATGCTGGCCATCCCGCGCAAACAGCGCGCGATGGTGCGCAAAGGAATCAAGAATGGTTTGTGCAGCGAGATTGATGCCAATCCTGGGCGTTTTTTCGCGCTGTACGCCGACAATGTCCACCGTCATGGCACACCGGCAATGCCCCGTCGCTATTTTGACGCCCTGCAGCAGGTGTTCGCTGCCGACTGTGAGGTACTGACCGTCGTGGATGGGATGGGGCGTTCGTTGAGCAGTGTGCTGAGCTTTTATTTTCGCGACGAGGTGCTGCCTTATTACGCGGGTGACGCCTTGGCGGCACGCGAGCTCGCGGCCAACGATTTCAAGTACTGGGAACTGATGCGCCGTTCCTGCGAGAGAGGGTTGAAGGTTTTCGACTATGGTCGCAGCAAGCAGGGCACTGGTTCTTATGCTTTCAAGAAAAACTGGGGTTTCGAGCCGCAGCCGCTGGCTTACGAGTATTGCCTGTATGGTCGCGATGCCATCCCGCAGAATAACCCGTCGAATGCCAAATACCGGCTCCTGATCGACGCCTGGCGGCGCTTGCCGATCGGTTTTGCCAATTGGCTGGGGCCGTTCATTGTGCGTCACCTGGGTTGAGATCGGTCGATGGCGATTTCTGTCGGCGCCGATCACCTGGAATTGAGCACGGGTGACCCTAACCAAGTGTCTGTTGGAAACAAGTTCATGAACCAAGCCCCAAGCCCGATCGCCCTCGCCCCTCATCCCGGCTGGCGGGTGGCGCTTCCCGCAGTGCTTCTGACCCTGACCGCGATCCTGGTCGTTTTTCGCGAAACGGCGCTCACGATGGTGGACGTCTGGATGCGTAGCGGCACCTATGCCCACGGCTTCATTGTGCCGCCGATCAGCGTGTGGCTGATCTGGCGAATGCGCGAGAAAGTCGCGGTGCTGGCGCCCAGGCATTGCTATCCGGCGGTTCTTCTGTTGGCGGCAGCCGGTTGCGCCTGGCTGCTCGGAGAGGTGGCAACGGTCAATGTGGTTCCCCAGTTTGCGCTGATTTTCATGCTGGTATTCGCCGCACTGGCGGTGCTTGGCCCGGTAGTCGCGCGCAGCATTGCTTTCCCGCTGTTGTTCCTGTTCTTTGCCGTACCTTTCGGTGACTTTACCCAACCCAAACTGATGGAATGGACTGCCAAGTTTACCGTTCTCGGTTTGCGCCTGACGGGTGTACCCGTGTACAGCGATGGACTGAACCTGGTGATTCCCTCGGGCAGTTGGTCGGTCGTCGAGGCTTGCAGCGGCGTTCGTTACTTGATCGCTTCGGTCACCGTGGGGACCCTGTTTGCTTACCTGACTTATCATACCCTGCGGCGGCGACTGATCTTTGTCATGGTCTCGATTCTGGTGCCAATCGTTGCCAACTGGGGACGTGCCTACATGATTGTCATGCTCGGCCATTTGTCGGGTAACACCTTGGCCGTCGGCGTCGACCATCTGATTTACGGCTGGTTTTTTTTCGGTTTCGTGATCATGATCATGTTCTGGATCGGCGCGCGCTGGCGCGAAGATGAACTGCCAGGGTCAGCAAAGGTATTGGCGACGACGGCCGGTAGTGGCACGGATTCCGCGATCTGGCGGGCCGCTTGCACGACAGTGCTGGTGGCTGCGATCTGGCCGATCGCGAACTGGCAGGTCGAGCGCGGCACGTCTCCACCACTTGACCAGCTCGCCTCGCTCGGGCCGATCATTGGTTGGCAGCGTGTCCCACAAGGACAAGGATTGCCCAACTGGCAGCCGAGATTCCAGAACTACTCGGCAAGTACCCAAGCGACCTTCGAAAACGATGGCCATGTGGCTGGACTCTTTCTCGGGTACTACCGCAACCAGGATCAGCAGCACAAAATGGTCACTTCGATGAATGTCCTGGTGACCAGTGATGATCCCGTATGGAGCAAGGTGAGTGGTGGAACGAGCGAGATCGCGATCGACCAGCAGGCACTCAAGGTGCGCACCGCCCTGTTGCGCGCTCACAGTAGCAGTGCGCGTCTGGTGGTCTGGCAATGGTATTGGATCAACGGACACTGGACTGCCAGCGATGTTCTGGCCAAAGTTTACACGACGGTGTCGCGGCTGACCGGCAGCGGGGACGATTCGGCGGTGATCGTTCTTTATGCGCTTCAGCATCAGGCGGGCGAGGCGGAAGCTACCCTCGATGCTTTTGCCCGCGCTGCAGGGCCGGTCATCGCAGCCGCGCTGCAGCAGAGCAAGGCCGCCCGGTGATGGGCGGGTATCACCGGCGCTGCGCGATTTGCGGAAGTTGCGCAAGCCAGGTTGGGCTGTTCGGAAGAGTGGGGCGGGCGTGAAACAGGATAGCAGACCCCTGATTCTGCATGTCATTCATCACCTGCATACGGGTGGTTTGGAGAATGGCTTAGTCAATCTGATCAACCATCTACCGGAATCAAGTTATCGTCACGCGGTGGCGTGTGTCGAGGATTATTCAGACTTTCGCCTGCGGGTGACTCGCTCGGATACCCAGGTAATTGCACTGCAACGTTCGCGTATCGGGGTTTGGCGACTCAGACAAAGGCTCTTTCGTCTTTGCCGCCAGCTGCAGCCAACGATCGTGCATTCGCGAAACCAGTCCGGGCTTGATGCCCTGTTACCCGCCAGGCTGGCGGGTGTTCCCCATTGTATCCACGGCGAGCACGGTTGGGATGTAGATGATCTGAATGGGGAAAGGGTGAAGCCCGCCTTGTTGCGCCGGATGCACTCACCGCTGGTCGACCGCTACATCACGGTATCCAGGGATCTCAGGAACTATCTTGTGCAGCGAGTGCGCATCTCCTCCAGACGCATCACCCAGATTATCAATGGCGTCGATACGGTACGTTTCTGCCCGCCAATAACTCGCTCACAGCAGTTTCTTCCAGAAGGATTTGCGGGTCCCAATGCCATGATCATTGGCACTGTCGGGCGGCTGCAGGCGGTCAAGGATCAGGAAACCCTGCTGCGGGCGTTTGCCCAGTTGGTCAGGAGTGGTGGTGAGGTCGAGTCAAGGGCGAGGCTGGTGATTGTGGGAGAGGGTCCCTTGCGCGATACCTTGTGTAGCCTTGCCGACACACTGGGGGTTTCAGCGCGCACCTGGTTTCCGGGAAATATCAGCAACGTTGCCGAGATCCTGCACACGTTCGACCTCTTTGTTCTGCCATCGTTGGCCGAGGGTATTTCCAATACCCTCCTGGAAGCGATGGCCAGTGGCCTGCCTCTGATCGCCACCGCCACCGGTGGCAATCTGGAACTCGTTACAGAAGGTGTCAACGGCCGACTGTTTATGCCGGGTGATATCGATGCTCTGACCCGCTTGCTGAGCCAGTACCTCGGCGAGCCCTCGATGTTGCGCACGCACGGCGGCAACGCGCGCGAGATGGCGGTCAGGCGTTTCAGCCTGCCGGTGATGCTGGCGAGCTACCAGGCGGTATACGAGGAATTCTGTGATCGACGCTAGCCTGTTCCGGGAATGCGTGGCAGGGAATCGCCAATCGGCGAAAGCAGATTCTGTGTTCAGGTACTGACTCTCTCAGGCATGATGTTTCGACGAAGCGCTTGGGCAAGCAACAGGTATTTTTCTGACTACGAGAGACATAGATAAACCATGTGCGGCATAACCGGAATTTTCGATACTAGAGGCCGACGTGATATCGATCGCGCCGTGCTCATGCGGATGAACGAGTCACAGCACCATCGTGGCCCGGACGAGAGTGGTTTGCATGTCGAACCAGGCGTTGGCCTGGGGCACCGGCGGCTCTCTATCATCGACCTGTCGACCGGCCAGCAGCCGCTCTACAACGAGGACCAGAGCGTTTGCGTAGTGTTCAACGGCGAGATCTACAATTACCAGGAACTGATCCCGGAATTGCTGGCGCTTGGACATGTTTTCCACACCCGTAGCGATACCGAGGTCATCGTGCACGCCTGGGAAGCTTGGGGCGGGGATTGCGTTCAACGCTTTCGCGGCATGTTCGCCTTTGCCCTCTGGGATCGCAACCGCGAAACGCTTTTCCTGGCACGTGACCGGCTAGCGGTCAAGCCACTCTACTATGCTCTGCTGCCGGACGGGATCCTTCTCTTCGGTTCCGAACTCAAATCCCTGCTGGCCCATGGCGCTCTGGCCCGCGACATTGATCCGCTGGCGGTTGAAGAATACTTCGCGCTCGGTTATGTGGCCGAACCGAGAACCATTTTTCGTCAGGCCAGGAAGCTGCCACCCGGCCACACGCTGACGCTACGCCGCGGCATCCCGGTTGCACACCCGAAAGAGTATTGGGATCTGCGCTTCAGCCTTGACAACCAGTGTTCGATGGAGGCGGCCTGTGCGCAACTCGACGACAAGCTCAGCGAGTCGATTCGCCTGCGCATGATCTCGGAAGTGCCGCTCGGCGCCTTCCTTTCCGGGGGGGTCGATTCAAGCGCGGTCGTCGCGCTGATGGCCGGGCTCTCGGCCGGGCCAGTCAATACCTGTTCGATTGCCTTTGATGACCCGGCTTTCAACGAAGCCGAATTTGCCCAAACGATTGCCAGCCGTTATCAAACAAACCATCACAGCGAACTGGTGGCCAGCGATGACTTCGATCTGATCGACACCCTGGCCAGGCTTTACGACGAACCTTATGCCGACAGCTCGGCGATTCCGACCTACCGGGTTTGTCAGTTGGCACGGAAGCATGTCACGGTGGCCCTCTCGGGCGATGGGGGGGATGAGACTTTCGGAGGTTATCGCCGTTATCGTCTACACCTGATGGAAGAGCGCCTGCGCTCGGCGATGCCGCATAGCGTACGCCGACCACTGTTTGGCCTGCTGGGCCGCGTCTACCCGAAAGCGGACTGGGCGCCGCGCATGTTCCGCGCCAAGACGACGTTTCAAGGCATGGGGAGAACTTCGGTGGAAGCTTATTTCCATTCCGTGTCGATCCTGCGGGGACCGATGCGCAGCGAACTTTTTACCGATCGTTTCCGCCGTGAAATCGACGGTTACAGCGCTGAAGATGTTTTTCGCTACCATGCGGGGCGGGCGGACACAGACGATCCGCTGGCCATGATCCAGTACCTCGATCTCAAAACCTATCTGGTCGGTGACATCAATACCAAGGTTGACCGCGCCAGCATGGCGCACTCACTAGAGGTGCGAGAACCGCTGATGGATCACCCACTGGTCGAATGGATGGCGACGTTACCTTCTTCGCTCAAGGTGCGCGGACGAGAAGGCAAGTTTCTGCTAAAAAAAGCAATGGAACTTCGTTTGCCACAAGACATTCTGTACCGCCCGAAAATGGGTTTTGCCGTGCCGCTGGCCCGTTGGTTCCGCGGCCCGCTCAGGGAGCGCGTTCGCCAGGCCGTGCTTGGCCCACGCCTGGCAGCGACCGGCTGGTTCAACCAGGATTATCTGCGACACCTGGTCGATGCCCATCAATCGGGGGCGAGCGACTACAGTTCGCCCTTGTGGACGGTGCTGATGTTTGAAGCCTTCCTGCGCAATGTCCTGGATGCCCAGCCGACCGATCCGGTGGCCATGGTCGCCGCAGCGCAAGCACCACGATGAGCCTCCGTGTTCTGCACGTGCTTGACCATTCGTTGCCGTTGCACAGCGGCTACAGCTTTCGTACTTTGGCCATTTTGCGTGAGCAGCGCGCGCTGGGCTGGGAAACGGTGCATCTGACGACGCCAAAACAGGGTGCCGGGGCAGTCCTGCAGGAAGAGGTCGATGGCTGGCTTTTTCATCGTACGCCGAGTGCCGAAGGCAGCGGCCTGCTCCATCAGATGCGATTGACGACCACTCGCCTGCAGGATGTCGTACGGGCTACGCGACCGGATCTCATTCATGCCCATTCACCCGTCCTCAATGCTCTGCCGAGCCTCTGGGTCGGTCGCCGGCAGCGCCTACCGGTGGTCTATGAGATGCGCGCTTCCTGGGAGGATGCAGCCGTCGATCATGGCACGACGAAGGAAGGTAGCCTGCGCTACCGGGTATCGAGAGGGTTGGAGAGCCTGGCACTTCGCCACGCCGATCAGGTGACGACGATTTGTGAAGGTCTGCGTGGCGATATTGCCATTCGCGGTATCCCGCCCGAGCGAATCACGGTGATCCCGAACGCCGTAGACGTCAGCCTGTTTCGTTATGGTGTCGAACCCGATGCCCGGTTGCGCCGTTCGCTGGGACTCGAAGGCGCGACCGTCGTCGGTTTTGCCGGTTCATTTTATGGGTACGAAGGCCTTGATCTGCTGATCGAGGCGGCCCGCAGGATGCTTCCCCGACATCCGCGGCTGCGTGTGCTGATGGTCGGTGGCGGACCGCAGGAGAGCAACCTGAAAGCACAGGTTGTCGCCGCCGGGATGCAGGAGCAGGTGATTTTTACTGGCCGGGTAGCGCACACTGAGGTGCAACGCTATTACGAACTGATCGACGTGCTGGCGTATCCGCGTTTACCGATCCGGTTGACCGAACTGGTCACGCCGCTCAAGCCACTTGAAGCCATGGCGCAGGGGCGGATGCTGGTAGCCTCTGACGTCGGTGGCCACCGCGAGTTGATCCGGCACGGCGAAACCGGTTTCCTGTTTCGTGCCGGTGATCCTGCGTCCCTCGCAGCGGCGATCGAAGACCTTCTGGCCAAACGCCCTTTGTGGCCACAGATTCGTCGGCAAGCGCGTGGCTTTGTCGAGGTCGAGCGTACCTGGGCCGACAGTGTGGCCCGCTATCGCGAGGTCTACTGTCGAGCACTAGCCCGTTATGATCGTCGTCCAACCATTTAATCCAGGGGCTGCATTGTGTGTGGTATTCACGGTATCTATCGTTTTGACGGGCTGAGCGTCGAGCCCAGAATTCTCACCGCGATGGGTGATCGCACGCGTCACCGCGGTCCCGATGATGAAGGCAGTCACGTCGATGGCCCCTGCGGCATCGCCATGCGCCGACTGTCGATCATCGACCTGGCTGGTGGTCACCAGCCACTTTCGAATGCCGATGGAACGTTGTGGCTGGTGTGCAATGGCGAGATCTACAACTTCCGCGAGTTGCGCAGCGAGCTGCAGGCAAAGCACTATCATTTCAAGACCGGCTCCGATTCCGAGGTGATGTTGCACCTTTATGACGCCGAGGGTGACGACTTCATCCACCGGTTGAACGGCATGTTTGACTTTGCGCTCTGGGACGCGCGTCGGCGTCGCTTGCTGATTGGCCGCGACCGACTCGGGGTGAAGCCGCTGTACGTGCTGCAGGACGGGCAGCAGCTTGCCTTTGCCAGTGAAGCCAAAGCCCTGCTGGCCTTGCCAGGTGTCCGTGCAGAACTTGACCGGCAGGTCGTTGCCGACTACCTGCACCTCGGCTACGTCGCCGCGCCTGACTGTATCTTCCGGGGAATTCGCAAGTTGCCACCAGCCACGCTGCTGGCGGTCGAAGGCGGTCAGGTGCACGAATGGCGCTACTGGCGGCTGCCCGATCGGGTTCGCCAGGATATTTCCGAGAGCGAGTGGAGCGAATCCGTGCGGACTCAGCTTGAGGAATCTGTACGCATGCAGATGGTCAGCGATGTCCCGATCGGAGCCTTTCTCTCGGGGGGCGTCGATTCGAGCGCAGTAGTTGGTTTGATGGCCCGTCACTCGCCGCAGCCGATACGCACCTATGCCATCGGTTTTGCTGGTGGCGAAGCCGAGGCACTGTATAACGAATTGCCTTATGCACGTCGAGTTGCCGAACTGTTTTCAACGCAGCATCGCGAGATTCTCGTTCGTCCCGACGTCGTCGCATTATTGCCAAAGCTGCTATGGCATATGGATGAGCCTTTGTCGGACACTGCATTCATTACCACCTTCCTGGTTTCTGAGTTTGCGCGCCAGGATGTCAAGGTGATCTTGTCCGGGGTCGGTGGCGATGAGCTGTTCGGCGGCTACCGCCGCTACCTCGGTGGCCATTACGCCCAGCGTTATCGGCGCTTGCCCGACTGGTTGCGGCGTTCGGCGAGTTTTGCGGCTGCGCACTTGCCTGCCGATCGGCACTCCGGGTTTCTCAATACGCTGCGCCTGGCCAAGGGTTTTCTGGCATCCGCTGAAATGACTGCCGACGAACGCTATCGCAGCTACCTGCAGGTGCTCGATCGACAGGCAGTCGCAGCTTTGTTGATCGAACCGGGTGGGGCGGCGTCCGATTCGCTGGCGCGTGCTTTTGCTGCCGCCGGTAATGCGGACGAACTCAACCGCATGTTCGCGGTCGATGCCGAAACGCAACTACCTGACGATTTGCTGCTGCTCACCGACAAGATGAGCATGGCCGTGTCGCTTGAATGCCGGGTGCCGTTGCTCGATCATGAACTCGTCGAACTAGCAGCGGCCATGCCGGCATCGATCAAGATGCGTGACGGCCGGCTCAAACATCTCTTCAAGGCGTCGCTCGCTGATTTGCTGCCCGACGACATCCTTAACCGCAAGAAGCGTGGTTTTGGCACGCCGATGGGCGCCTGGCTGAAGCGCGAACTGGCACCCCTGCTGAGTCGATTGCTGGCGGCCGAGGTGGTGACAGCACGGGGTCTGTTCCGCCAATCGGCGGTCGACCAGTTGGTGGCAGCGCACGCAGCCAACCGCATGGACGGTACCGACATCCTGTTGGCCCTGATGAACCTCGAGATCTGGAGCCGGATTTATCTCGACCATCGAGACCCGGGCAACGTTGCCGAAGAACTGAAAAGCTACGTCGCATGAACATCCTTTACGTCTGCCACCGTTTTCCATTCCCGCCCAAGCGTGGCGGAAAAATCCGGCCTTTTAACATGATCCGCCATCTCTCGGCCAGCGGCCATCGGGTGACGGTCTGTTCGCTCGTGCGCTCATCTCAGGAAGCCGAGGAAGGCCGCGGGATTGCACCGCACTGTGCCGCGTTCGAGATGGCTCAGGTTTCTGATCCGGTACAGACTCTGAGAATGGTCGCCCGCCTTCCCGTGCTGCAGCCTTCATCAATGGGTTATTTCTATTCCGCGTCGCTGCGGCAATGCTTGCGCCGACTATTGAGCGCGCAGCAGTGGGATCTGATCTTTGTCCATTGCTCATCGGTCGCGCAGTATGTCGAACAGGTTCGCGACGTGCCAAAGATCCTCGACTTCGGTGACATGGATTCGCAAAAATGGCTCGAGTATGCCAACTACAAACCCTTTCCGCTTTCCCTCGGCTATCGGCTGGAAGGCATGAAAATGCTGGCGGCTGAAAAACGTCTGGCCAGACTGTTCGATTTCTGTACGGCGACCACCCACGCCGAGTGGGAGACACTCGAAGGCTATGGCACTGGCGTGGCGACCGACTGGTTTCCGAACGGTGTCGATAGCGAGTTTTTCTGCCCTTCCAACGAACCCTATGACGCGGATACCATCAGCTTCATTGGCCGGATGGACTACTACCCGAATCAGGAATGCATGGCGCGTTTCTGTGAGCAGATCTGGCCTTTGCTCAGGCGCTGTCGGCCGAACATCAAATTGTTGATCGTCGGTGCCGATCCATCGCCAGAGATGCAAAAGCTGGGTGATCTTCCTGGTGTCACCGTCACCGGTTCGGTGCCCGATGTTCGCCCATACATTCGCAACTCGGCGCTGATGGTGGCGCCACTCAACATTGCCCGCGGTACGCAGAACAAGATTCTCGAGGCAATGGCCATGGGTGTGCCGGTGGTGACCAGCCGGGTTGCCGCAGGTGGCGTCGACGCCGAGTCCGTGAAGCATTTCCTTGTTGCTGATACAACAGAAGAATATTCTGCAGCGATTCTGCGGATCCTGGACGATCCGGCGGAACGACAGCGACTGGCACTGGCTGGACGGCAGCGCATGCTCAGCAACCATGCCTGGCCGAATTCGATGGCAAGACTAGACCAGATTGTTGATCGCTGCATCAGGAACTTCTCGCAAAGCAAAAGGAAACTCGCATGAAAATTAGCATTTTCGGTCTGGGCTATGTCGGTGCGGTGTCGCTGGCGTGTCTTACTCGTGATGGTCACGAGGTGATCGGCGTCGATATCGATGCGACCAAACTGGAACTGATCATGGCTGGCAAGACTCCGGTGGTCGAGGAGGGGATGGTCGACCTGATGGCCCTTGCCGTGGCCAGTGGTCGCGTCACCGTCACCACCGATGCGCAGCAGGCAGTGCTCGACAGTGAGGTTTCCCTGGTTTGTGTTGGAACGCCGTCCGCATCCAACGGTAGTCAAGATCAGGGGGCGATCCTGCGTCTGGCGGCAGAGATGGGCTGTGCGATCGCTGGCAAGCATGAGCCGCACATCGTCGTCTTTCGTTCGACGCTGGTGCCCGGTACGGTTGAGGACGTGCTGCGGCCGATTATCGAAGAAAAATCCGGTAAAAGGGATGGCGAAGGTTTTTTTCTCTGCTTTCAGCCGGAGTTTCTGCGCGAAGGATCGTCGATTCGCGATTACGACAAACCTCCGTTCACCATCGTCGGTGCCAACCATGCGTATCCTGTCAAGCGCTTGCGCGCACTGTTTGGCAATTTGCCGTGCCGCTTCATTGAAACCTCGGTTCGCTCCGCCGAGATGATGAAATATTGCTGTAACAACTTTCATGCGCTCAAGATCACCTTCGCCAATGAAACGGCACGCCTTTGCGAAGCTCTCGGCGTCGATGCCTTCGAGGTGATGGATCTGGTCTGTCAGGATACACAGCTCAATATTTCGACGGCGTATCTCAAGCCCGGCTATGCCTTTGGCGGCTCGTGTCTGCCGAAGGATCTGCGCGCGACGACCTACCTTGCCAAGATCCACGACGTGGACATCCCGATGCTTGGTGGCATCATGCAGTCGAACCGCAATCATCTGGAACTGGCGCTGCGAAAACTGCTTTCCCTCGGCAAGCGAAAGATCGGTTTCGTCGGACTGTCGTTCAAGACCGGTACTGACGACCTGCGAGAGAGTCCGCTGGTGACGCTGGCAGAACAACTCATCGGCAAGGGGATGCAACTGGCCATTTATGATCCGGAGGTCCATCTGGCAAGTCTACTTGGAGCCAACCGCAGCTTCATCCAGACGCATCTGCCGCATATCGGGCAGATGATGAGGCCGGAACTCGAGGAGGTCATTCGAGAGTCGGAGGTGCTGGTGATTGGGCTCGCCGGACAGGCGGTCGCGGATACCCTGGCCAGATCATGCAGTTCCGGGCAGGTGCTGCTTGATCTGGTCCGGCTTCCAAATCGTCCAGCGATTGCGGCCAGAGTGCTTGGATTGTGCTGGTAGGGACAGGCCGCATGTCGGACTCCGCTCGGCGCTGGCATCTGAGTGTCTGGGTCAGTCTGATCATCCTGGCTGGCGCGCTGTTATCCTTGGCGCCATACATGACGAGTCAGCTGGCGCTGCTGATTGCTCTCTCTGGATGGGTCTTGGCCAAACGAGAACTGTCGCGGCGTGTCGAGGGGTGACGGAGATGGCAGGCGTCGTAAAGCAGGTGACGGGTGGAGATCCCTTGTCGCTGATCTGTGTGGTTGGGCCGCTGCCGCCACCGTCTGGTGGCATGGCGAATCAATGCGAGCAACTCGTTCGTTTGCTGCGGGCTGACGGCTTTGATGTCGAACTGGTACGCACCAACGCGCCCTATCGACCGGCCTGGGTGGGTCATTTGCCGGTGCTGCGCGCCGGTTTCCGTCTGCTGCCGTATCTGCTGGAGCTATGGCTGGCGGCTGGGCGCGCGAGCGTGATGCATGTTCTTGCCAACTCCGGCTGGGCCTGGCATTTGCTTGCCGCCCCGGCGATGGTCATCGCTCGCCTGCGTGGCACGCCGGTGATCATCAACTACCGGGGAGGGAATGCCGATACTTTCTTTGCGGGAGCGCCGCGAAACGTACTCCACATGCTCGCCGGGGCAGCATTGAGAGTCACTCCTTCGGCATTTCTGCAGCGGGTCTTTTCGCGCTACGGGCTGACTGCCGAAGTCATTCCAAATATCGTCGATCTTTCCCGATTCATTCCAAGCCCGCCACGATGTTTTGGTGACGCGCCACATCTGGTGGTCACCCGCAATCTCGAAGCGATCTACGATATTCCGACAGCGATGCGAGCTTTTGCCCGGGTCAAGCCCTCATTTCCGGGCGCCCGCTTGACTGTCGCCGGCAGCGGGCCGGAGCTTGGACACCTGCAGCAACTGACTGTTGAACTTGGTCTGCAGGACAGCGTATGTTTCGCCGGTCGCATCGACAACGCCGACATTCCCGCGCTGTACTCTTCAGCGGATTGCCTGATCAATCCGAGCACCGTCGACAACATGCCGATCTCTATTCTCGAAGCTTTCGCCAGCGGTGTGCCGGTGGTCAGCACTTCTGCGGGCGGAATCCCCGACCTGGTTGAGCAAGGAGTCAACGGTTTGCTGGTGCCGATCGCTGACCACGAGGCGATGTCGCGAGAAGTCCTGCGTGTCCTGCAGGATGCTGGCCTGGCTATGGCTCTCAAACAGGCGGGTCTGGCACAAGCCAGAAAGTATTCTTGGCCGCAAGTACGGGGGCAGTGGCTGGACGCTTACCGGCGGGTCGGTGCAGCGAAGAGTAAGTTGACCCCTGTGATCCGTACTAATGGAGATTTGCCATGACTGCACTTTCCGAGACACTGCTGCGGAAATGCTACGCCAATAGCCCTCATCCCTATCGTTTGTACGAAGAGCACGTCACGCAACTACTGACTCCAGATTCCGTATTGCTCGACGCAGGTTGTGGGCGTACCGTCCCGGTCCTGAGAAAGTATCTTGGACGTGCCCGCCGTCTGATCGGGATCGAATTGGTCAGCTTTAGCGACGTTCCTCCTGGGATCGAGACCTATAATGCCGACCTGTCTGACATGCCGTTGCCCGACGCCAGTGTGGACCTCATCATGTCACGCAGCGTTTTCGAACATCTGACTGACCCCGCGGCAGTGTACAAGGAGTTCGCGCGTGTCTTGCGCCCGGGAGGCGTGCTGGTGTTCCTGACCGCCAACATGTGGGATTACGGTACTCTGGTTGCGCGCCTGGTTCCCAACCGCTTCCATAGCAGGATCGTCAAGCAGGTGGAAGGAAGGGCGGAAGAGGACACTTTTCCGACCGCCTATCGGACCAACACTCGTGCCGATGTGGAACATCTGGCGACTTCGGCTGGGTTCACTGTAGAGAACTTCGAGTACCTTAGCCAATACCCCAACTATTTGATGTTCAATGGTGCCCTGTTCTTCCTGGGCACATGCTACGAGAAATTGATCAGCCGCTTCGAGATCCTGCGCTTTCTCCGGGGCTGGATCATGGTCACGCTGCGCAAGCCGGGCCTGAGTCGCTGACAGCAGCTGCGAGTTAGTGGCTGGTCGGTGGTAGAGCACTGAAGAACAGGATGGCGGACATGGTTCAGCGGGGAATCCTTGGTTTGCGACTACGATGGCTTGACCAACCCGCCAGGGTTCGGGAAATGGTGCGGTGCTTACCAGCGTCCTCGCCGGATGGAGAAAAAGCCGGACAGGTGCGGGCGACAATGCGGTGTATTCGTTTGCAGGTGCGAACGCAACCAGGTGCTTTTTGTCGTCGGCTTGCCGCGAGGAGAAGCTCGTGAACTTGTATACAGCCATGTGTTCACATTTCCTCTTTCCCTTGCATGAGCGTCTCAAAGGGCACGATTCAGTGGCCGTGCGCAAGAGGCTTGAGGAAAGCCAGTGGTGGTCAGCGGATCGACTGGTTGACTATCGCACGGGTCGTCTGCGCGACTTCCTGGCCGACATTGGGCTGCGCGTTCCCTATTACCGGGATTTGTTCCGGCGTCTTGGCTTCGACCCGAGGTCGGTGCGCAGTATTGATGACTTGTCCGCCTTGCCGTTACTGAACAAACACGACATTCGCGTCAACGTCGACCGACTCAAGTCAGACAGTCACGGTCCGCTGACGCGCTACAACACTGGTGGTTCTTCCGGTGAGCCGCTGATCTTCTATATGGGCCGGGCGAGGAAGAGCCACGACGTGGCCGCCAAGTGGCGCGCCACGCGCTGGTGGGACGTTGACATCGGCGATAGCGAACTGGTGGTCTGGGGGAGCCCAATCGAACTGGGTGCGCAAGACCGTATTCGACGTCTGCGCGACGGGCTGATGAGAAGCCATTTGCTGCCGGCCTTTGAAATGTCAGCGACGAACCTCGATCGCTTTGTGGATACCATCCGAACCCGGCGTCCGACAATGCTTTTCGGTTACCCATCGAGCCTTTCTCTGATCGCCCGCCATGCGCAGCAGAAACACCTGGAAATGAGCAGGCTGGGTATCCGTGTCGCATTTGTGACTTCAGAAAAGCTCTACGATGAGCAGCGCACCCTGATCAGCGAAGTATTTGCCTGCCCGGTGGCCAACGGTTACGGTGCCCGCGATGCTGGATTCATTGCGCACCAGTGTCCTTCCGGTAGTCTGCACATCAGTGCCGAGGACATCGTGATCGAAACCGTGGGTCCGGATGGCAGGCATGTAGGGCTCGGGAAGCCCGGCGAAATCGTTGTCACACACCTGGCGACAGCGGATTTCCCTTTTGTCCGCTACCGCACCGGCGATATCGGTCTCCTGAGCGACAGGATCTGCCCCTGCGGCCGCAACCTGCCTGTTCTGGAAGAGGTACAGGGGCGCACCACAGACTTTGTGATCGCCCAGGATGGTACCGTGATGCACGGGCTGGCGCTGATTTATACGGTTCGTGACCTGCCTGGTGTCGAGCGTTTCAGAATCGAGCAGGTGTCCATCGATCAAACGGTCGTCAAGGTCGTTACCGGATCGGCTTTTGGCCAGGTGTCGGAGGATCGTATCGTGCGCGATTTCAAGGCGCGTCTGGGCAGAAACGTGGATGTTCGCATCGAAAAGGTCAGTGAAATTGCCAGCGAAGCATCCGGAAAGTTCCGCTACGTCGTCAGCCACGTGAAACCCCTTGTGGGTGTTGAGAAAGTTACGGATGCGTGACCTGCTGATACTGGGCATCATCATCGCAGCCCTGCCTTTTGCAATCGCTCATACCTGGATCGCCGTGATTTTGTGGACATGGATCAGCCTCATGAATCCCCACAAACTGGCCTTTGGCTTCATCCTCAACGCACCGATTGCTGCCGTGGCTGCCGGTGCTGCGCTACTCTCGATGGTCTTCACACGCGACAAGCTGCGCATGCCGTGGACTCCTCCGGTCATTGTCCTTCTGCTCCTGGTCCTGTGGATGTGTTTGACGACGGTTTTCGCCATTGATCCAATCGGTTCATCGAGCCAGCTCAATAAGGTCATGAAGATCCAGATCATGACTGTTGTCGCCTTGATTGCTCTGCAAACACGCAAACACATCGAGATGTTCATCTGGATCATTGTTCTCTCGATTGGATACTATGGGTTCAAGGGTGGCATCTTTACCATTCTCACAGGAGGAGGCTCCAGGGTTTGGGGGCCTCCAGGCAGCTTTATTGAAGAAAATAACGCCCTGGCCGTGGCGGTGATCATGACCATCCCTCTGATCAACTACCTGCGGATGGTCGCAACCCGCCTCGTTTTTCGCCTCGGTTTGCTAGCGCTGATGTTGCTGTGCACGCTTTCGGCCTTGGGATCGCAGTCGAGAGGGGCATTCCTGGCGATCTCTGCGATGGGGCTGGTGCTGTGGTATCGATCCGAGAGAAAAGTTGTGAATGGAGTGGCCATCGCTGTCATCGCCGCCGGTTTGATTGCGTTCATGCCCAGTTCGTGGGAACAACGGATGCGGACGATAGAGACATATCAACAGGATAACTCTGCGCAATCCAGACTTGGCGCATGGCGGTTCTGCGCAAACGTTGCCAATCACCGCCTGCTGGGCGGCGGCTTCGATCTCTATACACCCTTGAATTATGCGGTATATGCTCCTGCGGAAAGTGTCGGAACGCCTGTGGCACACAGCATCTACTTCTCGATACTTGGTGAGCATGGTTATGGTGGCCTGTTCCTGTTTCTGTTGTTATGGTGGCTAACCTTTCGTTGCGCAGCCCGGATACGCCGGCAGGCTAGGGATCGGCCAGAGATGGCATGGACCTATCATCTTGCCGGCATGTGTCAGGTCTCCATGGTCGGCTATCTGGCGGGTGGCGCGTTCCTCCAACTGGCCTATTTTGACTTGCCTTACAACATTCTGGTGGTTCTTGTCGTGACTGATCGGTGGATTAGAGAGGGGGGATGGCACCAGGAAAAAGTCGGCGCTTTTGGTTCCGGAAAACCCATTACTGCTGCCGCTGCACCCCATCCGGCAGCAAATAAATTGACATGATCATTAAAACTCTCGCCCATGCACTATCCCCGGCAGGGGTTCGTGGACGACTCTCGATCCTGATCTTTCATCGTGTTCTCGCCCATCGGGATGCCATTCGTACCTGGGACATCGATGCGAATGATTTTACACGCGCGATGACCTGGCTGAAGGAGTCGTTCAATGTCCTGCCTCTTGACCAGGCGATTGCTCGACTGATTGACCGTACCTTGCCCACGCGCGCAGCCTGCATCACCTTCGATGATGGATATGCGGATAATTTCACGGTCGCGATGCCGATCCTCAGAGATCATGGTCTGACAGCAACCTTCTTCGTGGCGACAGGCTTTCTTGATGGTGGACGGATGTGGAACGACACGGTGATTGAGGCAGTCAGCCATTGCGGTAAATCGCGGCTGGATCTTTCTGAAGAAGGTCTGGGAGTGCACGAATTGAATTCGGCTGTCACTGTTCGTCAGGCGATCATGAACATCCTCAATGAGATCAAGTATCGGGAGTCTGCAGAACGTCGCAGGACGGTAGATTACATTGCTGCAGTCGCCGGTGTCAGGCTGCCGAATGATCTGATGCTGACCTCGGAGCAGGTGAGGGCCATGCGCCGGGCCGGCATGTTGATTGGTGCGCATACCGTCACACACCCGATTCTCGCCCGTCTGAAGCCGGATGAAGTGCGCAGCGAGATTCTCGACAGCCAACAGTTCCTGGAGTCGCTGTTACAGGAACGCGTCAGCTTGTTTGCCTACCCCAACGGAAAACCCAATATCGATTATCGTGCTGGAGACGCCGAGGTCGTTCGCGGCCTGGGCTTTGATGCAGCCGTCACGACAGCATGGGGAGTCGCCGATTCTCGGTGCGACCTCATGCAGCTGCCCCGCTTTACCCCCTGGGACAAAACCCGACTTCGCTTTGGCGCAAGACTCATCAGGAACTTGTGGCAGAATGAGCAGCTTCGATCGGGACAGATGGCGTGTCCATGATGGGAGAGAAGCAAGGCGCATCGAGTCATGATGAATCGATCTGGGGTCCTGTCCAGATATTCCGTGCCGTTGCTTAAACACGTCCATGAAAACCGATGTCAACGACCCCCAAGATTTCTGTCATCATTCCCTGCTATAACGCAGAACGATACATTGTCTCCGCGATTTCCTCCGTATTCGCGCAGGACTGGCCAAATCTCGAAGTGGTGGTGGTCGATGATGGCTCCTCGGATCGCTCGGCCGAGCTCATTTGTGCCAGTTTTCCCGAGGTCAGGCTGGTGCAGCAGCGCAATCAGGGCATTGCTGTCGCGCGCAACCATGGCATCGCATGCGCACAGGGCGACTGGATCGCTTTCCTTGATGCTGATGACATATGGTTGCCAGGCAAGCTGCAGGCACAGTGGGATACACTAAGTGCCATACCCGGCACGCGCATGTGTCACACTGCCTTCGAGTTTTGGACCAGCACTGAACCTTCGCCGGAACCCGCCTTTCTGGCGGCATTGCAAAGGCGCTCGGGTGATCGCAAGCGCTGGCTCGGCGTGAGCGGCTGGATCTATCCTCAGTTGTTACTTGATTGTGCAGTGTGGACATCGACCGTGTTGGTGCATCGATCGGTATTCTCTGAAGTAGGCCCGTTTGATCAAAGCCTGCGGATTGGTGAAGACTATGATCTTTGGTTGCGCATCTCCCGCGTAACCAAGATTCTGCATGTGGCATTCCCGTATGCCCTGTATCGGCTGCATCCCACGAGTATTACAAGGTCAATTGTCCAGGAGAACCATCGTGGCCTGGTGATCAGCCGTGCCTTGGCACGCTGGGGTTACCTCTCGCCAGACGGCAGCAGCGCACGCAAGGCGGACGTGGATCGTGCATTGGCAAATACCTGGAGCGAGTTCGCGTGTGTCCACCTTACTGCCGGTAATTTTATTCGTGCCCGGCAGGCTGCCCTGACGGCACTACGTATCGACCTTACCCATGCAAAGGGATGGAAAGTGCTCATCAGCACCTTTGCAGGATCTTTGTTTAGCCAAAAGTAACCAAAGATATTGCATGGGTGATCTGCGCCGGTCGAGACTTTTCTCAAGGTGAAATGAAGAATGAAAGTTGCACTATTATGTTCCGGATTGGGCAATGTCTATCGTGGGCACGAAGTATTTGCACGTGATCTCTTCACACTTTTGGGAGACTCGGTTGACATTACTCTCTTCAAGGGTGGGGGCAAGTCTGCGCCGAGGGAGTGGGTGATTGACAATATTCCGCGCAATGCCGAATGTCTTGATCACGTTCACGTCGTGGCGTCTCCCAAGTGGGCCGCGGCAATTGCTGAAGGAGAGCGCTGCCGGATAGAGGGCGAAACTTTTGCCTATGCCGCGCTTAAACCCTTACTAGAAGGGGCGTTTGATGTCGTTCATTGCCTGGAACGTGAAGTATGCAACATCATTTATGATAATCGTCATTTGTTCAGGTCTACCCCGAAGATCCTGTTTTCCAACGGTGGAGCAATACCTGCCAGAGACCTGCCGCGCTGTGATTTCGTTCAGGAACATACCGAACTCAATTTGTCTTATAGTGCCAAAGGCAAGTCGTTTATGATTCCACATGGCGTGGATGTCAGCGTTTTTCACCCTGAGGTGGTTTCTGATTTTAGATCCCAGCATGGCATTCCGCAGAATGCATTTGTAGTGATCAGCGTCGGCGCTATCGCCTATGGGCACAAGCGCATGGATTATGTCGTCAAAGAAGTCTCGGCCATTAAGGATGCGTATCTGCTGATCGTCGGCCAGGAAACCAAGGACACCGCCGAGATCAAGGCCCTTGGCAAGCGCCTGATGGGTGAAAGAATCATTTTCACCAAGGTTCAGCACAGCGATTTGCCCAAGGCATACGCCGCCGCGAATGTGTTTACCCTCGGTTCTGTTTTTGAGACCTTTGGAATTGTCTACATTGAGGCTATGGCAATGGGTCTGCCGGTGATCTGCACCAATCACAGGAATCAGCGCGCCATTGTCAAGGAAGGAATCTTCATCGACATGCGTCAGGCCGGCGCTCTGACCAAAGCCCTTCGCGATACGGATCGGTCAACTCTGGCGGCGCTGGGGCAACGTGGCAGAAAAATCGTGCTTGAACACTATGACCTCGCGGTACTGAAGCGAAAATACATCGAGCGCTACGACACGATTGCGAGTTCTCCGACCTCTTTGCCCACTTATTCATTCGCAAACAAGCTCGCATGCAATGCAAGGAATGTGGTCCGGCTTGCTGCGCGGTTGACGCTTGGTCGCGCCGAGTAGACGAGACTTCTTGAAGTGTGAGAAGGATGACCGAGAGTGGAACATGGGAGAAGAAATGAAGTCTAGGAGCATGATCTCGAGAGGGTGCTTCTCTGCGTTCAAGTTGCGAGTGATAGTATTTGTATCAATATTCATGGGGATGTTGACTGTCGCCTCAGCCCAACCCGCGGGTGATATCACCAAGGAAGAGATGGCGCTGATTCCGCCCTATTGCCCCTACGCTCAACTCTTCCCGAAACATAATACCTCCGAAAGACTACAGTGGGAGGCGCGACTGGGTCGGGAGGGCTTCCAGGCCATTCACCATTATTGTTGGGGGCAGATCAATCTTCAACGTGCCCTTCGTAGCCGAACGTCAGCAAGCGAAAGAAAATTCCTGCTGAAGACGGTTGTTGCGGATTACCAGTTTGTTATCAGGCACGTCGATGGGCATGCGAGGGATTTCGTTCTGCTCCCAGAAATCCTTACCCGGAAAGGCGAGGCGGAATTGCTACGCTCGGATTTTCAAGATGCCAACATTTCGTTTGCCCGGGCTCGAGCGATTAAGCCGGATTATTGGCCAGCTTATTCAGCCTGGGCAGAGTTCCTGATCCGATCGGGACAGAAGGTTGCGGCTAAGCAGCTGGTAAAGTCGGGACTAGAATACAGCCCTGGTGCAAGAGTGCTTCGTGATCAATATCAATCACTTGGCGGTGATCTGTCGGATATCAAGCCGATAAGAAAGCCACCACCACCAGAAAGCATTGCCGAGGAAAGCAAGGAAAGCAAACAGACGGGCGAGGAAATCCCGGAGATCAATTCCGCCGATCCTCCTTCTGAGGGGAGTCCACAGCACTGACCGAATCGCAGCAGCAGGATCACTGAATTTGACTGCGCTCCGTCGGCGATCATCGATACGCTAGTTTCCGCAGAAAGCGGATAGCCTGTGTTGCTGGCCCGGCCAACTGACGGTGTACTCGCCACAGCAAAGGTGCGCGCGCCAGTGCCGCGGAGACGGTCAGACGGTCACGGATGAGTTCTCTTGCCCACAGTGATCCCTGAGCACGCAGACGGCGCACAAAATCGGCATTCAATTGCACCCATATGTCCAAAGGTGCTGTATATCCATAGCCGTTAGCAACCAGAAACCCGGCCAGCAACTCGGCTGCCGTGTCATCGGCAGTGATGTCCGTGCCCTCGAACTGTGAGAGGCCGAGTTCGGATGCTATCCGGGTCAGACGCTCGCGGTAGATGGCCTTCGTCTCTCTCTTGTGGACTTTCGCGTGATACATGAGCGAGAAGAAGTGGTCGTTGAGGGCGAGGACCATCACGCAGTCACCATGCACCTGCGCACGTGCAAGCATGTCGGCTTCCCATCGCGTATCGTAATAGTTGTCCCCGACCGAGCGCAGATCAAATTGCAGTGGCATGCCCCCTACTTGTGTGACACATGAGAATTTGCCGCATTTGTCGACCAGGATATTGGCATTGGCTACAGCAGAAAACTCGTGCGCTGACCTACACAGTGCGTCTATATCGGCATCACCACTGGGCAGATCTGCCGGCAACTCCTCGAAGTTGCGCAGGACCGCGTAGTCCACTGAACGTAGCAGGTGTCTGAACAGCACCGCGAGTGATTCCCATCCGCCGGTACCGGCCAGACTCGCTGATACCGTGCTGGGCACATCCGAGAATGGTTCATGAAGGTCCAGCAACCGCTCGAGTTCGATAGTGCCAACCAGCAGGCTCATGTCTCTAAAGAATTCCCCGAGCGAGTTGCTCGAGTGAATTCGGAAGCCTCCTCCGGTCCATTCGCGGTACTGAGACTTGGCAGCAACAACGGAGCGGTTAACCAGTTCGACCTTCTTGGAGAAGGTCCGGGCGTACACATAGACGGGAGCCGTATCTTCGACGACTACGAGGGCAAAGGGCCCAGATCCACAGATTTGCCTCCGTTTGAACCCCTGAGCGCCATTTGAGGAGCCCTCTGGCGGCATCCCATACAGGCGCAGGAAACAATCGTCCACTTCTTGTTCGGGCCACGCAATGTACCGCACGTCGAGTACAACAAAACGGCTTTGAATGTCATCAAGAATGGCTGGCCAGTGCTCGCGGGAGGTTTCCCATAATACGAACATCTGGAGGTCGCGCTCGAAATTGTGCGCGTAACCGGCGATTGACGACCGATACTCGTATCTCAACTGGTTAGGTCGAAAAGATAGTAAAGGGAGCAAGTGACACCCCGAGTTCCCTACGTTGTGATCATGATTCACTATTGTCCCCTTTATGCATGTGATCGATTTTACGACCCGGTACGGCTCAACCACCGTCCAGCGCTGGCTGCTGGCAAGGTGACCCACTCCTGGTGTTTAGCTGCCGGCCACTCCATCATCCATGGCCCTCGCAGCCGCAAGTGCATGAGCCACATCAAAATGGCAACAAAACGCAAGTCGTCAGTCGACATGCGAAAGGCTGTACACACCCGTTCGATCAGCCGTCTAAGGAATGGCTCGCAGCGGTCGTCCCAGAGGTCACACAGCACCTGAAACTCAGGGCAACCGCGCCAGTGCGAGAAACCGAACGCGACCAGGTACAGGGCATCAGCTCCGGGTAGAGCACGCATACGGCAGCGCTCCCAGTCGATAATGCCGCTTAGCGCGGGTGAGTCATCTTCGGCAAAAAGCAGGTTCTGAAACCAGTAGTCGCCATGAGCGAGCACCGTTCGGAAATTCCGTCTCTCGGGCCAGCTCCGCAAGGCTTCGAGCGGCCGTCTGATCTGTGCAGAGAGAGCCGAGTGGCATTCGAGGTTTCGAAGTCCGTCGAAGATCATTTGGAAATCTGCACCCTCGTCACAAGGTTCTGCAAGGGAGTCAAGCCATAACAGAGGCTTCAGCGCAGCCTCTATATATCCCTCCAGCGCCTGTTCCGAAAGGCGGGCTGGATTGACGGTGCGCCCCCCAAGCCGTTCCTGAAATAAGACCCACGCGCCATCAACCCGGCGCCATTCGATAACCCGCGGGATGAAATTGTCGGCATGACATTTAGCAAGGACTTTGCGGGCCGTTTCCAGGCCTTGCCTTTGACGGCTCAGATGATCTTCGTTAGCGCTGATGTGAATGGCCAGGGTGGCGCCCGACCGCTCGCCAAAAACGACAAGAACATCTTCGGTGGCCAGGAAGAGTTCGAGTTGGGTGTTCCTATCAATTGCCAGTCGATCGGCCAGTAGGGTGAGTCGGGCGTCGCGCAGTATGCATGATCCGCTCAGTAGGGCACGCACACTTAGCCGTTCGTCCGCGCGGACCCGTCCAATCGCCATAGGAACTCCTGCCCCGTGAACAGCCACGAATGTTCCACGAGAGCGAAGCAGTTCGACAGCATTTACTGCGATTTGCAGTCCGCGACGCAACAAGCCTGGCCAACTTCCGTCGTAAAGTCCAGGTGCAGGAGGGGATACCGCACCAGTGAGTCGTGCCAAGTGAGTAAACGACTCGATACTCATTTCCGCCTCGGACTGTAGCTTGGTTGTAGCCGTTCACCAGGGACTTTCCGAATGCCGTCGACACATTCCTCGCTGAGACTACAGCCTGTTAGCATGCCCCGCCTGTGAATGTAGACGTCTCGCCAGCGACCCGCGGATCTCGCCTCATCCGCAGACAGGGGAGGGAAAGAGGGGAGGAAAATGGTCATCGCTTGCATGGGCAAGAGTAACTGTGGAGTCGCTGGCGTAGCCATCATCGTTAGCCGCCAATACGAGCACGCCTGACGTGGAGAATCTGCTTGAGTACATCCTGGAAATCCTTGATATGCTGCCGGGAAAGAATCAAGAGAACCAGAAGGTAGGTAAGCAGGCCGATGGTTGCATGGCAAACGAGCATCATGATCGGTGAGGTGCCAATCGCCAAGGTCAGGGGGCGGGCGACAGCAATCGCGCCCCATAGTACGCTTGCTGCCACGATTGGTGCGCCCAGAATTGAGAGCAGATCTCTCGTTGAGAGCCCGAGGATGCCGATCGCCACTCGCAAAGGGACAAGGGTATAGACTGAAGCGAAAAGGGCAGCGAGAGCCACCCATTCAACGCCAAACTGCAGTCCCACCAGCCCTCCCGTAAAGAACAGAAGCGAACCAATCACGTTGTACTTTAATGCCAGACCGACGCGATTGCTGGCGTTGAGGAGGGGACTTGAAATTGCCGTTGAACCACGCACGGCTGCACTCAGCCCAAACGTCGACACGAGCGGAATCATTTCTAGCCATTGGTTGCCGTAGAGGACCGGCACGATATCGGCGGACATCGCGGAAACACCGAAACCAACCGGCAGTATCAGCGTTGCAATAACGCGCGCACTGCGGATGAACACCTGCTGAAGTCGCTCCATCTCGCATTGAATGCTCGAGAATGCCGGAAATAGAATCTGCTGCAGTGGTGCGGCTATCCGAGCACGTATTTCATCCGTCAGTGACCTGGCATTCTGATAGTAGCCCAGGGAGACCGCTCCCAGGCTGCGGCCGACCATCAACAGATCGATATTCATGTTGGCGTAATACAGGAGACCCGCGCTCAGATAAATCCCGCTGGTTTTCCAGCTGGTGCTCAGATAGTGCCAACTGAATCTGAAACGTGGAACGTAGCGCACCACAAGAAACCCGAGAACGACGGTCATGCCCGCACTAACGAGCGCACCGCTGACAAGACTCCAGGCGCCGAAGCCGCCGTAGGCCATGCCAATCGCAACCAGCGCACGGATCACATTCACTAGGCTCTGAATCCAGAACTCGGTACGGAACATCATGAGACGTGCCAGCAGGACATTCGGCACATTGGTCATGCCGCCAAGCAGGAAGCTGAAGCAAAGCACGCGCATCAACTCGCCTGCGCGCGGCTCGGCAAAAAGCCAGCCCATCAGGAAGGAAACGGCGAAGACAAAGACGGACAAGACGGCACCCAGCGTGAACGATGCCCAGAATACGGTGTCGATTTGCAAACGATTGATGACTTGACGCTGGGTCAGCACGTTGGTCATCCCAAAAGTACTGAAGAGCGCGGCGAACTCGGTCACCACCGTGGCCATCGCGACATAGCCGAAGTCCGCGGGTTCGAGCAATCTCGCCAGGACTGCGAGCGAACCGAAGGTGATCAATGTGCGCAGTGCGATGCCCGCGAACTTGAAACCGGCGCCGATGACCACACGGCCGCCAAGCTGGCGTGAGTCAAGAACAAAGGCACGACGAACTATCGTGTCACGACGCCTCATGAACAAGGTTCCGTGATCTGGCACTGGCCACGGCGCACCAAACGGTCCTGCCCTGCGCGTAATGTACCTGAATGTCCAAGAATCAGGTTTTCAACATGCTTGGTCATGGTCTCTCCCTTTCAGTCAAGTCTATCGCCAAGCCAGTAAATTTCCAAACGGCGGCGGGCGTTTGTGCGGGCAGGATGGCAGGGGTCAATGCGGCAGTGGCTCGCGCATCCGACCACCGGGAGCATCGATGATGAGGGTTCGGAGTAGGGGAGGAGACGATCGAGGAGAGTGGAAGCGTAAACAGTCGGATAGTCCAGCATCGCTGAGTCTTGTTTTGCCCGGCGCAGGGCGACATAGTTGCAGTCCCCGCACCCGTGCAGCACGCACGATACGGCGGATCATAAACTCGCAATCCGCCGTGCCCGTGCCTGGGTTGATGTCGCGAGGGGGACAATTGCCCCTTTTGTCATAGGCCTGCAGGCTACAGACCCGCTTCCGCTCTCAGCGCCGCAGCTTTGTCGATGGCCTCCCAGGTGAACTCGGGTTCGTCGCGACCGAAATGGCCATAGGCGGCGGTCTTTCGGTAGATCGGGCGCAATAGGTTGAGTGACTGGATGATTCCTTTGGGACGCAGGTCAAAGTGTTTGCCGATCAGTTCGACGATGAGTTCGTCACTGACCTTGCCGGTGCCGAAGGTGTTGACCATCAAGGATACCGGCCGGGCAACGCCGATTGCGTAGGCGACCTGCACTTCACAGCGCTCGGCGAGACCGGCGGCGACGATGTTCTTCGCCACGTAACGAGCCGCATAGGCCGCCGAGCGATCGACCTTCGATGGATCCTTGCCCGAGAAGGCGCCGCCGCCATGCCGGGCAGCACCGCCATAGGTATCGACGATGATCTTGCGGCCGGTCAGACCACAGTCGCCGTGCGGGCCGCCGACCACGAAGCGGCCGGTCGGGTTGACCAGATAACGGGTCTTGCCAGTCAGCAGTTCCGGCGGCAACACCGGTTTGATGACTTCCTCGATCACGGCTTCCGAGATCTGGGCATGTGATACGTCTGGACTGTGTTGCGTGGACACGACGATAGTGTCGATCGCCACCGGTCGGCCATCGGCATATCTGACCGTGAGCTGGCTCTTGGCGTCCGGCCGCAGCCACCGCAGACGACCGTCGCGACGTACTTCGGCCTGGCGCTGCATGATCCGGTGCGCGTAATGGATCGGTAGCGGCATCAATGACGAGGTCTCGTTGCAGGCGTAGCCAAACATCAGCCCCTGGTCACCAGCCCCCTGGTCGAGGTCGATTCCCTGCCCTTCGTTGACTCCTTGTGCGATATCCGGCGATTGACGGTTGATTGCTGTCAGAATTGCGCAGCTTTTGTAGTCGAAGCCGATTTCGGAGTCGTCGTAGCCGATGCGGCGAACCGCCTCCTGGGCGATTTCGCGATAATTGATATGGGCCTTGGTGGTTATTTCGCCCGAGATGACGACCAAACCGGTCGACACCAGGGTTTCGCAGGCGACCCGGGCCGGCGGATCGTCGGCCAGAATGGCGTCGAGGATGGCGTCGGAAATCTGATCGGCAACTTTGTCCGGATGGCCTTCGGAAACCGATTCCGAAGTGAAAAGATACTCTTTGCTCACGCTAGGTCTGCTCCAAATGAAAAACCCCGAAACGGCTGCGTGGCCGGCTTCGGGGTGCGAGCTGACGACGCTTTAGCAGTATTTTGGTGGCCGCTTCAGCGGCCCTCCGCCCTGCAAGTTGTCCTGATTAACTCGGCGGATGGATAATTATAATTTTACTTTTCTCGGCGGGTCAAAATGTTCTGACCGCCCGCTGCCAACTTTCTCACATCCGGACTCGCGCGTGATCACCCTGTTTCGTCTTCTCAGCCACCTGCCGCTGGCGTGGCTGCATGTGCTCGGCACGTTCCTCGGCTGGCTGACCTGGCTGCTGTCGCCGACTTATCGTCGGCACATGCGCGAAAATATGCTGCTCGCACTCGGTGCGGACGAAACCCGACGGATGCGCTCGACGGCCATCGGCGAAGCCGGTAAGGGCGCGCTCGAACTGGCCCGAATCTGGCTGCGACCGCTTGCCGAGACAGCGGCGCGTGTCGTCGAGATATCCGGCTGGGAACTGGTGGAAGCCGCTTCCCGACGCGGCAAGGGGATCCTCTACCTGACGCCTCATCTCGGCTGTTTCGAGATCACCGCGCAATACCTGTCCACGCATGCTCCGATCACGGTGCTTTACCGGCCACCCCGGCAGGCCTGGCTGCAGGCCATGATCGAAGCCGGGCGGGCGCGTGCCCAGTTACATTTGGCGGCTGCCGATCTGTCCGGGGTACGCAGTCTGATCAGGGCTCTCAAACGCGGCGAAGCCGTCGGCATGCTGCCCGATCAGGCGCCAAAAGCGGGCGAAGGTCGCTGGCTCGACTTCTTCGGCAGACCCGCCTATACGATGACTCTGGCGGCACGGCTGGTCGAGAGCGGTGCCAGCGTGATCATGGTCTGGGCTGAACGACTGCCTGCGGGAGCAGGTTACCATTTCCACCTGCAGGAACCGACGCAGCCGATCCACGGTACCATCGAGGAGCGTGCGCAACAGATCAACCACGAGATCGAACATCTGATTCGCCAGTGCCCAGGGCAGTATCTCTGGGGTTACAACCGTTACAAGCAGCGTCGTGGCAGCACGCCGTCGGGGGCGGCGCCGACCAGTGTGGGCGAAGATGCGCCGCAGCACGCGGCGGGCAGCAATGGTGGGGGCAGGGGTTGATGCTGATTGCCTTCTGCCTCTATAAATACTTTCCGTATGGTGGCCTGCAACGGGATTTCTTGCGCATCGCGCTCGCCTGTCAGGCGCGCGGCCATGTCATTCGGGTGTACACACTGGAATGGCGAGGCGATATCCCGGCCGGTTTCGAAGTGGTACGGGTGCCGGTGCGAGCGTTGACCAATCCTCGCCGCTATGCAAAGTTCAGTTCCTGGATCGGGATCGATCTGGCGAAAATCCCGGCCGATCGGGTCGTCGGGTTCAACAAGATGCCGGGCCTCGACGTCTATTTTGCTGCCGACCCCTGTTATGAAGACCAGGCCAGGACGCGCATGCTGCGCAATCCATTCTACCGGATGACGGCGCGTTACCGCCATTTCTCGGCTTACGAGCGTGCGGTTTTTGCAGCGCCTGGCCAAACCGAGATTCTGCTGATTTCACCGCGGCAGAAACCGCTTTTCCAGAAATACTACGGCACCCCCGATGCGCGCTTCCATCTGCTGCCGCCAGGCATCGCCCAGGATCGGCGGGCGCCAGCCGAGGCCCCGGCAATCCGGGCCGAATTCCGCGACGAATTCGCTCTGCAGGAGGAGGATCTGTTGTTGCTGCAGATCGGTTCCGGCTTCAAGACCAAGGGGCTCGATCGCAGCCTGAAAGCACTCGCCGCCTTGCCCCCCGTGCTCCGCGGTCGTTGCCGGCTGATCGCCATCGGTGATGACGATGCCCGACTCTTCCTGGGTCAGGCGCGTGCCCTCGGACTGGCCGAACGTGTCAGCATCCTGCGCGGGCGCAGCGACATTCCGCGTTTTCTGCTCGGTGCCGACTTGCTGATTCATCCCGCCTACCACGAGAACACCGGCACGGTGCTTCTCGAAGCGGTGGTTGCCGGTCTGCCGGTGTTGACCACCGCCGTTTGCGGTTACGCGCATTACATTGCCGAGGCTGACGCCGGTCTGGTCGTTCCCGAGCCTTTCGAGCAAGTGTGCCTGGATCAATACTTGGTGCAGATGCTCGATGACTTGCCGGCGCGACGGCGTTGGCAGAAGAACGGACTGGCTTTTGCCGATCAGGCCGACATCTACTGCAATGCTGAACGGGCGGCCGAGGTGATCCTCAAAGACCGGCAATGAGCACTGACGAGTTGTGTCTCGAAGAACCCTTTCGCTCGCTGTGGGCGAGCGAGGATCCTTTTTCCGCCGTCGAGGCGCTCGAAGGCCAGGTGTTTCGCGAACTGGAGGGGCGCCGCACCTTGCGCAACGAGATTGCAGGCCGTGGCTATTTCGTCAAGATCCATCGCGGCATCGGGTGGGGGGAGATTTTCAAAAATCTCCTCTCGCTGCGTTTGCCGGTTCTCGGCGCACAGAACGAGTGGCAGGCAATCCGACGGCTGCAGGAACTCGGTATCGACAGCATGCATGCCGTCGCTTTCGGCCGGCGCGGTAGCAACCCGGCGCGGCAACTCTCGTTCATCGTCACCGAAGAACTGACGCCGACGGTCAGTCTCGAGGACTACTGTCTCGGCTGGGCGAACAATCCTCCTGCGATTCGCCTGAAACGTGCGCTGATCAGGCGTGTGGCCGATTCGGTGAGGCGGATGCACCAGGGTGGCGTCAACCATCGAGACCTCTATCTCTGCCACTTCCTGTTGCACCTCGACCCGAAGCCGACGCCGGAGAGTTTCAGGCTGTCGCTGATCGATCTGCATCGCGCCCAGCTCCGGGCCAGAACGCCACGCCGCTGGCGCGACAAAGACCTTGCCGCGCTCTATTTTTCGGTACTCGACATCGGCCTCACGAAACGTGACCTGTTGTGCTTTCTGGCCGCGTATTTTGTTCGGCCGCTACGCCTGTTGCTGCGCGAGGAGGCCCCATTGCTCGCCTCGCTGGCGAGCGAACAACAACGTTTGCAGACGCGTTTCGCACGCAAGTCCGCCGCGGGGGAAATGACATGATCAACTGCTCCCTGAATCCCGAAGACGCTGCCAGCGTCGTCGCAACCATTTTCGGTGAGATCGATCGCGTTTTTGCGCTTGAAGGCGACTTGATTGCCCATGACTCTCTAAGCCGCGTGCTGAGCGTCAGCGCCGGAGGCAGGCGCTACTACGTCAAGGGCTACAGCGGCGCCGATCGTGCGCTTTATTGCAGGTCGCGAGAAGGCGGCCCTGCCCTGACGACCCTGCCCATGACGCCTGGCCTGTGTGAGCGACGATGGCCCTGGACGCACTGACCCTGGCCAGCACCCTGCAGACTGCTGGTCGCCATCCAGCGCTGCCTTTTCGGGTGGCGCTCGCCGATGGGCGTCAGCTCGAAATGCTTCGCCTGTTTCGCGTGCTGCCCGGCAAGCGCCTGGTCGGAGAGGCCGAACTCGCCGGCAACCGGGTACTCGCCAAGCTGTTCATCGGGCGCCGCAGCGAGCAGCGCTGGCGGCAGGAACGCGCGGGCCTCGAAGCCCTTGTTTTTGCCGGCTTGCCGACGCCTGCACTGGTCGCCGCCATGCCGATGGCTGGCGGCGGTCATGCGCTGTTGACAGACTTCCTTGATCCGGCCGAGAGCCTGGCCGAATGCTGGTCACGCGTTGCCGGGCGCACCGCCGCTGACGACGAAACGCTGTCGCTCCTGGCGCCGGCGTTCACCCTAGTCGGGCGTCTTCATGCCGCTGGGCTGGTGCAGGACGACCTGCATCTGGCGAATTTTCTGCGCCACAACGGTCGCTTGCTAGTCATCGACGGCGACGCGGTGCGCGTCGTCAGTCAGCCACAAGCGATGCCGATGGCGGACGCCTGTGCCAATCTGGCCGTGCTGCTGGCACAGTTGCCTGTCGAATGGGAAGATCGGTGGGCGGCACTTCTGCCGGCTTATCGGGCTGGGGCGGGGGAAGTGTCGCCCGATCTGCCGGCCTTGCGCAGCCAGGTCGCGCGCGTTAGGGCTTGGCGTTTGCGTGATTTTCTGGCCAAGACCGTTCGTGATTGCACGTTATTCGCTGTCGAGCAGAGCTTCACTCGCTTCAGCGCAGTGCTGCGTCAGGATGCAGAAGTGTTGGCGCCGTTGCTCGATGCGCCAGACTGCGCGATCAGCGCGGGTCTGACCTTGAAGGACGGTGGTACCTGCACGGTCTCCCGTGTGCTCGTTGGCGACCGCATGCTGCTGATCAAGCGCTACAACCTCAAGGGGGTGAGTCACGCGCTTGGCCGCCTGTGGCGCCCGAGCAGGGCCTGGCATTCCTGGCAGGAAGGGCATCGGCTGCAGTTTCTCGGGATACCGACGCCGGCGCCGCTGGCGCTGATTGAGGAACGCTGCGGGCCACTGCGCCGTCGCGCCTGGCTGGTCTGCGAATATTGCCCGGGGCCGAATCTGCTGATGCATTTATCTCCCGACCAGGTCCCCCCTGCGGAAGAGGCACGGGCCATGCTGAATTTGTTCGAGTCGATGCACCGGCAGCGCATCAGCCACGGGGATCTCAAGGCGACGAATCTGCTGTGGGATGCGGGGCGCATTCTGCTCATCGATCTTGATGCGGTCGTTCAGCATCGTTTGCCGGGAGCACATACGCGTGCATGGCGGCGTGATCGTGCCCGTCTTCTGCGCAACTGGCCGGCTGCTTCGATTCTCCGGCACTGGCTTGACGATCACCTGCCGGCGGCTTGATTCAACGGCCTCCATCCGGTGTCTGCAGAATTCCAGACCCTGGACAGAGATGTTGAACCGGACGCCTCCTTGCCTTCATCATCGCAGCCGGCCTTATC
Source organism: Candidatus Accumulibacter cognatus (assembly GCA_013414765.1). Classification (GTDB taxonomy): domain Bacteria; phylum Pseudomonadota; class Gammaproteobacteria; order Burkholderiales; family Rhodocyclaceae; genus Accumulibacter; species Accumulibacter cognatus. The sequence continues at coordinate 2,559,439 of CP058708.1, forward strand.
GATAGATGACCTGCATTGCCCGTGCATCGGATTCAATTTCCGGCAGGATTCCACCAAAGATATTGCGGACGACTTCGAAGCCGCCTCCCTGCAGGTCAAAATCTTGATGAAGCCATTCAACATGGGCGCCGGTGAGGATGTTGCCGATATAAACAATGTCTGCCAATGTGAGTATCGTTTCCGGGACTAACCACGGCTGGCTGTGATCAACGGTGGCGTCGACGATTTCTCCGGGTATGCCAAGAGTGCTGAGCAGCGTGACCCCGATGCTTTCATGCCACTGCGCGATGAGTTGCTTCACGGACATCGGGTCGGCACGCAACTTCGCATACCGGGCTGCGCGGCCGAGCAAGAAAAAGGCTCCGAGGTTGTGCACCAGACCAGCCAGCAGAGCTTCATCCTGGTTGATCAGCGTTTGGTTGCGGGCCAGGATGCGAGCACCCGCGGCAGTTTTAAGGGAATGCTCCCAGAGTGCGAGAGCGAGGTCGTTAAAGACCAGGATTTCTTTCGAACGGATGAACTGGCGCATGGCAATGGCCAGGGCTGTGGTACGTACCATGTCGATGCCCAGACGACCGATGGCGGCTTTGAGATCCATGACCGGGGCGTGGTGGGCTTTGTAGAGGGCTGAATTGGCCAACTGCATCAGCTTGGCGGCAACCAGGGGTTCGCCGCTGACGATGTTGCTGATTCGGGAAATGGGCAGATCCGGATTCTGCAATGCTTGGCGTAGGCGGAGGGCTGCTTCGAAGCAGGTAGGAAAGGCAAAGTCACCCGCCAATTCTCGGGTGAGATCCTGAATCATCTGGAAGCCTTCGGTGTTGAGTGCTTCTCCAACCATATCGGTGCTGGGTGCTCGGCTCGTGTTCATCAAGTTAACTTTCGCAATAACTTTCGCAAGAAGGGCTCCATGGCTGACTGCTTATTCCGCTTTGCTGTCTGGAGCCTTTTCGTTGGCTAATACCGCATCGTCCTGAAACTGCATGGCGTGCAGGCGTGCGTAGTGGCCATTCGCGGCCAGCAACTCCGAGTGGGTGCCACGTTCGACGATGCGCCCTTGTTCCATGACCAGGATTTGGTCAGCCTTTTCGACGGTCGACAGGCGGTGTGCGATAACCAGTGTCGTTCGCCCGGCCATCACCCGATCGAGGGCATCCTGGATGTGACGTTCCGATTCGGTATCGAGTGCCGAAGTTGCTTCGTCGAGAATCAGGATCGGTGCATCCTTTAGCAGTGCCCGGGCAATCGCCAAGCGCTGGCGCTGCCCGCCTGACAGCATCACGCCATTTTCACCAACTAGCGTGTCGTAGCCATCCGGCAGGCGGTCAATGAACTCGCTCGCAAAGGCTGCCTCGGCGGCCTTTGCGATCGCCTCCCGCGGCGCTGTCGAAAGGGCGCCATAGGCGATGTTGTTGGCGATGGTGTCGTTGAACAACACCACCTGCTGTGTCACCAGCGCAATATGCCGACGCAGGTTGAGCAAGGTGTAGTCCTCGACGTCGACGCCGTCGATCAGGATTTGGCCGGAGTTGTGGCGATAGAAGCGGGGAATCAGGTTGGCCAGGGTCGACTTGCCACTTCCCGAGCGCCCGACCAGCGCCACCATCTGCCCGGGCGTGACCGAGAGGCTGACCCCGTCGAGCACGCATTGCGTAGTCCCGGCATAGACGAAAGAGAGGTCCTTGATCTGCAGATGACCGCTGACATGATCCCTTTCGACGTGGCCATGATCCGGTTCAGGGACTTCGTCGAGTTGGGCGAAGATGCTCTCGGCACCCGCCAGACCTTTCTGAATCGTGGCACTGACTTCGGATAACTGGCGAATCGGCTTCGGCAACATGCCGGCCGCGGTGATGTAAGCGACCAAGTCGCCGGCTGAGGAATCGCCGCGCAGCAACAGGACCAGTATCAGCAGCGCAGCCATCGTGCTGAAGGTGACAAATTGCAGCACCGGCGTGTAGCCGGCAACAGTCTTGACCATGCGCAACTGCTTGGCGGTGTTGTCTGCGCTGGCCGCCCGGAAGCGCGCCGATTCATAATCCTCGCCGCCGAAACTGCGCACCACCCGGTAGCCCTGGATGGTTTCCGACGCGATATGCGTCAGATCGCCCATTGCGGCCTGTATTTTCCTGCTCTGCTTGCGAAACTTGCGGCTGGCGCGGCTGACCATCAGGGCTATGACCGGCAGGATGGCGACCAGTACCAGGGTCAGTTTCCAGTTCATCCACAGCAGATAACCGAACAGGAAGATGACAGTCATTCCTTCGCGTATCACCACCTTGATGGCTTCGGTCGCCGCGCCGGTGACCATGGTCACATCGTAGGTGATGCGAGAGATCAGATGCCCCGAGTTATGCTGGTCGAAATAGGCGTTCGGCAGGCGCAGCAGGCTGTCGAAAAGGACGCGCCGCAGATCATCGATCAGTCCCAGCGAAACCCTTGCCAGGTAGTAGGAGCCGAGAAAAGAGCCAATTCCTTGCCAGGTGACGACTATCACCAGTAGCAGGGGCATGCTGTAGATCAGGTCGATCTCGCCAAGCAGCGGGACGGCCAGTTGTGTTTCGCCGCTGGGCGCATTCAGTCCATCGACGAAATATTTCAGAATTGCAGCCATCATCGGTGACGATGATGCGAACATCAGGTAACCCAGCAGGCTGATCAGGAACAGGCCGAGCAAAGGGCGCAGATAGCCCAGGAGCCGGAAATAGATACGCAATGAGGAAACAGACGGGGTATTCGCGGAGGGCATTCTTGGGCCGTGCCGGAAATTCTGACGCCGGAGTGTAACACGTTGCCCGGATCAGCCTGGCAGGCTGGTGGCAATGGGGTTGGTGGGCGACTGTGGTGCTGACTGCGTCATCGTCCTCCCATCCGGAAGGGCATTGCCTTCCGGGGTTCTCTTCAATCGAGAGTGGCGGGCGCCCCCTCGTAGATTGCGGCGACCTGTGCCGCGGACACGCTAGGTAATTCCACCGAACTGCGGAGCCGGGTCTTGAACTCGCCAGTGACTCCAAAAGCGGCCAGCAGTGCCCGGCCTTCCTCATCCTCCGGCTGGATCAGCAGTGCGCAACCATCGCCTTCCACAACCATCATCACTTTCATTGCGACCTCCATGTTTGCCCGACTCTCGCATGGGACAGGCGGGCCTGATTCGCAGCGGCTGATCAGTTGACTGGGCGCCCGCTGCTCCCGCCAAGGCTGAAAGGTCAGCAGATGAAGGCGTTGACCTCTTGAATAAGTGTCGCTGATCCCGCGCTGCGGGAGGAAGGAAGTAGTGCACAGTCGATCTTCCGCAAGAGGGGAGGCGGAGATTCGTGAGTCGCGCAAGCGACTTTCACATGAAGGAGATCCAGGATCAGGGACATCTCTCTCCCGCTGACGGGAGCCGGTCAGTCCTCCGGCTTGCTGCTTTGGTCGACGGGCGGTGCAGGTTCCAGTTCGGCTGGCGCGTTCTCCTGATAGAACAGTTCTTCGGCCGGGCCCTTGCTGCCTCCCGGTGAAGCCACCGAGACGAGTCCTTCGGGAGCCGGGAGGAAAGCCTCCGGAGCATCCTTGAGCGCTCTGGCCATATAGCTGATCCAGGCCGGCAGGGCGGCCGTTCCACCAGTCTCACCCGCGCCCATGCTGCGCGGCTGATCAAAGCCGATCCACGAACAGCCGACGACCGTTTGCTGGTAACCGCAGAACCAGGCATCGACGTGTTCATTGGTGGTGCCCGTCTTGCCTGCGAGATCCCGACGCTTCAGCGTCGCCGAAGCACGCGCGGCCGTTCCATAAATGGTGACGTCACGCAGCATGCTGTCCATCAGGTAAGCGTTGCGCGGGTCGATTGCGCGCAGGCTTTCCTCGCCGGCGGTGATCGGTTCCGCGCGCGCAAGCACCTGCCCCTTGTCATCCTGGATCTCGCGCACGACATAGGGTCGAATGCGATAGCCGCCGTTGGCAAAAACGGCGTAGGCGGTCACCATTTCCCAGGGTGTCACCGAGCCCGCACCCAGGGCCATGGTCAGGTAGGGCGGATGTTTGTTGGCTGCGAAGCCGAATCGGGTCACGTAGTCCTGGACAAAGTGTACGCCGCTCGCCTGCAGAAGCCGGATCGAGACCATGTTCTTCGACTTGGCCAGCGCGGTGCGCATGCGTATCGGGCCTTCGTACTTGCCGTCGTAGTTTTTGGGTTCCCAGGCCTGGCTGCCGGTCACGGCAGAGGGGAAACTGATTGGTTCGTCATTGATTACGGACGCGGGGGTGAAGCCTTTTTCCAGTGCGGCCGAATAGATGAAGGGCTTGAAGCTCGATCCGGGTTGTCGCCATGCCTGCGTGGCATGATTGAACTTGTTGCGGTTGAAGTCGAAACCGCCAACCAGCGCGCGGATCGCACCATCGTGAGGATCTGCGGCCAGGAAAGCGGCTTCCACTTCCGGCATCTGGACGATACGCCAGTTGTTCTTCTCGTCAGTCTGAACACGAATGATCGCACCACGACGCAAGCGTTTGTTGGGCGGTGCTTTCTCGTCAATCATTCGGGCCGCAAATTTCAGGCCGTCGCCGCTGATGGTGACGATCTCGCCGCCACGGCGGTAGGCACGAATCTTCCGGGTGTCGGCCTGCAGCACGATGGCCGGGTGCAGGTCGTCCGGATCGTGGAAATCCAGCAGCAATTCATCCAGTGTTTCGTCCTGCTCCGACTTGATCTCGCCAATATCGACGTAGGCCTCGGCACCGCGGTAACCATGCCTGCGGTCGTAATCCATCACCCCGCGGCGAACGCTGAGGTAAGCCGCTTCCTGATCATCCTTGAGGATCGTCGTGTACACACGCAGGCCGCGCGTATAGACGTCATCGGGAAAACGCTCAGCGGCTATCTGGCGGGCCATTTCGGTGACAAACTCGGCGTGCATTGGCGTTTCACTGACGTCCCGCCGAATGACCAAGGCCTGATTGAGTGCAGCCTGGTACTGCCGGTCGGTGATGAAGCCGAGCTCGTTCATCCGGTGCAGGACATACTCCTGGCGGACACGGGCACGCTTTGGATTGACTACCGGGTTGTAAGCGGAGGGTGCTTTCGGTAGTCCGGCAAGCATGGCGACTTCGGCGACGGTCAGGTCGGCTAGTGGTTTGCCAAAATAGATTTGCGCGGCAGCGGCGAAACCGTAGGCGCGCTGTCCGAGAAAGATCTGGTTGATGTACAGTTCAAAGATCTGGTCCTTGCTGAGATTGCTTTCGATCTTGAACGCCAGCAGTGCTTCGTAGAGCTTGCGGGTATAGGTTTTTTCCGATGAAAGGAAGAAGTTCTTGGCGACTTGCTGGGTGATCGTCGATGCGCCCTGGCGCTTGCCGCCACTCACTAGGTTGGCGTGCAGCGCACGCAGGACGCCCAGCGTATCGATGCCGCCATGTTGATAAAAGCGCTCGTCCTCTGCCGCCAGGATGGCTTGTTTCATGATCTCCGGAACGTCCTGGATGCGGACTACGGCACGGCGCTCCTCACCGAACTCGCCGAGCAGATAGTCATCCGCAGTGTAAACCCGCAGCGGGATCTTCGGCCGATAATCGGTCAGAATCTCCAGCGATGGCAGGTTCGGGTAGGTCAGGCTGAGGATGATGACCACCATCGCAATGGCGATCGCCGCAATTCCGAGAACGACCACGATCGGATAGATCAACCAGCGGAGGGCAGTAGACAACAGGACGTCCGGAAGTAAAGACAGGTACCCGGCATTATATCCTCTTCCCTCATGACAGGCGCAGCGTTGTCACGGTGGCACGGTGGATCGCCATATCGCGAGCTGTCTTCATTCTGTTATTTCCCGGCTAAACACCCCAATGAGCCGCGCAGTTTTCACTTTCGTTTCTGACTACTGGTGCGTTTGATGTACAAAATACTGCACATCTAGTGCTGCATCGGAGGTCATCATGGGTATTTCCGCAAGCGACGTTATCCCGCTCTCGCACGCCCGAGACCTGAAAACCGACGACGAGCTGCACAACATCCTCGGCAACTACGGCAAGACCATTGCCGGGAACATCCAACTGCGAATGGCGCTGCACTACTACGAGGATATTTCGGAATCCAAGGTCGTCATCAGCCAGTGCTTCACGCCGCTCAAGAACTGCGCCTTTAGCGCCGAGGTAACGTCCTGCCGTTGCATCAGACACCCGACGAGAAGGGCAAGATCGCGCAGATCGTCTATGGCGGGTTCAGCAAGTGCGCTTATCCTTTGCAGAGGTTTCATTCAGACACCGAGCGTGTTCTCGCCTATGTGCCGGAGCGCGACACGCTGCGCAGGTTCCAACCGGTGGCCGGGCAGTTCAACATTTCCTACTGGTTCGGCGCCAACCAACCCGAGTACGTGCCGGACTTCGTTGCCGCAACTGCCGACCACAACCTGATTATCGAGAGCAAAGCGGCCAAGGACATGGAAGCAAGCGACGTGAAGGCCAAGGCGGAGGCAACGTGGTGCAAGAAAGCCGGCGATTATTCGCAGGCACAGGGCGGCAAGCCGTGGAAATATCTGCTGGTGCCACATGATGCGGTGGCCCATAACGCGACGGTGTCCTCACTGGCTGGCCGGTTTTCGGTCGCTTCGTCGTCATCCGCTACGGGTTCGAATCCATGTTAATCAAGCGAGAGCAAGCGCTTTGCCAAGGGCATCGCGGTCAACGAGCAGGGCGAGTTCGCCGCCTTTTATCGTCACCGATGCGCCCCAGCGAACATTGGGGGGTCCAGAAGCCTTTCGCAATAGCGCGCGATCAGGTCGACTTCGAGATTGACCCGGCTGCCGGTTTGCAGGCATCCAAGTGTGGTGGATGCAAGCGTGTGCGGGATCAGGTTGATGCTGAAGGCCGCTCCGTCGACCGAGTTGGTCGTCAGGCTGACCCCATCGACGCTGATCGAGCCCTTGCGTGCGATGTATCTGGCGAGACTTTCCGGCGCACGGATTTCAAGCAGACGATTGTCGCCGACCGGATCGAAACGCAGCACCTCGCCAACGCCGTCGACGTGGCCGGAGACGAGATGCCCGCCCAGGCGGTCAGCCAGGCGCAGCGCCTTTTCGAGGTTGACCGGACCAGGCGCCGCGAGACCCACGGTGCACGCCAGTGATTCGGGCGAGACATCGACGAAAAAGCAATTGTCCTGTTTGTCGACCACCGTCAGGCAGACGCCGCTGCAGGCGATCGAATCGCCGATCCCGACATCATCAAGTCCGAGCCGGCCGGCGTCGACCGTCAGACGGACGGTTGCGGCCCCGTCATCACGTGGGGTGATGTGGGTGATCTGGCCAACAGCGGCAATGATTCCTGAAAACATGGCGAACACCAATCGGACGGAGAAGAGGAGGAAGATCTTAACATGTCATGTCGTACCAACTCTTCCGTTCCTGCCGGCTGGCTCTCGGATCGTCATGAGGCCGGTGGTTGGCTGTGGTCTGGTGACTCGATGACGGCCACCACGCCTGCTGCCGTTTCCGCTTCCTCTGCAGCGGACGGACGCTCGTTGATCCACGCTTCGAGCAGGGTATAGGCGACGGCCAGAACGACCGGGCCGACGAAAATGCCGACCAGTCCAAAGGCCAGCATGCCGCCGATGACGCCGGCGAGGATCAGCAGCAAGGGGAGGTCGGCGCCCTGCCTGATCAGGAGCGGACGCAGGAAATTGTCCATGGTGCCGACGAAAATCGCCCAGACGAGAAGAAAGGTGCCCCAGCCGCTGCTGTCACTCCAGTACAGCCAGAATACGGCGGGTGCGAGAACCAGCGCCGGTCCAAGCTGCGCGATGCAGCACATGAACATCAGTGCGGTCAGGACGGGGACGAACGGCAGGCCGGCGATGGCCAGGCCGATACCGCCGAGGATCGACTGTACGAATGCGGTAATGCCGACCCCGAGGGCCACGGCGCGAATCGCCTGACCGGCCAGCACCACTGCGCTCTCGCCACGTGCACCGCCGAGACGATGGCCGAAACGCCGTACGCCGGCAGCGAAGCGCTCGCCAGAGGCATAGAGGATCGCAGACAGCGCGACGGTGAGCAGAAACTGAACGAAAACCAGTCCGAAGCTGCCTATTTCGCTGACGAACCACTTGGTCAGGTTGCCCGCGTAGGGAGCTGCCTTGGCGGCGAGTTCTGCCGTGCCGACTGCCGCAAGCTGCGCCCAGGCCTCCTCGGCACGTGCGCCGACCAGCGGCAGCTCACCGATCCATGCCGGTGGCAATGGAAGTCTGAACTCGGTCAGGTCTTTTCCCCATTCGACGATCCGATCGGCATTATCGACGAGGGTGGCAATCGCCAGCGACAGCGGAACGACCAGAATCAGCAGGACCAGGAGGGTCATGGCGATCACTGCCGGAGTGCGGCGATTCCCAAGGCGTCGCTGCACCCGCAGCAGCAGGGGCCAGGTGGCGATGACGACCATCGTTGCCCAGATCAGTGCCGGCAGAAACGGGCGCAGGATCCAGACCGAAGCGGCGATCAGCGCACAGAGGAACAGCACCGCCAGTACAGGACGGGCCATTTCGGGCTCGTTGGGGTTCATCGTATAGTCATCCGAATCCAGGGTTCTCCGGGGGCACGAGCGTGAACCACGATTCGCCCGACCAGGACTTCTCTGGCTTGTTTGTTGAGCGCATGGTAACGCAATTCGGGGCTGGCGAGCTACGCCGCCGTTTTGGCTGGCGGGTGGCTGCCTGCTCGCCCGTCGGTGGACCTCCTGCGCCTGGCGGCAGGATTCGCTTTTCGGAATAGAATGGCCTGCGGGCGCCTTGCCCGTTGGCCTGTGAATCGCTGACCCGTCCCGATGATGAACCACGCGCTGCTCTTTTCCGTTTTCATAGTCGCTTCCTGTGGGCTGGCTTACGAGCTGATCGCCGGGGCTTTGGCGAGTTATCTGCTCGGCGACTCGATCACCCAGTTCTCGACGGTCATCGGGACCTACCTGTTTGCCATGGGAATCGGTTCGTGGCTGTCGCGCTACATCGAAAAACAGCTGGTGGCGCGCTTCATTCAGGTCGAGTTGCTGGTCGGCGTTCTCGGTGGCTTTTCGGCAGCGGCGCTGTTCTTCATCTTCGCCTGGTCGCCGGCACCGTTCAAGCTGGCGCTGTATCTGGCGGTGGTCGCCATCGGCGTGCTGGTCGGGCTGGAAATTCCGCTGATCATGCGCATCCTCAAGCGCGACCTGGTATTCAAGGATCTCGTCTCGCAGGTGCTGACCTTCGATTATCTCGGTGCGCTTGCCGTTTCGATTCTCTTTCCCGTGCTGCTGGTACCGCATCTCGGGCTGATGCGCAGCGGTCTGTTGTTCGGCCTGCTCAACGTCGCGGTGGCGCTCTGGGCGTGGTGGCTGTTTCGCCAGCAACTGGAGAACGCCGGCTGGCTGCGCGTGCAGGGTGCTGTCTCGCTGCTGGCGCTGCTCGCGGCATTTGCCGCGGCGGGCGAACTGACTTCACTGGCTGAAGCGCATCTCTACGCCGATGAAATCGTGCATGCCGAGAATACGCCGTATCAGCGCATCGTCGTCACACGCTGGAAGGATGATTTGCGCCTCCATCTCAACAACAATCTGCAGTTCAGTTCGCGCGACGAGTACCGCTATCACGAGGCACTGGTCCATCCGGGGCTGGCCACGCTGCCGACAGCAGGCCACGTGCTGGTGCTGGGCGGCGGTGACGGGCTGGCCCTGCGCGAGATTCTCAAGTACCCGCAGATCAAGTCGGTGACGCTGGTCGACCTCGACCCGGCGATGACCCGCCTCTTCGCAAGTGCGCCACCTCTACGCAAACTCAATCAGGACTCGCTGCACTCGCCGAAGGTGCAGGTGGTCAATGCCGACGGGCTACAGTGGCTCGAGGAAAACGACGCTCTCTTCGATTTTGTCGTCGTCGATTTCCCTGATCCGTCGAACTTTGCGATCGGCAAACTCTACAGCGCCGCTTTCTACCGCCTGCTCGAAAAGCACCTGGCGGGAGGGGGCTTGATGGTCGTCCAGGCCACCTCGCCACTCTATGCACGACAATCTTTCTGGTGCGTCGTCACGACGCTGGAGAGCGTCGGCCTGGTCGCCACCCCCTACCACGCTCTGGTGCCGTCGTTCGGTGAATGGGGTTTCGTGCTTGCCGGTCGCCGCGACTATCGGCCACCGCAGTTCTACGCCGTCGAAACCCGCTTCCTGAGCCCCGAAACGACGCCGGCCCTGTTTCTCTTTCCAAAGGACATGGCGCGCGTCGAGGCCGAGGTGAACCGGCTCAACAACCAGGTACTGGTCCGCTACTTCGAGCACGAGTGGCGGCAGGTGATACGCTGATGGATCGACGCGATTTCCTCACCGCAGTTGCCGCAGCTGGTGCAGCTTCGCTCACTGGTTGCGGCAGCGCACCAGTCCCCTTGCCGCCTGGCGATCTGCTCGGGGCTTCGCTCGACCTGGGGCATCGGCTGCGTGCGCGGAACTTCGCTCCGCCCGGCGAGACCAGGCAGGTACCGGTGCTGATCGTCGGCGCCGGCATCGGCGGACTCGCCGCCGGCTGGAAACTCGCCCAGTCGGGCTTCGCCGATTTCCTGATCGTTGAACTCGAGAGCGAAGCTGGCGGCAATTCGCGCGCCGGGAGCAACGCCGTCAGCGCCTATCCCTGGGGCGCGCATTACCTGCCACTGCCGACACGCGAGGCGACAGCGGTGCGCGAGTTGCTCGCCGAGCTGGGTGTGCTGCAGGGCGATCCGCGCGCCGTGCAGCCGGTCTATGACGAGCGCTACCTGTGTGCGACGCCGCAGGAACGACTCTATCGTCACGGCCGCTGGCAGGAAGGCCTGATGCCGCAGACCGGGGTCAGTGCCGCCGAGCGCCACCAGTATCAGCAGTTCGGCGAATTGATGGAGGATTTCAGGCTCCGCCGCGATGGCCTCGGGCGACGTGCCTTCGCCTTGCCGATGGCGCTGTCGAGCCGCGCTCCCGAGCTGCTGGCGCTCGACCGGATCAGCATGCGCGACTGGCTGCTCACGCAGGGTTTCGATTCACCGCATCTGCACTGGTACGTCAACTACGCCTGCCGCGATGATTATGGAACCGGCAGCGCGGCGGTCTCGGCCTGGGCCGGCATTCACTATTTTGCGTGTCGCGACGGCGAGGCGCAGAACGCAGGCAGCGAAACCGTGCTCACCGCACCGGCAGGCAACGCCTGGCTGGTGGCCGGCATGCTGCGCTCGATCCAGGCGCGCGTTGGCGAGCGCTTGCTGACGGATGCGCTGGTCTTCCATGTCGCTACCGCTGCGCGCGGCCGTCCGATCGCCGTCGATCTGTTCCTGCCAGGCGAAGACCGGACGCTGCGCCTGCTCGTCGAACAACTGATCTGGGCCGCGCCCTTGTTTCTCGTTCCCCAGGTCTTCGCCGGACAACCCGCGTTGCACGCCGCCGCTCGCAGCTACAGCTACGCGCCCTGGCTGGTTGCCAACCTGACCTTGTCGCGCTTCCCCGACGACCGTGTCGGCGCAGCACCGGCCTGGGACAACGTCCTCTACGGCGGTGCCAGCCTGGGTTATGTGGTGGCGACGCACCAGCAGATGCGCCTGCGACCGGGGGCAACGGTGTTCACCTGTTACCGGGCCTTCGACGACATGAGCCCGCAACGGGGCCGCGAAGCGCTACGCGACACGCCACGCGAGATCTGGGCCGAACAGATCCTCGCCGAACTCGAGCAGCCGCACCCCGACATCCGGCAACTGACGACTCGCCTGGATATCTTTCGTAATGGCCATGCCATGGCCCGTCCCTTGCCCGGTCTGATTACCGGTGCGGCGCGCCAGCAATTTGCCATCGACGGCGAACGCCTGCGCTTCGCACACGCCGACGTTAGTGGCTTTTCGCTGTTTGAGGAGGCACAGTACCGCGGTGTGCTGGCCGCGGAAAGAACGCTACGCCGGCTCGGGGTACGCTTTCGTTCTTCGCTGGGGTGATGTAGTGACGGTTCAGGAATTCGGCGATTGTCCGGGCAGCATGTCACTGACGAGCGTAATGCACTGCCAGCCAGACCGTCTCCGCCTGCGGATCCGTCCACGCCACCCGGTGTTTCTGGTGTGCCGGGATCAGCAGCCAGTCGCCCGGGCCCAGGCGGACTTCATGACCGTCGGCAAAAGCCAAGCGAGCAGCTCCTTGCACAAGCAGCACCCATTCGTTGCGCTCCTGGTCATACCAGAATGGTTCAGGCGAGACGTGGCCTCGGGAGACGATACGCTCGATGTGGACGGCGTCGCTCCGGGCCAGGATCTCGCAGAGTTCTTCGGGCAGGTCGCGAGGGATGTTGGCGAAGAGGTTGTTCATGGCGCCAGGGATCAGGCGGTCATCGCCGGATAGTCGGTGTAGCCTTCCGGTCCCGGCGTATAGAACGTCCCCGGATTGGGCTTGTTCAGCGCTGCGCCGGCCTGGATTCGTGCCGGCAGATCGGGATTGGCGAGGAAGCCGGTGCCAAAGGCAACCGCATCGAGCCTTCCTTCGCCAATGGCCTGCGCCGCTTCGCTGGCGGTGTAGCCCATGTTGCCGATCAGCGTCCCTTGGTAGTTCGCCCGCACCGGCGTCAGCACGTCACCGCTCTGCTGCCGGAAGAAGTCGGCGCGCATCACGTGCAGGTAGGCGAGGGCGAAATCGTTGAGCCGTTCGGCAAGCCAGGTGACGAGTCCGATCGGGTCGCTGTCGATCATGCTGTTGTAGCTGTTGAGCGGCGAAAGGCGCAGGCCGACCCGGTTGCTGCCCCAGACGCCACTGACGGCTGTGATCACTTCGAACAGCAGGCGAGCCCGGTTTTCGAGCGAGCCACCGTATGGACCCGAGCGCTTGTTGGCGCCGTCGCGCAGGAACTCGTCGAGCAGGTAGCCGTTGGCGCCGTGGACTTCAACGCCATCGAAGCCCGCTGCCTGGGCATTTTCGGCCGCTTTCCGAAAGCCGGCGACAATGCCTGGCAGTTCGTCGTCGCGCAGTTCACGCGGGATGACGTAGGGCTGCTTGCCCTGCGGTGTCAGCACCTCGTCACCGGTGATCGCAATCGCGCTCGGGGCCACCGGCTGGGCGCCACCGTTCAGCAGTGGATGGCACGCGCGGCCGCCGTGCCAGATCTGCAGGAAGATTCGGCCGCCGGCGGCGTGCACTGAATCGGTGGTCCGCTTCCAGCCGGCCACCTGGGCGGGAGAGTGTATTCCGGGCTCCCTCCAGAATGCGGAGTTGTTCTCCATCGCCATGGTGGCTTCGGCAATGATCAACCCGGCAGTCGCTCGTTGGGCGTAGTATTCGCTCATCAATGCAGTGGGCACGTGCTCGGCGTCGGCCCGGCAGCGGGTCAGGGGGGCCATGAAAATCCGGTTCGGGGCAGTCAGGGCGCCAAGCTTGAGCGGGCTGAAAAGCGTGGTCATGGTTGCAAGTCTCCTGAGATATGGGGTGACGAATACTAACCCAACGCAATTGATCACTGCGGCTGCCTGGCGAATAATCGCCCCATACGGTCAAGCCCCCCCAGGAGTTCCCGATGTCGCAACCACCGAAACGCGCCCTGATCGTCATTCGTTTCTTGAAAGGTTTCCAGCATGCAGGATCCACGCGTCGCACCGACGACGGCCGAGATGGCGCTCCTGGCGTCATTCCCCGGTCTGTCACTCGAAAGAATCTGCGTACCGGAGACGAAGGCGCAGTTCGCAGCTGCTGCGACTGACCTCGCGCAGCATCGCTTCCTTGGCTTTGACACGGAGTCCAGGCCGACCTTCAGGAAAGGCGAGGTTTCGCAAGGCCCGCACGTCGTCCAGCTAACGACTCTGGAAACGGCGTACATCTTCCAGTTGCACCGGGTCGACTGCCACGCGGTTCTTGGCCAGCTGCTCGAGGCGACCGACCTGGTCAAGGTCGGCTTCGAGCTGAAGTCCGACCGTGCGGGACTGCAAAGGAAGCTCGGCATCACCACCAGATCGGTGCTTGACCTGACCGTAGTCTTCCGTCGTGACGGTTATCGGAAGGCAGTAGGGGTGCGGGCGGCGGTGGCCATCGTCTTTAATCAGCGGCTCAGAAAGTCGCGGAGCGTCACCACGTCAAACTGGGCTGCTCCGAAACTGACCCCCAATCAACTGCTCTACGCAGCCAACGACGCCTATGCCGCGATCAGGGTTCTGCACGCATTGAACAAACCGGAGTCGGAGCTGCCGATCGCCGATCACTCAGGCCAGCCCAGCTGAGTCATCCCTTGCGAACGCCCTGGACGACCGTTCAGACAGGTGATTCGCCATCCGCTATCGAGTGCTGGGACAATGGCAATACTCCAGCCTGCTATGCCGACACCGTGACGCCATTGGCGCTATGCACGCACAGAGCCAAGCACCTGACTCCAGCCTTCGGCGTAGAAGACGTTGGTGTTGGTGCCGGTGAGATCGGCGATGGCGAAATCGCAGAAGATCAGGTACTCGAACATCGGCTTGTGGACGCCGCAGCCGGTGGCCTCCGCGTTGGCGCGCAGTGTCTCCATGCCCGCTGCCGCGATGGCCGGGGCGATCAGTTCGCGGTACACTGCGTCAAAGTCGACCGCCATCCCGGAGGGAATGACCTCCTGTCAGAAGGGCATGAGAACGAAACAAGGAGCACACCATGGACGCCGAATGGGTTCTCGCAACGCTTACCGATGCACTCGAAACGCTCGAAAGCGCGATTGAAGAAGTCGAGGCCGATCCGGACGCCATCGCGGAGCTGTTGCCGGCAGCGATTCCGGCGGTCTACGCCAAGCTCAACTACGCTTGGAACAGCCGCATACTCGGCGCCGCGGCGCTCGATCAGGTTGATCACGACGAGTTGATTGCTTTCCCGAAGGACTTGCCTTTCTGAGCCGATGAGGTGGTGCTCGTCGAATTTGGACAGACACTGATCGCGGCACCGCTTGAGCCCGTTCTCGATGTCGAGCGCCTCTTACCGGGGCAGAAGGCGCTGTGGGCAAGCAGACGTGAGGCGTCATCGAACAGGGAGACGCCCTTTGGCATTCGTCCATCAAGGCCTTGGGCTCAGTCGGTGAGTACCCCCTTGAATCGTTTGGATGTGGCTCTTCTGAGCTACGGTATCTCGGCGCTCAAATCGGCTGATCACATCCAGCACCTGCAGGGCAAGTTATCCGCCTATCTGGTACGTTACGCGAGTGACTTTGTCGTCATGTTGAACGGCATCCCGCTGCGGCTCCACCGCTTGAGTCTGCCTGGCCGTTGAACCGCAGGGCTGGCCCGTCACCCGTGCAGCGGTTCCGTGGATAACCAGTGGCCCGATGTCCGTCGCACGCTTCTCGGCCTGTTTGGCGGATCGCATTTCCTTGGGAGTCAACAGCGGCTGCTTCTTCTGTTCCTTGTTGCCCTGCCTTATCTTGCTCATGATCGTATTCATCGTCGTGGCCAGGGTGAAGAAGCACAACGACTAATCGATACAAGGACTGCGCACGCAAGCGCTGGCCAGCGGTGTGCGACAAAGACGACCATTCGCACGGCGGATCGGGTATCTTATCCTGACCCACAACATATCTCGCGAGTTGACCATGACCTCCACCCCCTCCGTCTGGCTGATTACCGGCTGCTCGACCGGCTTCGGCCGCGAACTCTCCAGAGTGCTGCTGCAGCGCGGCTACCGCGTCGTCGTGACGGCGCGCAATCCGGCAACGCTCGACGAATTTGTCCCGGCCGGGAACGCCCTGGTCGCCGCCCTCGACGTGACCGTTCCGCAGCAGATCGCAGACGTCGTCCGGCAGGCCGAAGAACGCTTCGGGCAGATCGATGTGCTGGTGAACAACGCCGGCTACGGCTATCTGTCGGCGGTCGAGGAAGGCGAGGACGACGAAGTCCGGGCGATGTTCGAGACCAACGTCTTCGGCCTGGCCAACATGACGAAGGCCGTGCTCCCAGGGATGCGCGCCCGCCGTCGCGGCCACATTGTCAACATCTCGTCGGTGGGCGGATTGGTCGGTTTTCCGGGCATCGGCTACTACAACGCCAGCAAGTTTGCCGTCGAGGGACTGTCCGAGGCCCTGGCCAAGGAAACCGCGGCGCTCGGCATCAAGGTGACGATCGTCGAGCCGGGCCCGTTTCGCACGGATTGGGCGGGCCGGTCACTGAAGATGCCGAAAAACGCCATCGCCGACTACGCTTCGTCCGCGGGCGCCCGCCGGGCCGTCATCCAAAGCTACAGTGGCAGGCAGCAGGGCGACCCGGTGCGCGGTGCGGAAGCGATCATTCGGGCGGTCGAAGCGCCGCAGGCGCCGCTGCATTTGCTGCTTGGCCGGCCGGCGCTCGAACTGACCGCCGTCAAGCTGAAGGAGTTTTCGGCGGAGATGGCGACCTGGCGGGAGGTTTCGCTCGGTGCCGACTTTCCGGACGCGGGTTGACCGGAAAGGGTCCGCAGGATCGACACCCGGCATGAGTGCACGCCCGGTCCGGCGATTTTCATCAGCTACGCGCGCAGCGACCGGCAGATCGCCGGTCGTCTGGTGGCCGAACTGCGGCGCGCTGGCCGTGACTGCTGGCTCGACACCAGCGAAATCACTGGCGGTGAGGTATGGGAGGCGGCCATTGCCGAAGGCATCGAGCGAGCCTACGCCGTCGTCACCCTGGTCTCCGCGGTCGCCAACACCAGCAAATGGGTGCGGGTGGAGTTCCTGTTGGCGGAGAAGCGCGGCAAGCCCATCGTGCCGCTACCGGTGGCGAAGGCCGGCGCTCGCTGCCGGTGAGCGTCGCGGCCCACTTCCTGGTTTCGATGACGCCGGCGGCCTTGCGGCGAGGCGCAGCAGCCTTACTGCTGCTTGGCGCCTTCGCTCAGGCGACGTCCCAGCGAAACGGCGTAAGGCGCTGCACGTGCCTCGAGCAGCGGGTCGGCCGAAGGCAGCACACCCCTGGGCATGACCATGGGGTTGTAGGTGATGTTCAGGCAAGCGCCGCCGGCGTCTGGCGACACCGAAGTGACCTTCAGCGTGCCCAGCGTGACTTTCTTGCGGCCCTCGGGCAGCGGTACCGTGGCGTTGTCGATCCGGTCTCCCGGCTGTGCCAACTCGAGATTGAAGTGGAATGCCACCTTGCCGTCCTTGACGCGCTGGCGCAGGTCATCGAAGAGGAAGTTCGGGCCCTTGGCCTTGGCTTCCTCGTCGGTCAGTCCCTGAACGCCACCGACGGGCTCGAAGACCCACTTGCCATATTGCCTCACCCCACCGGCATTGACGAAGCCATAGCCATGGACGCCCCAGTAGTTGACGCTGCCAAAGCTTGCCGGAACGGGCTGCGACGCGAAGTGCTTGCCCTGCAGAAGCACTTCCGGGTTGGCGTCGTTGAAGGCCTTGACCCTGGCCGGATCGGCTTGCCTGGTGGCGGGGTCGGGCTGTCGTGACGCCACCAGCGCGAAGAACTGCTGCGGCGACGAGGCAGCAAACACCGGTGCCGAAATGTTGCCCATCTGCCATTGCTCGCCGTCGGGCAGATCGAACTGGAGCGCCAGGTTGCGCTGGGTCCTGGTGTTGTCGGCGGCCTTCGGGTTGGCCCCACCGACCGAGAATCGCACCAGCACCGGGATCGGCTTGCCGCTGAAGGCCGAGGCGGTGGACAGGGCGCGGGCATCGGCCGTGCCGACGAATTCGCCCAGCGCACAGATCCCCTTCGCACCCGAGCGCCGATAGCCTTCGTATTTGCCGAAGGTGGCTTCGAACTGGTCGATGAAGGCCGACGGATCAACTTGTTGGGCAGCAGACGATTGCGCAACAGCGCTCATCGACAAGACGGAGGCGCCGGCGGCCAGGGCGGAAAGAATCCAGGTTTTCATGAATAGGGTCTCCAGTGTGGTCATCAAGATGGGGAACGCGCCAAAAGCCGGGACATGGCGATTCAGCGATCGTGGCGCTTAGTCTCTCGACGCCTCAAGACCTTACAAACTGCGCAGAATGTCGCCGCGCGACACCACGCCGAGCAGTAAGTCATACTGTTTCCCTTGCGGGTTCGAGTTGCCTGCCAATATCGGCCTGATGGAAGTGTTGCCAAGGAGGCGGTGATGTCAAGGGCTTGGCTTTGCCCGGACTACGTCCGCCGGACATCGCTGCTCCCTCGATCCCTGCCCCCATACCCCGTTTCCCCACGAAACGACATGGACCCTGGGGAAAGTCATGGCCGTTCACCGTTCACTCAAGGACAACCGGTCGGGTTCGACCATTGTTCAGGAGCCTGAAGAAAGGCAGGAGAGAACGAGCAATACTGCGGATCGGCCGCGCGGTAGGTTGATTCGCAGCCTCTCAGGTCCTGAACTGCGCGACGGTATTGCGCAGGCCTCCCGCCAGATTGCTGAGGGTTCGCGCCGCGCTGGCGGTTTCTTCGGCCGCGGCATTATTCTCCTCGGATGTCTGCGCGACCTGCTCGACACGCTGGGCAATCTGCTGGCTGGCGATCGATTGTTCCTGAATGGCGCTGCCGATGTCGTTCACCACGGAGACCACCTGATCGACGCTGCTGCGAATGTCGCGGATCGCTTCGCCGGCCGATCCGGCCAGCTCGACGCCACGATCGACCTGCTGCACGGCGGTTTCCATCGAGTCGAGGGAATTGCGGGTTTCGTGTTGAATCTGCTGGACCATGTTGTTGATCTCGTTGGTGGCCTTGCCGGTACGCTCGGCGAGCTTGCGCACCTCGTCGGCGACGACCGCGAAGCCACGGCCCGACTCGCCGGCTCGGGCCGCCTCGATCGCCGCGTTCAGCGCCAGCAGATTGGTCTGATCGGCCACCTCCTTGATCACCTGCACCACCGTAGAGATGCGCTTCGCGCTTTCTTCGAGGGTACGCATCGCTTCGGATGTCTGGCGGACGGTGTCGGCGATGTGGTTGATGGCGCTGGTCGCCTGCTCGATCACGCCGCCGCCGCTGTCCGACAGTTCAGCCGCATGGCTTGCCGTTTTCAGCGCATCGCGGGCATTGTCTGCCACCTGACTGATGCTCACCGACATCTGTTCTACCACCGCCGCCATCGAGGCTGCCGAATCGCTGGCCGAGCGCGAGGCGGCCGCCACCTGCTGTGAAGACCCGGCCAGTGTCTGCGCAGCGTCCTCGGTGCTGATCACGGTACTGCCGATATTCTTCAATATCGTCCGCAGTCGCAACTGCATCTGCTGCTGGTGCGCCATCAGGCTCTGCGTGTCGCCGCTTTGCAGCGCGAGATCCTGACTCAGGTCGCCGTCGGCGATG
This sequence comes from Candidatus Accumulibacter cognatus, assembly GCA_013414765.1. Classification (GTDB taxonomy): domain Bacteria; phylum Pseudomonadota; class Gammaproteobacteria; order Burkholderiales; family Rhodocyclaceae; genus Accumulibacter; species Accumulibacter cognatus. Next base: position 2,578,635 of record CP058708.1, read on the forward strand.
CGTTGCACTAGTTGCCGGGCATATTCGGGCTCACCACCCAGCTGGCCGGTGATCCGCCGCGTGACCAGCAATGCGATACCGATTGCGATCGCCACTCCCGAGAGCAGCAGCCCGATCAACAGTTTTTCCGCCAACTCGTGTGCCGCTTCGGCCGCTTGCTCGGCTTGTAATTTACGCTCCTGCTGAATCTTGATGAACTTCTCGCTTTCCGCGGCCAACTCGCGCTGTGCTTTGCGCGCCTCTCCCTGGATCAGATCGCGCATTGCATCGAGACTTCCTTCCTTGCCGAACGCAACCGCCTGCTCGTGGCTGCGCACGTAGCGCTCATTCAGCGTGCGCATGTTGGCCGCAATCTGCCGGGTTTCGGGGTTGCGCTGATACTTCTCGAGTTCTTCCGCCAACTGGGTGTTTTCCTTGCCGGCCTTGGTCGCACGCTCCAGTTGCTGGTCGCGTTCATCGGCGGTGACCAATGCCCCGAGTTCATAACGCCGCATGCCGTTAACTCGCTCGGCAATTTCACGCGACATTGACTCGTTGCGACTCGCCCGGACGATATTGTCGACCGCCTTGTTGATCAGGTTGAGCTGCCAGTAAGCGATGACCACCTGAACTGCCATGACCGTACAGACAGCGGCGAATCCACTGCAGAGAAGCGTCTTGATTTTCATTGTTGGAGCCTCTTGGAGATGAATGATGGAGTGTGACGGGAAGGGGTACATGGCTGTCGGGCAGGTATGCCATTGCCAGTGGCACGCACTTTGCTATACACTACAACGTATTGTCAACGCTAAGGTTTTCGCCTTCCCTGCGGGAGCGCTCCGGGGGCTGTACGGGCGAATCTGGAGCAGTTCTCCGGAGCATCACGCTGCCTTCCGCGCTGCTGCAGGAAGCTTGTCCGTAGGCGGGACTGTTAAGCGGTCAGCAAAAAGTGTTCCGCGTTTCGATGCACACTTTTCGAGGCTAGGAGTCTCTGAAGATCTGAGAATTTATCTGGGGGAGCTAAGAATGCGCTCACCCCGCAACCGGTGTCACCGTCCGTGGCGTCTGCCGACAATCCCCTTCTGAACTCCCTCTTACGGCGGGCCGGCCCGTCACTACGCTACCGACTCCCAGGCAACCTGGACTTGCCGGGACATGCGCTCGGCCGCCACCTCTTCAGGTCGGACGTGCCGCAGGTGCCGATCGGCCTGCAGAACCAGGGCAGCATGTTCGACCTGAACGATTTCCAGGCCGAGCAGGGCGAACTCCTGATCAACCGGCTTCCGGACCGACTGCGCACCTGGCGTGACTCCGGCTACCGGGGTGTCACCAGCCGCGTCACTCGCGATCGGCAACTGCGCGCTGGTCCGTCGGCCGTGCGATCAGCTCGCGCAGGATGCCGGCGACAGCCCAGACCATCAAGGCGATGCCGACGATGACGGAAAGCACTGCGCTTGGCGTGCTGGTCGGAAAATCGGGAATGAACAGCGTCTGACCCCGCGCAAGCCACATCGCGCCACTCGCGAGAACCAGCATGCCAGCAACGTCGAGCAGCGCGTAGAACAGCACCTTCGGCGTAACCCGCATGCGTGAGCGCGGGCGCATGTTCATGCTGCAACGAGCGCGGTCGGATCATCAGTCGCCTGGATGCCGGCAAGCACCTGCCGGCTGCCGAGTGATAGGCGAACCGGCTTCTGAGCGCTCATCTTCCGGAAATGTATCCGGATGTGGGCTTGCATATACTCGGCCAGGTGATCCAGGGGGATCGCGCTGTTGGCGTACGGCAGGGCAAAGCTGAGCAGCATCTTGCGGGTCATTGGGTTGGGCGCAACCGGGACTGGGGTAACAAGACATTCTACCAAAGGGGTTGAACATTCCGCGGCGATGTTTCTGGATCGTCAGCAGAGGTCACGCGCTGCCGCTGCGCAGCGCTTCCAGTGGTGCGCTCTGCAGCAATCTGGTGGCGGCAAACCAGCCGGCGGCGCTGACCAGCAAGGCGCCAGCGCAGATCGCTGCCGGCAACAGCCACAGATCCACCGCTACTTCGAAGCGAAACACCTGGCGCGCCAGAAACTGGCCGACAGCGATGGCTCCAAGCGCGGCAATCAGCCCGGAAAGTCCACCAATCGCGGCAAACTCGGCCAGCAAGGCCCGCCTGAGCTGTTCCCGACGCGCCCCGAGGGCGCGCATCACCGCCAGCTCGTAGCGCCGCTCTTCAGCCGCAGAAGCCAGCGCCGCGTAGAGCACGATGACCCCGGCAGCCAGCGTGAACAGAAATACGAATTGCACCGCCCGCGCTACCTGATCCATGATCGATTGCAACTGGCGCAGAATCGCGGCAACGTCGATGACCGTGAGGTTGGGAAATTCGCGAATCAGTCGATTGACGAATTCCGCCTTCTCCGGGGGAAGATATATACTGGTAATCCAGCTTGCCGGGTAGCCCTGCAGAACCGGCGGCGGCGTCAGGACAAAGAAATTGGCGCGCATGGTGTCCCAGTTGACCTTGCGCAATCCAATCACCGTCATGCTGACCTTTTCGCCGGCAACGACGAAATCGATGCGATCGCCTACGGACAGTCCGAGTGTTTTCGCCAGTCCATCCTCTACCGATGCTGCCGCTTCACCCTCCCGGCCGGCGACTTCGGCGGGAGAAAACCAGCGCCCGCCACTGAGTCGGTTGCCTTCCGGCAGATCGGCGCGCATCGACAGATTGAACTCACGGTCGATCAGGCGCTGCGCGCGATCGTCCGTGTAACTTTCGGCACTGACTTCGACGCCGTTGATGCGCGTCAATCGTCCGCGCACCATCGGTGCCAGCTCGGCCGCCAGGCCCTGCGCCCGCAGCAGCGCGTGTACCGGTTTGACCTGGTCGGGCTGGATATTGACGACAAAGCGGTTCGGCGCGTCGGGGGGAACGCTCCGCCGCCAGGCGTCGAGCAACTCGCTGCGCGTCACGGTCAGCAGCAACAGCGCCATCAGGCCGAGTGCCAGTGCGACGATCTGGACGACACTGGTGCCCGCTCGCCGCTCCAGGCTCGCCAGCCCGTAACGCCAGCCGATTCCGCCCGCGCCGGCGGATCGACCACTCCCACGCAGCGCGGCGGCCAGTCGGACAGCCAGGCGGGCAATCAGAGCAAAGACGATCAGCGCGGCGCTGAAGCCGCCAATCACATAGGCACCCAGCTCGACTTCGCCGGCCACCCAGAACATCAGGCCAGCCAGTGCCAGGAAGCCTAGCAGATAGCCGCCGAGCAGACCACTGCGCGGATTGCCCAGTTCGCGGCGCAGAACACGCAGCGTCGACACCTTCTTGAGTTGCAGCAAGGGCGGCACGGCAAAACCGAAGAGCAGCAGCAGGCCGACCGCCACCCCCTGCACGGCCGGCAGCAGGCCTGGCGGCGGCAGTGGCGTCGCCAGCAACTGTGCGAGCCAGGCATGCAAGGCGAAATGGGCGAGGTAGCCGAGCGCGCAGCCAATGCTCGCCGCGAATACGCCGAGCACGGCAAACTGGCCCAGGTACAGGCGCAACAGCAAGGATTGTGTCGCGCCGAGGCAGCGCATCACGGCGCAAGGGTCGAGATGGCGTTGACCGTAGCGTCGCGACGCCAGGGCCACCGCCACCGCTGCCAGCACCACCGTCAGCAGCGCCGAAAGACCGAGGAATTTCTGCGCCCGCTCGAGCGCGGTACGGATCTCCGGGCGGCCGTTCTGCGGGTCCTCGATACGCTGCCCACGCGTCAGGCGTGGCTTGAGGTCGCGCTGGAAACGTTTCACCAGCGACAGGTCGCCGGCCAGCAACAGACGGTAGCCGACGCGGCTACCGACCTGCAGCAGGGCAGTCGCCGGCAGATCGTCGAGGTTCATCAACAGGCGCGGCGCGACACTGAAGAAGTTGATGCCGCGATCCGGCTCCAGAGTCAGTATGGCATCGAGGCGCAAAGCACTTTGCCCGACGACGATCAGGTCGCCGACATGCGCGTCCAGCGCCGAGGCCAGACGCTCGTCGATCCAGATCGTTCCGGCAGACGGTACACCACGCGCCGGCGCATCCGGAACATTGAGCGCCGGTGCGATGCGAAGGATGCCGCGCAGCGGATAAGCGGCACCGACCGCCTTGATCTCGGCAAGCTGCGCACGCAGCCCGTCACTCTCGCCGCGTGTCACCATGCTCGGGAAGGTGCGTGTCTCGACCACCTGCAGGCCGCTTGCGCGTGCCTCTTCGACCAGGGCCCGCGGCCACGGATGATCGGCAGTCAGCAACAGATCGGCGCCGAGCAACTGGTGAGACTCGCGGTCGAGCGCCTGGCGCACGCGGTCAGCAAAAAATCCCACCGCCGTCAGGGCGGCCACGGCAACCGCCAGAGCCGCAGCCAGGAGGCGCAACTCCCCGCCGCGTACGTCGCGCCGGAACATTCGCCAGGAGAAGGACCACAGCTGCAGGACTCGCATGCATTGCCCGTTCGAGAATACTTAATGTGAAAGTCGCGCCAGCGACTCACGACTCTCCCCTCCCCACTTGCGGAGGAGGGGTCGGGGGAGAGGGAAAAGGTCATGACCGTTGGCTGACTTGACCTCGGCAGGATGTTCGGAGTACAACCTTTCCCCGATTTCTCGCTCTCCTCGTCCTGTTTCCGACTGTTATGGTAACGCCAAATGACAAGATCCAAGATGCTGTTGCTGGCCGTGATCGCGGCCAGCCTTGCTGGTACAGGATACTGGTATCAGAGCATTCGTCAGAGCACCGCCAGCACAGCCACCAGGACTGCGTCGCCGGTGCCGGTGACCGTGGCCAGGGCGACGCTCGGCGATATTCCCATTCTGCTGGAGGTGGTGGGTCGCGCTGAAGCGTACGAAAGCGTGACCTTGAAGGCACGGCTGGACGGGCAGGTTCTGGCGGCGGACTACAGCGCAGGGCAACATGTCCGACAGGGCGAGGTTCTGGTCCGGCTTGACCCTGGCGACTTCGAGTCGCGGTGGCTGCTGGCGCAGGCCAATCTCGCCCGGAGCGAAGCCCAGCTCGCCAAGGCCAGGGCCGACGTGCAGCGCTATCTGGCCCTGCAGGGACGCGGCTTCGTATCCGAGGAAAAGGTCAACGAACTGCGCACCGGCGAAACTGCAGCCGCCGCGACGGTGAAGGCTGACCAGGCCGCTCTGGAACTGGCCAGGCGCCAACTCGCCTACACCAGCATCCGTGCTCCATTTGCGGGCGTGGTCGGCGCGCGCCTGGTGTTTCCCGGCTCAGCGGTCAAGATGAATGAAACGGTGCTGGCTGTGGTCAATCGCATGCGGCCGCTCTACGTGACTTTTTCGATCCCCGAGAAGCATCTGCCGCGCGTGCGAGAGGCCATGGCACGCGGCGACATGCCCGCCAGCGTGACGATTCCCGGTGACCGGGAGCCGCGTTTCGCGGCAACGGTGAGGTTTCTCGACAACACCGTCGATGCCAGCACCGGCACCATCCAGATGAAGGCCCTGCTGGAAAATCGGGATGAACAACTGACTCCCGGACAATTTCTTCAGGTCAGCCTCTCTCTCGCCACCCTGAGCAACGCCGTGGTCGTTCCCACGGAAGCCGTGCAGCAGGGGCCGGACGGCAACTTCCTGTTTGTCGTCCGGCCGGACAACACCGTGGAACCCAGGAAGATCGAAGTGTCGGCCAGCTACCATGGCCTTTCGGCGATCGGCAAGGGCGTTGCCAGCGATGACATGGTTGTCATCGACGGCCAGCTCAGACTGGCCCCCGGATCGCTGGTGCAGGTGAAACCCGTACAGCCGGCAGTGACCAGCACCACCGCCCAAACTGCCGCCACGCCAGTGCCGGCCACGCAGCCGGGCGGCAGCGCCAAATGAATCTGCCTGAACTCTGCATTCGCCGCCCGGTCATGACCACGCTGCTGATGGCGGCGTTCCTCATTTTCGGCTTGATCGGCTATCGTGCCCTGCCGGTTGCCGAATTGCCGACAGTCGATTTCCCGACCATTGCCGTGACCGCCAATCTTCCCGGCGCCTCCCCGGAAACCATGGCAGCGGCAGTCGCCACGCCCCTGGAAGGGCAATTCTCGACCATCGCCGGGCTCGATTCGATGACTTCGACGAGTGCCCAGGGATCGACCTCGATCACCCTGCAGTTCTCGCTTGAACGCAATATCGATGCCGCCGCGCAGGATGTGCAATCGGCGATCTCCGCCGCCTTGCGCAAGTTGCCGCCGAACATGCCGGCGCCACCGTCCTTCCGCAAGGTCAACCCGGCCGACTCCCCGGTCTTCTACATCACCCTGCTGTCACCGACACTGCCGCTATCGCTGGTGAACGAATACGCGGAAACCCAGCTTGCGCAGCGTCTGTCGACGATCCCCGGTGTTGCCCAGGTACTGATATTCGGATCGCAGAAATTCGCCGTGCGCGTGCAGGCCAACCCCGACCAGCTCGCCAGCTGGGGAGTCGGCCTCGACGAACTGCAACAGGCGCTTGCCCAGAACAACGTCAACCAGCCGATCGGCCAGCTCGATGGCAGCCGCCAGACCTTTGCCATCAAGGATGGCGGACAGCTTTCCAGCGCCGCGGCCTACCGCCCACTGATCGTTGCCTGGCGAAATGGCGCGCCGGTGCGGCTCGAGGAAGTCGCTACTCCAATCGACAGCGTCGAGAACAACAAGATTGCCAGCTGGAACGTCGACAAGCGTGCCATCGTCCTGGCGATTCAGCGCCAGCCAGGCGCCAATACCATCGAGACGGTCGATGCCATCAAGCGTATCTTGCCATCGTTCCAGTCCAAGCTGCCGGCGGCGATCGAGATGAGAGTGCTTTTCGACCGCAGCGTCTCGATCCGTGACGCGATCGACGACGTCCAGTTCACCCTGATCCTGGCTGGCTTCCTGGTGATCCTGGTGATCCTGCTGTTCCTGAGAAACCTCTCGGCGACGCTGATTCCGGCGCTGGCGCTGCCGATTTCGGTGGTCGGGACCTTCGGGGCGATGGCGGTCCTCGGTTACAGCCTCGACAATCTCTCGCTGCTGGCGCTGACTCTGAGTGTCGGCTTCGTCGTCGATGATGCGATCGTGATGCTGGAGAATATCGTCCGCCACGTCGAACAAGGCGAAACACCGTTCGAGGCGGCGATCCAGGGTGCCCGCGAGATCGGCTTCACGATCCTTTCGATGACCCTCTCGCTGATTGCCGTGTTCATTCCGGTACTCTTCATGAGCGGCATCGTCGGTCGCCTGCTGCACGAATTCGCAGTCACCATCTGCGTCGCCATCCTGGTCTCCGGTTTCGTGTCGCTGACCCTGACCCCGATGCTCTGCAGCCGCTACATCCAACACGCCGAGCCTGATACGCATGGCCGTCTGTTCCAGATCTTCGAGCGTTTTTTTGTTGCCCTGCTCGCGGGCTACGAGCGGACCCTCAAGCTGGCGATGGCGCACCCACGCAGCGTGCTGGCGGTTTTCTTTGCCACCCTGCTGCTTACCGGCCATTTGTTCACCGTGGTGTCCAAGGACTTCCTGCCGAGCGGTGACTCGGGTCAGATCGTTGCCTTTACTGAAGGTGCCCAGGACGTGTCCTTCGCTTCTATGGTGAAACATCAACGCGCGCTCGCCGAAATCGTCGCGCAGGAACCCGACATCCGCTCGTTCATGTCCGCCGTGGGTGCCGGCGGCATTCGCCCGACGGCCAATACCGGCACCATTTTCATGATCCTCAAACCCCGATCGGAACGTCGCTCATCGCCAGACCAGATCATTCAGCGCCTGCGCCCCAAACTCGCCGAAGTGCCGGGAATCAAGGCGTACATGCAGAATCCGCCAGTCATCCGCATCGGCGGCCAGCTCACCGCCGCGCAGTATCAGTACACCCTGCAGGACACCGACCTCGGCGAGCTATACCAATGGACCGCCACCTTGACCGAACGTCTCCGCCAGTTGCCCGGATTCGTCGATGTCACCAACAACCTCAACCATCTCAGCCCGGTGCTGGCGCTGGACATCGACCGCGACAAGCTGGCGACGCTCGGTCTCAGTTATGGGCAGGTGGAAGATGCCTTGCAGAGCGCATTCAGCGCACGACAAGTGTCTACGATCTACGGCGCGACCAATCAGTACCAGGTGATACTCGAAGTCGCCCCAGAATACCAGGCCGATCCGGCAGCACTGTCACGCCTCTACGTGCGCAGCAGCAACGGCAAACTCATCCCGCTGGACACTGTGGCGCGCTTCAGTCGCAAGACGCAGGCGCTGACCGTCAACCATCAGGGGCAGTTACCGTCGGTCACTTTGTCGTTCAACCTGTTGCCAGGGGTATCGCTGGGCGAAGCGGTAGACCGGATCAAGGGGCTAGAACAGCAACTGCGCATCCCGGTCTCGCTAAACACCAGCCTGCAAGGCACCGCACAGGCCTTCCAGTCCTCACAGCAGGGACTCGGCATCCTGCTGCTGGTGGCGATTCTGGTGGTGTACCTGGTGCTCGGCATCCTCTACGAGAGTTTCATTCACCCCCTGACGATTCTTTCGGGGCTGCCCTCGGCGGGCCTGGGCGCGCTGTTGACACTGCTGCTGTTTGGCGTCGATCTCAGTCTCTACGCCTTCGTCGGCGTCATCATGCTGATCGGCATCGTCAAGAAGAACGCCATCATGATGATCGACTTTGCGCTGGCGCAGCAACGGCAAGCGGGAATGGCCGCGCGCGACGCAATCTTCGAAGCCTGCCTGATCCGCTTCCGGCCAATCATGATGACCACCATGGCGGCGCTGGTCGGAACACTGCCGATCGCTCTCGGTCTCGGTGCCGGCGCCGAGGTCCGGCGACCTCTCGGTCTGGCGGTGGTCGGCGGCCTGCTGCTCTCACAGTTCCTGACGCTCTATCTGACGCCGGTGATCTACCTTTATCTCGATCGATTTTCGCGAGAGGATGCGCATGCGCAAACCGCTGCCTGATACCGGATGATGCGAGCAAGATTTCCCCTGCGCTGGACAACTGAAAGCCAGGTTCCGGCACTTGAGGTCAATTCCTGTTCGTGAGTCGCTGACACCGATCTCCGGTTCAGGCACCTACTCTTCGAGCAGGCTGCGGAGCATCCAGGCGGTCTTTTCATGCACTTCCAGACGCTGGGTGAGCAGATCGGCGGTGGGCTGGTCGTTCGCGGCATTCACCACCGGGAACAACTCGCGTGCGGTTCGGGCCGTGGCTTCCTGGGCGTCAACCAGGTGCCGAATCATCTCCGTTGCCTTGGGCGTCCCTTCCACCTCCCTGATCGAGCTCATCCTGCTGAACTCCTTGTAGGTGCCGGGAGCGGGATGGCCGAGTGCGCGAATCCTCTCGGCAATGACGTCGAGTGCGTTCCACTGTTCCGTGTACTGGCCCATGAACATCAGGTGCAAGGTATTGAACATGGGTCCCGTAACGTTCCAGTGGAAGTTGTGAGTCATCAGGTAGAGCGTGTAACTGTCGGCCAGCAGGGCGGACAAGCCCTGGGCAATCTTTGCACGCTCACTGGCACTTATGCCGATATTGATCAAAGGGGCTTGGGTTTTCTTGGCGTTCATCGTCGTTTCTCCTGGGTTGAAGGCGTTGAGGGGAACAAGTTCGACCTCTTTCCGTGCGGATGCTCTTCCTGCTCGATGCCCGTGGGCAGAGTCGTCCTATGTTTTTCGGGAAGCCGAGGCGGGTTGCTCGGGAACCTGACGAACACATTCTATGCAGAACTTCTCGATTGATCAAATTGATTATAAGTATTAATCCAATAGCTAATTGTTATTTATGATGATCGCAGCATGCTCGTCAGCCTCGCCGCCCGACGGCAAGCTTTCATGATATGACGGGCCGTCAACGGACCACAACCAAACAGTATCTTCAGCATGAGCACATGTTCCGCAAGTGACGCCAGTGTTGCCTATGAGTGCCTGCAGGATGCACGTGGCGGTATCAGATTTCACAATCTATCGTCTCCAACTCATCAGCCGCGAACCAGAGAGCCGTACTTTCGCGACGATCGGTACCCTAAGGGCACGCGTTTCGTGCTACCACAGGCGCTGAGCGACAGTTCCGTTCGCGTCGAAGCAACTGTGACGAGCCAATGCCCGGAGGGGACTTCGTCGGCGCAAACGCCGAGCCGTGGGCATCGTTTCCTGATCGACGACCGCTCTGCTTGTACGCTCAGCGCTCTGGCCCTTAACCCGAGGGGATGAATGATTTGCTGGGCACCGACGACGGGTGCTGACCGCTAAGAAGTCTTTGGCTACGATCCAGCCGGCGGCACATTGCTATTCAAGATGGAAACAGGTGGACCCATCACCGTGACACCCGTACCCACAGGGCAAATGCATGAATCCTATACAAGAACCAGAAGACAACACAGAACCGCGCAAACGACAATCACGAGCAATTCCGCCTGTCTCGGATAGCGCACTCCAACCCACACATTGACAGCCGAACCGAATCTCTGCCTTGAATGAAATTAAATAAAAACAGAGATATACACAATTCATCAGGTTGTGAACAGCACCCTTCGCAATTGGTTGAGTGCGGGCAAACCTCCATTCGCGAGAGGCAACGACTTTGGCATTCATGCAATTGCGCTGAGGGCCACTGCTTGTACCCCACTCCCCGCGGGTCTATGATTGACGATTATTTTGCCCAATACAAAACGAATAGACGAGCGTAAGGGGATTCTCATGAACTGGTTCGACAACATGAGCCTGCGTGCCAAGCTCATCCTGAATTTCCTCGTCAGCGGTGGCGTTCTCGTCGCTGCGATCATCTTTTGCATCATCCAGGTCAAGGCGGTCGGCCGCGATACCGAGGAGATTGCGAGGAACTGGCTACCCTCCGTTCAGGCCGCAGCTGAAATCAGCCAGTTGCGGCTACGCTACCGCGTACGCAGCTTGGAATACCTGCTATCGAGCTCCGACGCCGAGCGAGAGAAGATCGAGAAATCCCTGGGCGATCTGGACGGAAAACTGGCGGAGGCATTGAAGAAATACGAGCCGCTGACGAGCAGCGACGAAGAGCGCAAGGTATTGCAGCTGGCCGTCAAGGCAGCTGCAGATTACAAGGCGAACGTACTGGAGGCCATCTCTCTGGCCAAGGCGGGAAAGCATGACGAAGCCCAGCAACTGCGCAAAACAACTTGGGTGAAGGCCGCCGACCACATGCGAGACCAGACAGACCTGCTACAGAAGATCAATCGCGAAGGATCGGACAAATCGGCCGCCATGGCAGCCAGTGACGTTAAAGCAGCAACGAGTGGCGGCATGGCCGCTCTTGTCTCCGGCATTGTCCTTGCCTTGATCTGCACTTTCCTGATCACTGCCCGCATGTCGGCGCGCCTCGCCGCGACCGTGGATGCCGCTCGCCAGATCGCCAAGGGTGACCTGACCGCACAGCTGCCCTCTGGCAGCGAGGATGAAATCGGAAAGCTGATCCGCGCCATGGCCGAAATGCAGGCAGCGCTGCGTACCGCCATGCGAGAAACGACCGACAGCGCGCGCAACATCCTAGAATCCTCGAAACAGCTCAACGAAGCCGTCAGCCAGATGGACACCTCAGCCTCGATCCAGAGCTCCACCGCATCGGCGATCGCTGCCAATGTCAAGGAGCTGACCGTTTCGATCAACATCGTTGCTGACAACACCGGCGAAGCGGCGCGTGTTGCGCAGGATTCCGATGCCCAGGCTAGAGAAGGCCATGCGGCGATCGAACAACTGGTTCAGCAGATCGGCGAGGTTGCCAACGTCGTACGCACGGCAACCGACCAGATCGCGAAGTTGAAGAACGACAGCGAAAAAATCTCGGACATCGTCTCGGTGATCAAGGATATTGCCGACCAGACCAATCTGCTCGCACTCAATGCCGCGATCGAGGCCGCCCGTGCCGGTGAAGCCGGGCGCGGTTTTGCCGTCGTTGCCGACGAAGTGCGCAAGCTCTCTGAGCGGACCGCGCATTCTACGGGAGAAATCTCGCAGATGGTCGGTGCCATCCAACGTTCGACAGGTGAAGTCGTGACCGGCGTCGGGCGTGGCGTCGAACTGGTCGACAGCAGCGTCTCCTTCGCCGGCCAGGCAGGCGATGCGATCGCCCGCTTGCGTGAGATGGCTCAGCGTGTCGCCAAACTGGTCGGCGACGTCGACGGAGCCCTGCGCGAGCAGTCGGCTGCCTCAACCGAAGCGGCGAAGAAGATCGAGGACATCGCGACGCAGGCCGAGGAAGCCAGCGCCATCGCCCATGATACCTCACGTGCAGCCGAATCGATGGCGAGCACCGCGCACGGCATGGAAGCAATGGTTTCCCGCTTCCGCGTTTAAGCGCAGACGGACGATTCATAGAACACCCATGCTTCCAATTCTGAACCGGGGAGTTGCGCACAAACAATGGCTTGGCTGTATTATTGTAGAGTCGAGATGTGGCGTGATGGCCTTAGGTTCCGCTTGTCACCCTCCCGCGACGGTCTGAACAAGACACCCGCTCCAGCCCCTGGCGGCAAACCGGGCAGAGGTAAGCGAGGTGGCCAGCAGGGACTCCGGCCCAGAACCCGCTCAACCAGCTTCAGCGGCAAGCCGACCAGGTGCTGCAATTCCCGCACAATCCTGCTTTGCCCTTGACGAACAACCTGGCGAAGCGCACTGTGCGCATGCCGATGGTCATCGGACGGATCTTCCCCCCGTTCGCTCTAATAAGGTGATCTCCGCAAATCCTTATACCAAGCAAGCCGGTCGGATCAAGATGTCCCACTTGGGTAGAAGCGGGTTTCGTTCCAGTCTGGATTCGACAGCTTGCATGGCGTCTTTGCCGAGGGAAACTCCTTTCTGATAGGCTGTGCGGCTCAACTCGACGATGGGATGAAGCCCTTTCCAGGTCATGCTCTTGGCCCACTCGAGCATCGTTTGCGTATCGGTCAGTTTGGCGCCGTTCCAGTGCTTTTCGAGGATTCCCCAGCAACGCTCGACGGGATTGTATTTGCTGTGGTAGGGCGGATAGTACAGAAGGTGGATGGACTTGCCGGTGTGATCGGCAAACTCGACCATTCGCTTGAGGAATTGGGTGCGTCGGCCGCTGCTCTCCGGCCCGTTATCGGTCTTGATCTGCAGGTCCGTGACACGAGCCTGCTCCTCCGGCGATTGACACTTCCACCAGGCGTAGAGGCTGTCGACGAGGAAATCGCTGGTCTTGGCCGAGCTTCCGAAGGACAGGTGCAGTTGTCCGCTGTCTTCGTTGACCACGCCAAACGGGGGGTGTTTTTCCTCGCATCCCATATCGTGGTCGGCCGCTTTAGGGTCGCCCCGCGTCTGGCCGCCTCGCGAGTACTCGCCAATCTTCACCGTCGCCTTGCAGTCGATGCTCAAGCGCATCACGGCTTTGCCTTCGCAAGCCCGGTCCTGTCGCTGGATGTTGGTAAAGATGGCGTCGGTTTCGGGGACTTTTTTTGGGGTTTGGCCTTGATCACCGGACGCAGCCGGTACCCATTACGGTTCAACACTTCCGACATGCAGCTCCTGGAGGGCAGCACGTCCTCGGCAAATCCTTGCGCCCGCAACTGCTTGATCGCTTCCTCGGCCGTCAAGCGGGTGAACGACAGCGTCGGGCGAAAGGTCGGATCCTGTTGGGAATGGCTGCGTGCCACTGCCCAGAGGGCCTGTGCCACCTCCGGGTGCTTCTCTTCCCACAATTTGGCTCCGCAGCAGAACTGGTGATGCCCCAAACAAACCATCCCGCTACGCTTCTCGTGCAAGCCAAGCTGCGCCGCCTTCCGGCTCCATCCGAAGACGTCCTCCGCGCGTCGAGGATTGCCGCCACAGTACTTCAACGCCATCTCCGCCTGAAACGCCCGGCGGTCCGCACCCGTCATCTTGCTCGAAGCAAGTTGGATATCTTCCAGGTGACTGGCCTCGAGACGAACGTGACTTCCTTCATCAGTACCGAGCTTCATCCCTAACATCCCTCCACTCAGAATCTACTCTAAGTATCGCACACAAAGGTATAGAAAAATGAGGAAATCACCTAATTTCAAACACTTGGATCATTTGTAGGCATGTAATGGAACTAATGTTTTCAAGCACTTAAAGAGCTGCGAGGGAAGACCCGTCGGAAGGAAAACGGCGGCTTCCGTACATTGCTCAGGGCGGAATGCTTCCCCACCCTCCAGACCGATCTGGTCACCGTGGCCAAGCAGAGGCAAAACCTGCTCGACGCTCTGGTGGCCAGGATGCGCAGCACCATCCCTCAGCCCGACCTCTCCCCAGGCTGGCACGCCCCTTTCCCTTCCGTATCTCCTGGCCGCCGTTGCACAGCTATGCAATGAAGAGGACTCCCTGAATGGTTACATTCAGGTCACCGTGATCACCCCATGGACATGTCATTGATAGTGAAAGACTTATTCGGCACGTATTTGATTAGTCTCTTATGACTCAGGTCTTTACATTTCGTGAGCAGATTCTGTCAAGGGGTCGCGTGGGCGAGTGCCGGAACGATGCTTTCTTCCGTGATTCGACAAGCGGCGGCGATGGTAGAGCGGCCAAGGCGGGTAAGGTAATAGCGATAGCCATGAACGACCTTCTTGATGAGACCGAACTGGCGCAGGCGCCAAAGATAGCGCGTGATGCTGGCCGGCGAGATCTGGCGCAAGAAGGGAGCGAGGTCGGCACGGCGGATACCACGGATGTTGAATTCGGGACGCTGAAGCGCGCGCAGCAGGGCTTGCTGAGTGGCGTCGAAGAAGTTGAAGCCCTTGAGGCTATGGCCATTGACGATTTGGGGGCTGGTCAGTCGATGCAGGTTGCGATCGCCGGCGGAGAAGTCGTCCAGTGCGGAGAGATATTCGAGATAGCGGCGATTACACCCGAGCAGGATCTCGCGCAAATCGATGAGGCTGTAGATGGTCTTTCGGAGGGGGGCGATCTCGCGCGAGTCGTGACCATCCCGATGTTCCACCTTACGGTGGTGCTTGAAGAAGGAAACGTTATTGGTCGTGGTCTCCAGACGCAGCACGCGGTTGAACTTGTCGTACATCTTGACCGATACTTTGCCAAAATGGTGCTTGATGCAAGTGCCCTCGATGCGCGTCGTGAAGCGGCTGCCGAGTTCCTGCGCCAGTTGCGGTGTGATCTTCTTGCCCAGGAAGTTGGCGACCTGGTCTGCCTTGACCGAGAAGATCGCCTGCCGGGAGAGTTCCTCGTAGAGCGACTTCAGGATCGTATCGGAGCGGAACAGCAGATCGGTCGAGTACTCCACCTGCATCAGGCTCCAGTGATAGGACTGTCCAAAGACCTCGAGGATCGGGCAGCACTGCTCGGCGTAGCGGTCCAGGAGAGCGTGCAGGGTGTCCGGCGAGAAGGCGTCCGCGAGTTGCTGAGCCCGCTCCCAATCGGCGATACGGATGAAAGCATTGTCCGCCATCGCGTAGTCGATACCTGCCGTTGTCAGCGAGTGTGCCAACCGACTGTGGCCATTGCAGTAGAACTGCAGCCGGAATGGACTCCACGTCGGCACGCGCAGGTAGATGAGTCCGAGGGTTTCGTCCATCCAGTAGAAATAGTAGTGCAGGCACTTGCCCGAGGTGTGGCGCAGAAAGGTTTGGTGACTTTGCTTGTCGTGCCAGGGTTCGTAGGCGTCGCAGGCTTCCATGGCGGAGAGCACATGCACCAGTCCTGGATGATCCCCACGCTCCTTGAGCACCGCGGCAACGAGGTCTTCCTTGCGGATCTGCGCCTTGGCAACGTGCTCGATTCGCGCTCCCTGCGCGGTCGCCAGAGTCAGTGCGGCTTCACGAATGCGGTCACGCAGCGGCTCGGCAAAGCGCGGATAGTCAAAAATTCGAATGTGCCTGGCATTGAGAAAACTCGTCATCCCCGCCGCGTAGCACACACCGGGCAACGTCCCCGTAATCACGATCCGGTCGTAGCAGGAGAGCGTTCCTGCAAGCCGGTCGTGATATCGATCCGTCAGCATCTGTGTCATGGCCGCCTCCGATTACTTGCTAAGGCTATGACCAAAACCTTGACCTGTTTGGTTCCGGCTTCGCCGGCTTAGGCATATTTCTGTCGTCCAATTGAGAGCACTTCCTCGGGAGTTGCCTGGTGGCGCCAAGCACTGACTGGTCGGGGAGTCTGGACCAGTGAGCACATTTGGTGAGCATGCACCGCAGGATGTACCGAAGCGCCATCGCGAGCATGACCGGCAAGGCTAATCCTGTCTTGGCCTTCACTACTTTCAAAGTCGGTGGTGTCTCAAATTGCTGCGGCCATTAAGGGGAAGTTAAGCAACGGCTCATAAACTGCCGCGCTTCCTTACCGGGGATCTGCCATGCAGACCGCAAAACGCGACATATTTCAAAACCGTTCCTGCCCGCTCACCGTCACTCACAGTGTCGTCGATTCGCCGCGGCGCGGAGAAACCGAAGCTTTCATCAGAATGAACTTCGCGCGCCACCACGGCGCCCAGGTATCGTCGTTTGCCCCCAATCTGCTGCTCATCGAGGAGCAGCAACGGATCGTGGCCGCCACCGGCTGGCGCGCCGCTCGTAGCGAAGTGTTGTTTCTCGAGCGCTACCTTGACCAGCCTGTTGAAGAGGCAATGGCGCAACTGGCCGACCAGCGAGTTGGTCGTGAGCGCATCGTCGAAGTGGGCCATCTCGCTGCCGAAAAGGCCGGCGGCACCATACAGGTGGTTCTGGCCCTCGCAACTCACCTCGACCGATTGGGTTACGAGTGGGTCGTGTTCACCGCCACGCGTGAGCTGATCGGCATCTTTACCCGCCTGGGCCTTCCCTTGCTGGCATTGGCCCCGGCCGACCCTGCCCGTCTCGGTGATGCTGCCGGCGCCTGGGGCCACTATTACGACTCGCAGCCGATCGTTGTCGCCGGGCGAATCCGCATGGCGATCGAGCGGATCGGCCAGCACACATGAGCGCCGGAATCCTGTTTGCCGCTCTGGCCGAACGGGCGCCCGACGAGGTCGTCCTGCAGGGGGTCACAAAAACCTGGTGCGCTGCCGAGTTGCGGTTGGAGATCGAGGATCTGGCCGGGCGGCTGGCGGGCACGCGCGTCCTCGCCGTCCTCGCCGACAATGGGCCAGCGTGGGCGATCGCCGACCTCGCTGCCTTGCGTGCCGGCGCCGTTCATCTGCCGCTACCCGGTTTCTTCAGCCAGCCGCAACTGGCGCACGCCCTGGAGCAGAGTGCAGCCGATACGCTGTTGACCGACCAGCCTGCACGTATTGCCGAACTGGATCTCGGTTTTGTCAGCAGCGGCGAATGGAACGGGCTAACCTGGATGCAGCGATCGTTGTCGGCAGTATTCCTGCCCGCCGGCACCGCCAAGATTTCCTTCACTTCGGGTAGCACGGGGGCACCGAGAGGCGTCTGTCTGAGCGCTGCCGGCCTGATGGCTACCGCCCGAGCGCTTGTGAATCGACTGGCTGATCTGCCGATTTGCACTCATCTGGCAGTCCTGCCCTTGTCCTTGCTGCTCGAGAACTGCGCGGGCATCTACGCGCCACTGCTGCGC
This sequence comes from Candidatus Accumulibacter cognatus, assembly GCA_013414765.1. GTDB lineage: Bacteria > Pseudomonadota > Gammaproteobacteria > Burkholderiales > Rhodocyclaceae > Accumulibacter > Accumulibacter cognatus. Next base: position 2,596,109 of record CP058708.1, read on the forward strand.
GCCGCCCGGATCTGTTTACCCGATCTGTCCTCCCTGGGCTGGCACGGTATGGCCGCGTTCACTCCGGCGGCGCTGCAGCGTGCAGTTTGTGCAGCGGCTGCGGACAGTCTGATCCTTGTTCCCGAGTTGCTCAAGGCCTGGACTATATTCCTGGCGACCACGCAACAACGTGCGCCATCGGGACTCAGCTACGTCGCCGTCGGTGGTGCCCGGGTCTCCCCGGATCTCCTTTTTCAGGCACGTGAATGGGGTCTGCCGGTTTACGAGGGCTACGGGCTGACCGAGTGTGGCTCGGTGGTCAGCCTCAATCGCCCGGGTGATGACGGCATCAATGTCGGACGCCCGCTCGATCATCTCGCCGTGCGTATCGACGATGGCGAAATTCGGGTCGAGGGGCGTGGTTTTCTCGGCTATGTCGGTGATCGCTCAACCGGGCAGGCCGGGATCATCGCGCCCGTGCGAGAGTTTGCCACGGGAGACCTGGGTCGCTTCGGCGCTGACGGCCATCTCCATTTGTCGGGGCGGCGCAAGAATGTCCTGATTACTTCCTGGGGCCGCAACATCGCGCCCGAGTGGGTCGAATCGATCCTGCTGGCGCAGCCGGCCATCGCGCAAGCGGTCGTCACCGGTGACGGCAAACCCTGGCTCAGTGCCGTGCTCGTCGCATCGCCCGGGGTCGACCGCGCCAGTCTTGAGGCTGCGGTACAGCGGGCCAACAATGCGCTGCCGGACTACACGCGTATCGGGCGCTGGCTTGCCGCCGCGCCGTTCAGCACCACCAATGGCCTGGCCACCGGTAACGGCCGTCCGATTCGTAGTGCAATTTTGAGTCACCACGCTGCCGAGTTGGCGGCGCTGTATCGCGAGAGGGAAGCAGCCGATGTCGTTTCATGAACAATTGATCGACGCCACGGCTGCGGAGCGTGCGCATTTTCTGGCCGCGCCGGTGATCGCCGATTGCCTGCAGGGCCGCGTGCGTCTGGAGAGCTACCTTGCCTTCCTCGGACAGGCCTATCACCACGTCCGGCATACGACGCCCCTGCTGATGACCCTCGGTGGGCGCCTGCCCGAACGTTTGTCCTGGCTGCGGCGAGCGGTTGCCGAGTACATCGACGAGGAAATTGGCCACGAGGAATGGATCCTCAGCGACATCACTGCCGCCGGTGGTGACGCCGCCGCCGTGCGCATGAGTCGGCCCGATCTTCCGGCCGAGGTGATGATCGCTTACGCCTACGACCTGCTCAGTCGTGGCAATCCAGCGGCGTTCTTCGGGATGGTCTTCGTTCTTGAGGGGACCAGCGTGGCTCTGGCCTTGCAGGCAGCCGACCGCATTCAGCAGGCGCTGGCGCTGCCCAATGCCGCTTTCACCTATCTGCGTTCTCACGGCACTCTGGACCAGGAGCACACCCGTCATCTGGCGGCGCTGCTCGAAAGGATGACACCCGCCGATCAGGACGATGTCGTGCACAGTGCGCGGGTCTTCTACAAACTCTACGGGGACGTATTCCGAGCCCTGTCAAGCGTCGGGGAACGGTCATGCAACTAGAAAATGCACGCATTCTGTTGACGGGCGCCAGCGGCGGACTCGGCCAGGAACTCGCCCAGCAGTTGACCGACGCCGGTGCCGCGCTGCTGCTTGCCGGGCGCGACAGCGGTCGCCTTGGTTCCCTGGTCGCATCGCTGGGGCCAGGTGCGGCCAGCATCTGCGCTGACCTCGGCCGGCCGGACGGCATTGCGGCGCTTGCCGGTGCGGCACGCGAGTTCGACATCAACGTGTTGATCAACAACGCCGGTATCGGCGCTTTTGGCCTCTTCGAGCATCAGGATTGGGCGACCATCGAGCAGGTTCTGGCGACCAATCTCGAGGCGCCGATCCATCTCACCCAGGCACTGCTGCCGTGGCTCAAGGCGCAGCCGCAAGCGGCGATCGTCAACATCGGGTCGACCTTCGGTAGCCTGCCATTTCCCGGTTTCGCCGCCTACTCGGCGGCCAAGGCCGGGCTGCGCGGGTTTTCCCAGGCTTTGCGTCGGGAACTGGCCGATTCGCTGGTGGCGGTCATCCATCTTGCGCCCCGCGCCATCGACACGCCACTCAACAGCGATGCCGTCAAGGCGCTGAACCGTGCGCTGAAGAACCACAGCGACAGCGCCGAAGAAGTCGCCCGGCAAGTCGTCCGTGCCCTGCGCCGCGGTCACGGCGAGCATCATTTCGGCTTTCCCGAACGACTGTTCGCCTGGCTCAACGGCGTCGCGCCATCGCTCATCGATCGTGGACTGGCCGGCAAGCTGGCGATCATCAAACAGCATGGCTCCTCCTCTTGATTCTTCCAGTAAAAGGATTCACCCAATGAACATGTGTTGTCAGGCTCGCCGGCTCCTCGCGCTGCCGTTCTTCCTCGTTTGCACGAACCTGGCGCTGGCGTCGACGCCGGAAGATCTGATCCGCCCGATTCAGGAGCAATGGGCGGAAATCAAGTATCGTCAGCCGGAGAAGCAGCAGGCCGACAGCTATCGTGCGCTGGCCGTCCAGGCAAGAAAGGTCGTCGATGGCAACCCGAAGATGTCCGAGCCGCTGATCTGGGAGGGCATCGTTCTATCCAGCGAGGCGGGCGCCAAGGGCGGCCTCGGCGCGCTGTCGCTGGCCAAGGAAGCGCGCCAGCGTCTGGACGAAGCCCTCAAGCTGAATGACAAGGCGCTCAACGGTTCGGCGTACACAAGTCTGGCGACGCTGTACGCCAAGGTGCCGGGTTGGCCGGTTGGCTTCGGTGACAAGGAACGCGCCGAGGAGTATTTCAAGAAGGCGCTGGCGATCAACCCGGACGGCATTGACCCGAACTTCTTTTACGGTGAGTATCTTGCCGAGCGCGGCAAGACCGTCGAGGCGCTCACGCATCTCGAAAAGGCGCTCAAAGCGCCGCCCCGTCCCGGTCGTGAACTGGCCGACAGTGGTCGCCGCCAGGAAATCCAGGCCCTGCTGGCCAAGCTCAGGAAGGAAGGCCGGTAAGTGCCGGTTCTACCGGTCGAAAACGACTCTCTGCCCAGAGATGCATCCGTCTGTGCAATGCTCGCAGAGCACACGGTCGACCGGGTGCGCGACGGCGAATGGCTTCTTGCTCGACGACATTCTGGCTTGATCACCATAGCAAATGCACGGGCATCGGTCCGAGTGAGTGAAGCCGATGCTTGTTCCCCGGACATCATGGACAGATCGCAGAATCTCGCTCCGGCGCTCTTGATGCGGTGCTACACTGGATAAGCGAGCTCTTCGAGTCGAGTCAAGTCAACTGCAGCCGTCTCTGGGGCTTGGTAGGGACTGAGGAGATGACCATGATCACCGAAACTATCAACAGACTCAAAAACAAGGCACGCAAGGCCGTCGGCCGGCTGACGGACGACAAACCCGAGGTTCGTCGGGCGCTCGTCCAGGCCGAGAATTGGGTCGAGCAGCAGCGTCACATGCTCGGCGGCGTCTTTCCGTCGATCATCAGACCTCGCCCCGCACGGCTCTTTCTGGCATTGACGGGTCACTGCAACTGGCGCTGCCTCGGCTGCTGCTATGAACGCGACTTCATGGTCGGAGAGCAACTCTCGTTCGACATGATCAGGGAGGTGCTCGACGATGCGCGGGACGCCGGCATTCACCGTGTTCGCCTTTACGGAGGTGAACCCCTTCTGCACCCCGATCTGCCTGCGATCGTTGCGCACTGCCGCAAACTCAAGATCACGCCCTTCGTCACAACCAACGCTTCGTTGCTGGAACACAAGATCGACGACCTTTACGAAGCAGGGCTGCGCGACATTTCGGTCGGGTTCTACGGGACAGGTGCGGAGATGGACAGCTATGTCCAGCGTCCGGGACACTTCGCCCGTTTCGAACGAGGATTGGCCGCGGTGCACCACAAGTACAACGGCAAGATTTCGATGCAGTTGAACTGGCTATTCCGACGGGACACGTGCAACCTGGAAACCTTGCACGAGGCTTTCGCGTTCTCACAGAAGTACGGCGCGCGTTTTCAGGTGGATCTGATCCACTATTCCCTTCCCTATTTTACGAAGGGTCAGGAGCAGGAACTCTACTTCCGGCCGGAAGATCGCCCCCGCATCGATGAAGTGATCGAGGAGCTGCTCCGCCTGAAGGCCGTACACCCCGACATCATCGGCTCAACACCCGAGATGATCCGATCGATGCCGGACTGGCTGCTGTTGGGGCCGGGCATGCGCGTGCCCTGTACGGCCGCCGAACTCATTTGGATCGGACCAGATGGCACGGTGCAACTGTGCTACGTGACCTTCAATCTCGGCAATCTCCACGAACATCGTCTGCGTGACCTGCTCTTCACCCCCGCGCACTTCGATGCGGCACGCAAGGCATTTGCGCTCGACTGCCCGAACTGCCACTGCGAAGCCGGCGACCGGATCATGCGGCATGCACCGAGTCTGGCGCGCTATCGGGCGACATAGTATCCCGGGCATGCTGCCGATATGAGGAACAGCAGCGGTTCCGCAGGACTCGTCCAGCCGAGTATCCTGCACATCATTCTCGGCATGGGTGTCGGCGGCGTGGAAAAAGGCGTGCACACGATTGCCTTGGGTCTCCATGCGCGTGGCCACAGGCAGGGCGTCGCATGCCTGGAATACATGGGCGCCCTGGGCAGCGAGCTGCTGCAGACGATACCGGTCTGGTCATGCGAGGCCGACAATCGTCGTTCGAAACTCGCCGCCATGCGGGATTTGGCAGAACGGATTCGGGCGTTTCATCCCGATGTCGTGCACGTTCGTAATTGTACTGCCTGGATCTACGCTTGGTTCGCATGGAAGCTCGCCGGTGCGCCGGGCAGACTCGTTTTCAGCATCCACGGGCTGGACTGGAACGGTGCGATCGCACCCATCCGGGTCTTCGTGTACCGATGGATTGCACGTTCGACATCGACGTTGCTCGCGGTGTCATCAGCAACGGCGGACGCTTTCGCCGCCGCATCGGGCATCTCTCGCGACCGCTTTCGCGTCATCCATAGTGGTGTCGATACGCAATTCTTTCGCCCTCGCGAAGTACCCGATTGGAGGAGGACGGCCGACTGCGTCATCGGATGCGTGGCACGGCTGAGCCAGCGCAAGGGGCACGAATACCTTCTGCAAGCCGTGGCTCGGCTGCGCGGCAAAGGGCGAAGCGGCTTGCGCGTCGTGATTATCGGTGACGGCCCGTACCGTGCGACGCTTGAGCGTCTCTCGTTCCTCCTCGAGATCACGGATTGCGTCACCTTCGTGGGTGAAGTCCACAACGTACGAGATCGGCTGCGCGCGATGAACCTCTTCGTCCTTCCGAGCCTCTCGGAAGGGCGGCCCACGTCGATCATGGAAGCGATGGCTACAGGCCTCCCAGTCGTTGCGACTCGGGTGGGTGCGGTCGATACACTCGTAGCGCATGGCAAGACCGGACTCCTTGTGCCGCCTGGAGATGCCGATGCCCTGGCCAATGCCCTCGACCAGTTGCTCGATGACGAGGGACGCCAGCAGACCTTCGGTGCCGAAGGGCGGCGTGTTGCCGAGTCGGAATTCGGAGCCGAGCATATGATCACCGAGTATCAGCGGGCATACGAATGCGAGTATGCCGGATCGAGCGTGTAGACGGCCTGAAGCGGTCAATTCGCATCGTGGGCAGATCCCTGGCCCGCAGGAGTCTGCCCCTGGCAGAAGCCGCTCAAGCAGGCCGATGCTCCGCGTCCGGAAGCGCTGCGCAAAAGGCCCGACGAGCCGTCTGCACTCCTCGCGAAACACGCCGTGGCCGAAGGAGGCGAAGATTCACCGGGGCGATCGGAGCGCCCTGGACAACCCCGGTCGCATATATACAGTGCGGTAAGTTCTTCGGTATCAATCGAGCCTTGCACTGGGCGGCGTACGAAGTGCATTATCGTTGACGCGTCTTCCCTCGATCGATGTCGACAGGAGATGACCTTCGGATTCCTGATATTCCTTGTCCGATTGCTCGACAAGCCTGCATGGCCAGGTGGTGCTTGCTTCCAGTGCCTTGGCCAGTATAGTCTGTCCGCAAAACTGGTGGTGGCGGTTCGATTTTCTGCAAGTTGCCAGGATCATGGTCATGGGACCATGGGTCTTTCATCGGAGGTGTGGAGAATGAAATCGTTTCTTTCTTGCTGCTGCATGAGTCTCATCTTCGGCACGGTTGGGCCTGTTCACGCGCGTGGCATTTCGGAGGCGTCGGAGGTGAGCGTGCTGGTGACCGGTTCGGTGGTCGTCATGGCTTCCGCCCTGCCGCTCATGGCGATGCAGTCTCTCATGGACGCGGCAGTTGCCAGTGTCAAACCAGCCGGCAACGGGATGACCGATGTCGAGGTGCGACAACGGAGTACGCAGAAGGCGTGTACGGTTCGTGTCCCCGATCAGGCGATCGAAGGCAAGGGAATCAAGCCCGGGCAGAAGGCCGCATTGGTGGCTGATCCCAATGGGCACATGCTGCAGATCGAAGGACAACAGATCGCGTACATTCCTGCCAGGGGCAGCGACGCTCTGCTTCACAGCAAAGCGCTGAAATGACCGTGCTGCCGGCCGCAACGCTGCGACTTGTCGCCGGCATCGTGCTTCTGGCGTGGGCGCTGCACGGACACGCGGGCACGGCCTGCGCGGAAAATGCTGCCGCTGCCGGCACGATATCGCAGGGGCTTGCTTTGGCGCAGAAGGTGGTCGCCCTGCTCGATGGTACCGGTGTGCGCGTCGCACTGGTCGCGCGGGTCGGACAGGATCTCTCCAGGTACAAGCTGCGTTATTCGCATTTCGCTTTTGCCGTGCGCGACCATGCCGAGGGCCGGTGGTCTGTCGTGCATAGTCTCAACCATTGCGGCACTGCCAAGGCCGGGCTTTACGTGCAGGGAATGGGCAACTTCTTTGCGGACGACGTGTTTGCCTACGAAGCCGCCATCCTGCTCTTGCCATCGGAGTTGCAAGCGCGTCTGGAGAAGGTGCTCGCCTCGCCGGTGCAGCTCCGACGCTTTCACGAGGAGCGCTACAGCGCGGTCGCGTATCCGTTCAACACGGTCTATCAGAACTCGAACCAATGGTGTCTGGAAACCCTGGCCGGTGCCATGGCGCCCGAAGGCGACGTTGTGACGCGTGCGGAAGCGCAGGGATGGCTGCAGCAGGAGGGTTATCAGCCGACTTTGCTGCAACTGACCCCCATGACCCGCCTCGGTGGCCGCATGTTCAAGGCCAATATCGCTTTCGACGACCATCCCGGTGAGTACCGCTGGAGTGACCGAATTTATGTTGTCAGTGTCGAATCGGTTTTCGAGTTCCTGCGGCGGCGATATCCGCACGACAGCCAGCGCCGGATAGTCGCACTTGACGACCGTTAATGTGAAAGCCGCCTGCAACGGTACAAATCGGGTCACCGACCGATCTGCTCCAAGAAACCTGCACACCGCATCCAGGGGTGCCCGCGTTTTTCGAGAAAGTTGCTGGCCATGCCGACAGCTAGCCGGTTCTTCAGGATCGTGATCCAGATGTTCTGGCGCGGACACTCGCCGCCGCATTTAAGCCTCGCCGAACAGATGCGGCGAAAAAAGGACAGACGTGATCCCAGGGTTCGAGCATGCTTCGGCGTGACTCCGTGATACTGTGCGCATGCTTTTACAACACCGCCTCCCGATGACAGACCTCACACGACGTGCCATGGGCATGCTGACCGAGGAAGAGAAAAATGCGCTTCTCGAGTCTGTTCAGCGAGTTCGCGACGTGGCTGTCCGCGCTCTTCGTCAGCTTCCGAACTCGTCCCACGCAATTGCCTTTGTGGCCAACCTGCATCGGGGTGTGGATATGGTTGCCATGCGAGCTGCAAAGGCCGGGCCAACACCGGAGTGCAGGGCAGGGTGTGCCTATTGCTGCCGTGTTCGCGTTGAAGCGACCGAGCCTGAAATCTTTCGCATATCGCAAATGCTCGGCGTACTTCCTCCCGTGCAGTTCTCTGCGCTTGTCGACAGGCTGCGCTCACACCTTGCACAGGCCGGTGCTGTGCAGGGCCAGGAGAGGCAAGACTGTCCATTTCTTGAGAACAAACTCTGTACGATCTATGAAGTCAGGCCGGCAACTTGTCGGAAGGCTCACTCCCTCTCGGTTCGAAAGTGTCAGATGCTTGCCCTTGAGTTGCCTCAAAACCTCTACCTTCTCCTACACTCGGAGGCGCTGATGCTTGGCACCGCAGAGGCCTACCGCGAGCTCAACTTGCCAGCTTCGCCGCATGAACTGGTAGCAGCCGTCCTGACGGCGCTTGCCGAGCCGGGCGCCGAGGAACGCTGGTACAATGGGCAGTCCTTGCTCTAGAAAAATCACATTAACGGCCACGACTTCTCCAGGCACCCCCGACACACGAGCATCCTTGAATCGTGGCGGTCGACCGGTTTTCGGCTTGAACGCATGCGGCTGATCGATCTCGCTCTGGCGTTGCTGGTTGTTGTCCGGGGACTTGCGAGCCAATGCGACTGCGTGATCTCGGCGATCTGATTCTGCTGGCAGCGCTTTGGGGAGGCTCCTTTCTCTTCATGCGTTACGCTGCGCCGGCTTTTGGGCCGCTAGCGCTGATCTGGCTGCGCGTTGCGATTGCTGCGGTGTTTCTGGTGCCTCTGCTGATGCTGCGTCAGCAGGGCAGGGTGCTGCGCGAGCACGCACCAGGCATCGCGGTGATGGGCCTGTTTGGATCGGCACTACCGTTCGTGCTGATAGCCTGGGCGATGTTGTCGATCACTGCAGGTCTGGCCTCGATTCTCAATGCCACGGTGCCGATCTTCACCGCGTTGATTGGTGCCCTCTGGTTCCGTGAGCAACTCGGTGCCTGGCGCAAGACCGGCCTGGCAGTCGGTTTCGCGGGCGTCCTACTGCTCGCCGCCGGCCAGGCCGATTTCAAGCCTGGCGGCAGCGGCTGGGCAATCGTCGCGATGTTGCTGGCAACGCTTTCCTATGGCTTGGCCGCCAATCTGACCCGGCAGTTGCTCGGTGGTGTTCCTGCGCTAGTCAGTGCGGCTGGATCGCAACTCGTCGCTGCCATCATCCTGCTGCCTTTCGCGCTCTGTTTCTGGCCGAGCGTGCCACCCGGCGGCATGGCGTGGGCGGCGGCGATAGTCCTTGGCCTCGGCTGTACGGCGCTTGCCTTCCTGCTGTTCTTTCGCCTGATTGCCAACGTCGGCGCTTCGCGTGCCGTGACCGTGACCTTTCTGATCCCGCTCTTCGGGGTTCTCTGGGGCAGCGCTTTCCTCGGCGAAAGACTTGACGCCAGCATGCTCTCCGGTGGCGTCGTCGTCGTCCTGGGTACCGCGCTGGCCACCGGGGTGCTGCGCCGATCGTATCGAGACACCAGTGGATCGTCGTAACGACAAAATCACGGCAAGCGGTTGCTCTTCCTCCGGGCGAGAGACCCGTTCGACCAGCCATCAGGCATGGAAAATTCCCACTGCCTTCTGAAGATTGCTGGCATGGATTTCGAGTTCCTCGGTCGTTGTCGATGCCTGTTGGAGTGCTGCGTTGTTTTCCTCCACCATCCGAACGATTTCGTCGAGGTTTCGCGCAATGTCGGCACTAGCGGCGCTTTGTTCGTGTACGGCATTGGCGATTTCGTCAATTCCACGACTGGCATCGGAAACCGATTGGTGTGCAGCATCGATGAGGCGTTCAAGTTCTTGCAAGTGAGAGTCACTGTGGCTCAGCGAACTGGTCCCTTCACTCAGTGAACCTTCCACCACGACCGCCTGCTGCTCCAGGGTTCTGGTGACACCATCAATACTGTTGGCTGCCGCCGCAGAACGCTCGGCGAGTTTCCTTACCTCGTCCGCGACCACGGCGAAGCCTCTTCCCTGTTCGCCTGCGCGCGCCGCTTCTATGGCTGCATTGAGGGCGAGTAGGTTGGTCTGATCCGCCAGCTCCTTGACCTGCTGGGTCAGGTTGGCGATCGAACGCGTGCTTTGGACAAACTCCCCGACGGAGGAATTGATGGCGACGAATGCCTGGCGGACGTTCTCGACTTCCTGCTGCAGACGGTTCAGCGATGCGTTGCCGGCCTGCGTGTTGTCGAGGCTCTGGCGCGAGGTCTCCTTGACATTCTGCGCGTTGTCAGCAATCGAGGACACACTGACCGCCATCTGTTCCATGGTCGCGGCAACTGCCGATGCTGCGTCTGCCTGACGTGTCGAACCGTTGGCCACGGTGTGCGAACTGGCCGAGAGTTTCTGCGATGCGTTTGACACGGCATCCGCCTCGCCGAGTACCTGGCGCACTGCCTTTTGAAAACTGTCGATCAGTTCGTTGAAGGCCTGTGCGGTCTGGGCGATTTCGTCACGGCCAGCGGCCTGTACCCGGTGCGTCAAGTCTCCACCCTGGAGATTGGTCGCTGCGGACTTGATCTGCCCGACTGTGGCAACGATCCGTGCCCGTACGATGAAGCTGACCCAGAGGGCAAGCACGATCGACAACACCAGCAAGCCGATCAGCAGTTTGATCACCCACTCCGAGGTCGCTCGGGCTTGTTCGTAGGCCTCATTACTCAAGCGCTGTTCCAGAGCGAGAAGTGCCGTCATCTGGGTGGTGAGCGCGACAAACTCTTTCTCTACCACCGAGATCATGGTTGCGCCCATGCTGTAATCGGTCAGCGAAACGTCGACGAGATCCATTGATGCCTTGCGATAGATCCCCAGTTGCTTGGTCAGCTTGTCGATAATTTCCTTCTCTTCCGCCGTGAGCGAACCAGTCTTGCCGATTTCCCCGATCTGAATGCCCATCTCACTCAGTGCGATTTCCTGAGCCCTGCTCATCTCCTTCAGGCGATCAGCGGGAAAGTTTGCCGCTGCTGCAGAAAGGAGCTGGTAGCTGTCGGCGAAGGTTTCTTGGGATTTGGTGGCGCTCTCGGATGCCAGCTTGAAATTTTGGAAGCGTACTTGGAAGATATTGCGCAAGGCACTTTGCTGCAGCGTCAGTGCGTAGTAGGAACTGGCTGCCAGCAGCAACAGCAAGGTCAATATGGTCATCGGTGCCAGCAACAGCTTGGCGCCAATACTCAATCGATCCAGAAACCGCATGTCGACCTCCGCTATCGCTTGAATCGCAGTATGGGTCTGCGATTCAAGATTTCAGACCAGTCTGCTATTTGTAGATTCCGACGCCGAGAAAGCCGTCGGATCCTGGGATCGCGATGACGAAGCTGGATTTGGGTTCGGTCTTTTTCGTCTGCGGATTGGTGAATAGGTAGTCGACCCAGCCGTTACCCTTGGCCTTCGCCAGATCAGACATTTCCTTGATGAACAATTTTCCGTTGGCGTCCTTCATATCGATCAGACTCTTTCCGACCAGCGCCTTGTTGCCACCATGGGCTAACACGATTCCATCGGTTTTTACGGCGAAGACATAGAGATCCTTGTCCACCCATTTCGGATCCCGATTCGAAAACTCCTCAAACGCTTTATCGGCACCCGCCGATTTCACATAAGCAACCGCCTTTTCCGCAAGTGCCTTGGCTTCCGCCGCCGTACCATGTGTCTGCGCGAAGGCAAGACCCATGAACAACAGTTGAGAAATCAGAAACAGGGCCATCTTTCTCAGATAGTACATTCTTGTTCTCCTATTTGTCATGAAGATAATCACCTGCTGTTGCTTGGCCTGCCAACCGCTGGTAATTATGGCTAAGTTTCTTCGCATGCCGGGGCGTGCCGAATAACTATACAATAACTGCCTAGATATTTTGTTAACACGCAAATAGCTGCTTTGATGGCGTGGTAGTCTGCTTCAATCAACTTGAAGATCATGAGTATGGAATGGATGTGGGTGGTCATCGTCGCTTCGACCACAACCACTGCGCTCATTTCCTTGCGGTGCAAGGAGGAGCGCACCGTCGGCGCCGGCGACAGTCCATGATGAGGAACTTGTGCAACGGCCGGCAAGGCGCGAGCGGCTCCGGCGTCATGCGATGACCGAAGTGCTCTGGTTCGTTGCCATCGCCACCATGCTGCTTGGCCTGCTCGGCGTCTTTCTGCCGCTGCTGCCCGGTGTGCCGCTGCTCTTCGCCGGCATGCTGCTGGCCGCCTGGCTTGACAACTTCGTGCGCGTCGGTGTGCCGACGCTGGCGATACTGGCCGTGCTGGGTATTGCCGCCTGGCTGTTCGAGACTCTCGCGTCGGTTTGGGGCGTCAAGCGGGCCGGCGCCAGCGGTCTGGCAATCGCCGGTGCCGGCGTCGGTGCCATTCTCGGCATTTTTGCCGGGCTGCCGGGGCTGATTCTCGGCCCGATCGTCGGCGCCGTCTGCGGCGAGTACCTCGCGCGCCGTGACCACGGCACTGCGACGCGCGCTGGCATCGCCGCAGGCATCGGTTTTCTCGTCGCCATGGTCGCCAAGCTGGCGACCGCCGTAACCATGCTGGCCGTCTTCATCTTCGCATGGTTCGCATGAAACCGGCTCCCCTCGTAATAGGCCATCATGAACTCCGAATTCGCCCCCGGCATACTGATCGGGACCCTGTCCATGTTTCCCCACGGGCTTGCTGCGCACGACCCGCAGTACGCGCTGACGCTCGCCTTCACTGCCTTGGTCCTGTTTCAGTTCTTCAACGTCTTCAACGCGCGTGCGGAAAAACGCAGCGCCTTCAACGTCTCATGCTTTGCCAAAGGCAAGCTGTGGCAGGCGCTCGCCGCCATGCTCGCGCTGCAGGTGCTGGTGGTGCATGGTGGGGAGCGGCGCAACCAATCACCGACATCGACACGTCGCGTCACCGACTCTTCTCGAACGCCCACAAAGGAAGCCATGAACGACCACGAAAAAGCTGCTGAATCGTCAATCCACCGCGTCTCCGACGATCCGCTCGTTCGCCGTCTGCAGGCCAGCATCCGCCATGCTGCCCGCATCCTGGCGGTACTGATGGTGCTGGTGATCTGGTGGGGTGTCGCTGATGTCGTTTATGTGCTGTACTCGCGAGTCAGCACGCACCCCTATTACCTGCTCGAAATCAGCGACATCCTCGCCACCTTCGGCGCCTTCATGGCCGTGCTGATCGCCATCGAGGTCTTCGTCAACATCATCAGTTACCTGGACGAAGGCGGGCTGCAACTCGACATCGTTCTGGCGACAGCCTATATGGCCGTCCTGCGCAAGATCATCATTCTCGATTACAAGGAGATCAGCCCGGAATACGTCTACGCGACGGCCGCACTCGCCATCGCGCTCGCGCTGGGTTACTGGCTGAGCAGGACGCAGCAGCAGAATCATCTGCCCGCGCGCGCGCCGTGAGCGCAGCGCTACGGCAACAGAAGCCCGGGCAGGTGAAAAGCTGACGCGCATGTGTTCCCTGTGTTATCTGGGAAATTCGCTGATCTACGTTGACTCCCCTAATTTAATGGACGAAACTTGCGCGCAAGCAGCCGGTCGGCAAGGCCGGGTCCGAAGTCAGTCCTTCAGATGGGAGATCGAGCAATGGCACTCTATGCGTTTGATGGCACCTGGAACGAAGACGAGGAGGACGAAGCCAGGGACAGCAATGTCGTCCGCTTTCGCGATGCCTACCAGGGCCACATCTACTACCTCGAGGGGGTCGGCACTCGCCTCGGATTCATCGGCAAGGTGTTGGGCGGTGTCACTGGAGCCGGCGGCAGACTGCGAATTCGCGAGGCGATCGAGGCGCTTGAAAGGAACTTTGCCGAGGGTGACCGGACGATCGACATCGTCGGATTCAGTCGGGGTTCGGCGCTGGCGGTCCACTTCGCCAACGAGGTCAAGGAGAACTTTCCGGAGGTTCGCATCCGCTTCCTGGGGATCTGGGATCTGGTCGCCTCGTTCGGCATTCCCGGCAATCCGATCAACATCGGCTGGCACCTGACCCTGCCGGATAACGTCGAGAAATGCTGTCATGCACTGGCACTAGACGAACGCCGGGAGAACTTTCGGCCGACCCGGATCAAACGTGCTGACGGGAGCGTACCGCCGCTCGAAACCCTCAGGGAGGTCTGGTTTCGAGGAGTGCACTCCGACGTCGGCGGCGGCCAGAGCGTCGGTCTGTCGCATATCTCGCTGTGCTGGATGATCCGGCAGGCAGAAGCCGCGGGGCTGTCCTTCGACGTACAGAAGCTGGCCAGCTATGCATCGCGGTGCGATGCGACCGCGCCGATCTCGAAAAATTTCGATCCGCAGCTTGATCCGGCGCGCAGGATAAAAGCTACCGACCTCATCCATCACACGGTGTCGGCGCGGCCCGATGCCGGCCGCCTGGTGCACAACAATCCCCCACCCGGCAATCCGATCGAAACAGTTTGAACGGCGACTGCCGGGCAATGTGGATGACTGACGCGCCGGCGTGACGTTTGGTTTGGGCCACGTCGGCAAACCCGCCGGCGGCGGCCGGTAAAGGTCAAGAGCCTCTGGTGTTCTTCCGTGTACTGGTGTGGGTGGCGGAAAAGCCGGAGGCGGTGTTCCGCCTGGCGACAGATTCAGGAGAACCCGATGAACGGCAGCGCTGATCGCAACACCAGCAGGATCAGTCCGGAGCACTTCTCGGCCGGTACCGACGGCTACTCGTTCGACGTGGCGCTGGATCTTGCCAGGCTGAGTGCGCAGGCTTACCAGGCGGCACCGGAGTTTGCCAGTGGCCTGACCGAGCAGGCAGACAAAGCGTGGGTTTTCGACCCGCAGACGGACTTCGTTACTGACGACAGGATCGGCACGCAGGCCTTCGTCGTCGCAGCGGATGGAACCGGGCTACTGGTCTTCCGGGGTTCCGAACAACAGTTGAACGACTGGCTGGTCAACTTCAGCACCAGCCGCAGCGATGGTCCGGGTGGCTTCGTACACCGGGGATTCCGGGATGCACTCGATGCCGTATGGACGCGCATCCGCGCGCGGCTCAAAGCACATGCGGTGCGTGATCTCTGGATCACCGGCCACAGTCTGGGTGGCGCGCTGGCGGTGCTGGCAGCGGCGCGTTGCGTGCTCGGCGATTTGTCTACCGGAGAGGGGCGGCCCGAAAGTGGGCTCACGGTCCGTGGCGTCTACACTTACGGTCAGCCGCGGGTCGGCGACTGGCAATTCGCCGCAGCCTACGAAGACGCGCTTGGTCTGAAGACCTTCCGCTTCGTCAATCGCGATGATGTCGTCCCGCGCGTGCCGCTGGCGAGCACGGGTTTTCGCCACGTCGGCCGCCGCTTCTACTTCGATCACAGGGGGGTGCTTGAGGAACGCGATCGCGCCGCCGACCTGGTCGGCCCAAGGATCAAGGCGGCCCTCCAGAAATGCGAGGATGCCCTCAGTCAAGTTGGGGACAGCAAGGACGTCAAGCACTTCTCTCTGATCACCGATCACGACATCGCCAAATACATCGCCCTGCTCGAAAATAATCGCTCGTTCACCGCCGAGAAGCTGCAGGCCGTGCCATCGCGCCAGGTGATCTGGGCCGAGTGGCAGGCCCTCCAGCGGCTACCCAGTGGCCCCCTGGCCGCGCAGGAAAAGGACACCGAAGGCGCGGCAGTGCAGCCGCCAAGCCCCCGGGAAGATTTTGCCGACCAGTCGCCGTCGCCGCCAGAAAGCACTCGACCAACCTCCCCCGAACCGCAGTGTGTCGGTCTGGCCTTGTCCGGTGGCGGCATCCGCAGCGCGACCTTCAACCTCGGTGTGCTGCAGGCACTGGCCGGTGGCGGTGTTCTACCGCGCATCGATTATCTGTCGACGGTCTCCGGCGGTGGCTACATTGGGGCATGGCTGACCGCCTGGCTCTACCGTACCGGCCAGAGCACCGGCGACACCCCCGATCTGACCGCGGTCGACGCGGTCGAGACCGTTTCTGCACGCCTGGGTGGCACCCAACGGCAAGGGGCCGAGAAGTTCAACGACGCTGGAGAACCGCGCGAGGTGACCTGGCTCAGGCGCTTCAGCAATTACCTGACACCCCGTGCGGGGCTGTTCAGCGCCGACACGCTGACCGCCCTGGCCACCTGGTTGCGCAACACCCTGGTCAACCAGTTACTGCTGGTCAGCGCCCTGGCCCTGGTTCTATTCCTTGCCTGGTTCCTGATCGCTGCCCTGCCGGACACGGGATCGACGGGGCCCGTGCTCTCCCTGGTGTCGGGTCTGGGTCCGTGGGCGCTGATTCTCCTGCTGACCTTTCTCGCCGCGTATTCCGAAAGTCGATCGGCCGACCGATGCCTATCAGGCCGGGTGGGGGCCAGTCTCGTCGTGGCTTCGCTCTTCTGCCTGCTGTGGGTGACCCTGCCCTTCCTGCTCCTGCTCATCTGGCCGGCGTTCAGCAAGGCGCTTGGCCTGACCGAGTCCGCGCACCTGCTGCTGTTCATCGTGCTGGCGCCGCCGGTGACGTTGTTGGCGGCCTTCTCGGCGGGCTCCTTGCTGCTCGCGGTTTTTCATCAGCTTGGCGGCGAGATGTATCGCGAGTGGTGGGCACGCTGCAACGGCCGTCTGCTGCATACGACAGTTGTCTGGTTGGCGGCCAGCGGCATCACTTTCGGCACGCCCTTCCTATGGCACCTGTCGTGGGATTACTTGATGACGGCCGGGGGCATTGCCTGGCTGGCGACCACTGCGATGGGGGCCTTGTCGGCGACCAGCGCCCAGTGCAGCGGCACCGAACGCAAGCCGAACTGGCGCGAATGGCTGGCGCGAGCGGCGCCTTACGCATTCATCGTTGGCCTGCTCGGGCTGGTCGCGCTCGGCGTTCATTGGGCTGTCAAGAAGCTCGGTGCGCCGGTGGCGGCCGTCACGGCAGTGGCCGACCAGGCAACGCCAAGTGCCTCGCCGCAGACTGGCGAAGTATGCCCGGAAAAGAGCAGCGGCTGGAACCTGGCCTATCGGATCGTCGACCGCGAAACGGCAGCCCAGGTCGAGAGTCCTTCAGCGACCATCGACTGCTGGCTAGTGACGCCCTTTGCAGATTACGCCAATCTTTCTCTGCACAGGGCGCGCGCCATCACCGCCGGGCAATGGTTCACCGTATTCGCGCTGCTTTTCTGGGTGGTCATCATGCTTGCCTGGCGGCTGGACATCAACATCTTCTCGCTGCATTTCTTTTATCGCAACCGGCTCGCGCGCTGCTACCTCGGGGCATCCAACAGCAAACGCCGGCCCAACCTGTACACCGGCATGACCGACAAGGATTCGCCATTGCTCTGTGACTTGGCCGGGGTGCGGCCTTATCCGCTGATCAACTGTGCACTCAACATCACTCACGATCCGGTCGCAGGGGCCACCGACCGCCTGGGCTGGCAGGAACGCAAGGCGGCATCGTTCCTTTTCAGCCCACTCCACTGTGGCTACCGACTGGCGTTCGGCGAACGCGGCATCGACGCTTTCCAGAAGACCGACGATTTCGCCGTCAAGGCTGTCGGCAGGAAAGAACGTCTGCCACTGGCGATGGCCATTACGATTTCCGGCGCGGCGGCGAGCCCCAACTGGGGCTACCATACCAATGCCGCCACCGCTTTCCTGATGACCGTCTTCAACGCCCGGCTGGGCTGGTGGCTGCCGAATCCGCGCAAGCCGATATGCTGGTGCAAAGACTCCCGAAGCTTTAGCGGCCGAATGCTGCTTCTCGAGTTGCTTGGTCTGTCCTCCGACCGCAAGGATCTGGTCTACCTCAGCGACGGTGGCCATTTCGAGAACCTCGGACTCTATGAACTCGTCCGGCGGCGCTGTCGGGTAATCATCGCCTCCGACGCCTCTCAGGACGGCGACTATACCTTCGAGGATCTCGGCAACGCGGTCCGCAAGTGTCGAACAGACTTCGGAGTCGAGATCGACATCGACCCTCGCAGCATCATTCCCGATGCCAGCAGCGTGTCAGCCTGTCACTCTGCGATCGGTCTGATCCACTACCCGGAGACCGAGGAGCGCCCGGCCGCCGAAGGCCTGCTGTATTACATCAAGCCGTCGCTGACTGACGATGAATCGGTCGACCTGTTGCAGTACAAATCCCAGCACCAGGATTTTCCGCACGTGTCGACGCTCGATCAGTGGTTCGACGAATCGCAGTTCGAAAGCTATCGCAAGCTTGGACAGCACATCGCTCAAGGGCTGATCGCCGACGAGTTCCGCCCACTCCGGCACCACCCAGGAATCAAACCGTTGCGCGAGGCGCTTGGCAAACTGCGCTCGTAGCTGCTGGCCAGCTGGAGCGGCATTCCACCGAAATCAGAAACAGGCTTGAATTATTGAAATTTGAAGTGTATGCTAAGTCCCATAGTCTCACTGAAAAAGGCAAACCCGTCGAAAGGCGGGGACGCAAAGTCACCGATCTAACGGAAACAGCATGTTTCCCAGGATGGCGGGGCCGCCAGGCTAACGGAGACAGCTTCCGGACAAATTCCCCAGTCTTGGTCGCAGTCGATTCACCACCAGCCCGTCGGATCTCCAACTAGTTTCATCCCTGCCCAACGGTTGACCTTGTGCCAGCCCGCAGTTTTTGCGGCTACACCGTGCGTCTTTTTTGCGCTAGCGACAAGGAAAACCAGCGATGGCATTTCGATTCGACAAGGTAAGCAGCTCCCTCTGTGGCAATCGCTCGATTGCCGGTCCTGATTGTTTCCAGCAGCCTGTTGAAGTGCGGACACACGTGGCCCGGTTGCTGGGGCGACTGGGTGAAGTCGGTGGGCTCGCCGCCATCCACGCCACAATTTGCAAGGTTTCCACCCTCAAGTTGGGCGGCTTGCGTGCCGTTGATTCAAGCATACCCTTCGGCAGCTTGCCCTCATGCTTACCATTTAAGCAGCTCTGGCCAACAATATGAAAGCGAATTCCGGATTCACCCTGATCGAGGTGATGGTCGTCATCGTGATGATCAGCATTCTTGCGGCGATTGCCGTTCCAAATTACATCGATTATCTGACCAAGGGGCGCATTACCGAGGCGGTTGGTGCGCTCGCCAGTATGGAGGTCAGGATGCAACAGCATTTCCTCGATGAGCGAACCTATGTTGGGGCCTGTGTGGCCGGCACGGTGGCACCCTTGCCGGCCAATACCAGCAATTTCACGTTTACGTGCTCCGGTCTCGGCGCAGCGGCTTATCAGGTGGATGCCACCGGGAAGAGCAGCATGGCGGGCTTCCAATACCGGATTACAGCGGCTGGCAAAAGCACGGTTGCCTTGCCGAGTGGCTGGACTCTCCCGAGTCCGAATACCTGCTTTGCGCTGAATAAAGCCGGGGGGTGTTGAGCGATGTTGGGCCGTTCGCGTGGATTCACCATGGTAGAAGTTCTGGTGGTCATTACCATCCTGAGCGTTCTCCTGGCGTTTGGCGTGCCGGCTCTCAGTACCTATATGGGAAATGTCCGTCTGCGGACGGCTGCGGAAACGGTCCTTGCCGATCTGCAGAGGGCCCGCAGCGAAGCCATTCGCCTGAACAGCAATTCCGCGCCGTTCCTTCCCGCCGAGACGCCAGCTTCGATCGTGATCGCCAGCAGCGTGAACGACAGTAGCGGTGGGCATGATCTCGTGTTCACTCCGTTCGGTGGAACCACCCTGGCGTCTACCGCGGTGTACACCTTCACCAACCCGGCTGCCGGGGCCTGCCATGCGGATGGTGGCCCGATACGCTGCCTGAATGTTTTTATAACCACGGGTGGCGGGGCTCGCCTGTGCGACCCCGGCCTGACCGCAGCTCAAAAAGCAGCGGGTGATACGAGGGCATGTCCATGATGAAGACTCTTGAACGTTCTCAAGCCGGCAGCGTGTTGCTGGAGGCGCTGATCGGCATCCTGATCTTTTCTCTGGGTATCCTGTCGATGGTGGCGCTGGGAGCCACGGCAGTCAACGTGCAGGCCGATGCACAGTATCGCACCGAGGCGATGAATCTGGCCGAGCGAATCTTGAGCCAGATCTGGACCGGAGTCGACCGGACCCAGGAAACCATCAACGGAGTAGTCATGTCCGTGGTGAGCGCAAGCTCCCTCAACAACTACCAGCACTTCAGCAATGGGGACAACTGCGTTTTCACCGGGTCGGCTTCGACCATGCCGGCGGTTGTTGACTGGGTCGCCACCTTGATGCCTACCGACAAGCCTTCCCCGCTGCCCGGCTCCACCGCGGGAAGACAGCAAATCAAGGTGGTTCCTGCGAACAATAACCAGGTCAGCATCACGATTTGCTGGCAGACACCTTCGGATAACAAGGTGCGCCACTACACCCTGGTGAGCTATGTCAACTGACTCCCCGCTGCGACGCATTCTGGCGCAAGAGATTGCGCCGATGCGTTTTGGCAGGGGCTTCACCCTGACCGAGGTACTGGTCGGCGTGGCGATCGGATTGATTGGCATCATCGCCATGTTCCATGTCCTGTCGACGTGGGACAAAACAAAGCGGACGACCGCGGCCGGGAGCGATGCACAGATTGCCGGGGCGGTGGGGTTTTTCCGCCTGGAGCGCGATGTCAAGCAGGGGGGCATGGGCTTTGGCATGGCCAAGAGTCCGGTGATGGGTTGTAACGTTTCCACAGTCGTTAATGAAACGGCCACGACGACGGCACGGGCTGCATTCACGTTCCCATTGGTGCCCGTCAGGATCATTCAGGGGGCAAGTGGTGCGCCTGACGGCTTACAGGTGTTTTATGGAAATTCTGCCTTCTTCACCGCCGAGCAACCCTTCAAGGCCTCCACCAGCACCAGCAAGAAAACCGAGTCGCGAAATGGTTTCAAGGTAGGGGACGTGATCGTCGTTTCTGACGGTGCGTCGAATTGTGCGTTGATCGAAGTTTCCAGCGATACCAATGCCGACTTGCTGACCATCGACCACAACGGGCTGTTACGCTTCAAACCCGGTCCAGGAGCAGCCTTCAGTTCTGGCCTCCTGTTCAACATGGGCCAGGGGCCCCAGCTCAACACCTGGCAGGTGTCCAATGGGACCCTGGTGCTGACCGATGGCTTGTATCGCAATACCACCATCTCGGTCGCCGATGGGGTGATTGATCTGCAGGCACAGTATGGCATCGACAGCGATGGCGACTACAAGGTCGATACTTGGCAGGATGCCGATCCGGCCGACTGGACACGTCTGCTGGCGGTACGCGTGTCTATCCTGACACGCAGCCAGCAGTATGAGCCTTCACGCGCCGGCCCCGTTTATGTCACTGCCACGGCGCCTGTTTTGTCCTGGCTGGACAGCAGCAATGCCGCCATTCCCTTCACCATGAAAAATGTGGACGGTACGGCTGACGATAACCCCGACAACGACAACGACTGGCGAAATTATCGCTACCGGGTCTATGGTGGGGTGATTTCCCTACGCAACATGGTCTGGGGCATATCGCCATGAGCACGCTGGCAAGACCGATTGCCATCCGTGCTGGTTTGCCTGGCCGTCAGCAAGGCATGGTGGTTCTGATTGCACTGATCATGCTGGTCGCCATGACCATGGCCGGTCTGACCATGATGCGCGGGACCGGGACCGGTCTTGGGATTGCCGGCAATCTGGCTTTCAAGCAGACGGCGACTTCGGTGGCGGATGTCGGCGTGGAAAATGCGATTGCCTGGCTGACCGACCCTCTGCGTACCTCCGAGATTCTCAAGGCCGACGACACGGCCGCCGGATATTACTCGTCATGGGGAACCGACTTTTCGCCCATCACCTATGACTGGGCGAATTCGAAATTGCTCACCGCCGATGACGGTTTGGGAAATGAAGTCCGATACGTCATTCATCGTTTGTGCGAGACGGCCGGTCTGGCCCCGAACGCCATTCTCCAGAAATGCGCGACGGTGACCACCCCCGGAGCCAACAGTTCGAAGGGAGGCGATGGCAGCTCACTGCTCGCCTCGATTCAACCCTATTACCGGATAACGTCACGGGTCCGGGGGCCGCGAAATACGGTCAGCTATATCCAGGTGATCATGTATTAGGAAGTACAGGTGGCCCTATCGTGGGTTGCCGCGAGTTTAACAAGCATCAGGTCGGATCCCGCCGGGCTTCGGGTTCGGTAGTGGCAAGGATCGTTGCTGCCAAGGAGAACTGTCATGGGCGATTTCAGGAAATTGAGGGTGCTTGGTCTCTTGCCAGGCGTATTCCGTGTTCTTGCGGGTCTGTCCCTGATGGTTGCGTTGGGCGTGGCTGATGCCGCATTGACCGATGTGTCCGATGCCCCGTTCTACAATTCCACCTCCTCGCAGCTCAAGCCGAACATCATGCTGCTCATGGACACCTCCAACTCGATGCGTTTCTCGCACATGCCGGACCAGATCGAGGGAACCAATAGTGGCTTGATGCCCATCGGTTACAAGAGTTATCAGTGCAACGTCCTCTATTACAATCCGAACCGGGTGTATGAGATTCCCAAGGATAGCTCGGGAAGCTCTTTGCCGACTCCCAGTTTCACCGCCGCACCCTACAATTATTTCTCGACCGATGCGAGCCTGGTCAATCTATCCTCCAGCTTCCAGGCTTATGACACATCGACCCGGCAGTATCTGACGGTTTCGGACCCCGCACAAGCCGCCTATTACTATCTGCATTCGGTTGCCGGTACGAAGAACTATCTGGACACTCCCTGTACCGATGCGGATGTCGGGGCGACGGTTCCCGCCGGCGACGGCGGCACGTGGACGCGGGTACTGGTGTCATCGACATCGGGACCCGGTGGGGTCGATGAACGGCAGAATTTTGCCAACTGGTATACCTTCTACCGAACCCGGATCAGTCTGATCAAGAGCGCCGTCAGCCTCGCCTTCATGCCCTTGACGGACAGCAGTCGAGTCGGTTTCATCACCGTCAATCCCGATCTGAGCGGCAGCGCCAACTACCTGCCGATCGCCGATTTCAATGCGACGCAGCGAAGCAACTGGTATAGCAAGCTGTTCAGCCAGGTGCCGGGCGGATCTTCTCCTTCGCGTGAGGGACTGGCGCGGGTAGGTCGTCACTTTGCCGGCAAGCAGGACAGCATCAACAGTGGCATGAGCGGTGATCCGATCCAGTTTTCATGCCAGCAGAACTTTACCATCATGACCACCGACGGCTACTGGAACGTGGCGGCCGAAACCGCTGGTCCGGTGAAGGTAGACGGGGTGACGCAGGTCGGTCAGCAGGATGGCACGCTTGACACCGTGGTCGACAATACCCACTGGACCCAGCGCCCGATGTGGGACGGGGGGGCCGACACCTTGCGCGTGATTACCGACAAGACCACCCAGTATCGTTCGGTGGCCTGCGTCAGCCCTTACGCCAACCGAACCACATCCCAGAACCTGCAGAGCACTTCGCAGAATTTGCAGAGCACCACGCAGAATCTGCAGAGCACCTCACAGAACCTGCAAAGCACGCTGCAGAATCTGAAGAGTACCTCGCAATTGACGAAAAGTACCTCGCAGATCACGCAAAGTACGCTGCAGAATCTGCAAAGCACGTCTCAGAAACTGAAGAGCACCTCGCAACTGACCCGGAGTACCACGCAGCTCACGCAAAGTACCTTGCAGAATCTGCAAAGTACAGTGCAAAAATTCAAGAGCACCTCGCAACTCACCCGGAGTACCTCGCAGCTGACGAAAAGCACGTCGCAGAAAACGCAAAGTACGCTGCAGAACTTGAGAAGCACTTCGCAGATCACTCGGAGCACTTCGCAGGTTACGCAAAGCACGTCGCAGATCACACAAAGTACTCTGCAGAACCTGCGAAGCACGTCTCAGCTCACGCAGAGCACTTCGCAGATCACGGTCAGCACGCTCAAGGCCTATCAGTCGACCAGCCAGATCCTCCAATATGACGCTACAACTGAACTGACCACACCCGTGGCAAGCTGCACACCCGGTGGCAACATTTCCTGTACGACGGTAACCACCGGTCCGACCCTGGTGGCTTCGTGCACGCCCGTGGCAGCTGCGGCGGGCAACCTGTATACGGCAACGACCTGCTCCTCTTCGACCACCGGGCCGACCCCTGCGGCTTCATGTACGCCAGCAAGTGCTTCCGCAGGCAATGGCTACACGACTACCACCTGCAACACCGTGACCAGCGGGCCCACTCCAGTGGCCAGTTGCACGCCAGCGGCTGCCGGTGCCGGCAACAGCTATACGACCACGACCTGCAACACCGTGACCACCGGGCCGACCCCGGTGGCGACCTGTACGCCGGCGTCAGCCTCTTCCGGAAACAGCTATACGGCCACGACCTGTTCGACCGCAACTACCGGGCCCACCGGCGTGGCCTCGTGTACGCCCGTGACCGCTTCTTCCGGCAACAGCTACACAGCGACGACCTGCAACACCGTGACCACCGGGCCGACAGGCGTGGCGTCATGTACGCCGGTGTCTGCGAGTGCCGGCAACAGCTATACAGCGACAACTTGCAATACGGTGACCACCGGGCCCACCGGCGTGGCCTCGTGTACGCCCGCGGCCGCTTCTTCCGGCAACAGCTATACGGCCACCACCTGCAATACCGTGACCACCGGACCCACTGCGGTGGCCTCGTGTACGCCGGCGTCAGCCTCTTCCGGAAACAGCTATACAACGACGACCTGTTCCACTGCTACCACCGGACCCACCCCGGTGGCCAGCTGTACGCCGGTCTCGGCGTCTTCCGGCAACAGCTATACGGCCACCACCTGCAACACCGTGACCACCGGACCCACCGGCGTGTCATCGTGTACGCCGGTGGCGGCGTCCTCCGGCAACAGCTATACGGCCACCACCTGCAACACCGTGACCACCGGACCCACCGGCGTGTCATCGTGTACGCCGGCAAGCGCTTCTTCCGGCAACAGCTATACGACCACGACCTGCAACACCGTGACCACCGGGCCCACTGCGGTCGCGTCGTGTACGGCCGCGACCGCTTCTTCCAGCAACAGCTATACGACCACGACCTGCAACAATGTGACCACCGGACCGACCCCGGTGGCCACCTGTACTCCGGTGTCTGCGTCTGCTGGCAACAGTTACACGGCCACCACCTGTTCGACCGCGACCACCGGGCCAATCGGCGTGGCGACATGTACGCCAGTGGCAGCGTCTGCCGGCAACGGCTACACGGCAACGACCTGCAACACCGTCACCACCGGACCCACCGGCGTGGCATCGTGTACGCCCGCGACCGCTTCGGCCAGCAACAGCTATACGACCACGACCTGTAACACCGTGACTACCGGACCTACTGCGGTGGCGTCGTGTACGGCCGCGACCGCTTCTTCCAGCAACAGCTATACGACCACGACCTGCTCGACCGTGGCCACCGGGCCGACCCCGGTCGCCTCCTGTACGCCGGTGACCGCTTCTTCCGGCAACAGCTATACGGCCACCACTTGCGCCACCGCGACCAGCGGGCCGACCGGCGTGTCGTCGTGTACGCCGGTGGCCGCCTCTTCCGGCAACAGCTATACGGCGACGACCTGCAACACCGTCACCAGCGGTCCCACCGGCGTGTCGTCGTGTACGCCGGCAACCGCGTCTTCCAGCAACGGCTACACGACCACCACGTGCAATACTGTAACCACCGGACCTAGTCCAGTGGCTGCCTGTACGCCGTCGGCGGCTTCTTCCGGCAACAGCTATACAGCCACGACCTGTTCGACCGTGGCGACCGGACCTACCCCGGTGGCCACCTGTACGCCGTCGGCGGCTTCTTCCGGCAACAGCTATACGGCCACGACCTGCTCGACCGCGAATACCGGACCCACTCCGGTGGCCACCTGTACACCAATCTCGCCTACCGCAGGCAATGGGTATACCACCACCACCTGCACTACCGCGACCACTGGACCAACTGCCGTGGCCACCTGCACACCGGCGACTGCGTCTGCCGGTAACAGCTATACGGCCACGACCTGCACGACCGCGACCAGCGGACCCACTCCGGTGGCTTCGTGTACATCGGCACCGGCAAGCGCGGACAATAGTTGGGTAACAACAACATGTTCGCTGGTCGAGACCGGTCCGACCGAAGTAGCATCCTGTACACCGATCTCGCCCATTGCACCCGATTACGAAACCACCACTTGCGACTATCTGACGGGCCACAAATTACAGAAGCGCATTCAGACCGGCGTAACCTCGATCTTCCTGAACGGCGGCATCAGCGGTTTCGAAATCAGCCGATCGACGAGCACCGACGATCCGGATTACGTCGATGTCGACGGTGTTTGTCATCCCGATGCCTCGACACTGGCGGCGCCTTTGGATCCTGTCCCGGACTCCGCACGTGCGAGCAGCGATGACGCGCCGCCGCCGAGTCCTTGCAGTGAATGGCCCTGTGTCGTGGATTCGACCATTACTGGAGGTAGCAGCAATTCTCTGGCTGACGTGGCCCAGTACTACTATGTCACCGACTTGCGTCCGGAGTTGACCAACGACGTACGGGTTGCGGCAACCATCGGTGCCGAATCGGATCGTGCCACTCACCAGCACATGACGACCTTCACCCTGGCGCTCGGCGTGTCCGGGACTCTCAAATACAGTCCGACCTATAAAATCGACACGGTCGGGGATTTTGCACGGATTCGCTGCAATCCGCTGAGCGGCGGCTGCAACAATACTTGCCCGGCGACCGATCCAAGCTTCCCGTACTGCACGCCGAAGTCCTGGCCGGTGTGGCCCGATCCGACTCTCGATTACTCTGACGCCACGCGCTATAGCGACCCGCGGTCGATCGACGATTTCTGGCACACCGCAGTCAACGGCCGCGGGCTTTATTTCAGCGCCGACGACCCGAATTCGGTGGTCAGCGGGCTCCAGCAGGCGCTGGCAGGCATTCAGTCGCGGCTCGGCGCCGGTTCTGCAGCAGCGACCTCGACCCTGTCGCCAGTGGCCGGAGACAATGCCGCCTACCGCACCAGCTACGTTTCGCAGGAGTGGGTGGGCGATCTAGCCGCCTATGAGATCAACCCGGCGACCGGTGTCATGAGCACGACCACGGAGTGGCGATCGCAGCCCTTGATGGATGCCACGATCGGATCGGCTTGCGACAGGCGGACCATCTATCTGTTCCGCTCCGGTGCAAGCAACAATCTCACTCCCTTCACCTGGGACACGCGGGCCTGTGATGTTGCCGGCCTACCGACCGGTGACCCCACGACCGGACTGGTGGCGGCCGAACAAGCCTATTTCGGGGCGGCCAGCGTGGCGCAGTTCAGTCAGTATCCCAGCATGTCGGATGGCAGCGGTGGCACGGTCGACCAGCGGACGGCCGCTGCCGGTGCGAATCTGGTGAACTATCTGCGCGGTCAGCACACGCACGAGGGAACGGCGCTGTTTACGACCAATGATCTGACCAAGCTTTACCGTGCCCGCACGCATGTTCTGGGGGATTTCGTGAACTCCCAGCCGGCTTTCGTCAAGGGGCCCTTCGCCTCCTACGCGGATAGCGGTTATGCCACGTTCAAGAGCGACCATGCCGGGCGTACGCCAATGATCTACGCAGGCGCCAATGATGGCATGCTGCATGCCTTTGTCGCATCAAACGGGGCAGAGTCCTGGGCATTCATTCCGAGACTGGTGTTGCCCAATCTCTTCAAGCTGGCCGACAACAACTATGCCAATACGCACCAGTTCTACGTCGACGGTTCGCCGACAGTGGGGGACATCTATGCGAGTTCCACCTGGAAAACGATTCTGGTCGGCGGACTCAACAAGGGCGGCAAGGGCTATTATGCCCTGGACGTGACCGATCCGGCGGTTCCGAAAGCCTTGTGGGAATTCGGCTGGAGCGATGCGTGCTGGGATGGCGTGACCACCGGGGTCGGGTCCGACTGCCATCTCGGCTATACCTTTGGCCGCCCGATCATCTCCAAGCTCCAGAATGGCACCTGGGTGGTCTTTGTGACCTCGGGTGTAAACAATGTCAATAGCCCGGCCAAGGCAGGCGATGGCAACGGCTATCTGTACGTGCTCAATGCCGACACTGGCAAGCTGATCGCCAAGATCGCCACCGGTGTTGGCGACGCAGAGACGCCCAGCGGACTCAACCAGATCAATAATTTCGTTGATAACGTGCTGCTCAACAACACTTCGCTGCAGGTATACGGGGTGGATCTGCTGGGCAACGTCTGGCGCTTCGATATCAATGACAATCTCGATCCCGATGGTCTGGAAGCGACGCTGTTGGGAACGGCGAAGGACTCGGCGGGGAATCCGCAGCCGATCACGACACGTCCCGAACTGGCGGAAATCGAAGGAAAGCCGTGGGTCTTCATTGGCACCGGGCGTTTGCTCGGGCTTGGCGACCTGCCTGATACCAGTACCCAGTCGACGTATGGTTTCAAGGACCCGCTCACCGGCTCACCGGTCTATGCCGACCTGCGCAGCGTCTTGAATCCCTTGCAGATGACGCAACCCGCAGGCGAGCTTTACCGGACCATTGCCTGTAGTGGGTCTGAAGCAGATTGTGCAGGCACCAATGGCTGGGTGGTCGATTTGCCCGAATCTGGCGAGAGGGTCAATATCGATCCCAAACTGCAATTGGGTACGCTAACCTTTGCCAGTAACGTGCCGAGCAACTCCGCGTGCAGTATCGGAGGCCATAGTTGGCTGAATTTCCTGGACTTCCGTACGGGTCTGGCAGTGCCCACCTCACCGAACCTGGCAGCCTCAAGACGTTTGAATGAAACTCTGGCGGTGGGTCTCAACTTTGTTCGTCTGACCGACGGGCGGATCGTGGTTGACGTGATCGGTTCCGGAGACAAACCCCCCGAGGTTGTGGAACTGCCGGTGCTGACGCCGCCTCCGGCAGGCAAACGCGTGAGTTGGCGTGAGGTCATCAATTGAGATCGGATGAGCCTTAACGACTCAAGATCCCCCTTCGCACCTGCGGGAGCTCAGACGGGATTTTGCTGCGCACTGCTGTGCGCTACAGGAGCCGGCCCGCGCTGCAGCGCGGGCCGTGGGAGGGGTCAGGCAGTGAGGGGAAACCGTCATTACTTTCCCGAGCAGAGAGGCTTGGAGAAGTCATGACCGTTGGCGTGCGAGTTTGATGGTCAGGATCTCGATGAATGGATTGCTTGAGTGCTGGCGTTCGGAAATCCGGGCACCAGAGAACCGTTATCTGTGGGCAGCGCTGGCTTGCTCGTTCGGCCTGCACATCCTGTTGATGCTGTTCACCAGCGGCGCCGAACGCTCGGACGGGGTAAGCCTGTTTCCTCCTGGTACCGCTCGTTCGGTCCCGGTCGTTCTGATGGCGAGTTTTTCGGAATTCCGTCGGACAAGCGTTTCAGTGTCTACAGAACAGCCTGTCTCCGAGGTTCTTGAACCTTTACCGCAGATCCAGAAAACGCCAGCCAGGGTCGCCCCGACCATCGCACAGGAGGTGCCGAAGGAGATGTCTTCTCCTGATCGCCAGGGTTCGGTGAACTCATCTGGGTCACCGGAGTCTTCGGCGCGTGCGGAAGCGGTTTCGACTGCGGCGCGGCCCTCCGCGAGCGCCGAGCATGCCCGGGCCGACGAGGAAGCAGCTCGCCTCGCCCGGCACGCAAGCTATGGGCTTGCCAGCCTGCTGGATGTGCCGCCGGTGCCTTTGTCAGACATTCAACCAGAGTATCCGGAGTCGGCGGGGAATCAACAAGGGACGGTCGTCTTGCGGCTCTTCATCAGCGCTAGTGGCGATGTGGATGAACTCGTCGTCGTCCGCGCGTTACCGAGCGGATTTTTCGAGGAGGCAGCACTGACGGCATTCGCGACAGCGCGCTTCTCGCCAGGCATGCACCATGGCCGTGCGGTCAAGAGCCAGATGGCGGTGGAGGTGCAGTTCGTTCCCTTCAACCGAGGCGCAGGCGTTTCCGGAAGAGGGTATTAGAGAAGAGGCTCTTTGTACCTCGTCCACAAGCTCTGAAAGCCTGAGTCCCGCTGCTACTTGCCAGTAAAGCCGACCAGCTTCGCGCTGACCGCGTTTTGCTGTTCAATTTCGGTTTCGAAATTCCATGCAAAACCTGCCTGCAGGTTGTTGACGGTCGGGGTGACGGTGCCGATGGCTTCGCCATTCTTGTCGAAGAGCCTGAGTTCGGCTGCAGCGTGTCCAATCGCCTGCTTCGATGCATTATTGACCCGTCCCTGGACCACCAGCGTTCCTGCGCTGTTGCGGGCAATCTTTGCGTCAACGAGCGAAAGCCCGCTGAGAGCCGCCTTGCTGCCCTCGGGGGTGGCCACTGGTGGCGCTTGCGCCTCGCTCTTCGCAGCGGCTTGTTCAGGCGGTGTCTGGTTGCAGGAGGCCGTCAAGGTGACGATGACGGCAGTGATCAGGAATCGGTATTGCGATGCCGTTGCCAGTTTCATTTGCTTCCCCATTCGTTCAGAATGCCCCGGCGCGGATGCGTTGGAGGCGACAAGTTTACAATTGTCCATTCTACTCGTTCCTTGCCGAATGAATGGCAAGCGCCCTTTGCGCCGGAATAAGTGCTTGAACTCGGGAGGGCCAGCGATGAAGACGATCACCCAGAGACTGGATGCCGGCTCGCATAGCGCTGGTTGTGCTGCTCGTCTCAGCCGTGCAGGGGCTTGATGGCGCGCTTCACGCCCGGGAGTTCCGGATGCGGATGGATCGTGAAGCCGAGCCTTCGCATCATGCGCAGCATCTTGTGATTGGTACCCAGCAGATCGCCGACCAGGGCTCGATAACCCTTGGTTCGGGCATAGTCGATCAATACCGCGATCAGGCGGCGGCCCAGCCCGAACTGCTGCCATTTGTCGTCGATGGCGACGGCGAACTCCACCGACTCGCCGTCTGGAGTGAGGACGTAGCGGGCGCTGCCGATCTGCGTCTCGCGGCCCGTGTCGTCGATTGTCGTGGCGATCATCGCGAGTTCGCGATCATAGTCGATCTGCGTAAAGCGTACGACCACCGGCAGCGGCAGATCGATGATCGATTCCATGAAACGGAAGTATCGTGATTCTTCGGACAGGTTCCTGACGAATTCACGTTCCAGGTCGGCATCTTCGGGGCGAACCGGACGAATGGTGACAGTGCTGCCGTTGGGCATCTGCCACTTCTGCATCAGGTGCACCGGGTAAGGATGAATCGCCATGTGCGCATAGCGCTCGCTACCGGTACCGAGGGCGTGGTCGATGACAATCCGGGCATCGACCACGATTGCCCCGTTTTCATCGATGATCAGCGGATTCAGATCAAGCTCCTTGATCCATGGCAGGTCGCAGACCAATTCGGAAATGCACACCAGTACCTCTTCCAGTGCATCGTGTTTTACTGCCGGATGGTTGTGGAACTTTCCGAGCATCCTCGACGCGCAATTCGACTCGATCAGATCCCTGGCCAGGAAGCGGTTCAAGGGTGGAATCGCCAGTGAACGCTCGTTGAAGATCTCTGCATCGAAGCCACCTGCGCCAAAACAGATCAGCGGACCGAAAAGCGGATCACGAAATACCCCGATCATCAATTCACGACCATGTGGCCGCGAAAGGTAAGGTTCGATCGAGACTCCATTCACCGCCGCCTCCGGGTAACGCAGTTGCACCGTGTTGACGATGTCGTGGTACGCGTTCCAAACGGCTTGGGTATTGGCAATGTTCAGGCGCACGCCGCCGGCTTCCGACTTGCGCGTCAAATCCGGAGAATCGACCTTCATGGCGACCGGAAAGCCGATTTGCTCGGCAACAAAGAGCGCTTCACTGGCACTGCGTGCCATCATCGTTTGCGCGACGGGGACGTTGAAAGTACGCAGAATGGCTTTCGATTCCATCTCTGACAAGACCTTGCGGCGCTCGCCCAACAGGGTTTCGATCAGCATGCGGCCGCCGCGCTCGCCGGTCAGCCCGGACTGGCGGGTCGGGCCGGGCGTCTGCAGGAGCAATTTCTGGTTACGGAAGTACTTGGAAATCGTGTGGAACAGTTCGATCACCGTTTCTGGCGTACGGAATACTGGAATCCCTGCCTCTTCCAGCAGTCGGCGGGCTTCGGCAACCTGCCGGCCACCCATCCAGCAGCAGGAAATGGTCAGGCTCACTTCTTCGGCGACATCAATTATTGCCTGGGCGACCTCCATCGGCTCGGTCATCGCCTGTGGCGAGAGCATGACCAGTGTGCTGTCCACATTCTCGTCGACAGCCACCGCCAGAATCGTTTCACGATAGCGCTCGGGTGTGGCGTCGCCACCGATGTCGATCGGGTTGAGGTATGAGCAATCGGCGGGCAGGATCTGTTTCAGCTTGTTGCAGGTCTCAGGCGACAGGCTGGCGAGAGGAATGCCCAGATCGCCGGCACGGTCGGCCGCGACGGCCCCTGGACCGCCGCCGTTGGTGACGATGGCCAGACGGTCGCCGCGAGGATGGAACTTCGACGACAGGGCCTTAGCCGCATAGAACAACTGTCCGATATTTTGCACGCGCACCGCCCCTGTACGGCGCAGCGCTGCGTCGAATACAGTGTCGGGAACCGCGGCCATTCCGGAATGCGCGACCGCTGCCTGCGCTCCCAGTTCGTGCCGTCCCGCTTTCAGGAGGATGATCGGCTTGATCCGCGCTGCCGAGCGTAGAGCGCTCATGAAACGTCGGGCATTGCGGATACCTTCGACGTACATCAGGATGTAACGCGTTTTGTCGTCATAGATCAGATAATCGAGAATCTCGCCAAAATCGACGTCCACGGTCACGCCCAGGGAAATCACCGAAGAGAATCCGATCCGACTCGTCTCGGCCCAATCAAGGACCGCTGAACACATGGCGCCGGACTGTGCAACCAGAGCCAGATCGCCAGGTTCGGCGCTCACCTTGGTAAAGGTTGCGTTCAGACCGATGTCGGGGCGAATGATTCCTAGGCAGTTCGGTCCCAGGACCCGCACGTTGTAGGTGTGCGCGATTTCCACCACCTTTCGCTCCAAGGCCGCGCCGCTGCTGCCGGCTTCGGAAAAGCCGGAGGCGATGACGATGGTATTACGTACGCCGCAGCGCCCACATTGCTCCATGATGCGGGGGACGGTCTGTGGTCGGGTGGCGATGATCGCCAAGTCGATTCGGCCACCGATCCGTTCGACCGATTTGTATGCAGGCTGCCCCTGAATCAACTCGTGCTGGGGATTGACCGCGTAGACCTGTCCCCGGT
Organism: Candidatus Accumulibacter cognatus; assembly: GCA_013414765.1. Lineage (GTDB taxonomy): Bacteria > Pseudomonadota > Gammaproteobacteria > Burkholderiales > Rhodocyclaceae > Accumulibacter > Accumulibacter cognatus. The sequence goes on from CP058708.1 coordinate 2,629,098, forward strand.
AGCGCGAATGCAGGATGTTCTTGAATATGATGTTGCCAACCGATTTCTCCCGATCTGACGCGCCGATAACGGCGACCGATTTGGGTTCGAACAGTGAGGTCAGATAGTGCTGCATCAACATGGAGGAGCCTTCTCGAATTTCAGCAGGGGGACATATTCTCCGGTTGCAAGGCATTGGGGCCCTGACGGCCGGTTGGGCTAATCCGGATCGAGGAGGTACGATACCAGTCCGTCAGCGAGCTTGGGTTCAAACCAGGTCGACTTGGGGGGCATGACCTGGCCGGTGTCGGCAACGGCGATCAGATCGGCCATCTGCGTCGGATACATGGCAAAAGCGACGGCCATTTCGCCGCTGTTCACCCGCCGTTCGAGTTCCGACAGGCCACGCATGCCGCCGACGAAGTCGATGCGGGTGTCTCGGCGCAGGTCGGTGATCCCGAGCAACGGACCGAGAAGTTGCTCGGCAAGTACCGAGACATCGAGCTGGCGCACCGGGTCCGAGACTGGAACCTGTCCGGACAGAATCTCCAGCCGATACCACCGGTTGCCAAGGTACATGCCGCAAACGCCGCGACGTTCCGGTTTGACCGGCGTGGTGGACGCGCCGACGGTGTAGCATTTGCTGACCTCTGCCAGGAAGGCTTCCTCGGTCAGACCGTTGAGGTCCCGCACCATTCGGTTGTAATCCATGATCAGCATCTGGGAAGCCGGGAAGATGACCGAGAGAAAGAACTCGGCACTGTCAGACGCATGGTTCTGGTGACGCCGAGTCGCGGCAACCCGCGCGGCAGCTGCCGAGCGATGGTGACCATCGGCGATGTAGAGATTGGGCATGGCACCAAACACCGCGCTGATCTGTGCAATGCTTGCCGGGTCATGGATTGTCCACAGCGTATGCCTGATGCCATCGTCGGCGATCAAATCGACGTTCGGTGGGCTGTCGGTAGCGAGCGCGAGCAGCTGCTCTGCCTTCACGCTGTCCGGGTGCACGAGCAGCACCGGTCCGGTCTGCGCATTCAGGGCCTCGATCTGGCGTACCCTGTCATCTTCCTTGTCCGGCCTGGTAAACTCGTGTCTGCGGATACGGTGACTGTCGTAGGCGGCGACCGACGCGGCGGCGACCAGCCCGGTCTGAACGTGCTCGCCCATGACCAGTCGATAGGCGTAATAACAGGCGTGCGGGTCACGGCAAAGAACTCCATCAGCGATCATCCGCTGAAAATTTTCGGCTGACCTGGCATATACCGCTGGTGAATACTGATCGACCTCTGGTGGCAGGTCGATTTCCGCTCTGGAGACATGCAGAAAGGACAGCGGTTTGCCGATCACCGCCTGCCGGGCCTCTGCACTGGAGAGAACATCATAAGGCGGCGCAGCGACTGCGGCAGCGTCTGTGCGGCGCGGACGTAGGCCGGCGAAGGGTCGAATCAGGCAATGATCAAGGGACACGAGATTCTCCTGTGGGAGCTTGTTTCTGGAAGTGACCGGCTTGCCCATCGCACAGGGCATGGCGCCGGTCAGTCGAAGACGCTCGGATACCCGGGGTTGTTCAGATACTCCGGTACAGCGCCTCATAGCGCGCCGCCGAATCGGCCCAGGAGAAATCCTGCGCCATGCCGCGCCGTTGCAATTGGTGCCACGTCGACTGGTGGTCTCGGTAGAGCGCACAGGCCTCGCTCAGGCGAGTAGCCAGGGCCCGACTGCTGGGATCATCAAAGACGAATCCGTTGGCTGTGCCGTCCTTGAGGTTGCCCGGCGTGGCATCCGTGACGGTATCGGCCAGGCCGCCAACCCGCCGCACCAGCGGCAAGGTGCCATAGCGCAGGGCATACAACTGGGTCAGGCCGCACGGCTCGAAACGCGAGGGAACCAGAAGGACGTCGGCAGCGGCGATGATGCGATGCGCCAGCGCTTCATCATAGCCGAGATATACCGATACGGTATGGGGATGTGCCGCCGCTGCGGCCCTGAAACCCGCTTCGATTTCCGCTTCGCCACTGCCGATCACGACCAGTTGTCCTCCCTCGGTTCGCAGTTCGTGCAGGCACGCGAGAACCAGATCCATGCCTTTCTGCGATGTCAGTCGACTGACCACGGCGAACAGGGGTGTTTTCCCCCGGACCGCAAAGCCCATTTCAGCTTGCAGTTTGAGCTTGCAAACCTTTTTGCCACGCAGCTTGTCGGCGCTGTAGCCCTTGGGTAGTGCCGGATCTCTGGTCGGATCCCATACCGAATAATCCACTCCGTTGAGAATACCAGACAGATGGTCGCCACGATCACGTAGCAACCCATCCAGCCCCCAGCCGTGCTTTGGCGTGCAGATCTCATGGGCATAGGTTGGGCTGACCGTGTTTACTCGCTTGGCGTGCACGAGCGCCGATTTCATGAACGACAGGTGTCCGTAAAATTCGAGTGCGCTTTGATCGGCACCGGAAATCAGTAAGCCGAGGTCCGTATGGTGGTCGAGAGGAAACAGCCCACGGAATGCGAGATTGTGAATCGTGAACACCGTTGCGGTATTCAGCGCAGGGTTTTGTGCAATATAGGCGGGCGCCAGTCCGGCGTGCCAGTCGTGCGCATGAACCACCTCCGGCTGCCAGGTTTCGTCGAGCTCGCCGGCAGCCAGATGCGCTGCAATCCAGCCGAGGAGGGCATAGCGCCGATGATTGTCATTCCAGTCGCGACCGTCTGGCCCAAGATACGGATCGCCGTCACGCCGGTATAGGAAGGGGGCGTCGATGACATAGGCTAGCAGGCCGTTGTCTGGAAGTCGACCCAGTTGGAGCGTGATGACCGCCGCCCCGAACGCTGGTCCGAGGCGGATCAGTGGCTTTTGGTCCCTGACGCCGTTGAGAATCGCCGGCATTCCGGGCAGCAGCACGCGGACATCCAGACCGCGTGCAGCAAGCGCGACGGGCAAGGCAGCGACGACGTCAGCAAGGCCGCCGGTCTTGACCAGCGGAAAGATTTCGGCGGCAACGTGCAGGATGCGCAAGAGGTACTATATTTCCTTGTCAGGTGAGCTGTTCGAGCATTTTCCGGGTAACCAGCGTGATGCCATTCTCGGTACGGCGGAAGCGACGCGCATCTTCAGCGGGGTCTTCTCCAATGACCATGTTCGCTGGGATATTGCAATCGCTGTCTACGACGCAGTGGCTGAGGCGGGCTCGGCTGCCGATCGTCGAATCAGGGAGGATAACCGATAGATTGACCCGTGAATAGGAATGAACACGACAACCGGAGAAAAGCAGCGATCTGTTGACTTCCCCGGAAACGATACAGCCGCTGGAGACCGAAGACTCGATGGCATTACCGCGCCGGTCGAGATGGTTATGCACGAACTTGGCGGGGGGGAATTGTTGTTGGTAAGTCCACACTGGCCAGTTGCGGTCGTAGAGATTTAGTGCCGGTACCGTCGCCGTCAGATCGATATTCGCATCCCAGTAGGAATCAATTGTTCCTGCGTCACGCCAATAATACTCTCTGAACTGCTCGTCCGGTGCGACGATGCAACTGCGTGAGAAGGAGTGCGCTGCGGCCACGCGGTTTTTTACGGCATGCGGAATGATGTTCTTCCCGAAATCGTGATCAGAGGCTGGATCGTTGATGTCGCGCGCCAGCTCGGCATACAGGTATTGTGCGTTGAATACGTAAACCCCCATGCTACACAACGACATATTTGGCTTGCCCGGCATCGCCGGTGGGTCGGCAGGTTTTTCGATGAAATCGGTGATCATGCCGTTTTCATCGACGTCCATGACTCCGAAGCCACTGGCTTCGTGACGCGGGACTTCGATACAGGCCACCGTACATTCGGCACCGCTCTCGACGTGGTCAACCAGCATCACGGCGTAGTTCATTTTGTAAACATGGTCGCCCGCCAGGATCACGACGAACTCTGGTTTGGGCCGATAGGTCTCGAGAATGTCGATGTTCTGGTATACGGCGTCGGCCGTCCCCCGATACCAGGACTCTTCGTCGATACGCTGTTGTGCCGGAAGCAGGTCGACGAACTCGTTAACCTCACCATGCAGGAAGTTCCAGCCGCGCTGCAGGTGGCGCAAGAGGCTGTGTGACTTGTATTGGGTGACCACGCCAATTCGCCTGATCTGCGAGTTGACGCAGTTGGACAAGGCGAAGTCAATAATCCGGAACTTGCCCCCGAAGTGGACCGCCGGCTTGGCGCGGCGATCCGTCAGTTCGTGCAACCGGCTGCCGCGTCCGCCAGCAAGGACCAGGGCAATCGCCTTGCGCGGCAACTGGAATGTCTTTCTATCAACCATTTTGCTATCCCCTTCTGAAATTGATTCATCGCATCAGGTGGCGCTCGTCACCCATTCTTTGTTGCGTAGCCGGTCCTAACGGTCATGACTTTTCCGGGTACACCCACAATCATGAAAGTCGTGACCGTTTCCTTCTTTCCAAACCCTCCTCTGCATGGGGAGGGGAGATTCGTGAGTCGCTGACTCGACTTTCACATGAACTAACTGATCACATTCGGCACTTTTCTGCCCGTGATCGCGGCAATCCGTGCCACCGCATCGGCCAAGCCAACCAGTGGCGCCAATGCTTCCTGTGTGGGAATTTCGTGTTGGCCGGGGTCGGCGATAAAACGTTCGAGATAGACGCGCAAGGTGGCTCCCTCGGTACCTGTACCCGACAAACGAAATACTGCCCGCGAACCATCATCTAGCAGGATGCGGATACCCTGACGCTCAGAACGTGAGCCATCCACTGGATCGACATAGGCGAAATCATCGGCCGTAGCGATGCGTAGGCCTCCGTACTCCGAACCCGGTAGTTGCGAGAGACGAGCCCGCAAATCATTCATCAGGCGATCACCTTGTGCAATCTCGATGCCTTCGTAATCGTGGCGGGAGTAGACATTGCGCCCAAAGCGTCGCCAGTGTTCACGAACAATCACGTCGGCAGGCAGGTCGCGCACGGCCAGAATGTTGAGCCAGTAGAGTACCGCCCACAGGCCATCCTTCTCGCGCACATGATTGGAGCCGGTACCCGCGCTCTCTTCGCCGCACAGGGTGCACCGGCCAGCATCCAGCAGTGACCCGAAGTACTTCCAGCCGGTCGGTGTTTCATAGCAAGGAATTCCGAGAGCCTCGGCGACGCGGTCGACGGCACAACTCGTCGGCATTGAGCGTGCGACACCCGCCAGGCCGCTGGCGTAAGCCGGAACCAGCGCATGGTTGGCGGCGAGAACGGCCAGACTATCGCTTGGACTCACCACGAAATTCCGGCCGACGATCATATTGCGGTCGCCGTCCCCATCAGAGGCTGCGCCAAAGGATAGGCCCGAACGGCTGTCGGCTAGTGCCGCGACCAGATCAGCAGCATATACCGGGTTAGGGTCGGGGTGGCCACCTGCGAAATCGGGTAGCGGTATGCAGTTGACTACCGTACCGGGGGGGGCACCTAGACGATTCTCGAGAATTTCAAGCGCATAGGGGCCAGTCACTGCGTGCATGGCGTCGAAACGCATGCGAAAGTCCGGGCGAGCCAGCAGACGAGCAATGCGATCGAAGTCGAACAGGGATTCGAGGAGTTCAGCGTAGTCGGCTACCGGATCGATGATGCTGACGACCATGTCACCGATGCACGTCTCGCCAACCTTGCTCAGGTCGATATCCGGGGACTCGACGGTATCATAGGCCCTGATTTCCTGGGTGCGCAAATAAACGGCATCGGTAAAACTTTCGTTGGCGGGTCCGCCATTGCCAAGGTTGTACTTGATGCCGAAATCCCCGTCCGGACCGCCCGAGTTGTGACTGGCCGACAGGATGATACCGCCAAAAGCCTGCCATTTGCGGATGACGGCGCTGGCCGCCGGGGTGGATAGTATGCCGTTGCGACCCACCAGTACGCGACCAAAACCGGTCGCCGCAGCCATGCGCAGGATGGTTTGGATGGCGACATCGTTGTAATAGCGGCCATCGCCCCCAAGGACCAGCGTCTGGCCCTGCTGGCCAGACAAGGTATCGAAGATGGCTTGTACGAAATTCTCGAGATAGCGCGCTTGCCGAAATACGGTCACTTTCTTTCGCAGTCCGGATGTTCCCGGCTTCTGACCGGAGAAAGGTGTACTGGGAACGCTGATCACCTGCATAGTCATTTCATGCCTCGTCACTAGTCACTAATATGAAAACCTTGAATCACTGCTGGAGAGACCCGGATTCATGCCAGATGCTGCCGGCTGAACGCCAACAGTCCCTGCGTCGATGCGTCGAACTTCTCTGCCAGGGGCGGATTGGCAATTGCCGGCAGGATGCTGCTGGCAACGGCCTTGCCAAGCTCGACGCCCCACTGGTCGAAAGAGTTGAGCCCCCAGATGGCGCCTTGTACAAATACCTTGTGCTCGTACAGTGCGATCAGCGCGCCAAGTGTTTGCGGATCAAGGCGGGAAAGCAGCAGTGTCGATGATGGCTGATTGCCGGCAAACACCTTGTGCGGCAAGAGGGACTCAAGCGCCGTGGCCGGCATCGTGCCCTGCAATTCGCTACGTGCCTCTTCGGCTGTCTTGCCGAACGCCAGGGCCGCGCTTTGTGCAAAACAGTTGGCAAGCAAAGCTTCCTGATGACCTGGGAGAGGGTAGTCAGAGCGTACGGCAGCGATGAAATCACAGGGTACCAGTCGTCCGCCCTGGTGCAGCAGCTGAAAGAAGGCATGCTGGCCATTATTGCCCAGTTCACCCCAGACGATGGGGTTCGATGCACAGGCAAGTGGCTGCCCGTCGCTACCGACCGACTTGCCATTGCTTTCCATTTCGAGTTGTTGCAGGAACGACGGGAAATATTTCAACGACTCGTTATAGGGCAACACCGCATTGCTCGTTGCACCCAGGAAATTGGTGTTCCAGATGCCGATCAGAGCCATCACCACCGGCAGGTTGCGCTCGTAGGGCGTGCTGCGGAAATGTTCATCCATGCGTTCAGCACCCGCCAGCAGATCGGCGAAAGCGTGCGGACCAATGGCGATCATCAGTGCCAGCCCAACCGCCGACCACAATGAGAAACGTCCACCTACCCAGTCCCAGAGGGGAAATACGGCATCTGCCATGATTCCGAATTTGACCGCACGCTCGGGTTTGGCCGTCAGTGCCGCAAAGTGACGGGATACGGCAGCAGCATCGCCGAGGTTGGCCACCAGCCAGTCGCGTGCCGTCTGTGCATTGAGCATGGTTTCCTGCGTGGTGAAAGTCTTGCTGGCAACCAGGAACAAGGTCGTGCGTGGGTCGAGCGTTTGCAGGAGCGGCGCCAGTTGAGCCCCATCGAGATTAGAGACGTAATGTACGCCAAGTGCCGGATGCGAGATGGAACGTAAGGCGTAATCGAGCATCTTCGGTCCGAGGTCAGACCCACCGATGCCGATATTGACGACATGCCGGATCGGCATGCCCGTGAAACCAAGTGCTTGCCCGGAGCGAATACGGTCGGCAAAGGCAGCCATCCGCTGGCGCGTGGCGATAACCTCGGGCATTACGTCTAGATCGGTGCTGGGGAAGGGACTGATCGATCGCCGCAGGGCAACATGCAGGACCGATCGATCTTCGCTGGCATTGATTTTTTCCCCACTGAACATGCGGGACGTCAATTCGTCAAGTCGGGCTTCGTGGGCCAGTGCGACCAGCAGGGCAAGCGTTGTCGAATCGATGCGTTGCTTCGAGAAATCGTAATAGATGCCGTCGTAGCTCAGCGAGAGTGATGCCACACGCCCAGGATCGTTGGCAAAAAATTGTCTGAGATGCACCGGAGAGAGCGAAAGCCGGTGCGCTTCGATAGCCTTCCAGGAGGCTGAGGCGGTGATGTTCATGGTCGATGGAAGCTCATGGAGGAGTGATCAGGCCGGTAATTAACGGCCCGTGGAGGGGGGAGAGGAAATATGACAGGATATGCCGTTCCGGTTATCAGCTTGCCAGAATGCTCGGAAGAACGCAAAAAAGAATGATGGACGGACTTTGCGAAACACCTGGCGAGACTTTCCCTGGCGAGTTTGACCCTTGCTGGTCACTATGGGCTCTGTTGACGGGATGCTGGCCGGATCATCGGCGCGCACTGGGAACGGCCAAAAGGGATTCAGATGATAGGCGCTACGGCAGGAATGCCATTGGCAGGCCTCGCCTTGCGGCTGCGCACGCTGGCTGCGAAGGGTTTGTCTTCCTCGGAGATATGGCGTTCGAACCAGTACTCGGCATAGCGCAGGAAGGAATGGACATCGCGCGCACCATTGCGTACTTCGTCGAAGGCTTTGCGCAGCGACTGCAGATTCTCTCGGTGCACGGCATCGTGATCGAGGAAGTCTATGCCGACTTCCCGGGCAATGCGCTTTTCGGTGGTGAAATGGTGCTCCAGATAATCAAGCAGGCTGTCGAACGTAGAGAAACGAACCGGTTCGGTTCCGAAGCACGCTCCCTTGAGTGATTCAATTCGCTGAAAGATCTCTTCGTGCTGTGCATCAATTTCCGGGAGATCGATCACTAAGGCCTCCGGGAGCAAACCGGTAGAATTGATCTCCATCACAACAGGCTCTCCAGGAAAGGGTCAACTATTCTCTCGATACAGTATAAAAAAAGAGTGCGAACAATTCCAGACAAATCAGCATTTTCTTAAGCAGACTGAAGCCTAAACAGGCTGCACTCAGATCGATTAACCGCCGCGGATCAGGCCGACCACCACGCCTTCGATGGCCAGTGTACGGGCGCCCGTGCTGACGGTGATCGGTGCAAAATCGGGATGCTCGGCGATCAGTTGGATGATGTCGCCCTGTTGGTGGAAACGCTTCACCGTCACCTCGTCATCCAACCTAGCCACGACAATCTGGCCGTGGTGCGCTTCACTGCTGCGGTGCACGGCGAGTAGGTCACCATCCATAATCCCGGCGTTTTGCATCGACATGCCGCGGACGCGCAACAGAAAATCGGCACGCGGGCTGAACAGGGCGGAATCAATAGTATAACGACGTTGAATGTTTTCTATGGCCAGTATCGGACTGCCGGCAGCCACACTGCCGATCAATGGCAGTCCAAGTTGTTCGACCAGCCGAATGCCTCGCGCCGAGCCCGACTCAAGCATGATGATGCCTTTCTTGGCGAGCGCCCTGAGGTGTTCTTCAGCCGCATTATGCGAGGCAAAGCCAAAGGCATGGGCAATCTCGGCCCGCGTCGGCGGCGCACCAAGGTTCTCCAGTGTATCGCGGATAAAGTCGAGTATTTCCCTCTGTCGCGGGGTAAGTGGTGAAACTTTGAGCATGGCTGTGGCCTTCCATTGTTGGAACTGTATCTCCATACAGATTATCACGAAAATGCAAGGGGTGACAGTAGGCTTGGGGTACTGGACAGGGTAAATTAACGTCTGTTCGGGATAAGTTTGGGGGGAAGGGGGCAAAGTTGTAATCAGGCACTGTACTACAGTTGTAAAAGAGAGGTGGCCCCGGAAATTCGGACAGGAGGATAAGTGGTAGCCTTGCCCCCACGAACGGCTGCGGAAGCAGCCCCAACAGGAGCAAGAGCATGACAAGAAGGACGAGACGGAACCACACACCGGCATTCAAGGCACAAGTGTCCCTGGCGGCGCTGAAGAGCGACAAGACGCTAGCGGAGCTGGCGCAGCAGTATGACCTTCACCCGAATCAGATCACGGACTGGAAGCGGCAACTGACGGAGCGTGCGGTGCAGGTTTTTGGGGACACCGGCAGCCCGACGAACAGCGATCCTGACCTGACGAAGCTGCACGCCAAGATCGGCCAGTTGACGCTGGAAAACGATTTTTTAGAACATGCGCTCACCCAGGCGGGCCTGCTGAGCGCAAGACGATGATTGACCGCAACCACAAGCTCCCCGTATCGCATCAGTGTCCCCTGCTGGGGCTGGCGCGTTCGACCGCCTACTACACGCCCCGCGAGGTCTCAGCGGAGGACTTGGCGCTGATGCGCCGGATAGACGAGTTACATCTTGATCACCCGTTCGCCGGCGCCCGCATGTTGCGCGATCTACTCCGCCCCGAGGGCTTCGAGGCCGGGCGCAAGCACATCGGCACCCTGATGGTGCGCATGGGGATCGAAGCCCTCTATCGGAAGCCCCACACCTCTCGTCGGCAGCGGGGGGATGAAATCCATCCCTACCTCCTGCGCGGCCTCGCGATCGAGCGGCCCAATCAAGCGTGGGCGGCGGACATCACCTACATCCCGATGCGCCGAGGCTTTCTCTACCTGTTCGCCGTGATCGACGGGTTCTCGCGGCGGGTCCTTGCCTGGCGGCTTTCCAACACCTTGACGACCGACTTCTGTCTGGACGCGGTGCGGGAAGCCATCCACCGCCACGGCTGCCCGGAGATCTTCAACACTGATCAGGGTGGCCAATTCACCAGCGGCGAATTCACCGGTTTGCTCAAGGCGCACGACATCCGGATCAGTATGGACGGCAAGGGGTCCTGGCGGGACAACGTCTTCGTCGAGCGCCTGTGGAAAAGCGTCAAGTACGAAGAGGGGTATCTCAAGGCCTATGACAACGTCGCCGATGCGAAAGCCAACCTGGCCACGTATCTGCGTTTCTACAACGAGCGACGACCGCATCGTTCCCTGGAGGGCAAGACGCCGGACGTTGCCTACTTCGTGGCGCTCGCGTCGGCAACCCCAGGAGCGGCGTAAGACATGAGGAAGGGGCTCCGTGGATTTGTGGACGATGCGCTGTCGCGCACCGGGCCGCTTGCCGTGGAAAAGTCTGGCGACTTTCCCACCGCGCGTCCCTTCGCCCACAAGCTCCACCGAGCTCTATTCGTTTCGTATAATATCTTGGAAGGTCAAAACCAACCGCATCACCGGTCAGTCGACCGCAACTGGCAAGGTTCCACTTATCAAAGAACGTTTTCTGTCCAAACAAACGGGGCCACCTCTAAGATCGTCTTCCTGGATGCGGGCCAAGGTGGAACATCCTTTTCACGGGGTAAAGAACCTGTTCCAATTCACGAAGGTGCGGTACAAGGGACTGGCCAAGAACACCGCGCAGCTGTACGTCCTCTTTGGGCTTGCCAATCTGGTGCTCGCCAAGCGGCGTATGTTTGCGCTTCGCGCCCAAGTTGCGTCCTGATGAACCAAAAATGGCCAGAAAAGGCCGAAAAAAGGCAAAGATGATGCGTTAATCAGCAAAATATGGGGCAATTATCATAAAACAAGGACGTTTTGCGAACCGGCAACGCGCTTCAAGTCCAACACGCGGCACTCAAGTCAATAAATCAGCGCCTCCTAAACACTCAAATCCAGGCTAGGTCGCCGCAAAGAACAAACTGCTCGCGACGGGATGTGTAACAAACCGACACTGTGACACAAAGGCTTGCATTCGCAATCGACAGGTATGGACGAGTCACCTGAACCTTTCCTGGGTGTTCTACAGCGCGACGGAAGTAGTGGCGGCGGGACCATATTGCACCCTCAGCCGTGTTCAATGGATTAAAACGGGATGTTTCATTTCTAGTGTTATGAGCGACCACATTTGGGCCGACCTGCAGACCATTGCCATCGAGCAAAAAGCAGCGCTCTGTATGTTCGAGTTCGAGAAACTGCTGACAGGCGTGTTCGATCCGATGACCGACAGCAAGCATAGTTGATGCATATCCGATCGCATTAATATAAGGGGATATCGTCTTTCGGTAGTTTGAGTAGTCACTTCCACGACTATTGTCAAAATTCTTCCAGAGTGCTTTGAGACGAGTCAAGGCAAGAGTGTCAGACATGACATGTGCAGCGGGCTTGGCAAAATAGTAGCCCTGAACAAAGTCAATATCCGCGTCCATAGCCAGTAATGCTTGCTCTTCGGTTTCAACGCCCTCGATCAATACGAGCGAGCCAGCTTCGTGAAGCAGTGAGACAATCCTGGGGAGTAGGCGACGAGCCCGAATGTTCGTGTCTACTTGTACTGCGAACGAACGATCGAGCTTGACGATATCCGGCCGGATTTGCCAAATACGATCGAAGTTTGAGTGACCGGCGCCAAAATCATCAAGTGCAATCAAAACGCCTAACTGACGCAGGTAGGCGACCCCATCGGCAAATTGGCCATTGTTGGCTACTGCTTGTTCGAGTAGTTCGACGACAACCCGTGACGCAGGATAGTTCACGTTGGCCAGCACTTGACCCAAAAATCCGATACTGTCGCTCTGTTTTGCTTGGTTGAAAACCAACGGATGCATATTGAGGAATAACCAGTCATTTTCGATGCCGTGCAAATGGTGGTTACACACATGGAGTAGCCGCGCTAGGCGGTCGAGGCGCCGTGCCTCGTCGAATGAAGCCGTAGAGTTGATGACTGTCAGTGGGGAGACGGCCTCACCATCCGGATCGAATGCGCGAAGGAGTCCTTCATGTCCGATGATACGTCGGTGCGAAAAACTGAAAATGGGCTGCAAGTAAGTCGTCAGTTTCAGGGGCCCGTACTGTGCCCAATAGGCGTCGCGGTCCAATGTCAGGAGAGCCTTCAGTTCGGCGAAATTGTCAGCGCCAGAAACGGGTGTCTGAAGTGACGTCAAGTTCAGTTTCACGGGTGTCATCCCTGATCTGTTGGGGTCATGTGGGTTGCACGGATTCTGTGCGTTGGAGTGGTAGCGAGGATCGGATCAACGCCATCGCCTGCTCCCACTTTGAGTTGTTTTCTTGAACTGGGTAGATCTCGCATGAAACGAGCTTCCCTTGGTTTTCGTCTTCCTATATGTCGATTTCATGCTGCCAGGTTTTCTGCTTCCTGAGCGCTGATCCAATGTTCCAGGAACTGGCCAGCCCGGAGCGCGAAGTTCGCGCATACACGTATACGCAGGTTGCCATAGGCTCCCTTGAGTTCGGCATGAATCGCGCGGCTCCGTGCCAGTAACTGGCTGAAGGTCAGTCGCTGGCGATTGGGGGTGCCACTCCGCTTCCACGAGCAGTCATCGCTGACGCTCACCGCCAGTACCGCACATAACTCGGCCGGCGGGCAAGCTCTTTTTTGCGCATCAATCCAGGTGTACTTCACAGCGCCTCCTTCGCGCGGTACGCCACCGCCATTTTGATGATTGCAAGCTCCCGCTTCAGCCAGGAATTCTCGGCGTGCAGCAGGGAAAGCTGCCTCTCATCCAGGGTGATTGTCCTTTCACCAGCGCTGTTGAGTTTGCCTGTCCCTGCGGCCTGGATCCAGTTGTGTAGTTGAGCTCGACCAGCCCCAGTTCCTTTCCCACAACGCCGAACCCTTGTACTTCCTTCACCCGCTTGACCGCCGGTTTTCTGAACTCAGGCGTATAGGATGGCTTAAGTTTCTTTCTCTTCTTTTTCTCCAAAGTAACGTCCATCTTAAGTCACCTTTGGAAGACCAAATTTCGAGGGGAAGCTCACGTTGGGGTTTGATTCATGCAGGCATTATCCTGCAGCCATTGGATGTACTCCTCTGCTGGCATTGGAGGAGCGATCAGATAGCCCTGACAGACATCACAACCCATTTTCCGCAGGGCGTCGAGTTGTCTCGTTTCTTCTACACCTTCGGCGATGACGCGTAGCCCCTGGCTCCGACCCAATGCGACCACAGCACGGGCAATGGCCCCATCACCGGATGCATGGGCTATCTCTGCAACGAAGCTGCGATCGATCTTGATAGAGGTAATGGGAAGGTTGCGCAGTGAAGTCAAGCTGGCATAACCAGTTCCGAAATCGTCTATGGTCAGGCTGACACCGAGAGTCTTGAGCATGGGCAGCACAGTACCGATGGCCACCTTGTCGAGACAGCAGCTTTCAGTAATTTCGAGCTCCAACGCCAGTGGCGGCACGGCATAGTGTTCCAGCGCCTGCCGCAGCATTGTGACAATTTCATCGCTCATGCACTGTCTGGCAGAAATGTTAACGGACAGGCGCGGCGTAACTAGTGAGCGAGCGCGCCACGCTGCGATCTGGGCGCAAACCAAGTGGATTACCTGATTGCCAACCTGGACAATCAGGTCGGACAGTTCGGCGATAGGCAAGAAAGTATCCGGCAACAACAGACCACGACAGCTATCACGCCAGCGTAGCAGGACCTCGGCGCCGACAATACGCCCGGTGGCCAGCTCCATCATCGGCTGGTAATGGACTTCCAGCTCACCGCCGTCAATCGCCCGGCGCAGGGCCGACTCGGTGCTGACGCGAAGGTGCACCGCCTCGGTAAGGGCCGGGGTATAGAAATGGACGGCATTGCCACCACGCCGTTTGGCCTGATACATGGCGATATCGGCATTGCGAATGAGTTCCGAGGCATCAGTACTGTCAGCCGGGAATAGGCAAACACCGACACTGATGCCCAGCACCAGTTCACGATCCTCGATTACAAAGGGGACGCGCAGCGCCTCAATGACTTTGTCGGCTACCCTCGGGGCTCCCCATGGTTCAGAGACTTCTTCTAGGACAATACCGAACTCGTCCCCGCCCAGCCTAGCGAGAATGTCTTCCTCCCGGACGCAGGTCCGTAGACGCTGGGCAACGAGCACTAGCAGCCTGTCACCCATCTCGTGCCCAAAGCTGTCGTTAATCTGCTTGAATCCGTCGAGATCTAGGTAGAGCAACGCGATGTCGCGCTTCTGCCGCCGGGCTCGGGTGAGCACGTGGGTAACGCGCTGCTGGAACATCACCCGATTGGCGAGGCCCGTCAACATATCGTGATGCGCTAGATATTCCAACTCCATTTCCTTTTCGCGTCGCAAAGCCTCTACTTCCCGTCTGAAAGTTATATCAGTGACCGCGCAGCGATAGGTGATGGTGTCGTAATCGGAATCAAAATCCGGTTCCTTCACACAGGTGATCTGCGCACACATGCGACTGCCGTCACCTCGATGTAATTCCAGTTCGAGTTCCATCTGGCGTCGGCCGGTTTCCAAGGCGGCGCGCCATTCCAAGTGGAGAAGATCCTGCGACTCCGGTACCACGAAATCGCTGAATCGCCGCCCGACGAGGTTGACGCGTTCGATGCCCAGTTGGGTACTCATGGTGAGGTTCGATTCCCGGATGTGCTGCCTATCATCCAGCGTGAGATAACCGACCGGCGCAAAGTCGAACAGATTGTTGTAGCGATCGCGGGATTGTTCGAGAGCCGACTGAGCTTCGCGCAGATCCTCGTTCTGCATCCGCAACTCAATCTGATGCACTTGGAGTTCGTGAACCAGTCGCAACACGTCGGATTCCGACATGGCTGCAAGCTTTTCGCTGGTAACCTGCAACTCAGCTTCTGCTCGCCGACGCAGCATATTCTCTTGGGGCAGTTTGTGCGTTCTGTCGTCCATTTCGATTCCCTTCACGATGCCCCTATAGATCGGACGCTCCGAAGCCTGCCTGTGTCGCTGGCTTTATCGGTTCGGTCAGGGTTGTCTCTGAGTTCAAATTGATTGTGTTCTCACGCACGGAGTTCCCTGGATCGCTCGAAGTTTTGTGCGTGATTGCTCGGTCTGATTATGCTCGTCGCCGACCAGTGAACAATCGGCATGTACGACTCGTGTGTTGACGTCGCGGACAAAGACCCTTGGCAGATATAGAGTTCCGTAGATCTCGCGCGTCGTTCTCGTGACAAGTTGTGTCCATCAGGCTTCCAAAGTCCCCCTGAAGAGGCTTGGAATAAGTGCCTATTTTGCCGAGGCGTGCCGCAGAGGATAGGCATACTACATTCGCTTGGGAGTCGCATGTCGAACGAGATAATCCGTTGGCGACTGATTTGCCGCTCATGACCCTTTCGATGCCAATGATGAATGTGGCAACATGGCCAATGTCGCAGCCAGACTGCTCGACAAGGTCTGCCATAACGAAACCTCATCCACGCTGAATGCATCTGATGCCATGGAACAGACGACCAGCACTCCGACACGGCGATCAGCTGCCATCATCGGTATGGATAGGATCGAATTGCAGCCCCAGCCAAATGCAGCCTGGCGAAGCTTATCCGTCACTCCTTTGTCCACCAAGCGGCGTATCACCAGTGGGGTGAGTCCGTAGCCTGGATCAATCCAATCCGGCTCTGGAAGAGTCGATTCGGTCGATGCAAACCCGCCGTGGGCAATCAGCGTTAGTCCCATCCCTGGGGCCGTGTCATCCAGGCAGATCCAGCATCGGGAACAACCTTCCACAGATACTAGATTTCTACACAGCAGTTCAAGTGACCTACCCATCTTGTCACTCGAAAGGTAGTGTGCTTGGGTCCAGTTTGCGAAGACATAAAACATTTTGTTCGCCCGGGCCAAGGAGAACTCCTGACAACGCCGCGTGCCGATATCCCTGACCGTCGCGACATACATTTGGTCATAGTATCCAGGGATCGGCCCAATGGCAATATCAGCCGGAAACTCGTTCCCATCGGCTCGCAGTGCAAACAATTGTAGTCCGGGCCGACCCATCGGGCGAGCCAGCGGCTTGCGATAGAATTGAAGGCGATTCTCCTGGTGGCGCTCGCGGAAGCGTTCGGGCAACAGGGAGTCCAGCGGAAGTCCGATCATGTTGCCGGGCTCGTAGCCGAACAATCTCTCGGCGTGTCGATTGACCTGAACAATCTCGCCAATATTGTTGGACAAGATCATTGCATCCGGCACGCTTTCCAGCAGTTGGTGAAAGCGCTGCTCGGCCAGCATGTAGTCGGTCCGGTCGACGAACGTGAGTACCACACCACCGACGGCGTTGTTGCCAGTGCGATAGGCCGTGATCCGCAAAGAATACCAAACGCCGTCAGTACCGCGTACTTCAACAGTCTTCCGCTGCAGGGTGTCGAGAACCTGTTCGGCGTCGGCGATCAGAGCCGTGTATTCGAGCTTGTGAACGATGTGCTCTACCGGTCGGCCGATATCCGCTTCCAAAAGATTGATCACTTTGGTCGCTGCCGGGGTGAAACGCCGAACCCGCAGGTCGACATCGAGAAAGATTGTTCCCAATTCGGTACATTGCAGCAGATTTTCCAGGTCGTCGCTGGTGGCCTCGAGCTGACGGATCTTGTCTTCGAGTTCCACATTGACCGTGAGCAACTCCTCGTTGATCGAGCTTAGCTCTTCTTGAGAGGTCATCAACTCCTCGTTCGAGGACTGCAATTCTTCCACAGTCGACTGGAGTTCCTCGTTGCTGGTTTCGAGTTCCTCGTTGGCGTTTTGCAGGGATTCCCTGTTAACTGCCAACTCCTTCTCCAGCCACACCAACCGGTCGGCGCCATGCAATAAGTCAACAGGATCTCGGGTCTGTTCATTCGTCTGCTGCGGGAGCGGACCGGCATCCTCAAACAGAACCATGAACGCTCCAACTTTAGGATGTTCGCCTGGGAACTGCCGAACGGTGAGATTGACAAGCCGTTCACTCTCGTCGGACTTCACTCGTAAGCTCTCGATGCGACAGAGATTCCCACTGCTGGCAACTTCGCGCAGTGCTCCGGCCAGATCATTGCGCAATCCGTCACGGGCCATCTTGAGGATGTACATGCTGGCGCGACCTACTGCGGGTTCCAGATAGCGGCCAGCATGTCCGTGGACATAGAGTACTTGGTACCTTTCATCGACGATGACGCAGACAGGAGTATGCTCCTTGAGCAGTGCAGATTCGGTGAGGTACTTGAGCTCGCTCTCGCCCGGATCCCGCGAGGGGACTATATCCTCTCCACGTTCGTTTAGTAGACGTCGCGGAACCCATTGGCTGCTACGTATTCCCGGTACACTCAGTCCGGTTCTACGGAATATTCGCGCCCGTCGGTCAAGCGTCTCGTACAAGTGGGAAAACTTGCCGATACTTTCTGAAATTCCCAGGAACAGAACTCCCTGCGGCTTCAGAGCATAGGTGAGCGTGTCCAGCACTCGCTCTTGCAGGGGTGGTCGCAGGTAGATCAGCAGATTGCGGCAGCTCACCAGATCCATGCGTGAGAAAGGTGGATCACGGGTGATATCGTGGCGCGCGAATACTATTGACCCGCGCAGAGCCTTGGCCATTTGGAATCCTTGAGGGTGCCGGAGGAAATGGCGTCGCAGATAATGGGCGGGTACATCCGCCGCGACGCTTTGCGGATAGACCGCCATACGAGCGATTTGCAACGCATCCTGATCGATGTCCGTGGCGAAGACCTGAAGGTTCAATGGGAGACCCAGTCGTTCGAGCCGCTCTTGAACCAGCATCGCGAGCGTATAGGCTTCTTCTCCGGTCGAGCATCCAGGTACCCAGATTCGGATCGGCTGGCCTGCAAGACGATTGGACACCAGGGCCTGCAACGCCTTTTCATCAAGGGCTTCCATGGCTTTCTGGTTGCGGAAGAACTGGGTGACGCTGATAAGGAAATCTTTCCACAGGCGGTCGATTTCGGCCGGATTCTGTTGCAACATGGGGATGTAGTCGGCGAGCGAATTCACCCGGTTGACCGCCATACGTCGCTCGATCCGGCGCCCGATGGTTCCCTCTTTATAGAGTGAAAAGTCATAGCCGGTGTGGTTACGCACCAGTGTAAACAACTTGTCCGCCTCGGGGCCGGACTCCAATTCGCGCAGCGCAGCCTCGGCCGATCCGGGGGGCGGAAAGTGCCGAGCATATGCCGATAGCCAAGGACCAATTTCGCGTGGTGCGAGCACAGCATCCGCCAATCCTGTGGCCAAGGCACTGCGCGGCATGCTGTCATAAGCTGCAGTTTCCGGAATCTGCACCAGGGCCACGCCTCCTTCCCCCTTGATTGCCCGCAGGCCCAGGGATCCGTCCGAACCGGCACCGGAAAGCACGATACACACTGCATTCGGACCTTGGTCGAGTGCGAGTGAGCGGAAGAAATGATCGATCGAAAGACGCAGGTGGCGCGGCCCGACAGGTGCAATCAGCTGCAGCGTGCCATTTAGTAGGTCCAGATCCCGGTTAGGCGGGATGACGTAGATGTGGTTCGGTTGTATGACTTTCCCCGACGTGGCCTCGCTCACCAGCATCGTCGTGAAGCGCGCAATTAGCTCGCTGAGGATGCTCTTGTGATTGGGATCCAGGTGTTGAACCATCACGAAAGTCATGCCAGTATCAGAGGGCATGTGACGGAATAGTTCCTCGATCGCCTCGAGTCCACCCGCTGATGCTCCGATTCCAACCACTGGCAGCCTGCGAATTGCTGCGAACTCAGGTTCGCCAACATGGGTATCGACTACCTTGTCTGCCTGGCTAACTCGCTCAAGTAATGGCTGGTCCATCTTCGGCGTCTTCGATCTAACCACTGTAGTGAACCTTTGAACGTTGAGGGCACGTAAGGTAGATTACTTCCTACTAAGAAATAATGCGAGTGCACTTGGGATGGCGAAAGAACCCGCGGATGATTTCAGGTGGTTGCTGCAATCGTTCGAGGAAGGCGTGAATGAGGAAGCAGAGGCATGCTTTATCGGTTGGTTTTTGTTTGGCAACGCGCTCCTTGAGGTTATTCCAGCCCTGTTCGTCGGGGTTGAGCTGAGGCGAATAAGAGGCAGAAAATGCAACTCCAGTCGGCCTTTCTTTGATTCGACATAAGCGCTTCCGGATAGGTCCTCCGACTTATGCGCGTATACTTGCCACCCCCTCCTCCCGAAAGCCTCGCCCTGTCCCGCAAAGCCAAAACACTGACCCTGACTGCAGAGGAACGCTGCCAGCTCACGAGGATAGACGAGCGGGGCAGCGACTGGCGCGAACGTCGGCGGGCGCGGACCATCCTTCTCCTCGATCAGGGACTGTCGATCGATGCTGTCGTGACCCAGCAAAAGATTGCAAGGAGACCGTGGCCTGCCACAGGGATGCTTGGCTGGTTCGAGGCTTTGCCGGACTACGGGACCTGCCGCGCAGTGGCGCCCCGCGCAAGCTATCGGAAACCCTTCGGCAGGTGCTCTGCGCCTGGGCACAGGATGAAGCCTATACGGCCCCTCAGTTGAGAAGCCGCCTGTCAGAGGAACAGGGTGTACAGGTGTCGGTGTGGCTGGTGCAAAGCGCCTTGAAAGAGCAGGGCTATGTCTGGAAAAGGACCCGGCACAGCCTAAAAAACGAGACGAAGCCAAATTTCGGGGAGCCCAGGCAGAAATAGAAGAATTGCTTGAAAAATCAAAGCGTGGTGAAATGGGGCTGGCCTACCTGGATGAAGCGGGCTTTGCGCAGGCGCAGCCCAATCGGAGCGCATGGACCGAAACAGGAGAGGTTCACCTCATTACGGCCGAGCGCGGGAAGCGCCTGAAGGTACTGGCCGCGTTGATCTCGACGGGTGAGTTTTTCACGGCCAAGTTCTGGGAGACCACGACCGCGGCGCTCTTTGGAGGCTTCCTGGGTCTCCTTCTGGAAAGCGTCGGCAGACCCTTGACGGTGATTCTCGACAATGCTTCCATCCACAAAGCGAAGGAAATCCAGCCCCTGCTGGCTCTCCGGAAGCAGAAGGGACTCACGCTTCACTTCTTGCCCCCTGACAGCCCAGAACTGAACCGCGTTGAGAAGCTCTGGCACAAGATGAAGTACGAGTGGATGGCCTTCAAAGCCAGGAACGCTCCGACACTTGAGGCCAACGTCGACAAAATTCTGGGCGGCTTCGGCTCCGATTATCGGATGACTTTTTGCTGAGCGCTTATAGTGCTGGAGTCATTGATGTTGCCAGGTTACGAGCATGACCGAGACTTCTCCGCTTTTTCCCGACGAACCGATGACGCCAGCGAAGCCGACGAGCCAGAGTAGTGCGAAGGCATCGTCACCAAAGGCGGCAGCGCGCGTACTGATGCCGAACCGCAATCAACTCGAATGGCGGGCGAGTGACCTGGAATCGCTGCTACCGCCTGGGCACCGGGCCAGGATTGTCTAGTCTCTTATGACTCAGGTCTTTACATTTCGTGAGCAGATTCTGTCAAGGGGTCGCGTGGGCGAGTGCCGGAACGATGCTTTCTTCCGTGATTCGACAAGCGGCGGCGATGGTAGAGCGGCCAAGGCGGGTAAGGTAATAGCGATAGCCATGAACGACCTTCTTGATGAGACCGAACTGGCGCAGGCGCCAAAGATAGCGCGTGATGCTGGCCGGCGAGATCTGGCGCAAGAAGGGAGCGAGGTCGGCACGGCGGATACCACGGATGTTGAATTCGGGACGCTGAAGCGCGCGCAGCAGGGCTTGCTGAGTGGCGTCGAAGAAGTTGAAGCCCTTGAGGCTATGGCCATTGACGATTTGGGGGCTGGTCAGTCGATGCAGGTTGCGATTGCCGGCGGAGAAGTCGTCCAGTGCGGAGAGATATTCGAGATAGCGGCGATTACACCCGAGCAGGATCTCGCGCAAATCGATGAGGCTGTAGATGGTCTTTCGGAGGGGGGCGATCTCGCGCGAGTCGTGACCATCCCGATGTTCCACCTTGCGGTGGTGCTTGAAGAAGGAAACGTTATTGGTCGTGGTCTCCAGACGCAGCACGCGGTTGAACTTGTCGTACATCTTGACCGATACTTTGCCAAAATGGTGCTTGATGCAAGTGCCCTCGATGCGCGTCGTGAAGCGGCTGCCGAGTTCCTGCGCCAGTTGCGGTGTGATCTTCTTGCCCAGGAAGTTGGCGACCTGGTCTGCCTTGACCGAGAAGATCGCCTGCCGGGAGAGTTCCTCGTAGAGCGACTTCAGGATCGTATCGGAGCGGAACACCAGATCGGTCGAGTACTCCACCTGCATCAGGCTCCAGTGATAGGACTGTCCAAAGACCTCGAGGATCGGGCAGCACTGCTCGGCGTAGCGGTCCAGGAGAGCGTGCAGGGTGTCCGGCGAGAAGGCGTCCGCGAGTTGCTGAGCCCGCTCCCAATCGGCGATACGGATGAAAGCATTGTCCGCCATCGCGTAGTCGATACCTGCCGTTGTCAGCGAGTGTGCCAACCGACTGTGGCCATTGCAGTAGAACTGCAGCCGGAATGGACTCCACGTCGGCACGCGCAGGTAGATGAGTCCGAGGGTTTCGTCCATCCAGTAGAAATAACGTCAGTTCGGGATAAGTTTTGGGGGTTTGGAGAGCCGGCGGATGTCCTGCAGCGACAGTCTGGGTTTGTTTGGCATGAGGCAATAGGCGATGAGGCCGGCCAGCAAATTGACGGTGAAATGGATGGGCGAGCGATGGCGGGTGTGCTCTACCTGACAGAGATTTTTCAGTTCGTCGATGACGGTTTCCACGAGGGATCGCTGCCGTAGCATCGCCTCGTCGAAGGGAGTCAGGGCGACGGGCTTCATGTTTTTCTTGACCCTGGTCACCAAATCAATGCCAAGGTTCCTCAAGAAGGCAGTCAGCCACTTGGCGATATAGCCCTTGTCGGCATACAGTTTGCCAAAGAGCCGATTGGCAAAGTCGCACAAGGGCTTGCGGTCATCGACATTGCCAGGCGTGAGTTTGACACCCAGCCACTCGCCCAAGTGATTGATGACCAGATGGAGTTTGAACCCGAAAAACCAGGCGGTAGAACTCTTGCCCCGCGCCGCCATCCCCTGGAATACCCGGTGAGAAGAAATCCGCAGGTTTTCGCAGACGGCGATGGGGGTCGAATCGGCAATCGACACTCCGGAGCACTTGCCCGTGAGCGCCTCGAACAGGGCGGCCAGCGCTATTGCGCAGCGTTGTAGCCACTCGACACACCGCTGATACGTCGGAAGCTGGGGAAATTCGGCGCGCAGGTGTTGGCACACATGATTCAGATAGAAGGATTTGAACTGCCGGTAGCGAATCTGATGGAACAGCACCACCAGAGTCATCAATTCCGGTAGGGAGAGGCTACATTTTCTCGACCGATGACGCTTGCCATCGGTCAGCAGCCGGGCGTTCAGTTGGGGTTCGATCGCTTTGTAAAAGTCGTCTATCAGGCAGTAAGTCTCGGTAAGATCGTCCATGATGAGAGCCTCCGTGTGACGTGGTTGATCAGGTTGTGCACCCAACTTGCCAAGACACAGACAACCTGATCTCGGCGCCATGACGTTTGCACGAGTGGCATCACGAATCCGCAGTAGTTCATACGGTTAGCGCGCTGACAAAGCACTGGCGCGGGTTTATGGCGAGGGGCGTGGCAGATATTGCGAAGATACCGAAAATTGGCGATAGTCCGGTTTTTTGGCCGGCGCCACGCCGATCTTGCGGGAGAATCGGATGCCCCAACTGCTGTTGCCGATCTTTCCGGATGCCGTGACGCCGATCAAGGACCTGCTGTCTGTCGGGAAGCAGGACGGGCGAGTCGTGTATTTCCACGGCGTCCTGCCGGTGTTTAGTCATGGGGAAGAGGATTTGGCGACCTTCCGGATGATTACGGCGCAGTTTATCGCGCAGGGTCATCTTCGGGTGGTGGACGTGTCGCGCGCCTTCGGGGTGCCGGCGTTGAGTGTCAAGCGAGCGTTGAAGCGCTATCGGCAAGAGGGGCCGAAAGGGTTCTACGTTCCGCCGCGGCGCCGGGGTCCGGCGGTGCTGACGGCAGAGGTGTTGCAGCAGGCGCAGGCCCTGTTCGACGGCGGACAGACGGTCCCGAGCGTTGCGACAGAACTGGGGATCAAGAGCGACACCCTGTCGAAGGCGGTGCGTGCCGGACGGCTGCATGTTCCGGTGGGGAAAGGGGTCTGCGCGGTCGTCTCGAGCACCAAGAGCGAGCGGAGCGCACTCGACAGCGCGGCCCCGATGGGGGTTGGGGCGAGCAACGTGGTTGCCCGGGTGGCGGCCAGCGTGGGCGGGCTGAATGCCGTTGCTCCGCAGTTCCAGGCGGCCGTTGATGTACCGCGTGGCGGGGTGCTGTTCGCGCTGCCTGCCTTATTGGCGGTCGGATTGCTCGACGGGTCGGAGGGTCTTCCGCTGCCAGCGGGTTACTACGGGATCGACAGTCTGTTGATGTTGATTGCCTTCATGGCCCTGGCGCGACTGGAATCGGTCGAGTCTCTGCGCTCGTGTGCGCCAGGCGAGTGGGGCAAGTTACTGGGTCTCGATCGGATTCCCGAAGTGCGCACCCTGCGCGAGAAGATAGGGCTCCTGAGCCAGGGCGATCATGCCGAGAAATGGAGTGCCGACCTGTGTCGGCGCTGGATGGCGGCGGCGCCGGAACAAGCGGGCATCCTCTACGTCGACGCGCATGTGCGGGTGTATTACGGCGAGCAGACCCAATTGCCGCGCCACTACATCGCGCGGCAGCGGCTGTGCCAGCGTGCGACCGCCGATTACTGGGTCAACGCGATCGACGGGCAGCCCTTCTTCCGGGTCACGCAATCCGTCGACCCGGGCCTGATCAAGGTTCTTGAAGGCGAGATCCTGCCTCGGCTGGAACGGGACATCCCGGGCCAGCCGAGCGCCGAAGCGCTCGCGGCCGACCCGCTGCGCCATCGCTTCACCCTGGTCTTCGATCGCGAAGGCTATAGCCCAGAGTTGTTCAAGCGTCTGAAGGCGCGTCGCGTTGCCTGCCTCTCCTATCGCAAGTACGCCGGCGACGATTGGTCGCCCGAGGAATTCGTCGACGCCACGATCGAACTTCGCCGTGGCCAGCAGGTACGCATGCGACTCGCCGAACGGGGAACGCTGCTCGGCGGCGTGGTGTGGGTACGCGAGATACGCAAGGTCTGTGACACCGGTCGCCAGGTCGCCCTGATCAGCACGGATTACCAATCTGGCATAGGGCGCCTGGCGGCCACCCTGTTCGCCAGGTGGTCTCAGGAAAACTTCTTCAAGTATGCGCGTGAACACTTTGCCCTGGACCGCCTGGTGGATTATCAGATGGAAGAAATTCCTGATACCGCACGCGTTGTCAACCCAGCTCGCCGAACCCTCGACGGCCAGGTTCGCGCGCTGACCAGCAAGCTCAGCCGCAGGCTCGCCCAATTCGGCGCGCTTAACCTCAACGAGACGATTGAACCAGCGAAAGTCGAGGCCTTTGTCGCGAAAAAAGCCGCTGCCCACGACGAGATCGAACATCTGCAGGACGAACTCAAGGCCCTGAAGGAACAACGTAAAGAAACCCCCTCCCATCTCGCCCTCAAGGATTTGCCGGAAGAACAGCAGTTCCGCCGGCTGAGCACCCACAGCAAGCAGCTACTCGACACGCTCAAGATGATTGCCTATCGCGCGGAAACGGCCATGGCCAACGTCCTGGCACCGCTTCTCTCGCGCCCGGACGAGGCACGCAGCTTGCTGCGCGCGATCTACACGACCGAAGCGGACTTGCTGCCCGATCCTAACGCCGGCACCCTGACCGTACGCCTCCACCACATGGCCAATGGCGTGTCGGACCGCGCCGTCCGCAAACTCTGTGACGAGTTGAACTCTACCAAGACGCTCTTCCCACGCTCCAACCTCCGCCTGATTCTGCAACTCGGTACGTCGCAAAATCCGTGAGATCAGGTTGTCTGAGACAGCATTCCTGCTCATCCGTTTCACATCAACCTCTTAGCGCTACATTTCGAGCTTCCTTATCCCGAACTGACGTTAGAAATAGTAGTGCAGGCACTTGCCCGAGGTGTGGCGCAGAAAGGTTGGGTGACTTTGCTTGTCGTGCCAGGGTTCGTAGGCGTCGCAGGCTTCCATGGCGGAGAGCACATGCACCAGTCCTGGATGATCCCCACGCTCCTTGAGCACCGCGGCAACGAGGTCTTCCTTGCGGATCTGCGCCTTGGCAACGTGCTCGATTCGCGCTCCCTGCGCGGTCGCCAGAGCCAGTGCGGCTTCACGAATGCGGTCACGCAGCGGCTCGGCAAAGCGCGGATAGTCAAAAATTCGAATGTGCCTGGCATTGAGAAAACTCGTCATCCCCGCCGCGTAGCACGCACCGGGCAACGTCCCCGTAATCACGATCCGGTCGTAGCAGGAGAGCGTTCCTGCAAGCCGGTCGTGATATCGATCCGTCAGCATCTATGTCATGGCCGCCTCCGATTACTTGCTAAGGCTATGACCAAAACCTTGACCTGTTTGGTTCCGGCTTCGCCGGCTTAGGGGTATGTTGAGCGGCAGAACCTGGAAGGGCTGTATGCCGGAATCAAAGTGGTTGAGGGCGGAGTAGGACGAGCGGCAATTGCGCCGGAGATTCTGTACGCTCTGTGGCTGTACGCCACCCTGGAAGGCGTCGGCAGTGCGCGTACGCTGGCCCGGTTGACGCCAAGCGCATGACGCCTACCGCTGGCTCTGTGGTGGTGTGCCAGTCAATGACCACCCCCTCGCCGATTTTCGCAGCCACCCAGGGGACGCCCTGGACGACCTGCTGACCGACCACGTCGCGAGTCTGATGGCCGCGTGCCGTCAAGCTCAAGGCGGCGGCGCAGGACGGGATGCGCGTACGAGCGAGTGAGGGAGCCGCCTCGTTCCGGCGAGAAGAGAAGCTCAAAGCGTGCCTCGAAGTGGCGCGGGAGCAGGTGAGCCGCCTCAAGGCGCCAGTGGATGACGACCCGGTCGGCGAAACGGCGCGCAAGCAAGCCGCACAGCGGCGTGCGGCGGAGGAACGGGAAGTGCGCATTGAAGCCGCCTTGGCTCGGCTGCCTGAGCGGGCGGCGATCAAGCAGGGTCAAGGAAAGGACCCGAAGGAAGCGCGTGCCTCGACCACCGATGCTGACGCCACGGTCATGAAGAGGGGGGATGGGGGATTTCAGCCGGCGTTCAACTTTCAGTACGCCACCGACATCGAAAGTCAGGTGATCATCGGTGTGGAGGTGGTGACCGCCGGCAGCGATCAGGGACAGAGGTCACCCATGGTTGAGCAGGTCGGCGAACGCTGTGGTCAGACCCCGGAGAGTTGGCGGGTCGATGGCGGCTATCCTGGCATGGGCAACTCGACGCGGTGGCTGGGGAGACCACCGTCTATGCGCCCGTGCCGAAGACTAAAGACCCGGCAGTCGACGTTCACCAAGCGAAGGCAAAGGACAGCCCGGCGGTGGCTAAATGGCGGGAACGTATGGGAAGCGATGAGGCCAAGGCGCTCTACAAGGATCGCTCGGCGACTGTCGAATGGGTGAATGCGCCGGCACGCAACCGCAGCCTGAAGGGCTGACTGGTTCGCGGGCTGAAGAAAGTCAAGGGCGTCGCGCTGCTGTTCGCACTGGCGCACAACCTAATGCGCGCCGCTCCGCTCGCCCCCGAACTGGTCGGCATAGGGACAGGAACGTCCGCAGTACCGCCAATGGCAGGGTAATCGGGAGAAAGGCGCGGAAAAGGGGGAGATCCAGGCCACAAGGCCAGCCAAAACATGCATTAAGCATCATTGGGCGCAGGCGGGTGCCAGCCGTCTGGTTGTGCCCAACGTGGTGCGGAAGTGAAAAATTCACAGCCTCTCAGAGTAACGGACTCATCACCTGCACGGCATTTTCGAGGACGCGACGCCAGTGTGGGCGCGCGCGCCATTTTTCCAGCAGCAAGGGCCGTGAACGAGATTCGTAATGGCGTTGCAGTTCGCGGACTTCAGCCGAGAATTGCTGGTCGTAAGCGATCAGCGAAATCTCGAAATTCAGTTCGAAGCTGCGCAGATCAAGGTTGACGGTGCCGAAGATCGTCACCTGTTCATCAATGACCATGCTTTTGGTATGCAGCAGACCGTCTGCGAAATGCAGGATGATGATGCCGACGGCGAGCAGGTCGTCGTTGTAGGCATCGCTGGCGTAACGGACCAGCCAGGAATCCACCTTCTCGGGAACGATCAGAATTACACGCACGCCACGGGCGGCCGCCGAGCGGAGCGCGACCAATAGCATCTCACTGGGAACGAAGTAGGGTGTGGTCAGAACGATCTCGCGTCTGGCCGCGTAGATTGCCGTGAGCAGCAGCGCCTCGATATGGCGGGTCGAGGCCTGCGGACCGGACGGGAAGATCTGCACCTGGCTGTTACCGGCGAGCGACAGGGCGGGTGCTTGCGGCGGTGCGAAATCGCCGCCGGACTGCAAGACAGTCAGCGACAGCGACACCGCTTCGAGCGCCCAGGCCGCCGGGCCTTCGATCCGGACCATCGCATCGACCCATTCGCCGACGCCGGCGCTCTGCTTGAAGAAGCGCGGGTCGGCGATATTCATGCTGCCGGTGTAGGCGAGGCGGCGGTCGATGACGGCGATTTTGCGATGATCACGAAGGTCAAGGCGGACGAACAGCACGCGCAGGGGATTGACCGGCAGGACTTCGACGATCTCGACGCCCGCGGTGCGCAGCCGTTCGATCGCCGTACTGCGGAAAAAGGAACGACTGCCAAGCGAATCCATTAGCGCGCGACAGAAGACACCGCGGCCTGCGGCATTGACCAGCGCGGTTACTAGGTCATCGACGAAGCCGCCGGCACTCCAGATGTAGAACTCCAGGTGCACCGTACTGCGAGCGGCATCGATGTCGGCAATCAGCGTGCGCATGATCGACTCGCTGTCGATGAGCAGTTGCAGTCGATGGCCGCCCATCAGCGGCAGGCCGGCAAGACCGGTTGCGAGTCGGCTGATGCTCTCCGCTCCACTGGAGAGGGTGGCGGGCGCAACCACGTCTTTCACCGGAAAATTTCCGGCCCAACGGAGGATTTGCGGTTGCAGGGTAATGGCTCTTTGCATCCAGGTCCTGCCGAGACGGCGTTCGCCGATCAGCAGATACGCCAGTGCGCCGATGGCTGGCAGAAGAATGACCAGCAGTAGCCACGCCAGCGCCGTGCCGTGCGAACTTCGCCGCGAAAAGATGCGCAGCGAAACCGCTAGTGCCAGCGCCAGATAGACGAAGGAAAGAAGACTGAAAACCATATAGGGCAGTATGAGACTGTTGCAGCGAATGGGTCAACGTGATGCACCACAGCAGTAGGCTATTGTCGGCAGCTACCTTAACCTCCCGGAAACCAAGCGTCTGTTTGGTGGAATGGCCGCGATGGGCGCTCCGCAGCACATCGCCGGGTGCAGTAGTGTCCATTCATGCGCGCATCGCCAACTGTCGGAAATTCTTACAGTTTGTTATCGGTGCTGCCGATTCGCCTTGACAAGTGTTTGATTTGATTCTTTTGTCATAGATCGGCGTGATTCTTGCTTGGTAATACCATGCCGTAGGATTGGTGGCTGCCATATAGAATCCTGCGGCATTAAAAATAACCATCATATATCAGACGATTAGGAGGGG
Source organism: Candidatus Accumulibacter cognatus (assembly GCA_013414765.1). Taxonomy (GTDB): domain Bacteria; phylum Pseudomonadota; class Gammaproteobacteria; order Burkholderiales; family Rhodocyclaceae; genus Accumulibacter; species Accumulibacter cognatus. Next base: position 2,658,101 of record CP058708.1, read on the forward strand.
CAGATGAAAAGTTCAGTGCTTGTTGCGGCAATGTCTGCGACCATGTTTTTCGTAACGCCTTTGGTGCATGCGGAGTTGATCAGGTTTCACGCCAAGCTCAACGGTTTGAACGAGGTTCCGTCAAATGCTTCGCCGGGCATCGGATTGGCCGAAATCGAGTTCGACACAACGGCCCACACCATGCACGTAACCGCAGATTTTTCTGATCTGCTGGGCACGGTCACCGTCGCGCACATTCATTGTTGCACGCCTCTACCACTGACGTCGACCGCCGGAGTCGCGACAACAACACCCACCTTTCCCGGTTTCCCGGCCGGAATCACGAGCGGCAGCTATGACCAGCTTTTTGACCTGACTCAGGCCTCCTCTTTCAGCGCTGCGTTCATTACGGCCAACGGCGGTACGCCCGCAGGTGCCGAAGCGGCGCTGATCGCCGGTAGCAAAATCGGTAGAAGCTACTTCAATATTCACAGCAATCAGTTTCCCGGCGGCGAGATCCGGGGCTTTCTGGTTCCTGAGCCGACAACGCTCGGCCTGCTGGCCCTGGGACTGGTTGCCGGCCTGGTTTCGCGCTGCCGCCAGCGTATCCTGACTTCGCCAATCCAGCGAGGTAGCTAGCCCCGCTGCCGTAGCCGGCCCGCGATGCAGCGCGGGCCGTGGGAGGGATCGTGGGGGTGATGTCATGCCCGTTGGCGGAGCTGGTTATGAGCTGGAGGATTCAATGAGTCGCTGCACACATGCGGTGTTCAACCAGAGCACCCCCTTCGTCGACGTCAATTTGTTTACCACCCACCGTGCCCTGGCCGACGCGCTCAGCTTCAACCATGCCGGCTTTGACGCCGCGCGCTTTGCAGGACTCGGCGCCGAGATGGGGTCGGCCGAGATGCAGCGGCATGCGCGGCTGGCCAACACCTTTACACCGCAATTGAGGACCCATGACCGCTATGGTCATCGTGTAGACCAGGTCGATTTTCACCCGAGCTACCACGCCCTGCTGGCGGCGGCGCTGCGTCATCGCCTGCATGGCGCACCGTGGTCGGCGGGTACAGGAGGGCACGTCGAGCGTGCCGCGGCTTTCATGTTGTTTACCGAATGCGAGCCGTCGGTGCTCTGCCCGGTGTCGATGAGTTATGCGGTCATGCCGGCCTTGCGCGCCAACGCCGCGATCTACGCCGAATGGGCTGCGGGCCTGGCCAGCGACCGTTACGATCAGCGCTTCCTGCCTTTCCAGGAAAAAACCGGCCTGACGATGGGCATGGGGATGACCGAGAAGCAGGGCGGTTCGGACGTGCGTGCCATCACCAGCCGGGCCGACATCGACGGCGAAGACGCCTGGGGCCGCCGCTACCGCATCACCGGCCACAAATGGTTTTTCTCGGCACCGATGTGTGACGCCTTCCTGGTGCTGGCGCAGACTCCCGGTGGCCTGTCCTGCCTGTTCCTGCCGCGGATCCTGCCCGACGGCACGGTCAACACGATTGCCATCCAGCGCTTGAAGCACAAACTCGGCAACCATGCCAACGCCAGCTCGGAGGTCGAGTTCGACGCGGCCTGCGCCTGGCTGGTCGGTGATGAGGGCCGTGGCGTACCACAGATCCTGGCCATGGGCGCGCTCACCCGACTCGATTGCGCGCTCGGTACCGCTGGCCTGATGCGGCATGCCCTGTCTCTGGCCTTGCACCACACTGCGCAGCGCCAGGCTTTTGGCAGATCCCTGGCCGATCAGCCGGTGATGAAGAATGTGCTCGCCGACCTGGCGCTCGAGAGCGAGGCAGCGACGGCGTTGGCGCTGCGTTTGGCCCGCGCGGTGGACCACAGCGAGAACGGGCAGGATGCTAGCGGCCACGAAACCCTGTGCCGCCGCTTGCTGACGCCGATCGCCAAATTCTGGATCTGCAAGCGCGGCAGCCTTTTCGCGCAGGAAGCGATGGAATCCCTGGGGGGAAACGGTTACGTCGAGGAGCAGGGCGAGGGCGTGATGGCGCGCATCTACCGCGAGATGCCCCTCAATTCAATCTGGGAAGGAGCCGGCAACATCATGGTGCTGGACCTGCTGCGTGCCTTGCGTGCTCCAGGTATGGCCAGTGCCCTGGAATACGAGATCTCGCCGGTGCGGCGTGCACATCCGGCACTTGAGCGGACCTTTGCAACGACGCTGCAGGCCATCGACGGCCTCCGGGAAGAAGCACAGGCCCGCTGTCTGGCGCGCGACCTGGCGCTGCTGCTGCAGGCCGCCTTGCTGCGCCAGCATGCCAGCGACGCGGTCTTTGACGCTTTCTGCGCGTCTCGCTTCGAGGCCGCGGCTGACGTTTTCGGTTTGCTGCCGGCTGGCGTCGACCTCGATGCCATCATTACGCGGGCGATGCCTGTGCAGATGGCCTGACGGTCATGACTTGCCCAGGTGTTCCCGATCAGGAGAGTGGAGATCGCACCCCCATTCGCCGGCGGTCGATGATCCTCACGCTGCGGGTGTGGTCGTGGCTTCCGTCGGCAGAGCCGAACCGCGCCAAAGGGGGCGCTGACCCGACCGATGGCCTGCACCCGACGGCGTTATAATCCATCTCTGCATGCGCGATGTGTGTCGCCTGCCCGTCCGCAACCAGTGAGGAATCCCCGATGAATGATCACCGTGCGCGTGCCAAGGCCTTCTTCAATGCGCTTGATCTGGACAAACCGATCGAATTCGGCGTGGCCGGGTTGGTCGACGGTGGTCTGGACCGGCAACTCTACGTCGAGAATATTCATGGCGATGGCGAGTTCGATTTGGTGCAGCAGTTGGCCGACCAGATCGATTTCGCCGCCAGCGCCGGGGCATACCTGTTTACCGGTAATCGCGGCACCGGCAAGACCACCGAGTTGCTGCGTCTGGCGAAGATCCTTGACGACCTGGGTTGCGAAGTGTTCTACATCGACCTGACCGAATACCTGATCCTGACGCAGCGTATCGAAATTACCGATTTCCTGTTCGCCGTGCTCGGAGCGTTCTCGGAAAAAATCACCGCGCGCTTCGGCGAGAACCCGGGCAAGCAAGGATTCTTCGCGCGCGTCTGCTCGTTTCTGCAATCCGACGTCAAGCTTACCGAAGTGAAGCTGCCCGCCGGGCCGATGGAACTCAAGGCTTCGTTGCAGCAGAACCCAACCTTCAAGGAAGAACTGCAGAAGAAGACGCGTGGCCTGGTCGAGCAGATCGTCAAGCAGGCGCGGACCTTCGCAGGCGAAGCCGTCGAATATGTCCGTGACCAGCGCCAGGACCCTGACCGCAAGGTGGTGCTGATCGTCGATTCGGTCGAGCGCCTGCGTGGCGTCGGCGATTCGGCCGACGTTCGCGAGGTCTTCAAGAGTGCCGAGACCCTGTTCGCTTCGCACGCTGACAAGCTGCGCTTCACCGGACTCTCGGTGGTCTACACCGTCCCGCCCTACCTTTCTGCCCTGGCTGGTGGTCTGGGCGCCTACTACGCTGGCGGGCGAATCTATACGCTGCCGAGCGTTCACATCTACCAGTGCCGGCCAGCCTCGGGAGTCTGCCCGGCACCCTATGCGCTGGGCGAAGAAAAGATGCGCGCGATTGTGGAACGGCGCTACCAGGCGTGGCGTGACTTCCTCAGCGAAGCGCAGTTGGCACGACTGGCGCTCAGTTCGGGGGGCGACCTGCGTGATTACTTCCGCATGCTGCGCCTGGCAATCACCCGTTCGCCGATGCGCGATGCGCTGGCGCTGTCCGACGCGGTGCTGCGCGATACCGAGGATGCCGTGCGCAGCGACATGCTGCCGATTGCCGCCGACGATCGCGCATGGCTCGCCAGGATCATGGCCAGCCACAAGCCGGAGTTGCCGAGTCTCGACGAGTTGCCCGATTTCGCCCGGCTGCAACAGGGCAAGTACATTCTGCAGTACCGCAACGGTGACGACTGGTTTGACGTGCACCCCCTGTTGCGGCGAGAAGTGGGCGAGGGGTGAAGTCCGACCGGATCGAGGATCTCTGGAGTCAGTTGCGACTGCACATCGAGTGGGCAAAGGGCTTCAGCCTGATCCTGCTGTTCGCCCAGCACCCGCAACCGGTCAAGCTGCTGCGCGAGCGTCTCGCGGACAGTCTGCGTCTGCGGACGCAGCGCCTGCGCGTGTGGCAGCCGAGTTCGACAGACGAGGTCGGGACTCTGGCCGAACAAATCTTCAAAGCATCCGGCAATCTGGCTGCCGGCCCGCTGTGGGTCGAACTCTGGCGGCACGCTGCTGAAGGGTCCTGGCAGCAGGCGCGGACGCAGCTTCTGCTGCGCCTCAACGAGCGTCGCTTTCTGCTCGAACGTGATCTGCGAAAGCCCCTGCTGCTGCTGTTGCCGCAGGAAGAGCATGGGACGGTCTACGTTTACGCTCCAGACCTCTGGGCCATTCGTAGCTTCAGTGCAGACTTACCGAATCCACCGAATCCGCCCCCCAGGGAACTACGTGGTCACGCGGCCGCCGGGCCGGCGAGAACGGAGCTAGTGAGCGCGTCCAGGCAGGCGAGCGAACTCGAGTGGGAACGTCTGTGGACCGGCACGGCCGATCGCGCCCGCCTGGATCCGCGCGATGGCTTCGCCGCCTTCGCAGCGGCGCGCGAGCGCGGCGACCTCGATGCAGCGGGCGTCGTGGCGGCGCAAACGCTCGAGCTGGCGCGTGCCCAGGTCGTGGCGACATCGACAATGATCCGCGAACGGAACCTCGTAATCGCCGTGAGCCAGCTCGGCGATCTCGCCGCCGACCTCGGCGACCTCGAAGCGGCGCGCGGCGCGTACGGCGAGAGCCTCGAACTGAGCCGGCGGCTGCGTACCAGCCTGGGCGACACGCCGCAGGTGCTGCGCGACCTGTCGGTCTCGCTCGAAAGGGTTGGGGGCGTCGCCGCCGACCTCGGCGACCTCGAAGCAGCGCGCAGTGCGTACGGCGAGAGCCTCGAACTGAGGCGGCGGCTGCGTACCAGCCTGGGCGACACGCCGCAGGTGCTGCGCGACCTGTCGGTCTCGCTCGAAAGGGTTGGGGGCGTCGCCGCCGACCTCGGCGACCTCGAAGCAGCGCGCAGTGCGTACGGCGAGAGCCTCGAACTGAGGCGGCGGCTGCGTACCAGCCTGGGCGACACGCCGCAGGTGCTGCGCGACCTGTCGATCTCGCTCGAAAGGGTTGGGGGCGTCGCCGCCGACCTCGGCGACCTCGAAGCGGCGCGCAGTGCGTACGGCGAGAGCCTCGAACTGAGCCGGCGGCTGCGTACCAGCCTGGGCGACACGCCGCAGGTGCTGCGCGACCTGTCGGTCTCGCTCAACAAGCTTGGGGGGGTCGCCGCCGACCTCGGCGACCTCGAAGCGGCGCGCAGTGCGTACGGCGAGAGCCTCGAACTGAGGCGGCGGCTGCGTACCAGCCTGGGCGACACGCCGCAGGTGCTGCGCGACCTGTCGGTCTCGCTCGATAATGTTGGGGGCGTCGCCGCCGACCTCGGCGACCTCGAAGCAGCGCGCAGTGCGTACGGCGAGAGCCTCGAACTGAGGCGGCGGCTGCGTACGAGCCTGGGCGACACGCCGCAGGTGCTGCGCGACCTGTCGATCTCGCTCAACAAGGTTGGGGGCGTCGCCGCCGACCTCGGCGACCTCGAAGCAGCGCGCAGTGCGTACGGCGAGAGCCTCGAACTGAGGCGGCGGCTGCGTACGAGCCTGGGCGACACGCCGCAGGTGCTGCGCGACCTGTCGGTCTCGCTCGATAATGTTGGGGGCGTCGCCGCCGACCTCGGCGACCTCGAAGCGGCGCGCAGTGCGTACGGCGAGAGCCTCGAACTGAGCCGGCGGCTGCGTACCAGCCTGGGCGACACGCCGCAGGTGCTGCGCGACCTGTCGATCTCGCTCAACAAGGTTGGGGGCGTCGCCGCCGACCTCGGCGACCTCGAAGCGGCGCGCAGTGCGTACGGCGAGAGCCTCGAACTGAGGCGGCGGCTGCGTACGAGCCTGGGCGACACGCCGCAGGTGCTGCGCGACCTGTCGGTCTCGCTCGAAAGGGTTGGGGGCGTCGCCGCCGACCTCGGCGACCTCGAAGCAGCGCGCAGTGCGTACGGCGAGAGCCTCGAACTGAGGCGGCGGCTGCGTACGAGCCTGGGCGACACGCCGCAGGTGCTGCGCGACCTGTCGATCTCGCTCGAAAGGGTTGGGGGCGTCGCCGCCGACCTCGGCGACCTCGAAGCGGCGCGCAGTGCGTACGGCGAGAGCCTCGAACTGAGCCGGCGGCTGCGTACCAGCCTGGGCGACACGCCGCAGGTGCTGCGCGACCTGTCGATCTCGCTCAACAAGCTTGGGGGCGTCGCCGCCGACCTCGGCGACCTCGAAGCGGCGCGCAGTGCGTACGGCGAGAGCCTCGAACTGAGGCGGCGGCTGCGTACCAGCCTGGGCGACACGCCGCAGGTGCTGCGCGACCTGTCGGTCTCGCTCGATAATGTTGGGGGCGTCGCCGCCGACCTCGGCGACCTCGAAGCAGCGCGCGGCGCGTACGGCGAGAGCCTGGCGCTTTGTCGGCAATTGCATGCAGCCTTGCCAGAACACCCGCGATTCGCCAAGGAGCTGACTGACGCAGAAACTCGATGGGCCGCGCTGTCGGAGTGCTGACAGTCGCGTCTGCGACCCGCCGCGAGTGCCTTCCTGGTTGCGTATGGCTCAACCGTCCGGGGCAAGATGCTGGATGATCGCGTCGCCACCTGGGAAGCCGGCAACCTCAATCGATGCTGTCGGCGCCCCGGAACAGCTTGCCATTGACCGCCTGCGCCGGTACGCCGAAGATGCCGCGCGCAAGGGCCTTGTCGCCCTGGTGAATTTAATGGCGGGCCATCGGCGACATCAGCAGGAGATGCAGGAATTTGTCGATTCCTCTGGCCAGCCAGCCAAGCGATTTGTGGATCATGGCGGCATAGAGGTCACCGGTGGCGATGCTGCGCTGATTGCGTGCGCGCTCAACAATCATCATCATCTGTTCGCGGTTGAGGTCGGTTGTCATGGGTGTCTTCCTTGAGTTTTCTCGGTTCCCGAGAGTGCAACGCTACTGTAATTGTTCGCCGATGCACCGGCAAACGATCAATAATCAGCCGATGCGTGAGAATATCTCTTCCATATGACTTACCGATTGCCCCCTCTGAACTCGCTGCGTGCCTTTGAAGCGGCGGCCCGCCATCTCAGTTTCAAGGATGCCAGCGAGGAATTGGTAGTGACGCCGACAGCCATCAGCCACCAGATCAGGGGTCTTGAGGAATACCTCGGCTTTTTGCTCTTTCACCGCCTGACGCGCGCACTGGATCTGACGCGCGAAGGCCGGGCGATGCTGCCGAAGGTGCGTGAAGGCCTGGAATGCTTTGCCGCCGCGATCGAAAGCACACGGCTGCATGAAGCCGCTGGGCGCTTGCTGATCACGACTCCGCCGGCTTTCGCCAGCCGGTGGCTGATTCGCCATTTGCCTGCTTTTACTGCCGAGCACCCGGAGATCCAGCTGCACATGGCCGCGTCCGTAGAGACGATCGATGCCCATGATGCTTCGGGTGTTTCAGGACTCGCAGGAATCGACGTACGCGACGACGAAACCGAATTATTCATCCGCTTTGGGCGGGGTCATTACGACGGTTGCCGCGTTGACCGACTGTTCGTTCCGGCCTATGCGCTGGTGTGCAGTCCGCGCCTGCTGTTCGGAATGCGGCCACTGAACGTGCCATCCGATCTTCGGCGCCACAATCTTCTGCATGACGAGTCGATCATGGAACTGATGGACCGCCCGACCTGGGCCGAATGGCTGCAGGTCGCAGGGGTCAGTGGTGTCGACCCGGATGCCGGCACCCACTTCAGTGACTCGGGATTGGTTCACGCGGCGGTGATCGATGGCGTTGGCGTGGCCATTGCCTCTATTCCGTTGGTCGAAGCCGAGGTTGCTGCCGGGCGTCTGGTGATGCCCTTCGACATCATCATTCGCCGCACCCAGGCCTATTACCTGGTGGTGCCGGAAGCCGTTGCCGACCGCCCGATCGTCAACGTCTTTCGCACGTGGTTGCTCAGCGAAGCCGCGCAGGTTGCCCAGAAATAGCCTGACGGCCGTTCGAGCGGCACTCGAACGGCCGTCTGCAGCTAATGCCGGCGCGACGATCGCCGGCCATCTTACCTGTCGCCAGTGACCTTATGCAGTGCCGGCCATCATCGGCGAATCGCCGTTCTCCGCAGGTTTGGTCGAAGGCACCGCTTTGCTGGTCGCCAATTGGCGTACCTCGGTGCTCAACTCGATGACCCGTAGCGAGAGCTGCTCGATGTCGCGCCTAGTTGCCAGGAGAACGAAATCGAGAGGCCGGAGAAAGCGTTCCCTGACGACCTGTTCGCCGCGCTGAATGGCGGTATTGGCGGTGCTCATCAGCTCGGCCGATTTTTCATCGATCTGTTGGCAGGCCTTCGGTGGCATGGCCTTGCTTTCACGAAGAAGGGTCTCGACGGCTCTGACACTGCTCCTGGCGGCTAGTGAATAAGCGCCCAGGCCGCCAAGCCACAGCTTGCGTGTTGCCTCCAGAGCTTTCAGCAGAACTTGCTGACCGCCGACCCGATCGACCCATGCGCTAACTGTCTTGCTCATTTATTTCTCCTTTGTCTGACTGCAATTGAAAGTTCTTGCAGTTGCCTTTGCAACCACTATCGGTGAGTCTATCGGGAAGGTCTAGAGGAAACACACTAAAGGTTCGGGCGTGTTTCACTCTGGAACGGCTGTTCCTTGATGATGTATGCTTGACGCGTCGGGATCAGGGACGCTGACGGTGCTCCAGGGAAAGTTGGTCGGCGTGTACCGGTGGCGGGGGTGTCGTAAGGCTTGCCGTTGTCGCGGCGATGGATGGCCGTGAGTGTGCAGGAAAATCAATGAAGGGCGAAGGGAACCTCGATGACCAAACTCTCCTTGCTGGATGTGGCTTTCTTCATCGCCGAGTCAAAGGCAAGCCCGAAGCACGTGGGTGGCCTGATGATCTGCAAACGGCCGCCTCGAGCGAAGACCAGCTTTGCCGCCGATCTGTTCAGGGAGTATCTCACTTTTACCGATGTCCAGCCGCCGTTCAACCGGATCATTCGTTTTTCGCTGACGGCCATGCCGAGCTGGCAGGAGTGCGAAGCGGTCGAGCTCACCGAGCATCTGTTCTATCATCAGTTGCCGCGCGGCAAGAATGGCCGGGAGGAATTGTACCGGCTGGTATCGGACCTGCACCAGCCGATGCTCGACCGCTCGCGGCCCTTGTGGGAGGTGCATGTCATCGATGGTCTGAGCGAAGCCCGCTTTGCCCTCTACGTCAAGATCCATCACGCCAGTGCGGACGGCGTGACCATGATGCGCTGGGCCGTTAATTCGCTGTCCTCGACCGCCGACGATCTCGAACTCAAGCCGCTCTGGTCCATCCCGCACATCGCAGGGGCGGGATCGCCACTCAGGGAGAAGATGGCCAGGTCACTGCTTGTCGATCTTGCGGGTGCCGGCAAGCATGTTCTGGGGATTGGCCGTCTTGCTGCGATGTTGCTCCTGGAAAGTGTCAAGCTCACCAAAAATGCCATTTCGCTGCCGTTTGTTGCTGATGGTAATACTCCGCTGACCGGGCAAGTGACGGCTGGCCGTCAGTTTGCAACTACCAGCGTGAGTATGGAACGGGTCAGCCTGATTCGTACCAGAACCCGCTCGACCTTGAACCATGTCGCACTGACCTGTCTGGACGGTGCCTTGCACCGCTATCTGCGTGAAGAGGGCGTCGACCTGCAAAGGCCGATCACGATTCAGATGCCGGTCAACCTGCGCAAGGAGGGTGATCAGCGCGTCGGCAACAAGATCGGCATCATCCAGGTCGAGCTGTCACCGCCGACCGACGATCCCTACGTTCGTCTGCGCAACATCGGTTTTTCGCTGCGTAACGTACGCACCATGATCGACAGCGTCGAACCCGAGGCGATTGAGTCCTATACGCTGATTACCGGCGTCGTCGGGCAACTCGCGGAAATGCTCAAGCTTAGCAACCATTTGCCGCCGACCGGCAATACGCTGGTCTCGAACGTGCCTGGTCCTGCCGAGTATCTGTATCTCAAGGGCGCGCGGCTCGAGGAACTGCATCCGATCAGTACCCTGCCGGCCGGAAACCTGCTGAACATCACCCTGTTCAGCTATGCCGGGCAGCTTTATTTTGGTTTGATCGCCACCGATGAACTGCCCAACCTCCAACGCTTGAGCCACTACATCGCCGCAGCCTTCACCGAACTTGAACAGTCCGTACTTGACGCGGGCAAGCCTGTTTCCTAGCTGCACGGCGACTTCGTTGGCGCCAGACCACGCCATTCCGGGTGGAACAACCTGCTCAAGGTGCTTCAAACTTGCGACGAGGTACTGGAAATCGGCTTGCCGGTTTGGGACAGGAGCAACTGAAACTCCTCGAATGTCATGTCGAAGACTTCGCTGAGTTCCGGGAGGCGACGATCCGGAATGTGGCGCCGGTCGGGGAGATGATCAGTTCGTCCATTGTCGTGTTGGCGCCTGTCAAGTCTGCTTCGAGTCTTCTCGGTGGGCATTGCGGTTGCTTTCGAGGTATGCTGAAGTAATAGTCAGAAAATAGCGGCGACCAGCCAGCGGCACTGTGTGAAATGTCACAGCGCCATGTAATGGTCGTGACGAGGGAAGGGAATGGACGACTTTTCAAGCGATGATCATGCGAACGCTCCGCTGGCCGAACGCCTGCGACCGAAGACTCTGTCCGAGGTCATCGGGCAGGCGCATCTGCTTGGTCCCGGTAAGCCGCTGGCCATGGCTTTCCAGTCCGGCCAGTTGCACAGCATGATCCTTTGGGGGCCGCCAGGAGTCGGCAAGACGACGCTGGCGCGTCTCATGGCAGATGCCTTCACTGCCGACTTCATCGCCATCTCGGCGGTCTTTGCCGGTGTCAAGGACATCCGTGAGGCGGTGGCACGTGCTGAAATCACGCGCGCGCGCAGCGGACGGCGGACGATACTTTTTGTTGACGAAGTGCATCGCTTCAACAAGGCACAGCAGGATGCCTTTTTGCCCTATGTTGAAGGCGGGCTGTTGACCTTTGTCGGTGCGACAACCGAAAACCCGTCGTTTGAAGTCAATTCGGCGCTGCTTTCGCGCGCTTCGGTTTACGTCTTGCATTCACTCACGGCCGAAGAGATGGGACAGCTCCTGGCGCGCGCGCGCCGGCAGGTCTTGCCAGGGCTGTCTTTCGATGATGACGCGCGCTCGCGCCTGATCGGTCTCGCCGATGGCGATGCGCGACGTCTGCTCAACCTGATCGAGCAGATCCAAACGGCCACCCGAACCGTCCAGACCAGCAACATCGATGGTGCTTTCATTGACCGCGCGCTGGCGCAGAACCTGCGTCGCTTCGACAAGGGCGGTGATGCCTTTTATGACCAGATCTCGGCGTTGCACAAGGCGGTTCGCGGATCGTCTCCGGATGCCGCGCTGTACTGGTTCTGCCGGATGCTCGACGGTGGCGCCGATCCACGCTATCTGGCACGTCGCGTCGTGCGCATGGCCTGGGAAGACATTGGCCTTGCCGATCCACGTGCGGCGCGCATCGCGCTCGATGCTGCCGAGACTTTCGAACGTCTGGGTTCTCCCGAAGGCGAGCTGGCTCTTGCCGAAGCGGTACTCTACCTGGCCATGGCGGCCAAGTCGAATGCCGCTTACCTCGCGTATAATGCCGCGCGCAGCTTCATCTGTGGCGACGGCTCACGGCCGGTGCCGGTGCATCTGCGCAATGCGCCGATACGCCTGATGAAGAACCTGGGTTACGGAAAAGACTATCGCTACGCGCACGACGAGGCGGACGCCTACGCTGCAGGCGAGGCGTATTTCCCCGAGGGCATGCCGGCGGTCGAGTGGTATCGACCGGTCGCGCGCGGCCTCGAGATCCGGATTGGCGAAAAGCTCGCGCATTTGCGCGAACTTGATCGCCAGGCAAGACAGAAGCAGGACTGAGTCCGCCCGCGCCGCTGTGCGCAGCCGGGGAAGCGGACAGATTCGCGAGTCGCGGCGCGACCGCCCACATGAGGATTGACCATGCTCGACATTCAACTGCTGCGCAACAACATCGAAGGGGTTGCCGAACGACTGGCGACGCGTGGTTTCACGCTCGACCGTTCGGCATTCCAGGGGCTCGAAAGCCAGCGCAAATCCCTGCAGACGCGCACGCAGGAGCTACAAGCGAGCCGCAACAGTCTCTCGAAGCAGGTCGGCCTACTCAAGGGACGAGGCGAAGATGCCACCGCAGTGATGGCGCAGGTGGCGGCACTCAAGGACGAACTCGAAGCCAATGAAGTCCGCCTCGCCGATTTGCTGAAGGAACTCGATGCCTTCCTGGCCGTGCTTCCCAATCTGCCGCAGGACAGCGTGCCGGTCGGCCGTTCCGATACCGACAACGTCGAGCTCAAGCGCTGGGGGAAACCGCGCAGCTTCGACTTTGCGGTCAAGGATCATGTCGATCTCGGCGAGACGCTCGGTCAGCTCGATTTTGCCACTGCAGCGAAAATCGCCGGCACGCGCTTTTCGCTGTTGAGGGGAGCGCTCGCTCGCTTGCACCGTGCTCTCGCCCAATTCATGCTCGATACGCATGTGACACAGCATGGCTACACCGAAGTCTACGCGCCTTACCTGGTTAACGCCGCCAGCCTGACGGGTACCGGGCAGTTGCCGAAGTTCGAGGAGGATTTATTCAAGATTCTGCGCGCCGAAGCCGAGCCCCTGTATCTGATCCCGACGGCGGAAGTGCCGGTCACCAACGTCGTTCGTAACGAGATTGTCAATGCCGATGAATTGCCACTCAAGTTCGTTTGCCATACCCCGTGCTTTCGTTCAGAAGCAGGCTCCTACGGTCGCGATACGCGCGGCATGATCCGCCAGCACCAGTTCGACAAGGTTGAACTGGTGCAGATCGTCGCCGCAGGCGATTCGCTGGAGGCGCATGAGGAACTCACCGGACACGCCGAGCGGATCCTCGAAATGCTCGACCTGCCGTATCGGCGGGTTACGCTATGTACCGGGGACATCGGTTTTTCGTCAGCAAAAACCTATGATCTCGAAGTCTGGCTGCCTGCACAACAGGCCTACCGCGAAATCTCGTCATGCTCCAACTTCGAGGCGTTCCAGGCCAGACGAATGCAGGCGCGTTATCGCAACGATCGTAACAGAATCGAACTGGTGCACACCCTCAATGGCTCCGGCCTTGCCGTCGGGCGCACGCTGGTGGCGGTCATGGAAAACTTCCAGAATTCCGACGGCAGCATCCGTGTTCCGGAAGTGCTGCGTCCTTACCTTGGCGGCATCGAAAGAATCTCCCGAGACTCCGGCGTCGCCTGAACTGCGAATGGCATGACAAAGCCCTGCGGAGGGGGGTCATTGGTTCAGATAATGCAGGATCCCCGGAGCATGCGGCCGGCCTGACTCTGTCCACTGCAGGCCATCCCTGCTGGCGTCAATCTCTAGCAGAGTAAGGCTGCCGAAGTCGAGCCGCAGTTGGCTCCACTCGTCGATCGGCAGTTGCAGCCAGTGCCCGAGCATGGCGCGGATGACCCCGGCGTGGGTGACAAGGGCGACATGGTTGCCGCGTAGACTGCGGACGCAGTCAAGCGCGCGCGCCTGCAGCATTGCCACCGATTCGCCGCCGGGCGTGACGAAGTGCAGCACATCGGCGGCCCAGGCGTCGAGTAGCCGGCGATCGATCTGCTCCCAGGCGACGCCCTCCCATTCGCCAAAGTCGATTTCCAACAGTCGCTCGTCGAACACCGGTTGTGGATGCAAGGCCTCGGCGAGGGCGCGTGCACGCCGCAAGGGGCTGGCAATGACCGGCGTAGCGTCAGGCAACAGCGCGCGCAGACGCCTGGCGGCAGGCTGTGGGTCCTCTGAATCGACATCGAGCTGCCCGTAGCAGACGCCAGCGGCAAGCCGTGGTGGTGGGTGACGGATCAGGAAAAGCTGCACAATAGTCCACAATAAAAAGCAAGTTCCGAGCATTGTTGGGTGGCGCCGAGACAATCGCCGGTATAGCCACCGATTTGCCGCCGGAACAGGCGTGCCAGCCACAGCGTCGCCAGGGCAGCAAATACCCCGCCGAGCAATGCCTCTAGCGGTGGCAGCAGCAATAGTGGCAGCAGGGCGGTGAGTCCGGCAATACCGAGCTCGCCCCAGCCGATGCGGGTGGCCAGCGGCTTCGCTTTCCCCTCGTCACGTACATAGTCGAGGCCGCGCAACAGGGTCGTCGCAGCGAAGCGGGATAGGGTGTGGCCGGCCAGCAGGGCCAGGGGAATCTCCTGCCACTCGAACTCGATCAGTGCGCAGAAGCGGGCGAGCAGCAGCATCACCAGCGCGATCGCACCGAAGCTGCCGATTCGCGAGTCCTTCATGATCGCCAGGATCTGTGCCTTCTCCCAGCCGCCGCCGAAACCGTCGACCATGTCGCTCCAGCCGTCTTCGTGAAACGCTCCCGTCAGGTAGAGAGAACTGGCCATTGCCGCCAGCACCGCCAGCGTCATCGGCAGGACGAAAGACGTCAGGACAAAAACCAGTGCGGCAATGGCCCCGACGAGCAGGCCCACCGCCGGAAAATATCGCGTTGACCGGTCGAGTGCCTCGCTGCTGTGCCCTACCCAGGCCGGGACTGGCAGGCGCGTAAAAAAGCGCAGCGCACCGAAGAAATAGGCAAGCTCTCGCCTGAACATTGTTTCCTTTCACCAAATACCGGATGGTATCCCGATCAGTCAATCACCGACCATCGCCTGCCGTTGCAAGTGCAGGTATCATCGTGCCCGGCGACGACAGGCAGGATCGTTCACCGTGTTTGCCAGATCCCTTGTGGAGCATTGGCCCATTCCTTCCTATTCACGATTGAAACAGATGACCGACCATTTCCCCGCGGTAGGCTGCGACCTGCTGCAACGTGTTGGTAACCGGAAGTTCCGCACCGTGCTCGCGGATCCGCCGTGGCAGTTTCAGAACCGCACCGGCAAGATGGCACCGGAGCACAAGCGCCTGAACCGCTACGCCACGATGACGCTGGATGACATTCTGGCGCTACCCGTGGCCGAGATCGTCGAAAGTCCCGCACACCTCTACCTGTGGGTGCCGAACGCGCTGTTGCCGGAAGGCCTGCGCGTTCTCGCCGCCTGGGGCTTCACCTACAAGAGCAACCTTGTATGGCACAAGATTCGCAAGGATGGTGGCCCGGACGGGCGCGGCGTCGGTTTCTATTTCCGCAATACGACCGAATTGATCCTGTTCGGCGTCAGGGGGAAGGATGCGCGCACGCTGCCCCCCGGCCGCCGCCAGGTCAACATCATCAAGAGCCGCAAGCGCGAGCATTCCCGCAAACCGGACGAAGCCTACGCGCTGATCGAATCGTGCTCGCCCGGTCCCTTCCTAGAGATGTTCGCCCGCGGCTCACGGGAGGGCTGGAGCACCTGGGGCAGCCAGGCCGACGAGTACGTTCCCGACTGGCCGACCTATGCCAATCATTCGCAGGCTGATGCCGACAGCCTTCCCGCGAAGGGCTGATAGCCGCGTGTCGTCTTTCGGGTACATCAGGAACCGATGTTCCGTCGCAAACAGGCCCAAAAAATATGGGCACAAAAAAGCGCGAAACCAGAGGTTCCGCGCTTTTGTCCCTGCGGATGCCGTCAGGCCGGCATCCTGAACCTGGGTTCAGATAGGTCACTTCCCTTCCGCATCAGGTACGTCCGACTAGGGGCGCACACAACAGTGGTTTCTATGGTCCGCGACCAATGCCATTTAGCATTGGTTCAAGGAATCTATGACCTGACAACACCGCAGGGAACTCTCTTGGAGAGCGGAGCAGGAAAACCTTCCTACTGCGACTTCAACACCTGATCAAGCTCTGCTTCCATGGAAAAGATTCTACCCCTAAGCGCGTCCATGTCCAGTCCTATTTCAGATTCAATTTTCTGATGCTGCTCCGGCATTTCCTGATTGAGGCCGAGGTGCTCGTGAGCGATGTTGAGCGCAGCCATGACGGCAATACGCTCGGGAAGATTGCTCCTGCTTTTCCCAGCGATATCGCGCATTTTCCCATCAACATAGGCTGCGGCACTGAGTAGCGCAGCATGTTGATCGCTTGGGCAGGCGACCCGGTATTCCTTGCCCAGCAGGACGATGTCGAGATAATTGGTTTCGTTGGGCATCGTATCAGAGTCTTCAGGGCTTAGCTTCGGGCAGTTGCTCGGCAAGCTGTTCAAGCCGCGCACGGGCAGCCGCCATACGTTCGGCAAGGCGTTCCTTGTCGCTTTCAAGCGACGCAAGTTGCTGGCGCAGAACCTCATTCTCGGTTCGTAATGTGTGGCACAGTGAAACCACTTGAGCAATCTTGATTTCGAGCGTGTTGAGTTCATTCAGCATGGGACAGACTATAGATTCAAAAAGCATGCTTGGTCAAGGCATAAGCAGCGTTTCTGCACCTTGTTTGTGATGTGGCAAGCGCTTTCTGGTTCAGTCGTCGATAGGGCACCCTGCGGGCAAGCTATAATCGGCATTTTCGCTGGCCTCAAATGCGAAAATGGATCGTGCAAGGTGCCGCCACGCAGATTCGCTGCAGCGGTTAAACGGGAAACAGGTGCCTGTTTGCGCTGTACCACGCGCAACAACATGCCTGTGCTGCCCCCGCAACGGTAAGCGAGTGTGGGACTGTCAATAGGCCACTGGGCAAAAAGCCTGGGAAGGCGACAGATCAAGACTCGCGAGCCCGGATACCGGCCTTCGCATACCACACTGGACGGAAGTGTCGCGGGGATGCGGACACGCAACGCTCGGCTTGCATGCCTGCTTTGACCTCGCGCCTTCCACATAATTGGCTAGCCGATTTGCGGGGACGCTGGTCGGCAACAGGGGGGAGTTTCATCATGCATCCGAACCAGCTGCGGACAGCCCATGCCGCAACTTTCACCGCACTGTTCTCGACGGCGTTACATGCCGCGGACCCGCAACTCGACCCGATTGTCGTCACGGCGACTCGACAGGCTACCCGAGTCAACGAACTGACGAGTGATGTGTCGGTTATCACCCGTCAAGAAATCGACCAAGCCGGAGAGACGACACTGGCGCAACTTCTGGCACGGCAACCGGGAATCCAGTACGTCGCCAACGGCGGTGCGGGGTCCAATAGCGGCGTGTTCGTCCGTGGCGCCAGTACCAATCAATCGATCGTGTTGATCGATGGGCAGCGCATCGGCTCGGCGACGAGCGGCAGTGCAGCATTGTCGCGGATTCCGCTGAACCAGATCGAGCGCATCGAGATTCTGCGTGGCCCGGCGTCATCGCTCTACGGGGCAGATGCCATCGGCGGCGTCATCCAGATTTTCACCCGCAGGGGCGAGGGGTCAGTACAGGTGAACGCCAGCACCGGCTATGGCTCTTACCACACGACCGACACCAGTGTTGGCATTGCGGGCGGAACAGAATGGGTGTCCTATAGTGTTCAGGCAGGGTATACGAATACCGACGGGTTCAACGCCATCAACAACAAGAATAACCTGTTCTACAACCGTGACCGGGATGGCTATTACAACAGGAACCTGAGTGCCAGTATTGCCGTTCGTCCGGCCAAAGGGCAGGAACTCGGGGCCAATCTGCTGGTCAGCAAGGGCACTAACCAGTACGATGGCAACGACTTTAGCGCGCTTGGCGCAGCTCAGTCCTTCAGCAATGACCAGAACGTCGGTAATTATTCGATCTACTCGCGCAACCGGCTGCATCAGGCGTGGACCAGTACCTTGCGTCTCGGCCGCAGTACCGACGACAGCAAGGACTATATCGGGAATTTCCGGGACAGTTCTTTCAAGACCACGATGGATCTTGCGTCCTGGCAGAACGATATCAAGCTGCCAGTCGGCGAAGCGCTGCTGGCTGCCGAATACAACAAGCAACAGGTCAACAGCACGACCGATTACACGGTTACCGAGCGCACGATTCGATCGCTGCTGGCCGGCTGGAATGGCCATATCGATCAGCATCGGCTGCAGCTCAACCTGCGACATGACGACAACTCGCAGTTTGGCAGAAAGCGTACGGGTTTTGCTGCCTATGGCTATCAATTCTCGCCGCAATGGCGCGCCCATATTTCCTATGGCACGGCGTTCCGCGCTCCGACCTTCAACGAGCTGTATTTTCCCTCGCTCTTCGGTTTTGCCGGTGGCAACCCTAATCTTAAACCGGAGACGGCAAAAAACACCGAGGTCGGGGTCAACTGGGAGCAGGGTAGCCATCGTGCTTCGGCGGTCTTCTACTACAATCAGGTGACCGATCTGATCGAATTCCGGCCACCTACCTTCGTGCCGGTCAATGTCAGCAAGGCGCTGCTGCGCGGCGCCACGCTTACCTATGATGGGCGTTTCTCGGCGTGGGCAGTTGGGATCGCACTTGACTTTCTGAACCCGCGGAACGAGGAGGACGGGCCAAACAAGGGTAATCGTCTGGCCCGCCGTGCCGAGCAGCAGATGAGCAGCTACCTCAGCCGAAGCCTCGGCAACTGGGAATTTCGTGGTGAGTGGCAACTGCTGGGCAACCGCTACGATGACCCCGCCAACCGTGTTCGTCTCGGCGGCTATGGTCTGGTAAACCTCTACGCCGATTACCGCTTGCAGCGAGACTGGGTGTTGTTTGCGCGCGCCAACAATATCTTCGACAAGGATTACGAGACGGTCGACAGCTATACCACCGCCGGGGCGAATGTCTTCGTCGGTGTTCGCTACGCGCCGAAGTAGGCGAGATGCCCACCCGCCGCCGTGCCTTGCTGATCCTCGCAGTGCTGGCCGGGTTGGCGCAGCTCAGCATTGCGCTGGCCCTGATGGTGGGCAGCATTGCGATTGGCCCGGCCGAGGTGTTGGCAATCCTGTTTGGCAACGGTCATGGCATGGCCAGCGACGTCGTGCGCAGCCTGCGCCTGCCGCGGGCGTTGACAGGTTTCGCTTGCGGCGGTCTGCTGGCGCTGGCGGGTGCCTTGCTGCAGGTCCTGCTGCGCAACCCGCTTGCTGACCCTTACGTGCTCGGCATTTCTGGCGGTGCCGGCATCGGTGCCTTGCTGGCAATCGTTCTTGGCCTGGGTGTCGCGGGGATCAACGGACTGGCCTTCGGGGGCGCGTTCGGCGCCATGCTGCTGGTGTTCGGCCTCGCGCATGGTGAAGGGGGCTGGACGCAGTCGCGCCTGCTGCTGACGGGTGTAATCGTCGCTGCCGGTTGCGGTGCGGTGATCACCCTGCTGCTCGCGCTGGCTCCAGAAGACCGGCTGCGAGGCATGCTCTTCTGGCTGATGGGGGATCTGTCGCAGAGCGGTGATCCACAACTGGTACTGATCCTGCTCCTGATGGTGCTGCTGGTTGCATTGCCGTTTGCCCGTGAGCTCAATCTGCTGGCACGTGGTGCCGACATGGCCCAGGCGCTGGGGGTTGCAGTCCGCCCATTACGCCGCGGTGTTTACCTCGTCGCGTCGCTGGCCACGGCTGCCGCGGTCACGCATGCCGGCGCGATCGGCTTCATTGGCCTGATCGTGCCGCATCTTGTTCGCCTCGCTGCCGGCAATGATCAGCGCTTGCTCCTGCCCGCCTCGGTACTCGCCGGAGGCAGTCTGCTGGTGGTTGCCGACACCCTGGCCCGTACCCTACTGGCACCGCAACAACTGCCGGTCGGCGTGCTGACCGCGCTGATTGGCGTGCCTGTTTTTCTGTTTCTGCTTAGCCGCGCTGCACCTGGACGGTACTGAAATGGTCCCAGGTCTGCTATCTGCCCATGCGCTCAGCGTTGGTGTGGCCGACCGCAGTTTCTGCCATGACCTGGCATTGACCGTACAGCCGGGCGAATGCCTGGCCATCCTCGGACGCAACGGTGCCGGCAAGTCGACGCTGCTGTCGGTACTGGCCGGTCTGCGAACGCCTGCCGCCGGTGAAGTGCTGCTCGACGGAACAAGCTACGCGAGGCTTGGCGCGCGCGTCAGCGCACGCATTCGTGGCTGGTTGCCACAAACTCGTAGCGAAGCGTTTTCCTCGACGGTTCTCGAGACGGTGCTGGTCGGACGCCACCCGCATCTTGGCCGCTGGGATTGGGAATCCAGCCAGGATGTCCAGATCGCCTATGAGGCTCTGGCCTTGGTCGGCCTTGCGGAACTCGCACAGCGTGACGTGCAGACACTCTCCGGTGGCGAGCAACAAAGGCTGTCGATCGCCACATTGCTCGCGCAGGCGCCGCGACTTTACCTGCTCGATGAGCCGCTTGCCCACCTTGACCTGAATCATCAGATGGCTATCCTCGAACTTTTCTCGGCACTCGCCCGTAACGAAGGGGTGGCCTGTGTGATGGTCCTGCACGAACCTGGCCTGGCCGCACGTTTCTGTACGCACGCCCTGCTGTTGTTCGAGGATGGAACGACGCAGCAGGGTACCTGCGACGAGGTGATCAGCAGCGATTCGCTAGGCAGGCTCTACGGCTATCCACTGCGTGAAGTGGGCGAGCACCGACGGCGCTGGTTCATGCCTGGCTAGCAACCGCAGCGAGCTCCGCGTCCTCGTCCGGGTGCAGACGATGGCCAGCACGTGTAGCCAGGCGAGGGGTGGCGAACGCCAGAGCAGCGCGCCACCGAAGACGACGAAGCAGAAGAAGGCGAAATGGGCGGACATGACAAGGTCGCCGAGCAGGCGTCGGTGCGTCTCGCCCATGTTCAAATCGCTTTGAGGAAACGGTCGATGCGCGGGTCGCCGAGATAGGCCGCGTTGAAACGCAGGTAGGAAGTCGCCTGCAATTGCGGCCGGAACAGGTTGCCCGGCGCGAGGACAATACCGTGTCCGGCCGCGTCGCGCGCCAGCTCAACCGGATCGAGATCGGGATGCGCGGCCCAGACAAACATGCCGCCGTTCGGTTCAGCGAACGGGCGAAAGCCGGCACGGTCGAGCAGCTCCAATCCGTCGTCCATCGCCTGTGCGAGGCGGCCGCGCAGACGCTCGATCGTCTTGCGGTAATGTCCCTCGATCAGCAGGTCGTGGATCAGCCGCTCCGCGAACTCGGAACTGCCGACCGATGTGAACAGCTTGACGTCGGTGAAGGTACGCACGAGCTCAGGCCGCGCCGCGAGGAAGCCGACGCGCAGGTTGGCGGACAGGGTTTTCGAGAAGCTGCCGACGTAGATCACGCGATCGAGCCCGTCAAGCGCGGCGAGACGGTGCGCGTGGCCCGGATGGTAGTCGCCGTAGGTGTCGTCCTCGACGATTGGCAGGTCGTGCCGCGCGGCCAGTTGCAGCACGCGGTGCGCGACAGTCGCCGACAGGTTGCCCGAGGTCGGGTTGTGCAGCACCGAATGGGTGATGAAGACGCGCGGCTTGTGCTCCTCAAGCAGGGCTTCGAGCGCCGCCACGTCCGGTCCTTCGGGCGTGCGCGGCACGCCGACGAGTTGCACGCCGAGCAGGCGTAGCGAGGCGAACAGGTTCCAGTAGCCTGGGTCGTCGACGAAGGCGCAATCGCCGGGGCGCAGCAGCGTGCGGGCGACGATGTCGAGCGCCTGCGTGGCGCCGTGTGTGAGCACGATCTGCTCGGGCGGCGCATGGAAACCGAACTGGTCGAAGCGCACGCGCAGTTGCTCGCGCAAGGGCCGGTAGCCCTGCGCCTCGCCGTAGCAGACCAGGCGCTGGCCTTCGCGCCCGGCCAGAACGCGCAGGCGGCGGCGCAGACCTCCTTCGTCGAGCCATCCAGCCGGCAGCCATCCGGCGCCGACCTTCACCGTCGATGGATCGTCGGCAAGGGCCTCGCGCATCACATCAGCGTTGTCGAAGGCGCGCTCGATGGTGCGCTCGACGATCTCCGGCGCTGCCGCCTTGCGCTCGCCGCTCGGTGCGCCCGCCTGGACGTAAAAACCGGAACCGCGGCGCGATACGACGGCGCCGCTGGCAACCAGGCGGTCGTAGGCTTCGACGACAGTGAAGCGGCTGACGCCCAGCGCCCCGGCCATGCCGCGGATCGGCGGCAGGCGCATGCCGTGGCGCAACACACGGTCGTCGATGCGCTGGCAGACGCCGCCGACGATCTGGTCGGCCAGCGACCGCGGGCTCTCGGGGTCGATGGCAATGCCGAACATGGAGCCTCCTTAGATGCATCTGGGTTGGGCGAAGGGGTCGGACGACCGGAGAAATTCTGGCGTACCGGTCGTCCGACCGGTACAGGCGGGTCGGACAGTACGCAAAGTGTCACTGTCTGGCCTGTAAAGTGTCCGGTATTGTACCGGACACGCCCGATTTTGCAAGGAGCCCCACGATGACTGCCGCCGCGCTTCGCCAAACCGATCTCCACTCGCTTCCGGCTCCACCGAGCGTTGCCGTCGCTGTCCAGGAGGCTGGCCGTCGAGTCGGGTCATCCGCCGACTGGCATTTCGCGCCGGCCGCTGCGGCGCTGGAAGGTTCGGCGATCCGCGAGATCCTCAAGGTTACCGAGCAGGCGGCGGTTCTGTCCTTCGCTGGTGGCCTGCCCAACCCCGCCGCCTTTCCGGTCGAAGCGCTGCGTGCGTCGACAGCGCGCGTGCTTGCCGACGACGCGAGCGGCGCGCTACAGTACGGCCCGACCGAAGGCTATGGCCCGCTGCGCGAGCTGGTCGCGGCGCGCCTCTCGGCGGCCGGACAGCCGACGACGCCGGCCGAGGTGCTGATCACCACCGGATCGCAGCAGGCGCTCGACCTGATCGGCAAGGCCTTCCTCGTGCCCGGCGGGGCGCTGCTGGCGCGCAACCCGACCTACCTCGGCGCGCTGCAGGCCTTTGCTTTGCAGACTCCGCGCGTGATCGACCTCGATGCGTGGATCGACACCGGAATTCGTCGCGCCCCGCAGCTTGGCGGCGGGCTTGCGTTCTGCTACCTGACGCCCAATTTCGCCAATCCCGACGGTGCGACGATGCCGACCGACGTCAGGCGCGCCCTGCTCGCGCGGCTCGACGACGCTGGTATGCCTCTGGTCGAGGACGATCCCTACGGCGAACTGTGGTCCGACGCGCCACCCCCGCCGGCCTGCCGTGCGCTCGCGCCGCAGCGCACGCTCTACCTTGGGTCGTTCTCCAAGGTGCTGGCGCCTGGCCTGCGGGTCGGTTACGTTGCCGGGCCGCGGTTGGCGATCGAACTCCTGACCCGGCTCAAGCAGGCGGCCGACCTGCACACGCCCAGCCTCAACCAGCGCATCATCGCGGCGCTGATCGAGGACGGCACGCTGGACCGCCAACTGCCGGTCGTGCGCGCGATCTACCAGAGGCAACGCAATGCGCTGCTGGCGGCGATGGACCGCCACCTTTCCCGGTTCGCAACCTGGGAGGCAACAAAGGGCGGCATGTTCGTCTGGGTGACACTGCGTCCAGATTCCGGACTCGAAGCAAAGTCCCTGTTCGAGTGCGCCCTCGCTCGCCAGGTCGCCTTCGTTCCCGGCGCTCCCTTCTACTTCGCGGCACCCGACCCGCGCACGCTGCGCCTCGCCTTTTCGACACTGCCGGCGGCGTGCATGGACGAAGGCATGGCGCGCCTGTCGGCCGCCTGCGAGGACGCCTTGGCGAGGGGAGTCTGTTCATGAACACCGACATCGCTGCTCAGTGGGGCGCACAGCTTACCGCACTGGGGCCGCTGGCCTTCTTCATGGCCGTTGCCTCGATCACGCCCGGCCCCAACAACGTGATGCTCGCCACCGCCGGCGCGGTCGCCGGACTGCGCGCTTCGGTGCCGCACATCCTCGGCATCTCGGTCGGCGTCACCGTGCAGATCGCCCTGATCGGCATCGGCTTGGGTTCCTTGTTCTCGACCCATCCCTGGCTCGCCGAGTCGTTGCGGATGGCCTCGGTTGGCTACCTGCTTTGGCTCGCCTGGTCGCTGGTCACGGCCAGCCCGCCGGAGGAGGACGCGACGACCGCGAAGGCACCGGGAGTTTACGCGCGGCTGGACAACGCAGGCAAGCCACAGCGAGGCCGCCCGCTGAGCTTCCTCGGTGCGGCGCTGTTCCAGTGGGTAAACCCGAAGGCCTGGATGATGGCGCTCACGGTCTGCGCAGCCTTCCTGCCGGCCGGTGAGGATCGATTGACGGCCCTGGTCTCGGTGGCCGCGGTGTCGATGCTGGTGAACCTGCCCTGCGTCACCGTTTGGGCCGGCGCTGGCGTCGCGCTTCGTCGATGGCTGAACGCCCCCGCCCGCTGGCGGGCCTTCAATCTGACGATGGCCGTCGCGCTGGTGGCGACGGCGGCCGGGGTCCTTTGACCCCGGCGCCCTGATCCTCTCGCCGTGCTCAGCCCAGTTGCAGGACGGTGTCGCTCAAGGCCTCGACGACGCTCCATTCGCCCGACTCGAAGCATGTACCAGCGCGCGGGAAGACGTCGCGCGAGTCGTTGTTGTGGGTCAGCCAGAGATGGCCGGAAACGACCGTCCAGCGCCGCCACGGCAGCAGGGTCAGCGCCTTGCCGGCCTTGATGGTGCGTATCCAGCCGCCGCAGTCCGATGCACGCGGCGAATCAATCCTGCGTGTCGGAACAGCCGCGTCCGTACCCTGCTTGAAGGCGATGCGAAAACCGCCTAAAGTTTCTGTTGCGCTCATGATGTACTCCTTTCCGAAGTGGGTGTGCTCACTATGACCGATCAAAGCCCCCCGGACAAACGGTCAATTTTCATGTCATTAATGCATTGAATGAATCAATCGCTGAACAACCTGCACGCCCTGCGCGGTTTCCTTCTGGCGGCTCGCCACGGCAGCTTCACGCGCGCCGCCGCTGAACTGCACGTCACGCAGTCGGCCCTGTCGCGCCAGATCCAGAGCCTCGAGGAGGAACTGGAGACGCCGCTCTTCGTGCGTACGACGCGCAAGGTGAGCCTGACGTCGGCCGGGCAGCGCCTGGCCCACGTGGCAGCGCGGGCGCTCGCCGAGATCGACACGGTGGCGCAGGAACTGCGGCCGCGTTCAGGTCCGCGCCCGATCACGGTGACCACCTTCGCGTCTTTTGCGACGCTCTGGCTGATTCCGCGCCTCGACCGCTTCGCGCGCATCCAGCCGTGCATCGACGTGCATTGCATGGCGACCGACCGCGTGGTCGACATCGACGCCGAGGGCGTCGACATCGCCTTCCGGGGCATGACCGGCCGCAAGGCACTGCCGGGAGCGATCATGCTGTTTGCCGAGCGCACCTCGCCGGTCGCCAGCCCGGCCCTCCTGGCACGCCTGCCGGTGGAAACTCCGGTCGACCTGGCGAAGCACACCCTGCTCGGCTGGGAACAGCAGTACGAGACACGCTTTCCGAAGTTCGGGTGGGCCTACTGGTTCGAGCAGGCAGGCGTCGAGCCGGTGCGGCCGAAGAACACGCTACGCTTTTCCAACCACGACCAGATCATCCAGGCCGCGCTGGCTGGCCAGGGCGTCGCGCTCGCCCGCACAGCGCTGGTCGCCGAGATGCTGCGCGACAAGCAGCTGATCCCCATTCTTGGAGGCGCGCTCGACGAAGACTTGGTCTACTGCCTCGTGGTCGCCGAACGGGCGCGGGCGCGGCCCGAGGTGCTTGCCTTCATCGATTGGGCGAAGTCCGAAGCCGCGCTGACCACGCGCATGACGGCATGCACGACTGGCGGTCGGCGATGAGCGCCGCCGCGACCGGGTCCGGAACGGCCGTCGAGGATCAACAGGCCACTCGCCACAGCCTTTGGCTGGGCGTGCTCGGCGTCTCGATCTTCGCCTTCTCGATTCCGATGACGCGGCTCGCCAGCGGCTCCGACGCGGTGCCGCAACTGCACCCGCTCTTCGTCGCCTTCGGCCGCGCGGCGCTGGCAGGCCTGCTGGCCATCGCCTGGCTGGTCGTCGTGCGTGCGCGCCGGCCGCGGGGCGGCGAGTGGGCGATCCTGCTCTTCACCGCCGCCGGCGTCGTCGTCGGCTGGCCGGTCTTTCTGGGGCTTGCTGTTCGCCATGTCGAGGCAACGCATGCCTCGGTCATTTCCGGCGTGCTACCGCTCGCCACCGCGGCCATCGCGGCTTGGGTCCACCGGCAGCGCCCCGCGCGCGGCTTCTGGATCGCCGCGGTCACCGGCACCGCGCTGGTGGTCGCCTTCGCGCTGCTGCGCAGCCTGCAGTCGAACGGCCACCTGGGCATCGGCTGGGCCGACGGTCTGCTCCTCCTCGCCGTGTTCTCGGCGGCGGCGGGCTACGTGAGCGGCGCCCGGCTGTCTTCGGCGATGCCGCCTGAACACGTGATCTCCTGGGTGCTCGTGCTATCCCTGCCACTCACCCTGCCGGTCGCAGCGCTGACCTGGCCCGAGACGCCGATCCGCCCAGCCGCCTGGGGCGGTTTCCTCTACGTCTCGCTGTTCTCGATGTGGCTCGGCTTTTTCGCCTGGTATCGCGCGCTCGCCATCGGCGGCACCGTGCGGGTCAGCCAGGTGCAGCTCCTGCAACCGTTTCTCTCACTGCTCTTCTGCGCGCCAGTACTCGGCGAACGGATCGACGCCATAACGGTCGGATTCTCCCTGGCGATCATCGCCACCGTGGTGTGGAGCCGACGGCAGACGGTCGGCGCGCCCCGCGGGCGCTGAACCCGTCTCGTTGCTGCTACGATGTACCCCTTTCCGGATCAAGCTCCCGTGTCCTTGCTCGAACGTCACTTCTCCCACGACTTCCGCGCCGGTGCGCGCGAAGGTTTTGTCCTCTTCCTGCCGCTCTCGGTGGGCCTCGTGCCCTGGGCCATCGTCACCGGCGTCGCGATGACCAGTACCGGCCTGTCGCCCCTACAGGCGATGGGCATGAACATCATCGTCTTCGCTGGCGCCGCGCAGCTCGGCACGCTGCCGTTGATCGCCGCCGGGGCATCCGTCTGGCTGATGGTTGCGGTCGCGCTGGCGATCAACCTGCGCTTCGTGATCTTTTCCGCGGCCATTGCGCAGGGATTCCGCGGCGTAGGCATCCGGGGGCGCTGGGTCTGCGGGCACCTGCTCACCGACGGCGTCTTCGCGGTGACGCTCGACAAGATGCTGCACACCGAGAGTCGCGACTGGCGCCTCGGTTACTTCCTCGCGCCTTCGCTGTGGAGCTGGGTGCTGTGGCAGGGCTTCGCGCTGGTCGGCATCGGCTTCGCCGGGCAGATTCCGAAAAGCTGGTCGCTCGAGTTCATGGCGACGATCGCGCTGATGGTGCTGATGATCCCGATGGCAAAGGCCCGGCCGATGCTCGTCTCGGCGCTGGTCGGCGGCGGCACGGCGGTCGCGCTGTCGGCACTGCCGCTGCGGCTCGGGCTCTTCGTCGGCATCGTCGCCGGCATCCTGGCCGGCTTCGCGGCCGAACATTGGCACGCGCGGAGGGCCGGACAATGAACGGGCCCTATGACTGGACGCTCTGGCTGATGCTGCTCGCCATCGGCCTCGCGACCACGCTGCCGCGCGCGAGCTTCATCGTCCTGGGGAGCCGTGTCACGCTGCTACCGGTCTTCCAGCGCGCTCTGCGTTATGCACCGGCCGCAGCGCTGGCTGCCATCGTCGCGCCCGACCTGCTGCTGGTGCAGGGTCAGATTGCGCCCCTGAACCCGAAGCTGCTGGCGATGATTGCGGTGATGGCGGTGGCGACGCGCTGGAAGAATCCCTGGCTGCCCTTCATCGTCGGCATGGGGGCACTGCACGGCCTCTTCGCATTGCTCGGCAGGTAGACCGGATTCTTCGAAGCCCGCTACGCTGCGCCCGGTTGCGCGGAATTCGTCCGTTGAGGAGCCTTTCCTCGCGCTTTGCGTGGCCTGATCAGATCACCACGAGATGATGGCTTTTTGCCTCAGAAACGGTTGCAGCGGGACTGCACGGTCTAGCGTCACCAGGCGGCCGCCTTGCTGCACCGCCCGTGCCAGCAGATAAACGTCACTCGCCTGGTGGGAGCCGAGTACGGCATTCCAGGCAATCGGCCGCTATCGAGAATGCTCACGGCGTCTGGCCAGAAAACGTGATGGCTGGTCGCCGTCACCGCGGCGAGACGTTCGGCTATGGCCCCGGCCGGCAGTGCGTTCGGGTAGCCGGGTGGTGACATGATTCGGATACCACCGTTCTCGGTCAGCGGACACGACGCCCAGCTCGACTGAATCTCACGCGCGCCCTGCTTTTGTCCGGCGATGGAACAACGCATCAGGGTACCTGCGACGCGGTGATCAGCAGCGACTCGCTGAGCAGGCTCTATGGTTATCCACCTTGTGCTGTCGGCGAGCACCGACAGCGCTGGTTCATGCCCGGCTAGCAAGCGAAGCCAGCTCCGCGCCTTCGTCGAGGGCGGAGGGCGCATTCTCGAGCATCAATTCCGCCTCGCTAGCAGCCGCCTGCACACTCGGCACGTAGTCGAAGTCGGCCACCAGGATATGGTTGTAGAACCAGCCGTTGATCAGGAACTTCACTTCTTCGGCGATTTCGTCGAGGGTCATCCGCTTGGCGTTCTCCAGCAGATCAAAAAGCATCCGGCGAAACTCCCGGTGTAACTTCCGGTGTGCCTCAAGGCCTGGGTATTGACAGGCCATCATCAACTGCTCTTCTTCATGCAGGTGCACCTTGACGTATTCAGTCAGAATTGCCAGTGTTTTCAACACCCTGATCTGGTCACCATCGCCACCGAAGGTGGCGGCCAGATCGAACAGTTGCCGGTGCTGTGCATCGATCGCCGGTACCCCCACCTCGATCTTCGATGACCACTCTGCCAACTCAAAATTCATTCTTTACTCCAACGGTTGTGAAGGGTATGACCGGCCGTCTCACGAAGGTACCGAGGGTGTTGCCCGATCAATCTGTTCGGAAAGGGTCAGCCATTGTTCTTCCAAAGCAGACAACTCCAGCGCGATCTGGTTCAGTCGGCGGCCGCTGTCGGCCAGTTCCTGTGCCGAGAGCGGAGTCGACAAACGCGCTTCGAGGGTGTGCTGCTCCTGCTGGAGGTCGAGCAGGCGCTTTTCAATGTGCCCCTGCTCCCGCTGCAGGGTTTTCAGCTTGCCCGGCGTACCGCTATCGCCGCCGGAGCGCGGCAAACGTCTGGGCGGCCTGTTTTCGCACTTCAGTGATTCCCGGAGGCTTTCCCGGATGCGTTTCGCCTCGTCGAGCAGATAGCGCTGGTAGTCGTCGAGGTCGCCGGTGAAGTCCTCCATGCCACCGCGGGTGACCAGCCAGAATTCGTCACACACCGAACGGAGCAGAGAGCGGTCGTGGCTGACCAGCATCACGGTTCCCTCGAACTCGTTGAGCGCCATCGCCAGGGCCTCGCGCGTGGCGAGGTCGAGGTGATTGGTGGGCTCGTCGAGCAATAACAGGTTGGGGCGTTGCCAGACGATCATGCACAGTACCAGACGGGCCTTTTCTCCGCCGCTCATCGTGCCAACCGTCTGCTTGACCATCTCGCCACTGAAATTGAAGGTGCCGAGGAAGCTGCGCAGATCCTGTTCCCGGTCGCCTTGTCCAGTGGGCAAGCATTCCTTGGCCAGGCGCAGCAGGTGTTGCAGGGGGGTTTCGTGCGGGCGCAGGACATCGAGTTCCTGCTGCGCGAAGTAGCCGATGTTGAGGCCTTTGCCTTCACTGATGGTGCCGCTGCTGCAGGGCAGGGCGCGGGCGATGGTCTTGACCAGCGTCGACTTGCCCTGGCCGTTGGCGCCGAGGATGCCGATGCGCTGCCCGGCCATGACCGATCGGTTGACCCGCTGGACGATCACGGTCGGTGGCGTGCCGGCAGGCGCATCGACCGGCGGTGGGTAGCCGAAGCAGGCATTGTTCATGACCAGCATCGGGTTGGGCAGGTTGGCGGGTTCCTTGAACTCGAAGGTGAAGTCGGCGCTGGTCAGTACCGGCGCTAGACGCTCCATTCTTTCCAGCGCCTTGACCCGGCTTTGCGCCTGCCTGGCTTTCGTCGCCTTGGCCTTGAAGCGGGTGATGAAACTCTGCAGATGGGCGATCTTTTCCTGCTGCTTGAGGTAGGCATTTTGCTGCAGATCGATCTGCTGGGCGCGGGTTTCCTCGAAGGTGCTGTAGTTGCCACCGTAGCGCGTCAGCTTGCCGTTGTCGAGGTGCAGGGTCACGGTGGTCACCGCGTCGAGAAACTCCCGGTCGTGACTGATCACCACCATGGTTCCTGTGTAGCGTTTGAGCCAGGTCTCCAGCCAGACCAGCGCATCCAGGTCGAGGTGGTTGGTCGGTTCGTCGAGCAACAAGAGATCGGAAGGGCACATCAGCGCCCGCGCCAGTTGCAGGCGCATTCGCCACCCGCCCGAGAAGCTGTCGACCGGATTGTTCAGTTCGATGGTCTTGAAACCCAGGCCGAGGATCAGCGCTTGCGCACGCGCCTGCGCATCGTGTGCGCCCGCGTCGTGCAGAGCCAGGTAGGCGTTCGCCAGGCGTTCGCCATCGCCCCCTTCGCTTTCGGCCAATTGCACTTGCCGCTGGGCGGCCAGCAGCGCCTGGTCGCCCTCGATCACGAAGTCGGTGGCGCTCAGGCCGCTTGACGGCATCTCCTGTACGACTTGCGCCAGGCGCCAGGTGGCGGGTCGCGAGAATTCGCCGGCGTCTTCGTGCAGGCTGCCATCAAACAGCGCGAAGAGGGTGGTTTTGCCCACGCCGTTACGACCGACGAGGCCAACTCGTTCGCCTGGGTTCAAGGTGGCCGTCGCCTGGTCGAGCAGGATCTTGGCGCCGCGACGCAGGCTGACGCTCTTGAGCGTGATCACGCCGTCGAAACTCCCGTCGATGCTCCGGTGATGGGTGCGCAGCCCGGTGCCTGGCCAGCAGCAGCCAGGTTCACCGGAAGATCACGGTCTTGTTGGCATGCACCAGCACCCGATCTTCGAGGTGATAGCGCAACCCACGCGCGAGGACCGCTTTTTCGATGTCCTTGCCATAGCGGACCATGTCTTCGATCGAATCCGAATGGTCGATGCGGATCACGTCCTGCTCGATGATCGGCCCCTGGTCGAGTTCCCTGGTGACGTAGTGGCAGGTGGCACCGATCAGTTTGACGCCGCGCCGATAGGCCTGGTGGTAAGGCCTGGCGCCGACGAAGCTGGGCAGGAAGGAATGGTGAATGTTGATCATCTGTCCTGGGTAGCTGTCGCACAGATCTGGCGGCAGAATCTGCATGTAGCGAGCAAGTACCATCGTGTCCCCCTTGACTTCCTCGTAAATGCGCCTGATCTCGGCGTGCGCTGCGGCCTTGTTGTCGGGGTCTATGGGTACATGGTGGAAGGGAATGCCATGCCACTCGACCAGTTCCTTGAAAGTGCCGTGATTCGAGATGACGCAGGGAATCTCGATGTCGAGTTCCTTCGCCTGCCAGCGTGACAGCAGATCGTAGAGGCAGTGTTCCTGTTTGCTGACCATGATCACGACGCGCCGTTTCACTGCCGAATCACTGATTTTCCAGTCCATCGACAACTCGTCGGCAAGCGGGCGGAAACGCTCTCGAAATTCGGCCAGATGAAAAGGCAGCGACTCGGCTTTCACCTCCATGCGCATGAAATAGCGCCCGTCCTGTTCACCGCTGCCGTCGTCGGCATGATAGCTCGATTCGAGAATCCAGCCGCGGTGCTGGGCAATGAAGCCGGAAACGCGCGCGATGATACCGATCTGATCCGGGCAGGATCCGGATAGGGTATAGAAACGCTGCGAATGCATGTTGCGTAACCTTTCTAGGCGGGCGTGACCGCGACGAAGGCCTTGTCAATCTCTGCGCGCAGCTCGGCGTAGGACTGTGTGACCGGGAACTGCGGGAATTCGCGGATGACCTGCGCGGGCGGGTGAAAAAGGATGCCGGCGTGCGCTTCGCCGAGCATCGCCGTATCGTTGTAAGAATCGCCGGCAGCCACCACTGTGAACCGGAGTTCCCTGAGGCGGCGCACCGCTTCGCGCTTCTGGTCGGGCATGCGCAGGCGGTAGCGTACCAGCATCCCGTCGGCGTCGGCTTCGAGGCTGTGGCAGAATAGCGTCGGCCAGCCAAGTTGCCGCATCAGCGGGTGCGCGAACTCGTAGAAGGTGTCGGAGAGGATGATCAACTGATAGTCCTCGCGCAGTTCATCGATGAAGGTCCGGGCACCTTCAATCGGTCCCATTTCGGCGATGACCTTCTGGATGTCCATCAGACCAAGCTTGTGTTCGGCCAGGATGGCGAGGCGGGACTGCATCAGCTTGTCGTAGTCCGGCTCGTCGCGGGTAGTACGGCGAAGCTCCGGAATGCCGGTGCGTGTGGCGAATTCGATCCAGATTTCAGGGACGAGGACGCCTTCAAGGTCGAGGCAGACGATTTGCACGGCAAGCTCCCAGAGGATGTGGTTTCAAGTAAGCGCGTGATTCTACCAAATCCCCGGAGTGGCACGGCAGCGCTGTAGCGACCGCATCGCGGTATGATGATAAACCTGCGGTCCTTCAGTAAGAAAAGAGGAAATGATGATTACGCCCAATATTCTTGCGTTGGTCCTGGCAGGCGGCGAAGGCACCCGTCTACATCCGCTGACCCAGCATCGTTCAAAGCCTTCAGTGCCTTTCGGCGGCCGTTTTCGCATCGTCGACTTCGTTCTCTCGAACCTGGTCAATTCGAAGATATTTTCCATTTACCTGTTGGTTCAATACAAGTCGCAGTCGCTGATCGAGCACATCCGCCGTTCCTGGTTGCTGGCTCCGATCTTTCCCGAGCAGTTCATCGCCGTCGTTCCGCCGCAGATGCGCGAAGGGCCGGAATGGTTCCAGGGCACTGCCGACGCCGTTTATCAGAACCTTGGACTGATCGAAAAGCGTGCACCGGACCTCGTTGTGGTGTTTGGTGCGGACCACGTCTATCGGATGGATGTCCGTCAGATGGTCCACTTTCACCTGCTCAGCCAAGCCGACGTCACCATCGCCGCGTTGCCGGTTCCCATTGGAGAAGCCTCGGCATTCGGCATCATTGATGCTGCTGACGACGGTCGCGTGCGCAGCTTCCGAGAGAAGCCGATCCAGCCGTCGCCGATGGCCGGTGACCCGACGCGCGCCTTCGCCTCGATGGGAAACTACATATTTACAACCGAGGTCCTGATCAAGGCGCTACGGGAAGGGCATCGCCTGGGAGAAAAGGATTTTGGCAAGGATCTGCTGCCGCGCTTGATCCAGACACAAAGGGTGTTTGCCTACGATTTCTGTGGGAATCGCATCCCCGGCATACACGCCTCCGAGGAGCCTGGCTACTGGCGCGACGTGGGCACGATCGATGCCTATTTTGCTGCCCACCAGGACCTCCTGGGTAGCGAACCGAGGTTGGATCTGTTCAATCCCAAGTGGCGGATCGGCTCCAGTAATTATCAGGGGCCGTCCCCGAAATTCTTCCACGCCGAGCTGGACAACAGCATCATCAGTGCCGGCGGGCTGATCAAGGGGGCCCGCATCCGCAATTCGATCGTTCGCCGCGAGGTGTTCATGGAGGAGGATGTGGAACTCGATGAATGCATCATCATGGACTACGCGGTGCTGCGCAAGGGAGTGAGGCTCAGGCGCGTGATCGTCGACCGTTACAACATCATCGAGGCCGGTGATCGTATCGGTTTCGATGCGGACGCCGACCGTCACCGATTTACCGTGACCGAATCAGGAATCGTGGTCATTCCCCGAGGCCAAGGCACGGATACCTATGCGGATGCGCGGATGTTCCACTACCTCTAATTGCGCTCATCCACTCCCTGCACCACAAAGATGTTCTTGGCGACATCGATTCCGACAGTCATAATGCTCATGGACTTTCCCTTTCAGGTTCCAAATTCAAATCAGGAAACCGGTGCATGAGCAGTCACGAAGAGCCCGTTGCAGGGCAGCGCAAGGGATACGGGCAGCGCCAGGGCCGACGGGTCGATGCCGACCGGCGTGACGCCGTGGCGAAGCTGCTGGCTGACTTGCCCCTGCGCCGCGACCTGTTGCTGGAACATCTGCATCGATTGCAGGACGAGCACAACTGTCTGCGCGCGGGAGACCTCGTGGCGCTGGCCGACTTGCTGCGGATTGGCGTCGCTGAAGTCTATGAGACGGCCAGCTTCTACGCCCATTTCGATCTTTGTGACGATGGCGATCCGGCGCCAGTGCTCGCGGTCCGGGTCTGTGACGGCCTCGCTTGCCGATTGCAGGGTGCCCTGCCACTGATGGCGTCGCTGCGCGAATGGCTACCGCCGGTGCGCGCCAGAGTTCTCCGGGCACCCTGCATGGGTCGCTGCGACCTTGCGCCCGTGGTCCAGGTCGGAAAGCGCCATGCCGATCGGGCGAGCACCACAGGGGTGCTCGCCCTGATCGAGGCAAGGGTCCTGACACCATTCCCGGTTGCCAGCGAGAGTTTCGACGCCTACCGAGCACGCGGCGGCTACCAGCCGCTGCAGGCGCTGCGCGACGGCGCGTTGTCGACCCAGACGGTACTTGACGAAATCGAAGCAGCGGGGCTGCGCGGGATGGGCGGCGCCGGCTTTCCGAGTGCCCGAAAATGGCGGCTGGTCAGCAATGCGCCGGCACCGCGCTTCCTGGTCTGCAACGCCGACGAGGGCGAACCGGGTACTTTCAAGGACCGACTGATCCTGGAACAGCAGCCACACCAGTTCCTCGAAGGCCTGCTGCTGGCGGCCAGTTGCATTGGCGCTACCCGTTGCTGGATCTATCTGCGTGACGAATACCCTGCCGCGCACGCCATACTGACTCGCGAGATCGTCTTGCTCGAACGCCTGAAACTGGTCGAAGCGGGCTTCATCGAGTTGCGTCGTGGCGCCGGTGCCTATATCTGCGGCGAGGAATCGGCGCTGATCGAGTCGATCGAGGGCAAGCGCGGTTACCCGAGGCAGCGCCCCCCTTACGTCGCCGAGGCCGGACTTTTCGGGCGGCCGACACTGGTCAACAACGTCGAGACACTGGCGCTGGTACCGGGAATTCTCTCTGGCGGAGGTGCACGCTTCGCCGCACTGGGTAGCAAGGGTTTTGCCGGTCTGCGCAGTTACTCGGTCTCTGGACGGGTGCGCGAGCCAGGAGTAAAGCAGGCACCGGCAGGAATCAGCGCGCGCCGCCTGATCGACGACTACTGCGGCGGCATGGCCGAGGGTCATCAACTGCTGGCTTACCTGCCTGGCGGTGCCTCGGGAGGGATTCTGCCGGCGAGCATGGCCGATCTGCCGCTGCAGTTCGGCGAACTCGAGAAGGTCGGCTGCCTGATCGGTTCGGCGGCAGTGATCGTCCTCTCCGATCATGATGACCTGCGCGCTGCGGTGCAGGCGCTGCTCGAGTTCTTCGCCGACGAGAGTTGCGGCCAATGTACCCCCTGCCGGGTCGGCACCGAGAAGATGCTGGCCATGTTCCGCGCACCCGAACCGGACTTGGATCTGCTCAATGAACTGGCCACGGTGATGCGCGATGCGTCGATCTGCGGCCTCGGCCAGGCGGCGCCGAATCCGCTGATGACGGCCTTGCGCTATCTGCCACAGCATCTGTTAACAGGCCACGGCGATGGCTGAGACCGGATCAGCAGAGCTTCGCTTCGTTCTCGATGGCCGCCCGTTGACGGCGCTGCCCGGCGAAACCATCTGGCAGGCAGCCCGGCGCGCCGGTACGACGATTCCTCATCTGTGTACGCGCACAGCGCCAGACTATCAGCCGGGCAGCAACTGCCGCGCCTGCATGGTCGAGATCGACGGCGAGCGAAATCTCGCCCCCAGTTGCAGCCGCCAAGTCAGCGAGGGGATGCAGGTGCGCAGCGACACTTCCGAACGTGCCCGGCAAAGCCGACGGATGGTGATCGAACTGCTGCTCACCGAACAGCCGCCACGCGCGCAGGCGTACGACCGCAACTCGGCGTTCTGGTACTGGGCCGGGCAGGCGGGTGTGCACGCCAGCCGCTTTCCGCAACGCACCAGGGCGGCCTGTGCCGACCGCAGCCACCCGGCGATGAGCGTGCAGCTCGATGCCTGCATCCACTGCCAGCTCTGTCTGCAGGCTTGCCGCGACATCCAGGCAAACGACGTGATCGGCATGGCTGGTCGCGGCGCAGCGGCGAGGATCGTTTTCGATCTCGACGACCCGATGGGCCGATCGAGCTGTGTCGGCTGCGGCGAATGCGTGCAGGCTTGCCCGACCGGCGCACTGCTGCCGACCGCGATGCTTGCCGATGACGGCAGCGGCCTGCTCGGGGCAGGCGAGACCGTCGACCGCGTCGTTCCCAGCGTCTGTCCTTACTGTGGCGTCGGCTGCCAGGTCGACTATCAGATCCGCAATGATCGGATCCTCGCCGTCAGCGGCCGCAACGGGCCGGCCAATCGCGAGCGCCTGTGCGTCAAGGGGCGCTTCGGTTTCGACTATGTGCACTCGCCAGAGCGCTTGCTGAAACCCCTGATTCGCCGCGATGACGCGCCCAAGGTCGCCGACGCGGCCTTCGACCCGGCCAGGCCCGGCACGCATTTTCGGGAAGCGAGCTGGGAAGAGGCACTGCAGCGGGCGGCGTCCGGGCTGCGGTCGATTCGCCAGCAACACGGTGGCGGCGCACTTGCCGGTTTTGGTTCGGCCAAGTGCAGCAACGAGGAAGCCTACCTGTTCCAGAAACTGGTACGCACTGGTTTCGGCACCAACAATGTCGACCACTGCACCCGCCTCTGCCACGCCTCGTCGGTCGCGGCCTTGATCGAGGGGGTCGGTTCCGGCGCGGTATCGGCTTCATTCATGCAGATCGACCAGGCCGAGGTGGCGATCCTGATCGGCTGCAATCCGGAATCCAATCATCCGGTCGCCTCGACCTTCTTCAAACGCGCCGCACGCCAGGGCACCCGCCTGATCGTCATCGATCCGCGCCGCCATGGTCTGGCGCGCTTTGCCGACAAGACGCTGCAATTCCGGCCAGGGACCGATGTCGCGCTGCTCAACGCGCTGCTGCACACGATCATCGACGAGGGCTTGTTCGATCCGGCGTATATCGCCCGCCATACCAGCGGCTTTGCCGAGATGCGCGCGCACCTTGACGCTTTCAGCCCGGAAGCGATGGCCGCAGTCTGCGGCATCATGGCCAGCGAAATCCGCGAAGTGGCGCGACTCTACGCCCGATCGAAAGCGTCGATGATCTTCTGGGGAATGGGAATTTCGCAACACGCGCATGGCACCGACAACGCGCGTTGCCTGATTGCTCTGGCGCTGATGACCGGACACATCGGCCGTCCCGGTACCGGTCTGCATCCGCTGCGCGGGCAGAACAACGTCCAGGGCGCATCGGACGCCGGTCTGATCCCGATGGTCCTGCCTGACTACCTGCCGATCTCGGTGGCCGCCAATCGCCGACGTTTCGAACAACTCTGGAACACGACTCTCGATCCGCGGCCGGGGCTGACCGTGGTCGAGATCATCAACGCCGCAGCCGCTGGCGACATCCGCGGCATGTACATCCTTGGAGAAAATCCGGCGATGTCCGACCCGGACCTCGGGCATGCGCGGCAAGCGCTGGCGTCTCTCGAACATCTGGTGGTGCAGGACCTGTTTCTCACCGAAACCGCAATCTACGCCGACGTCGTCCTGCCGGCTTCGGCCTGGCCGGAGAAAGAGGGCAGCGTAACCAATACCAATCGCCAGGTGCAGCTCGGTCGGCAGGCGCTACCCTTGCCCGGCGATACCCGGCCTGATTGGTGGATCATCCAGGAACTGGCGCGCCGGGTCGACCTCGACTGGCGCTACGACAGCCCACAAGCGATCTATTCCGAGATGCGCATGGCGATGCCCTCGCTGGCCAACATCAGCCACGAACGCCTCTTGCGCGAGGGTTCGGTGAGCTACCCCTGCGCCGGCGCCGACGTGCCGGGTGCCGACGTCGTTTTCGAGAATGGTTTCCCGACGCCCAGTGGTCGTGCCGGCTTCGTTCCAGCCGCTCTGCTGCCACCCGACGAACAGCCGTCCGAGGAGTATCCGCTGATCCTGTCAACCGGGCGCTTGCTGGAGCATTGGCATACCGGCGCGATGAGCAGACGAAGCGTTACGCTTGACGCACTCGAACCCGAAGCGGTGGTGACCGTCAGTGACCAAGACCTGCGTCGGCTGGGACTGGCTGACGGCGAGCGTGTCCGCCTGAGCACCCGGCGCGGTGCAGTCGAAGCCACGGCCCGCGCCGATCCGGCCGTCGCGCCCGGATCGTTGTGGCTGCCATTCTGCTACCACGAAGCCGCCGCCAACCGCCTGACCAACCCGATACTCGATCCCTTCGGCAAGATTCCCGAATTCAAGTACTGCGCGGTACGCCTGGAGCGTGCCTGAATGAGTACCTTCGCGCTGGCGCCCGACCCCGACGATCCGGAGCTCACACGCCACGTTGAAGGCTGCGACCACCGCGGCCAGGCGGTGGCGCTGAGTGTCGTCGTCGAGCGACCGCTGACCCTGTATCTGAACGGCACCGAGGTGGTCACGCTGATGACCATCGGCGACCACCCCGAGCTGCTGGCCCTGGGCTTTCTGCTCAACCAGAACATGCTTGCCGGCGACGATGCGGTCACCGCCGTGGATTATGACGGCGACCTTGACGTGGTGGTCGTTCGCACGCGCAGCGAGTCGAGCTACGAACGGAAGCTGCAGCGCAAGATTCGCACCTCGGGCTGCGCGCAGGGGACGATCTTTGGCGACATCATGGAGCGCTTCGACGACATCCGTCTCGACACTGCCGCCGAGGTACGTTGCTCATGGCTGCAGAGTCTGTTCCTTCAGATTGGCCGGCAACCGAGCCTGTACCAGAAGGCCGGCGCGATTCACGGTTGCATCCTCTGCGAGCGTGACCGCCCACTCGTCTATATGGAGGATGTCGGACGGCACAACGCCGTCGACAAGATCGCTGGCTACATGCACCGCTACGGTCTCTGCGGCCGCGACAAGATCTTCTACACCACCGGACGCCTGACCAGCGAAATGGTGATCAAGACGGTCCAGATGGAGATCCCGATCCTGGTGTCGCGCTCGGGTTTCACGGCCTGGGGCGTGGACCTTGCCCGGCGCGCTGGACTGACGCTGATCGGGCGCGCCAGGGGGCAGCGCTTCATCGTCCTGTCCGGCGGAGAAAGGCTGGTCTACGACCTCGATTTCGCCAAGGCAGCGGGCGACGATGGCGGTGAGCTGTCTGCGGCGCACAAGATTCGGCCTGACTGCGGTGCAAGCAACGACCCTGGCTGAGATCGGGAGTCGTGGGCTGTTTCGATGCCCGAGGCTCGCCAGGGTCAGCGGCGTACGGCACCCGCCGTACCGGTCCAGACCCGCATGATGCGGTAAGGCGGCGTTCCCTGATCGCTTGCCCCCGTGAAGGCTCGGGTCGTATGCAACTGGTTGACCGAGATATAGAGCCAGCTGTCGTCGCCGAATTGCACGCTATCCGGCCAGTTCAGGAGGGGGTTGCGAACGAATGGCTGCAATTCGCCCAGGGTATCCAGCCGATCGATGCCATTCTCGTTCAAATTGGTGAAGAAGTGGTTCCCCGCTGCATCGGTCGTGGCACCATCGGAAACCGGTTTGCGTCCGGCGACACGAATGGCCGCCGCGATGTCGGCATCGCTCCCTTCGCGCAATAACCGCGTTGGTACAGAGTACCAGCGGGTTCCGGTCATCGCGCCAAAGAAGAGGGTTTCGCCGTCAACAGACAAGCCCAAGGGATTGACTCCGCCTTTCGCCGGTTTTCCGCCGAAGAAAGTGGGTTGTCCGCCAACCCGCATCTCGGCCCCTTCCTCGGCTTGCAGGCTGGCGTGTCCCTGGAAGCGCCGGACCTTGCCGTCCTCGATGCGTACGGCCAGCAGGGCCGGATGATTGATGTCCGCCAGATAGATCCAGCCGCGCTCGGCATCCACCACCAGATCCTGGATGAAGCTGTCCTTGGGGGCGACATCGCCCGGCAGGTCGATGCGCCTGGCCAGTTTTCCAGTCGCGATATCAAACCCCCACAGCCGGGTCTTGCCGATGTTCAGGCCCATGTCGGTAATCCACAGGCGGCCCCGGCCGTCCTGCGTGATACCCAGCGGCGCATCGATGCGGCTATCCCCGCGTGTGTTCGCATCGCTTTGCAGATCGGCCGACGGCCATGGACGGTAGGATGCTGGCCCGGTAATCTCGATCAGTTGCAGACCGGACGGTACGTCCAGTGGGTGGACCGTGGCAAAGACACGGGCATTGGCAGTGGCGCTGACATTGCCCGGCCGAATCGGCAATTCGGCCACGGTTTCGAGCGTGCCGATGGCTGGCGCAGCCGTAATCAGATGGCTGCCTACCATCAGTGCAGCGGCTAGGAGATGGCGAAACAGATGGTGGGGCATGATTCAATCCTCGGGTTTGGCATGGTTGTGGGCAAACGAGACAGGATCAGTCGGACTTGACCGCCATTTGCACGCGCGTACGCGTCTCCAAGGCGTTGGGGTTCTCTGCCGTCATCGGATTCTCCAGGGTCAGAGGCGACGCTGGCATTATAGAGCGATATAGCGAGCGTCGGCCTGCGCGCTGGTAGCCGTGTGTTGCCCGCCGTGTCGCCATCATGGCCATCAGCTTTTCTCCGTCCGCGGGACCGACCGCAACGATTCGGGCCCTCGATCGGCGATAAGTACCGTTATAAACGACGACTGCGAGGCCGAACAGGTCATCGGCAGGAACAAGGCAGAAACAAGCGACCCGGGGAAAAACCGATAGAGTCGGCGCCATGAAGCCATGCATTTCCAGGCTTGTGCTCGTGCCGCCAGCAGTGCTGCCAGTCCAAGTTTTACGCTGGATCAATATCCGGACGCACAATCCAGTGTGAAATCGCGACACTGACGATACCAACCGCCGAAGCACCGACATTTTGAGGACAGACACATGGCCGAAATCCAGTTCGCTAACAACTTCAATGACCTTTCGCACGCTCAGGGGGTCGATGCAGGCTTCCAGTTCGAGTTCTATTGCGAGCGCTGCTCTGATACCTGGCGTTCGGAGTCCGCTCCCTATCGCAGCGGTCAGGCTTCAGGCTGGGTTGGCAAAGCCGCCAGCATTCTCGGCGGAGTCCTCGGCAGTGTCGGTTCGGCGATCGATGGACTCGCGCAACATGGCTTTGGCGAGGCACGCGATAATGAATTTCGGCATGCGATCGAGCAGGCCAAGGCGCACTTTGCACTTTCACCGCTGCGGCAAATGTCACGCCTACGTTTGCGACCGTTGCTTCAATTCCGGTAGCGGGCTC
This sequence comes from Candidatus Accumulibacter cognatus, assembly GCA_013414765.1. Lineage (GTDB taxonomy): Bacteria > Pseudomonadota > Gammaproteobacteria > Burkholderiales > Rhodocyclaceae > Accumulibacter > Accumulibacter cognatus. The sequence goes on from CP058708.1 coordinate 2,699,279, forward strand.
TGCTACAACTGCGCGCCGGACGTCGAGGTAGAGATCAAGGCCGCGTGCAATCAGGGAGAGGTCCAGGGTGCGACGGAGAACGCGGTCGCAGAGGGTGTTCGCCGCGGCAGCCGGCGCGAAGTCGGGCGAGGTCGGCAACTCGTCTGTCCGGCCTGCGGAGCAGAAACGCACGGTGCGAAGTTCTGCCCCGAATGCGGCGCCAGGACGAGCGGCTGAGTCTGTTGCATCTGACCCGCATCGTCATGACCGTTTCCCTCTCCTCCGATCCCTCCCCCACAAGTAGGGGAGGGAGAGATTCGTGAGTCGCTAACGCGACTTTCACATTATAAGAAGAGCACTGGCTGGCGAAACGGCACCAGGGGAGCTGTTGCCGTTGCCGGACTTCCCCCGGGTATTCACCCCAAATCTCGGCACCCAGGCCGCGAATCGGGAGCCCGCAGCTACCCCCCTGCCGATTGGCAAGCATCCGTCCGATCCTGCCCAACCCAGATCAGGCGGCTGAGATCGAAACCGAGTTGGCGCGCTTTTACCAGTAACTGCTCGCGAACGTCGGCGGGCAGTCGCCGCTCGCGCGACAGGATCCACAGGTAGTCACGGCTCGGGCCAACGACCAGTGACCAGAGGTAAGCATGCTCATCCAGTGCGGCGATATGGTAGCCGCCGTAGAAAGGGCCAATGAACGACACCTTCAGTGAAGCGAGCGTCGGTTCGCCAATGAACCGTGCCTGGCCGATGGCTTCCTTCCAGGCAGCCTTTTCTGCGCTGTAGCCGCAATTGATCACTTTGACGCTGCCGTCTGGCTGCAGGCTGTACTGCGCCGAAACATCGCTGAGTCCGCGTTCGAAAGAGTGGTCGAGGCGGGCGATCTCGTACCACTTCCCGAGGTAGCGATCGAGCTGGAACGGGCTGACCGGGGTGATTCCTTGAGGAACACTGGTGCAGGCCACGAGGAACAGAAGCGAATCTAAAAACAGAAGGATACGAAGAGGGCGCATGCTCGTTACCTACGCAGGGGGTGACTCGTCGACGCGCTGGTAGCCGTGTTTCGCCCGTCGTGCCGCCATCATGGCCATCAGCTTTTCACCGTCCGCAGGGCTGTCGACCGCAACGATTCGGACCCTCGATCGGCGATAACCGCCGTAATAGACGACGACTGCGAGGCCGAACAGGTCATGGCCCAGCTCAAAGCAATAGAAGCGGCCATCGGGGCGTGTCCAGATTTCCATTGCACTATCGTACCGGTTTTCACGCATCGTTGAATGGTCGAATACCCTCATTGACGGCATGCAGGCGCGGCTCGCAGCAGGTCTCAGGTGCGATACAATGCGCAGAACAAAAAACCATTTCTACGAAATGGCTTATCATGTGAAACTGGAAGAGATCCCATGTCTGAACCGATAACGGCCGTCTGGCCCGGAAAATCCTATCCTTTGGGCTCCACCTGGGACGGCGCAGGAGTCAATTTCGCCTTGTTCTCCGAGCACGCGGAGAAAGTCGAATTATGCTTGTTCGACGCCAGTGGGCGGCTGGAACTACAGCGCATCGAGATCCTCGAGCAGACCGATCAAATCTGGCATGTCTATCTGCCCGAAGTCCGTCCCGGACAGTTGTACGGATACCGGGTGCATGGGCCTTACCGACCCGAGCAGGGGCACCGTTTCAACCCGCACAAGCTGTTGCTCGACCCTTACGCCAGAGCCATCGTCGGCGGGATCGAGTGGAGCGATGCCCAATTCGCTTACCGCATCGGCAGTCCACAGGAAGATCTGAGCTTCAGCCGTCGCGACAGTGCGCCCGGAATGCTCAGGTGCCAAGTCATCGATCCGGATTTTGACTGGGAAGGCGACCAGCGCCCCAACATCCCCTGGCACCAAACCGTGATTTATGAACTGCATGTCAAGGGTTTCACCCAACTGCATCCGCATGTTCCACCCGAATTGCGCGGTACCTATGCCGGACTGAGTGCCGGGCCGGTCATCGACCACCTCAAGCACCTGGGTGTGACGGCAGTGGAGTTCCTGCCGATACAGACCTTTGTGGATGATCGCCATCTGCTGGAGAAGGGGCTGAAGAATTACTGGGGATACAATTCGATCGGCTATTTTGCTCCCGAGCCACGCTATTCCGCCAGCGGCCAGATCAACGAGTTCAAGCATCTGGTCAAGACGCTGCACGCAGCCGGTATCGAGGTCATCATGGATGTGGTCTACAACCACACCGCCGAAGGCAACCATCTGGGACCAACACTATGCTTCCGAGGTATCGACAATGCTGCCTATTATCGCCTGGTGGCAGGCAACCTTCGTTACTACATGGATTACACCGGTTGTGGCAATACCTTGAACATGATGCATCCGCGGGTATTGCAGCTGATCATGGACAGCCTGCGCTACTGGGTGATCGAGATGCACGTCGATGGTTTTCGCTTCGACCTGGCGGCGGCATTGGCGAGGGAACTGCACGAGGTCGATCAACTCGGCGCATTCATGGACATCATTCACCAGGACCCGGTCCTGTCACAGGTGAAACTGATTGCGGAACCCTGGGACCTCGGCGAAGGCGGCTATCAGGTGGGCAACTTTCCGGTCGGCTGGACCGAGTGGAACGGCCGATACCGCGATGTGGTGCGCGACTACTGGCGGGGCGAGGGTGGCCTGATGGGACAGTTGGCTCACCGGCTGACCGGTTCGAGCGATCTGTATCAGCACAGCGGTCGTCGGCCCTATGCCAGTATCAACTTCATTACCGCCCATGACGGCTTTACGCTCTACGATCTGGTCAGCCATAACGAAAAGCACAACGCTGCCAATGGCGAAGACAACCGTGATGGCGACTCGCACAACCGCAGCTGGAACTGCGGCGCCGAGGGCGACACCACCGACCCGGAGGTGCTGCAGCTGCGGGAGCGGCAGCGACGCAATCTGCTGGCGACACTGCTGCTTTCGCAAGGCGTGCCGATGCTGCTCGCCGGTGATGAAATGGGCCGGACGCAATGTGGCAACAACAACGCCTATTGTCAGGACAATGAACTGAGCTGGCTCGATTGGCAACTGGCCTGGATGCCCGCAAACCGTGAACTGTTCGAATTCACCCGCCGCCTGATCGATCTGCGCAAAGCCCATCCAGCGCTACGTCGGCGACATTTCTTCCAGGGGCAGCGCATCCGCGGCGCGGGCGTCCGGGACATCATCTGGCTGCATCCGACGGGAAGCGAAATCAGTGATGAGGACTGGGACCATCATTATGCCCGTTGCTTCGGTGTGTACCTGATCGGCGAGGCCCTGGAAGAACAGGACGAGCGTGGCCGATGGGTCAAGGACGATGATTTTCTGCTGTTGCTCAATAGCCATTACGAGGCGATCCGGTTTACGCTCCCGTGGAAGGGAAACAGCGAGCTGGTTCTGGATAGCGCTCTATCGGAGGAGGGTGGTAATGGCCGGCCGTGCATGGGACCGACCTATCTCTTGCAGGGCCGTTCGCTGGCGCTGTTGACGCAGCGGCGGCAAGCCGGCCAGGTGGCGGTGCCATTGTTGCGGCGGCGTTATTTCATGCCCGTTGGCGCACAGCTACTGGAAGGTGGCCGGATTCGGTTCCGTCTGTGGGCGCCGCTGGCGGAGCGGGTGGAGGTGTCGCTGGAAGAGCCGGGTGGCACCGTTCATCTGCCGATGGAGGCGAGGGAAGCGGGCTGGTACGAATTGAGCACCGATCGGGCCAGGGTGGGCGATCTCTACCGGTACCGGATCGACGGCGTCGGAGAATTCCCGGATCCGGCTTCGCGTTACAACCCCCTGGGCGTACACGGTCCCAGCCAGTTATTGGACCCCGGTCAGTTCGTCTGGAACGACCGCAACTGGCGGGGCCGGCCCTGGGAAGAGGCGGTCCTCTATGAACTGCACGTCGGCGCCTTTACCCCGCAGGGCACCTTTGCAGCGGTTCGGGGACGGCTTGATTACCTGCGTGAACTGGGGGTGACCGCCATCCAGTTGCTGCCGGTCGCCGCTTTTGCCGGGGCACACAACTGGGGTTACGACGGCGTGCTGCCGTTTGCGCCCGCAGCCAGCTACGGCCATCCGGACGAACTGAAAGATCTGATTCAGACGGCTCACCACAAGGGGCTGATGGTATTGCTGGACCTTGCCTGTCACTACTTCGGTCCCGAAGGCAATTATCTGCATCTTTACGCGCCAGCGTTCTTCGCGACCGATGCGACCGGTCTGGCCGGCCGCAGTATCGATGCAGCGAACCCGGTGGTGCGCGAGTTCATCATCCACAATGCGCTGTACTGGCTGGCAGAGTTCCACTTCGACGGCCTGCGCCTGAATGCCGCGCTGCTGCAGGAGCAGGCGGGGCAGCCGGATCTGTTGGAGGCGCTGGCTCACGCCGTCCGCGAAGGACCTGGCAGAGAGCGTCATTGCCACCTGCTGCTCGGCCATGATCGGCGTGCCGCGCGCTATATCCATTGGCATGATCACAGCGTGCCACGCCGCTACGAAGCAGTCTGGAATGACACGGCCCAGCAGGCCGTGCAGGAGGTGCTGATCGGTGCTGGCGTGGCCGCTGTCGATCGGCCGCTCGAGCGGTTGGGCGCGTGTTTGAGCCGGGGGATCACCGCTGGCGGGCCAGATTCCCTGTTACCCAGCGCTTTCGTGACCTTCCTGCAGGATCATGCCTGCATTGGTAATCGCGCTCTGGGCGAGCGTCTTCACCAATTGGTGTCGCCGCGACCGCTGGGGGCCATGGTGGCGACCACGCTCCTGGCACCGATGCCGCCGGCGCTGTTCATGGGCGAGGAGTTCGCCGCCACCCAGCCGTTCCTGTATTTTTGCGATTTCAACCCGGATCTGATCAAGAAGATCGCCATCAACCGGCGCAAGTCCTTTGCCCATCTGCCGGGATTTCGCACGCCCAAAGCGCGGGCCCGCATTCCCGACCCCACCCATCCGGCCACCTTTGCGCGCTGCCAACTGGATTGGAACAGCGTGAATCACTCACCGCACGCGGACTGGCTGGATTTCTATCGCCGCCTGCTGGCGGTTCGCCATCGGCAAATCACTACCCGCCTGGCGGGAATGCATGAGGAAGCGGTGCAGTTTACCCTGCCAGGCGAACACGGGTTATCTATCCGCTGGACGCTCGGAGATGACTCGGTGCTGACCCTGCTGGGCAATTACGGCGACCTTCCGCTGGCGGGACTGCAACGGCCCGAAGGCGTGGTTCTGTGGGCCGAACCCGGTGAAGCCGAGCATGCGCTCAACCAGGGCCAATTGCCGCCATGGTCGGTGGTGTGGTTGTTGCGGGCCGCCGGCTGAGAGCTTGTCAAGAAATATTTCGCTCGCCCTTAGCCCTCGTGGGCAACAAGCGGCGGCGCGCGGTGCATGCTCTTCGTCACCTGCCTCGGCGTGCATCTGGCGATGCACCGGCAGCAGCCGCTACGCTGAAGGCGTTATGGATGGAAAAAGGCCCTTCGCCGCACTTCACTGTGGCGAGGGGCGATTGCATCGGTCCGCTCAGGCCAGGTCGAACCGGTCGGCTTCCATCACCTTCGTCCAGGCGGCAACGAAGTCCTGCACGAACTTCTCCCGATTGTCGTCCTGCGCATAGACCTCGGCGTAGGCGCGCAGCACCGAGTTCGAGCCGAAGACCAGGTCGACGCGGGTTGCCGTCCATCGGGTGGCGCCGCTAGCGCGATCGACGATCGCATAGCTGTTGCGGCCGGTCGGCGTCCATGTGTAGGCCATATCGGTGAGATTCACGAAGAAGTCGTTGGAGAGCGCGCCGACGCGGTCGGTGAACACGCCGTGCTGGCTGCCGCCGTGATTGGTGCCGAGCACGCGCAGTCCGCCGACCAGGGCTGTCATTTCGCAGGCGGTCAGTCGCATCAGCTGTGCGCGGTCGAGCAGCAGTTCCTCCGGTGTCACCACGTAGTCCTTTTTCAGCCAGTTGCGGAAGCCGTCGGCCAGCGGTTCGAGGACCGCGAACGACTCGACGTCGGTCTGCGCCTCTGTGGCATCTCCACGGCCCGGAGCGAACGGCACCGTGACCTCGGCACCGGCCGCCTTCGCCGCCTGTTCGACACCGACATTGCCGGCGAGAACGATCACGTCGGCGACGCTGGCGCCGGTCTCGGCGGCGATCCGTTCATAAACGGCCAGCACCTTGGCAAGACGCACCGGCTCGTTGCCTTCCCAGTCCTTCTGCGGTGCGAGGCGAATGCGCGCGCCGTTGGCGCCACCACGCTTGTCGGAGCCGCGGAAGGTTCGTGCGCTGTCCCACGCAGTGGCTACCAATTCGGCAACCGAGAGGCCGCTCGCCATGATTTTCGCCTTCACCGCAGCAAGGTCGTAATCCTTGCGGCCGGCGGGAATCGGATCTTGCCAGATCAGGTCTTCCTGCGGCACGTCCGGTCCGAAGTAGCGCGCCTTCGGCCCCATGTCGCGGTGCGTCAGCTTGAACCAGGCGCGGGCGAAAACTTCCGAAAAGTAGTCCGGGTCGTCGCGGAAGCGCTCGGCGATCTTGCGGTACTTGGGATCGAAGCGCAGCGCCATGTCGGCGTCGGTCATGATCGGCTTTCGGCGGATCGTCGGATCCTCGACGTCGACCGGCATGTCGGCTTCCTCAATGTGCACCGGCTCCCACTGATGCGCCCCGGCCGGCGACTTCTGCAGCCACCAGTCGAGCCTGAGGAGCAGATCGAAGTAGCCACCCTTGCCGACATTCCACTTCGTCGGATGCGTCGTCCAGGCACCTTCGAGGCCGCTGGTCACGGTATCGCGACCGACGCCGCGAGTCTTGTGGTTGATCCATCCCAGCCCCGCCTCGTCGAGATCGGCACCTTCGGGCGCCGGGCCGAGGTTGGCCGCACTGCCGTTGCCATGCGCCTTGCCGACCGTATGGCCACCGGCGGTCAGCGCCACCGTTTCCTCGTCGTTCATCGCCATGCGGGCGAAGGTCGAGCGCATGTCCCGGGCCGTCCTGATCGGGTCGGGCTTGCCGTCTACGCCTTCCGGATTGACGTAGATGAGGCCCATCATCACCGCGGCGAGCGGGTTCTCCAGATCGCGCTCGCCGGACCAGCGGCTGCCCTCGCTGCCGGTCGGCGCCAGCCACTCTTGCTCGGAACCCCAGTAGATGTCCTTTTCCGGATGCCAGATATCCTCGCGGCCGAAGGCGAAGCCGAAGGTCTTCAGCCCCATCGACTCGTAGGCCATGTTGCCGGCGAGGATCATCAGGTCGGCCCAGCTCACCTTGTTGCCGTACTTCTTCTTGATCGGCCAGAGGAGTCTCCGCGCCTTGTCGAGATTGGTGTTGTCCGGCCAGGAGTTGAGCGGCGCGAAGCGCTGGTTGCCGGCGCCACCGCCGCCGCGGCCGTCGGCGATGCGGTAGGTACCCGCCGAATGCCAGGCCATGCGGATCATCAGGCCGCCGTAGTGGCCCCAGTCGGCTGGCCACCAGGCCTGGCTGTCGGTCATCAACGCCTTCAGGTCCTGCTTCAGCGCCTGGACATCGAGCTTCTTCAGTTCCTCGCGATAGTCGAAGCCCGCGCCCATCGGGTTGGTCTTCGTATCGTGCTGATGCAGGATATCGAGGTTCAGTGCCTTTGGCCACCAGTGCCTCGCCATGTTGGTCAAGGTCGCTCCGCCGTGCATCACCGGGCAGCGCCCGCTGTTCATCGTTCCGTTTCCGTCCGTTGTCATTTCCTATCTCCTGAGAGAGATCGTTGATAAAAGCTGCGTGGGCGCACTTGCCCGGATCGCTGCTGCCCGGCCAAGCATTGTTCCACGGGTCAATGCTTGGTGAATGCGTCTCGGCGATGAGTGCGGGTGGTTTCACCCACATTCCGCTAGCTGCCTGCATGGCGACCTCGCTTGCTCCCGTCCGTTTTCTGTCGGGGCATGCAAATAGTCTAGGTGGCTGCATTCGATTTTCAAAGTCAATTTTATAGATTGCTTCGATAGTCATAGACTATTGAAAAGACTGCGACGGTGTTGCATCTGCACGACATGCAGGACGAGGATCTCTGGAATCCCGGCTCGACCAAGCCGTTCCGCCATCCCAACGTAGGCACCGCTGCTGCCGTCGGCACCACCACAGTGTTGCCAAGACGTTCTCCGCAGCCAGCCTGATCGTGCAGTGGGTCGCCTTTGCCTTCCTGAGAAATGGCCTGCCCTTGCCCCTGGTGGCCGGCGCTCCCTTCGTCTGGCACACGCACGAACTGCTCTTCGGCTTCACGCTCGCTGCAGTCGCCGGCTTCGCACGCACGGCCATCCTCGAATTTACCGGCCCCGCCTTTGTACCGGCAAGGCCGGTGCGCGCACTGTTTGCACTGTGGCTCGCCAGCCGCGCCGGCTTCTGGTCAGGCGCCTGGCTCGGGTTACCGATCCTCGTTGTCGCCGGCTTCGCGCATCTCGGCCTCATCGCTGGACTCGTCGCGCTGCTCGCGCCACTCCTTTTCAGCGACCCGGAGCGCAAGCATCTCTCCTTCCTCTGGGCGCTCGCCGCCTTCACCGTCCTGAGGTGTTCGAGAAGCCTGAGGCACTCGCGTGTTGTATCAGGCAAGCCACTCCTGAAAATACGCCAATCTTGGCAAGCAAGACCGAAGCATCCACCAGAAACTGCCTCGCAGGGGTGATCAATTGATTATAATCAGACTGTTACCGAAGAGTGACAGTGAGCCGCCCAAGTTCTGCAGGCATGTGCGATGTGACCAGGGAGGCGGCACTGCTTGTTGGTTTCCCCATCACTGACAACAGGGGGCATCATGACCATTGCAAACTTGACCTTGGCCCAGGTACTGGACCAGCTCAACTCGGGTCGGAGCTGGAGCGGTGCCAGTATCAGCTATTCGTTTCCGAACACGGCCCCGGGTCTGTACTCGCAAGGCGAGGCTGCGGCGTTCCGTGCATTCGATGCCGATCAGCGGTCGATGATGACCCTGGCGATGGTCACCTGGGACGATCTGATCTCTCCGAACTTTGTGCAGGGCACGGCGGGCACCACCCACATCGAGTTTGGCTACACCACCTCCAATATCGGCTTCGCCCACGCCTACTACCCGGAAATCGGCAGCGCCTGGTTCAACAACACCGAACCGGACCTGATCACGCCGCTGATCGGCGGCTACGGTTTTGATACTTTCATCCATGAACTCGGGCATGCGCTGGGCCTCAACCACATGGGCGACTACAACGGCAATGGCAACTGGGCACCTTCGTCGTACCAGGATAGCGTGGTGCTGTCGGTGATGTCCTACTTCGGCCCGCGCTACGCGGCGCCCTATTACTCGTCCGAGGTAATGCAGGCCGACTGGACTGGCAGCGATGGCCGGACCTACTCGGCGCAGACACCGATGCTCAACGACGTCATGGCGATCCAGGCAATTTATGGTGCCTCCACCAGTACGCGGCTGGACAACACGGTCTACGGCTTTGGGAGCAACATCGTCGACAGCACCCGTGCGATCTATGACTTCTCCCTCAATGCGCATCCGATCCTGACTCTCTACGACGCGGGCGGTCTGGATACCCTGAACCTGAGCGGCTGGTCGACGCCCAGCCGCATCGACCTGCACGCCGGCGCGTTCTCGTCAGGTAATGACATGAGCAATAACATCGCGATCGCCTACAATGCGACGATCGAGAACGCCGAGGGCGGCGGTGGCAATGATGTGATCACCGGCAACGACACGGCCAACCTGTTGCGCGGCGCCGCCGGCAATGACGAGCTCTACGGCAGTGCCGGTGACGATACGCTGATCGGCGGCACCGGCAACGACGACCTTCGTGGCGGCGCCGGTACCGACACAGCGGTGTTCGAGGGCAGTTTCGCCAGCTATACCATCAGCAGTAGCGGCGGTGTGCTGACCATCAGCAGCTCGGCCAGCGGCAGCGACCGGATCAGCGAGGTAGAACGTTTTCAGTTCGCCGACAGCACGCGCACGCTCGACCAGTTGTCTGCCGATAGCGACACCACTGCACCGCAACTGGTGAGCCTGAACCCGTTGGACGACGGCAGCAACGTCGCCGTCGGTGCAAATCTGGTACTCAGCTTCGACGAGGCCATCAAGGCCGGCAACGGTACGATCAGCATCTACAACAGCGACGGCAGCCTGGCGCGCAGCATCAACGCTGTTGATGCGACACAGGTGCGCATCAATGGCAGCACCGTGATCGTCGACCCTGCCACCGATCTGCTGGCCAGCCGTGGTTACTACATCACCCTGTCGGCCGGCGCATTGACCGACCTCGCCGACAATCCCTTCGCTGGCATCAGCGGCGCGACCCGCTGGAACTTCAACACCGGCAGCACCGACAGCAGTGCTCCACAGATCGTGGCGCTGACGCCGGCTGACGACAGCGGTAACGTCGCGCGCAATGCCAACCTGGTGATCGTCTTCAACGAGAGTGTTCGCACCGGCAGTGGCAACCTCAATATCCGCGATGCACTTGGAGAGCTTCGCACGATTGCGGTGACCGATGCCAGCCAGGTCACGATTGACGGCAGTACGGTGACGATCAATCCAACGGCAGATCTGGCAGCTGGCGCCAGCTACACCATTACCGTCGATGCAGGTGCTTTCCACGACCTGGCCGGCAATCCCCATGGCGGCATAATGACGACCAGTGCCTGGAACTTCAGTACCAGCGCCACTACGGTGACCGACGACTATCCTTACAGCACCGACACCCCTGGGCTGGTCGTCGTCAATGGCGCAAGCGCATCGGGGACGATCGAAGTGCCTAACGACCAGGACCTGTTACGGGTCGAGTTGCTGGCTGGCGTCAACTACACCTTCGACCTCCAGCGCAAGGCTGGTGGCCTAGCCGATCCCTTCCTCGTGCTGTTCAGTCCGACCATCACGCAGGTGGCCTTCGATGACGACAGCGGCGGTTCCGGCAACGCACGCATCAGCTATACGGCATTGACGACCGGCTCGTACTACCTGGCCGTTGTCGACTACGGCATCGGCACCGGCGGCTACACCTTGCGGGCCACGACCGCCGATTCGGTGGCGCCCACCCTGGTCAACCGGACGCCAGCCGACGATACGCAGGCCGTCAGCGTCAGTGCCGATCTCGTGCTGGACTTCAGCGAAACGGTGCTGGCCGGTAGCGGCAGCCTCCGGATCTACAACAGCAACGGCAGTCTGGTGCGCGAGATCCATGCCAGCGACAGCGCGGGGGTGCGTATCGCGGGCAACCGTGTCACCCTCAATCCGGGCGAGAACCTGCCTGCAGGCACCAGCTTCTACGTCAATATCGACGCCAATGCCTTCCGCGATGCCTCGGGCAACACCTATGCGGGCCTTTTCGACACGAGTTCGTGGAACTTCAGCACCGCTGCCGTGACGTCGACCGACGACTATCCATTGAGCTTGAACACTACGGGGATGGTCACCGTCAATGGTCCGGCACTCAACGCCCGTATCGACAGCAGCAACGACGGTGACCTGTTCAAGGTGGACCTGAGCACTGGTGTCACCTACCTCTTCGACATGATCAGCCCGCTCAGCAGTGCGGTGGACCCTTTCCTGGTGCTCTACGGAATGCAGCCCGAGGTGAACCTGATCACCTACGACGATGACGGTGGTCCGCTGCCGCTGGATTCGCGGATCTACTACACCCCCTCCACCTCGGGGACCTACTATCTGGCGGCCTACGACTATGCCGAGGCGACCGGCACTTACAGTATTTCCGCCACGGTCCCGGTCGACGACTACCTGGGATCGACGGCCACCAGCGGTCGCCTGGTGAGCGGTGGCGCCGTGCTCACCGGCAGTATTGGTGTTCCCAGCGACATCGACATGTTCGCGCTGTCCACGATGGCGGGCGTGCAGTATTCGGTAGACCTGCGGAGTACCGGTCTGACCGACCCCTACCTGGTGCTGCTCGACGCGGACGGCACCGCCATCGCCTACGACGACGACAGTCTGGGCTCCCTCAATGCCGAAATCACGTTTACCGCGCAGACCAGCGGCACGATGTTCCTCGCCGTTTCCGATTTCGATGTCGGCACGGGCGCCTACAGTATCAACGCTTTCCCGCGTGTCGCGAACATCACCGGCACCTCCGGCGGCGACAAGCTGATCGGTGGTGCGGACAGCGACCTGATCTATGGTCTTGGCGGCAACGACACGCTGACCGGCGGTGCGGGCAACGACACACTGGGAGGCGGTGACGGCATCGACACCATCAACTATGGTGGCCCTGCCAGCCGTTATGTCCTGGGTGTGCCGGGCACTGGGTGGTCGGTACAGGACACTTCCAGCAGCGAGGGTCGTGACCTTCTGTACGATTTCGAACGCATTCATTTTTCCGACTACAATCTGGCGGTTGACATTGACGGCCATGCCGGCACGACCGCCAAGATTCTGGGCGCGGTCTTTGGTGCGACTGCGGTCCACAATCGCACCTATGTCGGCATTGCGCTAGGTCTACTCGACGGCGGCATGTCCGACCAAAGCCTGATGCAGCTGGCGCTCGACGTCAGGCTAGGTACCGCTGCCAGCCACCAGGCGGTGGCCAGCCTCCTTTACACCAATGTCATTGGCAGTGCGCCCCCGCCGGATGCCTTGGCGTACTTCACCAGCCTGCTCGATAACGGCGTGCTCACCCCGTCCGGCCTGGGTGTATTGGCGGCCGAAACCACGCAGAACGCAGTCAACATCAATCTCGTGGGGCTGTACGAGTCCGGTATCGAGTTTGTCTGAATCCCGCAGAAGACCCCGTCGAGTGGCTGCTCAGGTCCTGGCCTGCTGCTCGGATCTGCTCACTGACTGACGCCGGCGGCCTCGAAACTGGCCATTTCGTTGAGGAAGGCGGCGGCAGCGCGCACCAGCGGCCAGGCCAGTGCAGCGCCAGTGCCCTCGCCGAGGCGCAGGCCGAGGTCGAGCAGCGGTTCGGCATTCAGGGCGCGCAGTTGTGCAAGATGGCCGGGCTCTGCCGAGCGGTGGCAATAGACACAATAGTCACGAATATTCGGTGCGATGGCGGTGGCAACCAGCAGCGCTGACGTGACGATGAATCCGTCGATCAGCAGCAGCAGACCGCGCTCGGCAGCGGCGAGCATCGCGCCGCTCATCATCGCGATTTCAAAACCTCCGAATTCGGCGAGTACGCACAGCGCGTCGGCGCCAGGGGACAGCGCGGCACGCTTTACCGCCTGCGCCAGCAGCGCCTGTTTGCGGGCGAGCCCAGAATCGTCGAGGCCGGTACCCCGCCCGACGCAATCGGCCAGCGGCGTGCCGGTCAGAGAATGCGTCAGCAGCGAAGCAGCGGCGGTATTGCCGATCCCCATCTCGCCGAAACCGACCACACGGCAGCCCCGATCGGCCAGCGCACCGACGATGGCCGCGCCGCGAGCCAGCGCGGTATCGCGCTGGCTCGCGCTCATCGCCGGCTGTTCGAGATAGTTGCCTGTTCCGAAAGCGATCTTGGCGTCGACCAGAGTGTCGCGTGGGCCAAAGTCATGCGCGACGCCGGCGTCGATGACCTGCAGTTGCAGGCCGTTGTGACGGGCGAAGACATTGATCGCTGCACCGCCGGCGAGGAAGTTTTCGACCATCTGCCAGGTCACTTCCTGCGGGAATGCCGAAATACCGGCGCCTGCCGCGCCGTGGTCGCCGGCGAAGACCAGCAGGTGAGGATGATCGAGACTCGGTGTCAAGGACTGCTGTATCTGCCCGATCTGCAGCGCCAGACGTTCGAGCCGGCCCAGCGAGCCGGGCGGTTTGGTCTTGCCGTCGATGCGGGCCTGTAGCTCAGGGACGACGGCGGTGGGTGGGATGGAGAAATGCATTTTCTGGCCAGACGGGAAGAAAGGCAAGGCGCCGATTATACGCGTCCCCGGTCGTGCTAAGCTTCGCCGCATGAGAGAACTGATCATCGGTGGTGCCCGTTCGGGCAAGAGCGTTCTGGCCGAACGCCGGGCCAGTGAAAGCGGATTGCGTGTCATCTACGTGGCGACGGCGTTGGCACTCGACGCCGAAATGTCACGGCGTATCGAACAGCATCGGGTGCGGCGCTGTCCCGAATGGGGTCTGGTCGTCGAACCGCTCGAACTGGCCGCTACCCTGCATCGACACGCGGCGCCAGAGGTCTGCCTGCTCGTCGATTGCCTGACCCTGTGGTTGTCGAATCTACTGTTTGCCGGCGAAGCGGCAAACCAGGCAGAAGCCGGCGAGGCGGTGCATTGCCAGCGCCTCGCCGGTGCGACGCAAGCACTGGTCGACCGGCTTCCGAAACTGCCGGGGCGTGTCATCCTGGTTTCCAACGAGGTCGGTTGCGGCATCGTGCCGACAACGCCAATGTCGCGGCTGTTTGCCGACGAGCATGGACGGTTGAACCAGCGAGTGGCGGCAGTGTGCGAACGGGTGACGCTGGTGGCAGCGGGGTTGCCGCTGACCCTCAAGTAGCCGGCGCTTGCTCTGCTGGAAGCAGATCAGTGTTAATGTGTTGATCCTGTCTGATAATTTTGCCGAACGAGGAGCCAAGAGATGTACAAGCGAATCATGGTCGCCGTTGATGAGAGTTTCATGACCAGCCAGGTCATGCAGGCAGCGATTGAACTTGCCAAGGCCGGCGGCGCACGATTGGCGATCTGCCACGCGATCGACGAAACGATTCTCGCGCAACGGGAAATGGCGATGATGCTGCCAAACAGCGTTGGTAAGACCGAGGCGCGCATGCGCCTGGGTGCGCAGGGGTTTCTCGGCCGGCTTGCCAACGAGGCGCAGGCGGCCGGGATCGAGGCTGAAATCAGACTCGTCGAGTCTGAACAGAAGCATGTTTCGGACATGCTCATCGACGCGGCGAGCGAATGGCAGGCCGATCTGGTGGTCGTCGGTACGCATGGGCGGCGCGGCATCGAGCGCTTCTTCGTCGGCAGTGTCGCTGACCGCCTGGTACGCAAGGGGCATACCTCGCTGCTGCTGGTGCGCGGCGAAGAGGGCGACGAGTAGCGGCGGACGAATGGCGTCTCCTGCGACCCGACGTGGCGGTTGCCCGTGCGGGTCAGCCCTGCGTGGGCAGCCACTCGCTCAGGCGCTGCAGATCCAGATGTTGCTCGACGGCGTCTGCGAGGCGGTCGATGTCCTGTTCGCGGCGCTGACGCGGGTCAAAATTCTGGGTTGGCCGGTATCCGGCCCAGGTCAGCAACGCCGATAAAGCTGGCGGAGAATCGAACAAGCCGTGACAGTAGGTCGCGAGAATCTGTCCATCGTTCGATAGTGCGCCATCGGGCTGACCGGCGAGAAGGGCTGCAGGTCGGGCCAGTGCAGCGCCGCTGGTGACACCCATGTGGATGCGGTAACCGGCGACCGCAGCGGCTCCGGCTCCGGGAAGCAGCAGTTCACCACGGACATTCTCCAGGGTCTTCTCGGAGGCCAGGCGCGTTTCATAGTCCAGCCACCCGAGTCCCGGCAAGCTGCCGGCCGGGCCTTCAAGCCCCTGTGGATCGTGCAGTTCGCGGCCGAGCATCTGCAGGCCGCCGCAGATACCGATCAGTTTGCCGCCGTAGCGCAGGTGGCGACGAATGAACCCATCCCAGCCATGCGCACGCAGCCAGGTGAGATCGGCCTGTACCGCCTTTGAACCGGGCAGCACGATCAGATCACAGGGCGGCGGTGCCGCATTGGGCCCTACGAAGCGAAAATCCACTTCCGGGTGAAAACGCAGCGGGTCGAGATCGTTATGGTTCGAGATGCGCGGATACACCGGGGCGACGACCCGCAGGCCGCTCGCCGCTTTTTCCCCCACGGTGCGCGGCACGGCATCCTCGGCATCGAGATAGAGGCCGTGCAGATACGGCAGAACGCCGAGAACCGGCTTGCCGGTACGTTCTTCGAGCCAGCGCAGGCCGCTCTCGAGCAAGCCGATGTCGCCACGAAAGCGATTGATCACGAAGCCCTTGACGCGCGACTGCTCGGACGGTGAAAGCAGATCGAGGGTACCGCAAAGATGCGCGAAAACGCCACCGCGATCGATGTCGGCAATCAGGATCACCGGGCAATCGACGGCTTCGGCAAAACCCATGTTGGCGATGTCCCGGTCGCGCAGATTGATCTCGGCCGGGCTGCCGGCACCTTCGACGAGCAGGCACTGGTACTGAGCACAGAGGCGCTGCCACGATTCAAGTACCGCCTGCATGGCGCGTGGCTTATAGGCGTGGTAGTCGCGCGCATCGAGGTCAAGCAGTGCCTTGCCGTGGATGATCACCTGCGCGCGCTTGTCGGTCGCAGGTTTGAGCAGCACCGGATTGAAGTCGGAGTGCGCCGGCAGGCCGGCAGCGAGTGCCTGTAGCGCCTGCGCGCGGCCAATCTCGCCGGCATCGACGGTGACCGCGGAGTTGAGCGCCATATTCTGCGGTTTGAAGGGCGCGACGCGAACGCCACGGCGATGCAGGATGCGGCACAGCGCGGTCACCAGCACGCTCTTGCCGGCATCGGAAGTGCAGCCCTGGACCATCAGGCTGGGGGTAGGGGGCTCGTTCATCGTAGAATCCGGGTTTCGTCGCCGCGATTGTCGCATGCCAACCGTCATTTCCCTATCCCTGCTTGCTACCGAAATGCCAACGTCGCTATTGCTGCCCCTGGCGGCGATCGTCGGCGCTGGACTCGACCGGCTGCTCGGCGAGCCGGGGCGCTGGCATCCACTGGTCGGCTTCGGGGTGCTGGCGAGTGCCTGCGAGCGTGCCCTGAATACCGGCGAACGGCGCCGCCTGCGCGGTTTGCTGGCCTGGGGGCTGCTGGTTCTGCCAGGCGTCGTGATCACCCTGCTGTTCCTTCTGGCGATGCCGCCCGGTCTGCCACGCTCGCTGATCGACGCCGTTCTGCTCTATCTGGCGCTCGGTGGATGCAGCCTTGGCGAGCATGCCCGGCGTGTCGCCGATGACCTGGCGAAGGGGGATCTTGGCGCGGCACGCCGGCACGTCGGCTGGATGGTTTCGCGCCAGACCGAAGAGCTCGACAGCACCGGTGTCGCGTCGGCCTGCATCGAATCGACGCTGGAGAACGGCAACGACGCCGTTTTCGGTGCGCTGTTCTGGTTCGCGCTGCTGGGCGGAGCGGGTGCCGTTCTCTTCCGTCTGGCGAACACGCTCGACGCGATGTGGGGATATCGCAATCAGCGCTTCAACGAATTCGGCTGCGCTGCCGCGCGCATCGACGACCTGCTGAACCTCGTACCCGCGCGTCTGACCGCTTTGTCCTACGCCATGTGCGGGCGCACGCGCGTGGCTTTGCGTTGTTGGCGAGAACAGGCGCCGCGCTGGAAAAGCCCGAACGCCGGCCCGGTGATGGCCGCCGGAGCCGGCAGTCTGGGTCTCGCGCTCGGTGGTCCGGCGGTCTACCACGGTCGGCTGGAAGAGCGGCCACGCCTCGGCGAAGGGCGGCCAGCCTGTGGTGAGGACATTGCCCGCGCGCTGACCCTCGTTCGTCGCAGCCTGCTGTTGTGGCTGGCGGTACTGCTCGCCTGGGGGCTGCTGCGTGCTTGAGCACGGTGGTCGCCTGCGTGCCGCCGCCCGGCAGTACGCGCCTTTCTGCAAAGGTGGGCTGGCCGACTGGCTGGATCTGTCGACCGGTATCAACCCCGGTGTGTATCCGCTGCCGGCGATCGACCCGGCCTGCTGGCATCGCCTGCCCGAGGACGACGATGGCCTCGCGGTAGCGGCAGCGACCTACTACGGCAATGATCGCTTGCTGGCGCTGCCGGGATCGCAAGCGGCGATCCAGTGGCTGCCGGCGCTGTTTCAACCGGTCGCCGTCGCGTGTCTGACACCGATCTACGAAGAGCACCCGCACGCCTGGGAACGTGCTGGCCACAAGCTGCGCCGCCTGCAGAACGCCTCTTTGGCGCGCGCACTGGCTGCCGCAACGCCGATCATCGTGCTCTGCAATCCCAACAATCCGACTGGCCGAACGCTGCCCGCCGCAGAAGTGCTCGCAGCCGCCGTGCAACTGCAGCGGCGCGGTGGCTGGCTGATCGTCGACGAGGCGTTTGGCGACCCCGACCCTGAGAATTGTGTGACCGCTTTCGCCGGCGGCCCGGCAGCACCGAATCTGATCGTCCTGCGCTCGCTGGGCAAATTCTTTGGTCTCGCCGGTGCACGGGTCGGTTTTGTCTTCGGCGCGCCTGAAAAACTTGCAAGACTACGCGAGGTATTGGGGCCCTGGCCCTTGTCGGGGCCAGCGCGTGACGTCGCCCGGCAGGCGCTCGCCGACGGTGCCTGGCAGGCGCAGGCGCGGCGCGATCTGGCCCTGGCCTCGGTACGGCTGGCGACCTTGCTGGCGCCGATTGGCGAGGTGAGCCACTGCGCGCTGTTCGCTACCGTTGCGACAGCGCACGCCGCGGCACTCTTCGAGTACCTGGCTCGGCAGGCAATCCTGACCCGGCATTTTCCGGCACACGGTCTGCTCCGCCTGGGCTTGCCCGGCAGCGAGGCTGAATGGCAGCGGCTCTGCAGCGCCCTCGCCAACTGGAGCCCCTGACATGCCCTGCGCACGCTGGCCGCAGCTTCTTGCCGTCTGGCTGCTGACGTTCTGCCCGCTCGTTCAGGCCGGGATCAGCGTCGTCGATGACAGTGGGGGCACGGTGCGTCTGGCGCAGCCGGCGAAACGCATCGTCAGCCTGGCGCCACACCTGACCGAGACGCTGTTTGCCGCCGGGGCCGGCGAGCGCATCGTCGGCACCGTCGACTACAGTGAGTATCCAGTGGCGGCGAGCAAGATCGCGAGGATCGGCGGCTATTCGCGGATCGACCTCGAACGTGTGGCCGCGCTGCGGCCGGACCTGATCATCGCCTGGCAGAGCGGCAATGCCGCGGCGCACCTCGATCGACTGCGCGCGCTCGCGATTCCGATCTATCTGTCGCAGCCCAATCGCCTCACCGATGTCGCCGGCGAGATCGAGCGCCTCGGTGTGCTGGCCGGTAGCAGCGCGGTCGCCGACCGCGCTGCCGAGAGTTTTCGCCAGCGCCTTGCCGGTTTGCAGAAGCGCTACGGCAGCCTGCCGCCGGTACGCACTTTCTACCAGATCTGGAAACAGCCGCTGATGACCGTCGGCCGTCGGCAGATCATCTCCGATGTCATAAAGCTTTGCGGCGGCGACAACGTTTTCGGCAAGCTGGAAACGATGGCGGCGTCGGTGACGGTGGAAGCGGTCATCGCCGCCAACCCCGAGGTGATCGTCGCCAGCGGCATGGACGAAGCACGGCCCGAGTGGCTGGACGACTGGAACCGCTGGACCTCGATCCTCGCCGTGGCTCGCGGCAACCTCTTTTTTATCCCGCCCGACCTGATCCAGCGCCACACGCCACGCCTGCTCGAAGGCGCCGAGCGTCTCTGCCAGCATCTTGAATCCGCACGCGGCCGCCGGCCCGCGAAGTGAGCCGGGCAGCATGGCGCTGCTTGCATCGCTGGCAGGTCCACGAAATATCGGCGTCCATCGGCCTCATCGGCGGATTTCAGGACCATGTTCGCGACCCTGTCGCTCACTGCAATCGGCAGCTGATTCTTCCCGGTATTACGGATTTCCACAATATTCATTCCGGCTGTTTCTTGCGATATTGGCACCTGCAGGACGTGTAGTACCCAATTTCACATCATTTATCCATGGAGGAGACAAAAAATGAAATTTTCCAAACTGCTTTTCGGTCTGGCTGCCTGTGCGCTGTCTGCGACGCCCTTCAGCGTCCTCGCGCAACAGCCGATCGTTATCAAGTTCAGCCATGTCGTGGCGCATGACACGCCCAAGGGCCTTGCCGCCGAGTTCTTCGCCAAACGCGCCGGCGAACTCACCAAAGGCAAGGTCAAGGTCGAGGTATACGCCAACTCGACGCTGTACAAGGACAAGGAGGAGATGGAAGCACTGCAGCTCGGCGCCGTGCAGATGCTCGCCCCGTCCCTGGCCAAGTTTGGTCCGCTGGGGGTCAAGGAATTCGAACTCTTCGACCTGCCCTACATCTTCGACAACTATGCCGAACTGCACAAGGTTACCCAGGGGCCGATCGGTCAGGGTCTGCTCAAGAAACTGGAGCCCAAGGGGGTAACCGGTCTGGCCTTCTGGGATAACGGTTTCAAGTCGTTTTCGGCCAATACGCCGATCAAGATGCCGGCCGATCTGAAGGGCAAGAAGATGCGCATCCAGTCTTCGAAGGTGCTCGAAGAGGAAATCCGCGCCTTGAGCGCCTTGCCGCAGGTGATGGCTTTCTCCGAAGTCTATCAGGCGCTGCAGACCGGCGTGGTCGATGGTACCGAGAACCCGATTTCCAACCTGTACACGCAGAAAATGTTTGAAGTCCAGAAGCATCTGGCACTGACCGAACACGGCTACCTCGGTTATGCCGTGATCGCCAACAAGAAATTCTGGGAAGGACTGCCGGCCGACGTGCGTGGCCAGCTCGAAGCAGCGATGAAGGAATCGACCGCTTACGCCAACAAGATCGCCAAGGAGCAGAATGACAAGGATCTGGAAGCAGTCAAGAAGACCGGCAAGACGCAGGTCTATTCGCTGACCCCGGAAGAGCGGCAGGCTTTCAAGAAAGTGCTGGCGCCCGTGCATCTGAAGATGGAGTCGCGCATCGGCAAGGATCTCCTGCAGGCGGTCTACAAGGAAACCGGTTTCGATCCGACCAAACCCTGATCATTGGATAAGACAAAAGACAGCCCGTTGGGATGCCACGCCTGACGGGCTTTTTTTCAGGCAGATGGGGAGTTTTCCACATGAAGCTACTGGATCATCTCGAGGAATGGCTGATCACCTTCCTCATGGCGGCGGCGACGACGATCATCTTCGCGTCCGTCGTGCATCGCTACCTGTCGGGCATGTCGATTCCCGGCTTGCAGGACTGGTTGTTGTCTCTCAACTTTGGCTGGGCGCAGGAACTGTGCATCATCATGTTCGTCTGGATGGCGAAGTTTGGTGCGGCCTATGGTGTGCGCACCGGCATTCACGTCGGTGTCGACGTGCTGATCAACCGCATGACCGGTCGGACGCGCGCCAAGTTTGTTGTTTTCGGCCTGCTCGCCGGCGCACTGTTCACCGGCATCGTCGGCACGCTCGGCGCACACTTCGTTTGGGAAAACGGCTTCCACTATGCCCTGTATACGGCTCTCGGAAAGGACCTGGTGGATATTCCCGAGGGACCGACCACACCGGATCTCGAGTGGCCGACGTGGATCGTTTACAGCGCCATTCCACTGGGGTCGAGCCTGATGTGTTTCCGCTTCCTGCAAGTCACGGTGAGTTTCATCCGGACCGGTGAGCTGCCGCATCATGACCACGGGCACGTGGATGGTATCGACGAGACGACGATCGCCGAAGAAATCAATGCGTTCCAGATGGAGGACAACCTGCATCCGCACGACCTGACCTACAAGAAGCGTCACCCGGAAGACTCGTCGGACAAGGGAGGTAAGCAATCATGAATGCTTCGATCATTTTCATCATCCTGCTGGTCCTGATGCTGACCGGCATGCCGATCTCGATCTCGCTCGGCCTGACGGTTCTCAGTTTCCTGTTCATGTTTACGCAGGTGCCGCTCGAATCGGTCGCCCTGAAGCTTTTCACGGGTATCGAGAAGTTCGAGATCATGGCCATTCCGTTCTTCATCCTGGCCGGCAACTTCCTGACGCACGGCGGGGTGGCGCGACGAATGATCAAGTTCGCGACCAGTATGGTCGGGCACTGGTACGGTGGTCTTGGCCTGGCCGGAGTGCTGGCCTGTGCCCTGTTCGCCGCGGTCTCCGGCTCGTCGCCGGCGACCGTCGTGGCGATCGGGTCGATCCTGATGCCGGCGATGGTCAAGGCGGGTTTCCCGAACAAGTTCGGGGCGGGCGTGATCACCACCTCCGGTGCGCTCGGCATCCTGATCCCGCCGTCGATCGTCATGGTCATGTATTCGGTGGCGACCAATACCTCGGTCGGCGCGCTGTTCATGGCCGGCGTGATTCCGGGGATCGGTCTGGCGATGGTTCTCGGTGGCGTCACCTGGTATCGGGCGAGGAAGTTCGACTACCCGCGCATGAAGAAGGCAACGTTCGGCGAGCGCTGGAAGGCTTTCCGCGAATCGGTCTGGGGGCTCTTGCTGATCGTGGTGGTCATGGGCGGCATCTACAGCGGCATGTTCACACCGACCGAAGCAGCCGCGATGAGCGCGGTCTATGCCTTCTTCGTCGCGGTCTTCGTTTACAAGGATCTGTCGATGAAGGATGTGGCGCGGGTGCTGCTGAACTCGGCGAACATGTCCGCGATGCTCCTGTACATCATCACCAACGCCGTGCTCTTCTCGTTCATCATGACCAACGAGAACATCCCGCAGGCGCTGGCGGACTGGATGCTCGGTCACGGTCTCGGGATGATCGCCTTCCTGCTGGCGGTCAATATCATTCTCCTGCTGGCCGGCAATTTCATGGAGCCTTCGTCGATCGTGCTGATCTTCGCGCCGATTCTCTTTCCGGTGGCGATGAAACTGGGAATTGACCCGGTGCATTTCGGCATCCTGATGGTGGTGAACATGGAAGTCGGTATGTGCCATCCGCCGGTCGGGCTCAACCTCTATGTCGCATCGGGGATTACCAAGATGGGGATTACCGAACTGACCGTGGCGGTCTGGCCGTGGCTGTTGTCGATGCTCGCCTTCCTGGTGGTGGTGACCTATGTACCGATCCTGTCGACCTGGTTGCCGAAGACTCTCGGGATGATGTAGCCGAAGCCACCTTGCAGCGCTGATCCGGACGCGCGTACGGGGCAACCCGTACGCGCGTCCGGCATTTCGGTCAACCTCAGTGCCGAGTTCAGAATACAGAATATCCCCGCCACTGCCCAAGATATCCGGTGAAC
Source organism: Candidatus Accumulibacter cognatus (assembly GCA_013414765.1). GTDB lineage: Bacteria > Pseudomonadota > Gammaproteobacteria > Burkholderiales > Rhodocyclaceae > Accumulibacter > Accumulibacter cognatus. Next base: position 2,722,111 of record CP058708.1, read on the forward strand.
GTCGCTGCCACCACAAGCACGGTGTCGGCTGCGGGCCATCCCACGAGCAACACCGATGAACGTTGCCAGGGTGAACTCAATATCTCACGACCACCAGCCGATCCGCACCCGATTCTGCGCCCCAGGCCTCGCCGCTGCGGCCCGCCATCTGGCGCACGCTCGCGCTGCGTGCGCTACTCGGGAAACTCTCGAAGGTTTCGGTCTTAGGATCGAAGCGCACGATGGCATTGGCCGTGAAGTCGGTCAGCCAGACCTTGTCGCGCTCGTCCACCCACACCGAATAGGCGCGCGGAGAAGTACCAGGCAGTTTCCAGGCTTTCCAGGTTCTGGTGGCGGGGTCAAACACGCTGACGTTGCCGCTCTGCCATTCGCTGACCCAGATACGTCCGGTCGAGTCGCTCCATACGCGCCGCGCTCCCTGATTCGGCGTCGGTGGGTCGATCGGAGTCGCCTCGCCGCTCGTCAGGTCGATGCGCGCGATATGGCTGCCGGCGAGCGAAGCGTAGTAAACCTCGCCCGACGGTGTGGTCGCGATGCCGTAGGGCCCGCGGCCGCGCGGCGATTTCCATACGTCCACCTTGCCCGTCGTCGGGTCCAGTCGCCCATGGAACCCTGCCTGGCCGGTGAACCACAGGCGGCCGGACCGGTCGAAAGTCGCGGTGTTGAGGTTGACGTAGGCGGTGCCAGGCAGCGGCCAGCGCCTGACTTCATGGGTCGCCGGGTCGACGCGCACAATGGCGTTCAGCCCACTGTCAGTGACCCAGGGTGCGCCGTCAGGACCAACGATCACGCCGTGCGGGGATGAGCCTTCACCCAGCCCGATCTGTTCGACCTGGCCGTTGATTGGGTCGAGCCGCCCGAGCGCGCCCTGTCCCTGCGCCGTGTACCAGACCGCGCCGCCGGGTTTCGGGTCGGGCGCCACGTCGTGCGGCCGTGCCCCGCGCGGCAGTTCGTAATAGCGCACCGCTGCGGCTTCCGCAACGGCGGCAAAGGCAAGGCAGGACAGCCAGAGCCCCAGGCGATTGATCAAGGTCATCATCATCGTCTCCGCAGAGCAGGCAAGTCAGGAGCAGGCACGCTGCAGACATGACTTGCCCAGCAAAGATGGAAAATTCAGTGCTACGCCAGGGAGTATCACTGACCACGGCAGGCGCGGTCAATCGACTGCGCGCTCCCGAGATCCCGATGCGGCGTTTCGGGTGTATGCTGAGGTCTGGAAAGTAGCCGGGACGTTTCCCCGATTCCGCTACTGAAACCGGTCTCGATCAGGATCTCCGAATGCCTCGAAGCATCAGGCATGCAGAGCCAAACCTGCGGTGCCGAACCCTTGGAGAGCGATACATGTCGGAATACACTGCAGAAGTTCTTTGGCTCCGTGGAGAGCAGGATTTTCTTGGCAACAGATACAGCCGGCGGCATCTTCTGCGCTTCGATGGCGGCGTCGAGATCCCGGGGTCGTCATCTCCGCATGTCGTGCCGGTGCCAATGTCCGACATCTTCGCAGTCGACCCCGAGGAGGCTTTTGTCTCGTCCCTGGCAAGCTGTCACATGCTTTGGTTCCTGTCAATCGCAGCGAAGCGAAGGTATTGCGTCGATCGCTACTGCGACGCTGCCACTGGCATCATGGAGAGGAACGAAGCCGGCAAACTGGTCATCTCGGTGGTCACCTTGCGTCCGGAGGTGCAATTTTCCGGTGCAAGCATGCCAACACACGCGCAATTGGATCAGATGCACCACCAGGCCCATGACGAGTGTTTCATCGCCAATTCCGTCAGGACCGAGGTTCGTTGCATTCCGATCTACACGGCTCCTGAAGGGTAGTGAATCCACGGAAGCTGCCAGCTTGCACTGCGGAATCTCGGAATCCCGGAATCCCGGAATCCCGGAATCCCGGAATCCCGGAATCCCGGAATCCCGGAATCCCGGCATGCCGGCGCCCACGCCGACTCTTGTCGTACGGAACCGTTCAAGCAATGATGGGCGACTGTATCAACTGGTGTGAACCATGAAACTTCCCGTTGAGAGGGAGAATTTCCAGATTACTCCCGGCGCAGCTCCGGTCTCCCTGGGTGGACTGCTTGCCGTGCTGGTTTTTGGCGCGGTCTGCCTGGGTTTTCACTGGTTTGGCAGGGACGGCTGGGTGCCTTTGCTCGACAGCGCCAACCTGGCCCTGCACGAAGCCGGTCACCCGCTGGTCGGCATTTTCAGCGCGCGGGCGACCGTCTATGGCGGGACGCTGTTTCAGCTCGTTTTCCCGCTTGCGGCGGCCTGGCATTTTCGTCGCACCGGCAATCCGGTCGGTCTGGCGGCAGCCCTGGTCTGGCTGGGAGAAAATCTCTTCAATATTGCCCGCTACATGGCGGATGCACGCGTTCAGGAACTCCCCTTGGTCGGTAGCGGAGATCATGACTGGACCGAGATCTTCAGTCGCTGGGGCATACTGCATCTGGATGGCCGGATCGCGTCGCTGACGCGCGGCTGCGGCCTCCTGCTGACGGCCGGAGCCGTGCTATGGCTTTATCGACGTTGGCGGGCCGACAGCCAGGGAGGCCTCGCTCAGCCGACGAAAAAAATCTCGCCGCGCGACCGAAACGCCAGGAGCCGCCCCTGAGGCCACCAATAGGCAGGATCCATCGCTATCTCGATAGCGCCTCATTGGATATTTCCGGCAAGTGCGATGCGCGATGAGCCGGAATGCAGGGAGCCGAGCTGTCGGCAGCCCATGTGCCGGGGGCTACCGGTGTACGGCTTTCGGCCAGAGGATCATCTGCGTGCAGCGAAACAGGGCCAGCTTGCGCCCGCTCGCCTCGTCGCTTACCACCGCATCCCAGACCTGCGTGTTGCGTCCGAGGTGTTGGGCGGTCGCCGTGCAGGCGACGCTTCCCTCTTTGACGGTGCCGAGATGGTTGCTCTTCAGCTCGATGGTCGTGAAGGACTGTGCGCCTTCCGGCAAATGCGCGATGGTCGCGTAACCGCAGCTCGTGTCGGCCAGCGCGACGACGCTGGCCGCATGCAGGAAATCGTTGGGTGCGACGTGCAGCTTGTGGATCGGCATCCGGCTGCTGAGCGTGTTCGGTGCCAGCGACAGGATCACGATGCCCAGGTAGCCCGGTAAGTACTCGCTGCCTTGCTGGTTGAGGAGTTCGATGGTGATGTCGCTGCGTAGTAAGCTCATGGTCGGCGATCCAGGATGAAAGAGGAAGACGTTTTTCGAAGCCGCACTCAGGCCGGAGCAAGCGCCCTGGTCATGGGCGCTTCGCGGATCGGCAGGTTGATCAGCGCAGCGGCGGTGGCCAGTGCCATGTCGGCGTACCACATCCAGCCGAAGTCGCCGAAACGGACAATGACCAGGCCACCCAGCCAGGCGCCAAGGAAGCCGCCGATCTGGTGCGACAGCAGGGTCATGCCGAACAGCGTGGCCAGATAGCGAACGCCGAACAGCTTGCCGACGATGGCCGCCGTCGGTGGGACAGTCGCCAGCCAGGTAAACCCGAGACCGGCAGCGAAGACGTAGAAAGTCAGCTCCGTGCGCGGCGCCAGCAGGTAAGCGGCGACGAGCACGGCGCGCGAGCCGTACATGACCGCCAGTACGTACTTGCTGCGATAGCGGGAGACACAGGCACCGGCATAGAGGCTGCCCAGGATGTTGGCCAGGCCAATGATCGCCAGCGACCAACTGGCGACCTCGGGAGGCAGCCCGCACAGATTGACCTCGCCCGGCAGATGGGTGACCAGGAATGCGATGTGGAAGCCGCAGGTGAAGAAGCCGGCATGCAGCAGCAGGTAGCTGCTGTCGCCGAATGCCTCGCGCAGGGCCGCCCGCAAACCCTGGTCGGCCCGCTCGACGGCATGGGCCGGCGCGGCCGGCAGCGGGCTGGCGACCTTCCGCACCAGGGGCAACGCCGCCAGGGTCATCACTGCCAGAACCCACATCGCGCCCATCCAGCCGAGCGCCTGGATCGCCTTCTGGAGGATCGGAGCGAAGACGAATTGCCCAAAGGAACCGCCGGCGTTGATCACTCCCGATGCTGTACCGCGCACTTCCAGCGGCAGGCGCTGCGCAGCGGCGCCGATCAGCACTGAAAAGCTCCCGGCGCCTGAACCGATCGCTGCCAGCAGGCCGAGCGATACCACCAGACCGAAACCCGAAGTGGCGTATGGAGTAATCGCGCAACCCATTGCCAGCATGACGATGCCGCCGGTGAGGACAGCGCGCGGCCCGTAACGGTCAGCCAGGGCGCCGGCTACCGGCTGGATCGCTCCCCAGGTGAATTGGCCGATTGCAAGAGCCAGGCTGATGGTGGCAATTCCCAATCCGCTTGTGGAGTTGATCGGCGCGATGATCAGGCCGAAGGACTGGCGCGTTCCCATTGTCACCATCAGGATGCCGGCCGCAGCCAGGGTGATGGCCATGACGCCGGGGTGGTTGAGCGAACGCAGCATGGCAGGTACCTATGATCAGCAATTGGCCAGGCCAGAATTGGCGCTGGATCGAGCGAACTATAGTGCCAAAACTGGGCGACAAATAGCGGTAGAATCAAGCAGTCGTGTCAATGGATAATTGACAAATGATCTGGTTGAGCAGTTGGGCAAGCTTTGTCAAGATTGTCGAAACCGGCAGCATGGCTGCAGCAGCCCGTCGTCTCGACTGTACGCGGGCACAGATCAGCAAGCAGGTCGGCGACCTCGAGCAAGCTTTTGCTGTCCGTCTCTTCGAGAGAACGACACGCAAACTACGCTTGACACCGGCGGGCGAAATCTTCTACCAGCATGCGTTGCGTGCGCTGGAAGTCGTTGACCGTGCCGATCTGGCGGTCCGGATTGGCACCGAAGTGCCGTGTGGGATCATCCGCATCAGCGCCTCGTTGACCTTCGGACGGTTGTACATTGCCCCGCTGTTGCCGCATTTGACCGAATGCTATCCACAACTTGATTGTGAGCTGTTGTTGACCGACGATCTGGTCGACTTGATTGAGGACCGGATCGATCTGGCCTTGCGCCTGACCAATACGCCTCCTGAGGATGCAGTCGCCCGACCCCTGGCCGTGGTCAAGCGGGTGATCTGTGCCGCGCCGGCCTATCTCGATACCTACGGGCATCCCGCAACACCCGCGGAACTGACGAGGCACCAGTGTTTCGATTATGCGCATCCCTCTGGAAAGGCGGTGTGGCGGCTGCTCGATCGTCAGGGAGAAGAAATGGCCATCCCGGTCAACAGCAGATTTCGCATCAACAACGTCGATTGTGTTCTGGAAGCTGTTCTCGCGGGTCGCGGCATGGCAGTCCTGCCCACCTATCTCTGCGGCTCATACCTGGCCGACGGCAGGCTGTGCGCGGTGCTCGATGACCATGAGCCGCTGAGCAGCTTCGGTCGCCATGTCTACGCCTGTTATACCCCGAGCCGAGTCCGACTGGCCAAGGTCCGCGTCGTTCTCGACGAACTCGATACGCTGTTTCGGCCCGTGCCGCCATGGGAGCGGGCTGTCTGAGTCGGGCGATGCGCGCGGTGTCGCAACCGCGCACGTCAAGTGCACCCGGATCAGCTCAATAAGGAGGGAGCAGGCGGCGCAGGCCGTGCATCAGTACCAGAAAAAAGAAGAAGACATTGAAGAAGACATTGCGCAGCAGCAGGCCGGGAAGTTCAGCGCCAGCGGTTGGGCCAGGGCCTGTAGTGGGTTGTGGACTGGTGATCATTGTCGTCTTCTTTTTGCCCGCGCGGAGACAGATGGAAAGTTTGCGCTCACCCCCTTGCCCACCCGGCCAAATTCGCTATAATGCCCAGCTTGCACAGCGCAACGTCTTCTCCAGATGCCGGTTGTGGAGCGCAAACAACCGAAGAATGATTCAGCAGCACGAGCACGGAGTGGTAGTTCAGTTGGTTAGAATACCGGCCTGTCACGCCGGGGGTCGCGGGTTCGAGCCCCGTCCACTCCGCCAACATTCACCGCAATAGTCCGCCAGATCCAGTCTGCGATCTGGCGCTTTGCGCGGTGCCTGCGTATCCTCTGCCAGAGTGACTGGTGGTCGCCCGGCGCACAACCATCAGGACTCCGGCCAACACCAATCCGGCGCCCATCAGTTGGGGCAGCGACACCGGCTCATCCAGCAAGCCCCAGCCAAAAAATATCGTCAGGACCGGCCCCAGGGTACCGATCAACACCGCCTGTGCCGAACCAATCCGGCGAATTGCGGCCGACTGCCAGAACACTGGTAATGCTGTCGAGAATATCGCCATTCCGATCCCACAGAGATACACCGGCATGGGTTGAACCAGTGCAGAGAGGGGCTGGCTCACCAGAAAGTGAATTTGCGTTGCGACGGTCGAGACGGTCATCGCCAGAGCGGCGAATCGAATCGCCCCGAGTCGCCGGATGGCGGTTTCTGTGCCGGCGCTATACATGGCGTAGGACAAGGCCGATCCGAACACGAAAGCCGCTCCAATCAGTACCGTGTGGACATCGCCAGCGACCTCGAGATCGTGGGCAAAGGCCAATCCGATGCCGGCGTAAGAGAGCACGAGTGCGGCCACTTGTCGCCGCTGCAGTCGTTTACCCATGAACAGCCAGCCGATCAGGACCGTCAGCGTCGGATAAATGAACAGGATCAGACGTTCCAGGGCCGCCGAGATGTACTGTAGCCCAACAAAGTCCAGGATGCTGGCGCCGTAGTAGCCGAGCAGTCCCAGCAGGATGAGGAGTCCCCAGTCCGAACGGGCTAGCCGCGGCGTGGACCGGCCAACCCAGAGGCTGACGCAAAGCACGATCGGGAGTGTGAAGCTCATCCGCAGCGTCAACAGAGTGATCGCATGGACCGACGCGGCAGCATAGGCCAGCTTGACGAAGATCGCCTTGAACGAAAACCCAAACGCAGCAAGAACGGCCAGGGCGATTCCGATGCGCTCGGCGGACCAGTGTTTCCAGGGCATGAGAGGTGAAATCCTTAGTGTTCTGATAGAACGAATGATAGATGGTAAATTTTCTGCTTAAAATTGACATTTTTAAAAGCAATCGTTCGTTTATAACTAATGCTATGCATTATGGTCTGATCGATCTCCGGCTCTTTGTGGCCATTGCGGAGTTGAAGAATCTGACTCGCGGCGCCGAGCGGGTTCATTTGGCGCCCTCCTCGGCGAGTCATCGCATCCGTCTGCTTGAAGCATCGATCGGCACACCGCTGCTGCTTCGCGAAGCGCGAGGGGTCAAGCTCACCCGTGCGGGCGAGTTGCTGCTTCGTCATGCACGACAGGTTTTCGCCCAACTCGAACAGATGCATGCCGACCTTTCGCCCTATGCAAAGGGAGTCAGGGGTCATGTCAGACTGTGGGCCAATACGCATGCAACCCATACATTTCTTCCTGACAGCCTCTCGGCCTTCTTGCGTTGTTACCCGCAGGTCAGCATCACGCTTGAAGAACATACGAGTCCCGAGGTCGTGATGGCCGTTGTTCGGGGAGAAGTTGAAGTCGGTGTCGTTGCGGAATCCGTCGAGGGGGTAGACGTGGAACTCATCCCTTACCGCGCCGACCGTCTGGTGCTGATCACGCCGGCTGATCATCCGCTGGCCGGGCGAACGAGCACCTCGTTTGTCGAGGTGCTGGATTTTCCCTTCGTGATGCTTCACTCGGGGTCGGCGATCCACACCTTCACGATGAACGCGGCAGCGGCGCTCGGGCGGCATCTCGAAGTCCGGATTCAGGTGCGAAGTTTCGAGGCGGTTTGTCGTATGGTGAGTGCTGGCGTAGGGCTTGGAATGGTTCCTGGAAGCGCGATTCCGGACGATACGACACGATCCTCGCTAGCCATTCTTGAGCTACAAGAGAGTTGGGCGCAGCGCGATCTCAAGGTTTGCGTGAAAAACAGGGAACTGTTGTCCGGATTTGCGGCAAGTCTGGTGGAGAGTCTGACGGGGAAACCCTTGACGTGAGTCGCTGACGTCATGGCGCGGCACGGAAATCAAGGCGTGACAGGATCAGTCTTCTGAACTCCGGTTTGATCGACCGACCGGATTGCCGCCGGTCTCCGCCGAAGGCTCCCGCTGATCCGGAAGACCCATGGCCATTTCCCCGCCATTCCGGCTCAGACGCTCGCCATGCGCTTGCGCAGACGGTCGCTCAGCGCGTCTACAGCCAGCACCAGGATGAACATTGCGATCAGTACCGTCGCCGCCTGCGCCTGCTGAAAGATCGACAGGTGGTAATAGAGCATCTGGCCGAGGCCGCCGGCGCCGACGAAGCCGAGTACGGCAGCCATGCGGATGTTCATTTCCAGCCGGTAGAGCCCGTAGGCCACGCATTGCGGCCAGACCAGCGGTTGCGTTCCGTACAGGAAGGCCGGCACGCCGCCGCTGCCGGCTTCGCGCAGGCTTTGCTCGGGCTGCCGTGGCGCGTTCTCGATCGCTTCGGCGAACAGCCGGCCGAGCACTCCGGTGGTGTGCAGCGCCAGCGCCAACGCACCGGCGAAAGGTCCGAGGCCAGCGACGAGCACCATCAGCGTTGCCCAGACCAGTTCCGGCACGCTGCGCAGCAGATTGAGGAGAAAGCGCGACAGCCTGGCGGTGGCGACCCCTTGCCGCCCGGCCGCGGGCAAGGACAGCAACAGTCCCGCCAGCGTCGCCAGCAGCGTGCCGACCATGGCCACCGAGAAGGTCTGCAAGGCGCCCCAGGCGGTCTTGCGCACGAATTCAGGGTCGAGATCGGGTGGCAGGAAGGAGATGGCAAATTTTCCCATTGCGGCTGCCGAATCGGCCGAAAACAGTGCCCCGAAATCGATCGCGAGATAGGCGAAGCTGGCCACCACGGCAGCAATCAGCAGGCCGCTGGTGAGCACGCAGGACAGGCAGAAATCAGCGGCGCCGCGTGCCGCACAGGGCTCCTGAACGTCATTCGCGTTCATGCCAACGCCCGGCGCAATGTCGCGCTCAGCGCGTCGGCGAGCAGCACCAGCAACAGGAAGACGAGGAGGATCAGGGCGGCCTCGCCGCCGTTCAGCATCTTCATCGACTGATCCATCAACTGCCCGAGCCCGCCGGCGCCGACGAAGCCCATGATTACCGACGAGCGGACCGCACACTCCCAGCGATAGACGGTGTAGGAGGTCAGTTCCTGCGCCGCGTTGGGGAGCAGTCCGTAGGCCAGCGCCGCGCAGCGGCCACTGCCCGCTTCGAGCAGCGAGCGGGCAGGGCGAGTGTCGGTCGATTCGAGGATCTCGGTGTACACCTTGCCGAGCATGCCGCCGTAGGTGACCGCCAGCGCCAGCACGCCGGCGGCTGGCCCGAGTCCGAAGACGCGCACCAGCATCAGCGCCCAGACAATCTCGGGGATCGCGCGCAATAAGGTCAGCAGCGCGCGCCCGGCGAGACGTAGCATGCTGCCACCGTGGTGGCCGGGTCCCGGCCCGATCAGCGATACCGCCAGCGGGCGTGTGCACAGGATCGCCAATGGCACCGCGATGAGCAGGGCCAGCGCGATGCCGGCGGTGGCCATTGCCAGAGTTTCCAGTGTTGCCTTGAGAAGGATGCCGAGAAAATCGGTCGACGTTTCGGGTGGCAGAAAGCCTGCAAGAAAAGCGCCCATCACCTGCAGATTATTGCCCTCGAACAGCGCCCAGGGGCGGAACTCGGCGAGCTGCAGGAGCGGCCACAGAAATCCCAGGGCGAGTACCGTCCAGCCGAGACGCGCGCGCGCGTCCGGGTCCCGGGTCGGCGGCAGGGTGCTGGTGAGCGTCTTCAATTCAGCGTCCGCGGCAGGTATCGAAGCGCACGACGGGGATCTCCACCTGGCCGTCGGTGGCTGTAACCCCAGGGTCAACGGCGGCGCCGTCGCGCGGAGATACCGGAGCCCGGGCCTGTATCGGCAAGACGCCGCCCTCGGCGGCGTATAGGTCGCGCAACATCGTCTCGCTGACGCGTGCCGTCGGCAGGTCGAAGACGATTTCGCCGGCGCGCAGACCAACGATGCGCGGAAACCACTTGAGCGCCAGGTCTACTGCATGCAGCGAAGCGAACAGGCTGGCGCCGCGACGCTCGGAGTCGGCGACCAGTTCGCAGAGCGCGGCATCGGCGAGCGTCGGGTCGAGGGCCGAGACCGGTTCGTCGGCCAGGATCAGGTCGGGTTGCTGGTAGAGGACGCGGGCGATCCCGACGCGCTGCAACTGTCCTCCCGAGAGCCGGTCGCAGCGATCGAACAGGCGGTCGGCGAGGTCGAAGCGCGCCAGTACCGCCCGCGCACCGTCGATGTCGACCGGATAGAGCAGCGAGCAAAGCCCCTTCCATGCCGGCCAGTGGCCGAGCCGGCCGGCGAGGATCGCGGTAATCACGCGCTGGCGGGGCGGAATCGGTGGCGCTTGGTGGATGGTGCCGATGCGCGCGCGCAGGCGACGCAATTCGCCGGCCGACGCCTGCCAGGGGTTGACGCCGAGGATCTCCAGGCGTCCGTCACTGGGCCGCAAGGCACTGCCGAGGAGCCGCGAGAGGCTGGTCTTGCCAGCGCCCGACGGACCGATCACCGCCACCTGCTCGCCGCGCGCAAGACGCAGCGAGATTCGCTGCAGCGCGCGAAAACCATTGCCGTGCGTCAGTCCGACGCCGGTCAGTTCGCTTGCCATGCCCTTGCCCTCCTTGCTCCCTGTCGCCGCGACGCCTGCCGACTCGGCGTCTGCGGAAGTCGCAGCATCCTTACTTGATCAGCCCGGCGCTGCGCGCCGCCCGTTCGATGCCATCATAGTTGGCCGCCGTGGTCGGCACGAACTTCGACGCGCGCTGCAGTTCCATCAGTTCGCGCTGCGCCGGGTCGGCCCGGTCGAGCTTGAGGAATGCCTGGGTGATCTTCTGGCGCAGCGCCGGGTCAAGACCGGGGCGCACCGTCCAGTTGTAGTCGAAGTAGGACGGCGTCGTGGCGATGACCTTGACCCGCCTGGCGTTGGCATCGCCCTTTTCGAGCAGTTTGTCCATTACCGAAGCATTGAGCACGCCTGCCTCGACCTTGCCGGAAGCAACGAAGGCTACGGTCGCGTCATGCGCACCGGAGAAGGCGACGTTCTTGAAATCCTTGTCAGGATCAATGCCATCCTTGAGCAGGTAGAAACGCGGCATCAGGTGTCCCGAGGTGGACGACGGCGAGCCAAAGGCGAAGGTCTTGCCCTTCAGTTCGACGAGCGACGTCACCGGGCTGTTCGCCGGCACAATGAATTTGCTGGTGAACACCTCGTCCTCTGCGCGCTGGACGATCGGGATCGCCTCGCCGCCAGTCCGCAGCTTTGCCTGTACAAAGGTGAACCCGCCGAGCCAGGCGAGATCGATCTTCTTCGCCGCAAGGCCCTCGACTACCGCGGCATAGTCGCTGACCGGCGTGAACTGCACCTTGTAGCCGGTTTCCTTCTCGAGATACTCGCCGAGCGGTCTGAACTTGCGCTGCAGTTCGGTGGGCGCCTCGTCGGGGATTGCCGAGACCCGTAACAGGTTTTCGGCGTAACTTGCAACGCTGCCGAGCATCAGGGCGAGCGCCAGGGCGCTGCGGGAAATCAGGCGGGGCAAAAGCATCATGGTCGGTTCTCCGTGAGTGGCAGGTTGGTGCGGGGCAGGGCGGTGTGCCGCCAGGGCGTGCAGGCTTTGTGCATCCCTTGGTCAGGTGCGCAGTGTAATTGGTTCCACTGCCTCGCTGGCCGGCAGCACGCGTCCGATGCAGATCGCTCGCGCATAGCCCAGGCCGCGCAGCGCGGCGATGCAGTCCGCTGCCTTTTCCGCCGGCACGCTGGCGAGTAGTCCGCCGGCGGTCTGCGGATCGAAGAGTAGTGGGTAGTTCGGGTGATGCAGGGATTCGGGCTGGTTGCGCAGCGCGCGGCGCAGGCGCACGTTGGCCGGCTGCAGCGAGCTGACGATTCCCGCTGCAATCGTTTCGGCAGCCCCCTCGAGGAGTGGCAGCGCAGCCAGGTCGATCTCGGCGTCTACCCCAGACGAGCGAGTCATCTCGACCAGATGTCCGAGCAGACCGAAGCCGGTGAGGTCGGTGCACGCGCTCGCGCCGTGCGCGATCAAGCACGGCACTGCCGCCTGGTTCGACTGTTGCATCGATTCCAAAGCCGCATCGATCCAGCGGCCGCGCGCCTGCAGCCGCGCCTGCGCCGCGAACAGGGTACCGGTGCCGAGCGGTTTGCTGAGGATCAGTGCATCGCCGGGACGCATGCCGTCCTTGCGCAGGATGCAGGCCAGGGTTGCGTCGATCAGCCCGTTGATCGCGAAACCGAGCGCCAGTTCGCGACCCTCGCCGGTATGACCGCCGACCAGCGCACAGCCGGCCTCGTTGAGCACTGCAGTGGCGCCCGCCATCATCTGGAAGACGGTGTCCTCGACCTTGCTCTCCAGTCCTGGCGGAACGGTGGCGATCGCCGTTGCCGACTGCGGCGCGCCACCCATCGCGAAGATGTCGCCGAGCGCATGATTGGCGGCGATCCTGCCGAAAAGCCAGGGGTCGTCGATGAAGGCACGAAAGAAATCGACCGTATGCACCAGCGCACTGCCCAGCGGCACCCGCAGCACCGCTGCATCGTCGGGCGCGTACAGGCCGATCAGCACATCGTCGCGTGCGATCGGGTGAACCCTTGCCAGCGCCCGTGACAGGACCGTGGCGCCGACCTTGGCGCCACAGCCGCCGCAGCGCATGGCAATAGCCGAGATCGCCTGTGTCTGCTCGGCCGCGTCGAGTGGAATCGCCTCGGACGGCGCAGGCGAGGCATTCTCGTCCATTGGCGCGAATTCGCTGAAACGGCGCATGAAGCGCCGGTCGATCCAGTCCTTCCAGCGCCACACCCAGTCACCACGCGCAAATAGCCAGCCGCGCGAGGCGACCGCGTGCCGGTCGCCGGTGCTGATCAGCGCCAGCCAGCGTCGCTGTGGGCGATACGCGAGCAGTGGCTGGCACAGGACGATTCGCCGAAGGTTTTCGGCCAGCGGTTTGCCCATCCGCACCGCGAAGACACCAGCCTTTTCCAGCGGCCGGTCGGTCAGCGATGCGCAATCACCGGCGGCGAAGATCAGCGGATCAGTCTCGCTCTGCAGGGTGTTGCGGACCCGGATGAAACCCTCGCCATCGAGCGCCAGTCCGGTCTCACGCAGCCACGGCGCGCCGCCGGCCTGCGTCACCCAGACGATCTCGTCGGCGGCGAACATCTCGCCGCTGCGCACCCGTAGATGGCCGGCGGCAACTTCGACGACTTCGCAATGGCGATGGAGAATCACGCCGCGCTCGCTCAGGACGCGCTCGAAGACGCCACGCACCGCCGCGTTGTGTGTCGGCAGAATGCTCGCGCTGGCCGAGAAGAGGTGAAAACGAAGTTCGTCGGGATCGCGACCGAGCGCAGCGAGTTCACCGCGCAGTCGGTACTGCATGGCCAGCGTCAGCTCGACGCCGCCGGCACCGGCACCGACTACGGCGATCGTTGTTGTCCCAGCGTGCGCACGCACGCGCCCAAGCAGAGCCAGCCAGCGTTCGTTGAAGCGGCGGATCGGTTTCACCGGTACCGCCTGCTCGGCAGCGCCTTCGACGCGCGCAAGCTGTGGCGTCGAGCCGATGTTGATCGACAGCACATCGTAGGGCACTGGCGGCCGCTGGCGGCACAGTACCTGGCGTGCGGCGCGGTTGATGCCGATCACTTCGTCGCGGAAATAGCGCGTGCCGGCGAATTCGGCCAGCCGCCGCAGATCGATATGCACTGCGTCGAAATCGTAGTGTCCGGCGATGTAGCCGGGCAGCATTCCCGAGTACGGCGTGTCCGTATCGGTGCAGATCACGGTCAGGCGCAGACCCGGCAACCGCTGCATGGCAAACATTCGCAGCACGCCGACGTGGCTGTGACCACCGCCAATCAGGACAATATCGCGGAGGATCGGAGTGCTTGCCGCGCGCATTCAGCTTTCCTTGACGTCGTACAGCAGACGTTTCGACACTTCCAATAATCGCTCCATCGGCAGCTTCTTCAGCCACTCGTCGTTTCTCTGGAAAAGGTCTTGTTTGCTCAGGTGCATCGCGCCGCTTCTGTCAGGTCGTCCGAAAGTTCAGCAATTATGTCATACAGATTATCGCGCGGGTGGCTTTCTTAAGGGGGTGAATGATGACGACTGTCCGGTTTGCCATGGAATACGCATCCCCCGCCGGAATGACTGAACATTTCTGGTTGGCTGGGGCGGGTTACCGGCATGTTTGACAGAAAGCGGTGGGGGCCACAGAGGGTATTGATTCGAAGTTCGCCAGCAACTGATAACCTCTATGGCGAAATTGTCTATCCCCTATGTCAATGCGAATAGTTCTCATGTATAGTGCAATGGTAATGAGCAGGGTGGCGAGCATGCCTCCGGAACAGTCACGCTGACGGTGTCTGACGGAGCAGTCGCCACTTTCCCGCGGCGCCTTGTCACCCGCAACTCGATGAAGATTGCAGATACGCATGAAGAAAGATACCGGTTCCATGAATCCCCAAGAATTGATTCCTCTATTTGACCTTCCGCTGGGTCAGGAAGGCATCGTCAGCAGCCGGCCCAACGCCATCAACGGCGAAGCGGCTGACGTGGCGCTGGCGTTGCGGCTATTCGAGATCGGCTTTTTCGACGGAGAGCGGGTGCGCGTCGTGGCGCGCGGACATCCGGGTGGTGATCCGGTTGCGGTGCGGGTCGGCAATACGATGTTTGCCTTGCGAAAATTTGAAGCCGAGCGCGTTCTGGTCGCTCCGCTGGGAGGAAAAGAACCATGAGCACAGCCCATGCAACCTGTAACCTGGCCCTGCTGGGCAACCCGAATTGCGGCAAGACGGCACTGTTCAATCTGCTGACCGGCAGCCGGCAGAAGGTCGCCAACTATCCCGGCGTGACGGTCGACCGCAAGGAGGGACAACTCATCACGCCGTCGGGCAAACAGTTTCGCATCCTCGATTTGCCGGGCGCCTACAGTCTCAACGCGGTCAGCATCGACGAAGAAATCACCCGCGATGTGGTCCTCGGAACGCGCGCCGATGAGCGGCGCCCCGACCTGATCGTCTGTGTCAGCGACGCCACCAACCTCAAGCTCAACCTGCGGCTGGTTCTCGAAGTCAAGCGTCTGGGTCTGCCGATGGTCCTGGCGTTGAACATGACCGACCTGGCGGCGAAACGCGGCATCGTCATCGACGTTTCCGCGCTCGAGCGCGAACTGGGCATGCCGGTGGTCAGCACCGTCGCCGTCAAGCGCAGCGGTGCCAGCGAGCTGATTGCCCGGCTCGAAGCCATCCAGCCAGATACGGCCGCTCACCCGGCGTCCTGGCTGCCGCCCGATGTAGCCGATGTCACCGCCACCCAGCGCGAAGTCAGGCGCATTCTCGCGGCCACCGTCCGCGAACCGGCGATCGACATCCGTCTCGACGAGCACATCGATCGCATCGTGCTGCACCCGTTATGGGGCATGCTCATTCTGGCGGGTACGCTGTTCCTGATGTTTCAGGCGGTATTCAGTTGGGCGAGCCTGCCGATGGAGTGGATCAAGGCGGGGGTCGAAGCCGGTGGCGAGTTTCTCGTGGCTCGGATGCCGGAGGGCATCCTGCGTAGCCTGCTGGTCGACGGGATCATTGCCGGTGTTGGCAGTGTGCTGGTGTTCCTGCCGCAAATCCTGATCCTCTTCCTGTTCATTCTTGCCCTTGAAGACTCGGGCTATCTGCCACGCGCAGCGTTTCTGCTCGACCGCCTGATGGGCACTGTCGGCCTCTCGGGCCGCTCGTTCATTCCGCTGTTGTCGAGCTTTGCCTGCGCCGTCCCAGGCATCATGGCGGCGCGTACCATCTCCAATTGGCGTGACCGTCTGGTGACGATCATGATCGCGCCGCTGATGACCTGCTCGGCGCGTTTGCCGGTGTACGCGCTGATCATCGGCGCCTTCATCCCGGAAACCACGGTCGCTGGCGTATTCAACCTGCAGGGACTGGTGCTGTTCGTCCTCTACGTTGCCGGCATCGTCAGTGCGATGGCCGTCGCCGGCGCCCTCAAATTGACGGTTGGCCGTGGCCAGCAACATCCGCTGATGCTCGAATTGCCGTCGTACCGTTGGCCGCATGCTCGCAACCTGCTGCTTGGCCTGGTCGAACGCGCGCAGATATTCCTCATGCGTGTCGGCAACATCATCCTGGCGCTGATGGTGATACTCTGGTTCCTGTCGTCTTTCCCTGCGGCGCCGGAAGGCGCCAGCGGCCCGGCGATCTATTACAGTTATGCCGGCATGCTCGGTCGGGCGCTGGCAGTGATCTTTGCTCCGGTCGGCTTCAACTGGGAAATCTCGATCGCCCTGGTGCCCGGCATGGCGGCGCGCGAGGTCGCGGTCGGCGCCCTCGGCACGGTCTATGCGCTGTCGGCGGCCGGCGACGACGTCGCGACAGAGCTGGTACCCATGTTGGCGGCGGGATGGTCACTGCCGACGGCATTCTCGCTGCTCGCCTGGTACGTCTTCTCGCCACAGTGCCTGTCCACGCTTGCCGTGGTCAAGCGCGAAACCGGCTCGTGGCGTTATTCGCTGCTGATGGCCGGCTACCTGTTCGCTCTGGCGTATGGTGCGGCTTTCGTGACTTACCGGATTGCCCTTGTTCTGACCGGAGTTGGCCATGCTTGAAGAATGGATTGTCTATGGTGCGGTCATTTGCGCTACCATCTACGCGGCGCGGCGATTGCTGCCCGGCGTTCTGCGTGCGGCGCTTGTCGAATGCTATGTGACCTTGGCACAGCGTTTCGGACTGGCGCCGGCCGACGCCGGATCGTCAGGTCGGGAGGCCAGTGACAAGGCAGGCAACGCCTGCGGCGGCTGCACTGGATGCTCCGGTTGTGGCACGAAGCAGGAGCATCGCCATGTAATGATCATCAAATCCCCTGGGAAATAATAGGTTCATGTCGATACCCGTCAAACAGCTCGCATCCGGGATCAGCGTGTTGCTGTTCTTTTTTCTTCTGGTACAGCCGGTTGGCGCCAGTGCCGCGACCCTTGAAGGTGCTGTCGAGCCGGCGGCCAGCGAAATATCTCCGACAGCCGATACCGCGGACACCGTCGCCGGCGAAGCCGCTGCCAACGACGACTCCCCCAACTGGGCGGAGAGCACGCTCACCGGTGACTGGGGCGGCAAACGCAAACAACTCCACGCTGCCGGGGTTCAGGCCGATCTGCTGTACACCGCCGATTTTCTGCACAACTCCAGCGGCGGCCTGAAGAGCGGCGGCACCTATGTGGGGCACGTCGACCTGATCCTGCAGCTCGATGGGGAGAAGCTCATCGGTTGGCAAGGCGGATCAGCCTATCTGCAGTTGATCAGCAACGGTGGCGGGCGGTTCAACCTCAACTACCTGGGCAGCCTGATGGGCGCCGACAACTTCGAAGCGCCGGTCAACCGCACTGGCCTGTTCAAGGCCTGGCTGCAGCAGTCCTTTCTGGACGACAAGGCTTCGATCCGGATCGGCCTCTACCCTATCGACAGCGAGTTCTACGTTACCGATTCGTCTGGTGTCTTTCTGCATCCCTCGTTCGGAATGGCTGCCGAAGCGGCCAGTTTCGGCAGCCTCGCCGGCCCCTCGATCTACCGGACGAGTGCTTATGGCGCGCGCTTCAGGATCGACCCCGATCCGGCCTGGTACGCCATGTTGGCCATCACTCGCGGTATTCCAAGCGATCGGGTGGCCAGCGCCGGTCCCAACATCAGTTGGCACAACAGCAGCGGCAGCATGCTGATCGGCGAGTTTGGCTTTAGTCCGGTCAAGGCCGGGCTGTTCAACGATCGTCCGAGCGAGCCAGCGAAGCAGGGCGACGACTTTGCCCCGATCAGCAAGGTCGCCCTGGGTCTCTGGCGCTTCAGCCCGCAGTATCCGCAACTCATCGCCGTCGATGCCGCCGGAGAAGCCCTGTCGGCGACGCACTGGGGCGCCTATCTGCTTGCCGAACAGTCGGTATATCGGATCCCGGAGTCGAATCGGGATGTCGCGCTGTTCGTGCGTTACGGTTTTACCGACGGGACGACCAGCCTCCTTGCTTATTCGGTCAGCGCCGGTCTCAGCTACCGGGGGCCGTTCTCCGGTCGCGAGAAGGATGCCTTCGGCATTGCTGCGACACGCGCGCATGTTGGCCCGCAGGGGCGGATTCAGTTGGCCAGCGACGCAGGCACGGCCCTGTCATCGACCAATGAAACCGTGCTTGAAATGACTTACCGGGCGCAACTCGCCCCCGGAATGGTGCTGCAGCCGGTCGTTCAGCGCGTCCTCAACCCGGCGCTTCATCTTGCCAACGCGATCGTTGCCGGAGTCCGCCTGCAGCTTTCGTTTTAATCACCGGATCACCCACTCCGGAACGTCCTACCCGACCAGCGAAATGGTCTCGCCGGCCTGCTGCGAAACGATTCTTGACAGCGCCGCCATCAGCTCCTCGTGATGGCGCGTGTCTTGCCAGCAACTGCCGTCCCAACGGTAATGGAAGCCCCCCGTTCTGGCGGCCACCCAGATCTCCTGCGCCGCGTCGTGCCGATTGACGATGATCTTGCTACCGTCGGAGCACTCGATTTCGAGCACGCCGTCGCTGACCATCGCATAATCGAGATCGGCGCCGCTACGTTCCAGTGCGCCTTCGACCCGCTTGAGCGCTGCATCAGCGAGTGTGTTGAATTCCCTGTCATTCATCCTGTGCTACCATCTCCAATTTTTGACACTGACCGATGCGCCAACCTCTTGCGCTGGCTTTGCTGGCAATTCTCGTGCTGGGCGCCTGTGGCACCAAGGGCAGTCTGACCTTGCCACCGGTCCCGGCGACACCGGTTGCGGCAGCGACCCCTCAGCCCGCCGCAAACACGAAAAGCGACACCGCGACTGCCAAGGATTCTAGCACGCCTGTGGAACCTGTCCGATGAGCCCCTTCGCCCGCCAGAACGGCGTACTGCACGCCGAATCCGTCTCCCTGATCGACATCGCCAGTCACTTCGGCACGCCCTGCTGGGTCTACTCGCGGCACGCGCTCGAAACGGCGTTCGACGAGTTCCAGCAGGAACTGATCGGCCTCGATTCGCTGATCTGCTATGCCGTCAAGGCCAACTCCAACCTTGCTGTGCTGGACATCTTTGCGCGTCGAGGCGCCGGCTTCGACATCGTATCGGCTGGTGAGCTCAAGCGGGTGTTGGCCGCCGGCGCCAATCCCCGGAAAATCGTCTTCTCCGGCGTTGGCAAGACGGCCGCCGAGATGGAACTGGCCCTTGGCATCGGCATCCTCTGCTTCAACGTCGAATCTGCTGCCGAGCTTGAACGTCTCGATGCGGTCGCCGGAAGGGCCGGCAAGAAAGCGCCGATCAGCCTGCGCGTCAATCCGGACGTCGACGCTAAGACTCACCCCTATATCTCGACCGGCCTCAAGGAAAACAAGTTCGGCGTCGCTTGCGCCGACGCACGGGCGCTGTACCGGCACGCCGCCACCCTGGCGAACCTCGAAATCACCGGTATCGATTGCCACATCGGTTCACAGTTGCTGCATCCGGCGCCCTTTGACGAAGCGCTCGACAAGCTGCTGCTGCTGATCGATCAGCTCACGGCGGACGGCATTGTGCTGCATCACATCGACCTTGGCGGCGGCTTGGGCATCCGCTATCGTGACGAAGAGGCGCCGACCGTCAAGGCCTACCTGCAACCGATGCTCGAGAAGCTCAAGGAGCGCCAACTGCAGGTCCTGCTCGAACCCGGACGTCGCCTGGTCGGCAATGCGGGTCTGCTGTTGACCCGGGTGGAATATCTGAAGCCTGGCGAAATCAGGAACTTCGCGATCGTCGACGCGGCGATGAACGACCTCGCCCGTCCGGCCCTGTACGGATCCTGGCACGACATCGTTCCGGTCGCTCCCCGGAGCGGGATCGCCAGCTTATGGGACATCGTCGGCCCGGTTTGCGAATCGGGCGATTTCCTCGGCCACGGCCGTCCACTGGCTCTCGCTGCTGGTGATCTCCTGGCGATCCTGTCGGCCGGCGCCTACGGCATGGTCATGAGTTCGAATTACAACACCCGACCGCGTGCTGCCGAAGTGATGGTCGACGGCGCTGCCGCCAATCTCGTCCGCCGCCGCGAAACGGTCGAGGAGCTTTATGCGCTGGAACAGCGGCTGCCGTGACCGCGAGGGCTGCTTGACCAGCCGTCGTTTGACACCCAAACAGGCTGTCTACTGTGATGGAATTCACCCAGACGCCACCCACCCAGACGTACTTTACTGTTTTTGCAGATCCCTGCGATCCCCTGGGCAGCGCTCAACAGGACAGCAATGTTGCGCATCATGCTGCCATGGCCACGCCAAATGCCTTACCAAGGCTGACAAGGTTTCGGCAATCGGTGCCTGGAAAACACAAAAACCCTGTTCGGCCGATCAAGCCTTTTACTGAAAGTGGCAGGCGCCAGGACCGTCAGGGTGACCGCAACTTCCGCATGGGCCAGGAAGATCAGCGGTGCCCGCAGACGAACCTGTTAAGGCCGAAAAGGCCGACAGTTTTTTGCGCAGGTCGGTGCTATGGCAATCCGGGCACTCTGGAGCAGGCGAAGACTGGCGTACCAGCTTCTCGAACTCCTTGCCACAGGCGGCACACGCGTATTCGTAGATGGGCATGATGTCGATACTCCAAATGATCCTTCAAACCCGGCTATTCGCCGAAGTCGCAAACAGGACGTGATCCGTGCAAGCGTGGCGATTACCGCCAAGGCGTCATTTTCCCACTTTTGCTTTGGTGGTGCGAAAGCATTCTGGCCATGGAGGTGCGAATGAAAGTGTTGGGCAAGTCCCGCTCTGACAATTGTCAGCGACCTGAGCAAACGTCAGCAAATGCTGCCGGGTACGTTGCCGGAGCCATTCTCTGCCCCTGGAGCGCGCCGTGACGGACTTGGGTGCCGACCTCCCCTTTGGACAGGTTGCGGCAAAATCAAGGAGCACTACGGTATTGACCTGGCGGTCAATGCGCCCGGGACGCTCAACGAACGGGTGGCCTGTGAATGAACGGAGGCAGATTGCCTGCCGGTGGCGGGCCCATCGAACACCGCGAAGCTGCTGATGGTGGAGACGGACGGTGGTACCCATTGTCGAGACCGTGGCGGGCGCTGCGGACGCCCGCAAGGCGAAGCGCACGCACTGGCGAGAAGCGAAGGTCTGTATCGCACAGCGGCAGGGCGAGGCAGTTCCGAAGGCCGGCGTGACGATGGAGGGTCCCCGGGAAGCGGGGGCCATCCTGAAGCGGTTGGTCGATGCGCTGGGATTGGGCCCCAAGACCCAGGTTCACTGTGTTGGCGACGGAGCGACCTGGATCAGCCGCCAAATCGAAGAACTGTTCGGTGATCAGGGAATCATCCTGGTCGACTGGTTCCACGTCTGCGAATATCTGACCCCCGCCAGCAAGGTCTGCGCGCCGGATTCTGCCCAGGATTGGGTGGCCTCCCAGAAGGCGCGATTCCTCCTGGGACAGGCCCGCGAGGTGGTTGCAGAGATGAAACGGCACCTCGAACCCGCATCGGTCGATGACCCGCAGGCTCCGGTGCGCGTCGCCTGTCGCGATTTCTCCAACCGACTCGACCAGTTGGACTACCCCCGCGCACTGGCGCTGAATCCACCCGTCTGTTCTGGCGAGGTCGAAAGTCCTCATCGCGACCTCGTGCAGACCCACCTCAAGCGCCCAGGGGCTTGGTGGCGTGCGGACAGGACTCAAGCCATGATCCTATTTTCCTCAGTTGAACCTTCCAGAATTGGTGCAAACTGAGTATTGATGAGGGGTTGCGGCCAAGAGGGAGGGTCACCCGATGGGTGAGATGGAGTTTGCGCGAAAGGGGCTGGTCAAGGCGGTCGATGCCGCCTTACAGGCACAGATTCTCGGCATGAAGAAGATCATCCGCGACGAAAGCCTGCGCCGCGCGCTGGCGCATCTGGCCCCGAACCAACCCAAGCTCTGCAGCGACAAAGAACGCGCCGCGCGCAGGGCCCAACTGGCCAGGAGTACGGCCTGGATGGATACAGCGCTGTCGGAGAGCACGCGCGAAGCCCTGCGCACGCCCTGGATTCTCGACGCCGACACCAGCGTCAAGGTGCTCTATGGCCACCAGGCGGGTGCCGAGATCGGGTACAACCCCACCAAGCCGGGACGTCCCAGCCATACCCTGCCTACCTACTGGATTGGCAACCTGCGCTTGGTGCTTGATGTGGAAGTACAAGGCGGCAAAGCCAATGCAGCCAAACATAGCCTGCCTCGTCTGCGGGAGCTGATCGAGGGGCTCGCCCCCGAGGAACGTCCCGTCCTGGTGCGCGGCGACCTTGGTTTCGGCAATGAACGCGTGATGGCCGAGATGGAAGCGATTAGGCAACGCTATCTCTTCAAGCTCAAGCAAACGCCCGGCGTCAAGCGTCTGATCGAGCGGCTCTGGCGGCAAGGCGACTGGCAGGGCGTCGGCCAAGGCTTTGAGGCGGTCGAAGGCGAGCTCCGGTTGGCGGGTTGGCGTGGCACGCGGCGTGTGGTGGTGCTGCGGCAGCCAGTCAAGTCCAGTCTGGTCGCCCAGACAAGCCGCAAGAGCCGACAGCCAGAACTGCAGTTCCT
This sequence comes from Candidatus Accumulibacter cognatus, assembly GCA_013414765.1. Lineage (GTDB taxonomy): Bacteria > Pseudomonadota > Gammaproteobacteria > Burkholderiales > Rhodocyclaceae > Accumulibacter > Accumulibacter cognatus. The sequence continues at coordinate 2,744,688 of CP058708.1, forward strand.
TGACCCTTCGGAGACGACCAAAGTCTGGGAATACGCCGTCCTGGTGACCAACGCGGACTACTCGCTGGAGGCCATGGGCCAGCTCTACCGGGATCGGGCCGATTGCGAGAACGGTTTCGACGAACTGAAGAATCAATGGGGCTGGGGCGGCTACACCACGCAAGACCTGGAGCGCTGCAACCTCTCGGCGCGGGCGGTGGCCCTGATTTACAACTGGTGGAGTTGGTATGTCCGCCTGGCGCATCCAAAGGCCCGCCTGGAGGCGATCACCAGCCGCCCCCTACTGCTCGCTGGTATCGCCCGCCTAACTCAGCACGCCGGCAAATCCCGCCTGCTGCTCACACTCTCCCATGCGGCGGGAGATCAGATCAAGGCGATGATCGTAAGTATCCGCAAGGGTCTTGACCATGTTCGGGCAACTGCGCCTCAGTTGCCGAAAGCCACCCGCTGGCCTGCACTGGTCCACTACATCGTCGACAAAATCATCGCCGCCAAACCGCAAAATGCCGCGGCACACGGCGCTTGCTCCACCTGGTTTGGCTGCCGCAATGGGCTAACTGGCCATCATCGCCAAGAATCATCGACAGGTGCGCATAGCGCGGCAATTGTGCGCCGAGCGCCCGCAGGATGTTGATCTGACGTGGGGTGTTGTTGACTGACGTGGTCGTCACCGCGGATGACGTGCGTGATGCCCATATCCCAGTCATCGACGACGACGCAGAAGTTGTAGGTCGGCGTGCCATCAGCGCGCGCAATGACCAGGTCGTCAAGTTCATCATTGGCAATCTCGACCCGCCCCTTGACGATGTCATCCCAGGCGACCACCCCGTCGGTCGGATTTCTGAAGCGGATCACCGGCTGCACCCCCACCGGCGGCGTCGGCAAGGTCTTGCCCGGCTCCGGACGCCAGCGACCATCGTAACGTGGCTTGAGGCCTGCGGCACGCTGCTCCTCACGCAGGCGATCGAGTTCTGCCGGCGTCATGTAACAGGGGTAGGCGCTCCCGGTCAGGAGCATTTCTTCGATGACCGCCCGGTAGCGAGACATCCGTTGCGTCTGGTAGAAGGGCCCCTCGTCGTGCTTGAGCCCCAGCCAGTGCATGCCATCCAGCATCGCCTGCATGGCTTCCGGAGTCGAACGTACCAGGTCGGTGTCCTCGATGCGCAGGATGAAACAGCCGGCATGGTGGCGGGCGTAAGCCCACGAGAAAAGAGCCGTGATAGACCAGATGCTCGGGATCGCTTTGGCGTAGAGGTTCGAGGGCGAAGGGCGGCCGGGCGCCATAACGGAGCAGCCGTTCCCGTCCTGCCCGGTCGTTGCCTTCGATGCGCACCGCGGCATCCAGTCGCGCGGCGTCGACCTGGCGCAGTCGCTGCTGCATGCGCCGATCCAGCTCTGGTACGGCAGCCGCGCCGGCAGTCTTGGCGAAACAGCCACCTGGTTGATTGCCGCCGGCGGCGTGGTGATGATCTTCCTGCGCACCATCAACTGGCACATCCCGCTGGTGATGTTGCTCGGCATTGCCATACTGTCCGATCACCTGCGACCCGCAAACCGTGCCGCGCCGGGACGGTAGCGATTAGCCGCGCGGACAGCACCGATTCGGCGGCAAGACGCTGGTGGTGAGGCAGGCGAAGACTTCGGTTTTCCTCCCGACCTCTGAGAAGATCCCTTACCGGCTGTCCCAACCCCTGTGAGGGTGCAGAAGGCGAGTGTCGGAATTTTTGACACCGCCAAGAGAATCTCCCCGGTGAAATTTCGCAGGCAATTGAAAAATATGAGAAATAATTATTTGGCACAAAACGTGCTTAAGCCGCTGCGCAGTTCAAGAATGCTGTACGGACGGGGAAAACCCCTATCCAATGCGCAGAATCGACACAACACTTTCCATACGGAGATCAAGAACATGAACCTTTCCAAGTCCCTCCGCGGCATTGCAGCCGCCGCCACGCTGGTCGCCGCCGGCGCCGCCCAGGCTGCCGCCATCACCACCGATACGTGGTACTTCTTCGGCTTCGGCGACACCGGGACCCCGTTGACCGGCAGTACCGCTGACACCTATCAGTCCGGCCCCATCGTCGGCGTCGGCTCTCCCGAAGGCTCCTGGACCATCCACCTCAACCGGGCAGCCCAACTGTTCTGGACCGATCTGCAAATTTCCGGCGACCGCTTCGAGTTTTTCGCCAACGCCGTTTCCGTAGGCACGTCTGGCACTGATTGCGTTGGTTGCAGTTCCACTGGCACCGACATCGCCGCCGCCCTCGCCGACGCCAATTACGGCAAGGGTTCGGCCACTCTCGGCGCCGGTGATTACACCCTGACCGGCACCTTCCTCGGCGATGTCAAGTTCGGCGACGGCGCCTTCATCGTGCGCGATCTTCCCGCTCCGGGCTCCCTGGCGCTTGCTGCTCTGGGCCTGTCCCTGCTGGGCTTCGCCCGCCGCCGCGCCTAAATCAGGATTGTCGCGCTTCGGCGCGTGACCTGAAGATCGAGGGGAACCGCCCCAGGGCCGTTCCCCTTCGTTTTGCCCCCTTTTTCGTCTCACTCCGCCCTTGCGCCCACCTCAGGACCGCTGCTCCGGAGGTCAAAGCGCATTGAAACCACGGTTCCCGCGCCGGGTGTCAATGGCGGTGAAGAATCGCCGATAGCTGGCTGAGAGCGGTCGAGAATGTGATCGGGACCGATTGGGGTTTCGGGGTGGCTGGGCGACCTATTGTGCGGCAGGAGCGCAAAATAGGGGACACGGTTATATCTTGTTTCTTCTGTTTTGAAAACTAGGAAACCGTGGCCCCGAGAAGATCCTGGCGTACTTGACGATGGGGTTTCCTTGACGGCGGCGACCGCTCAAGCCGCAATCTCGCGCGAAGTGATCTTGTAGCGAAAGTTGTCCGGATCAAGGCTGTCGCATTTTTCTTGGGTAGAGGACAGGCTTGCACCTGCCCTCTCTCATCAAACCGTGCATGCGATTTTCCCGCACACGGCTTTCCGATGTTCTTCATGCCAAGGCATGCGCCGAGTTGTCGAGATGTCGTCGTAGGTGACACCGTAGCGGGGTGCAGGGCCGTGGGTAGGAACGTTGTCGAGGACGTAAGCGTAGATGTTGAGGTCGTAAGCAGGGTTTGCTGCAAGCTCGCGACGCACATTCTCCGCCGTGACATCCTTGCGCCCAACGGCCTTCACAGACCTGGTATAGCGATACAGCTCCCCATCCTTGGGATCAAACTCTTACCGGTATCCCGGTCAATCAGGAAGGCTTCCGCGGCCATCTGCGGATGGCCGAACTTGAGAAGAGTGGCAATCGGCTTCGCTGGCATGTCAGTCCTTCAGAGCCTTTTCCGCAAGCGACACGGCCGGGCAAGCCCCGCTTGTCCTCGGCATGCTCGCGGGGTAGTGAATTTCAGGACAACCGAGGAAGAATGGCGGCAACGGCGGGCGATGCCGACGGGCACACCTGTGCTTGCTGATCCGGTTCAACCGCTTCACAGGTGACGGAGTCGCCGCCTGGGAACGGACGGCATTGACGAACCTGCCGAAAAGCGCAGCAAACGAGTCCATGGCGTGCCTCATGGTCTTGGGTGTTTTCGGAAACTGTACATAAGTTCAGCGTCAGAAAAAAGTCAAGGCGTCAAGCGAGATAGCCGCTTGCTGCCATACGATCCGTGATGCCGACGGGCAAGCAGCCACTGCGGCTGTCGCCCACCGATGCGCCGGACGCCGTTCCGTGACGACACGAGCACTCATTGCCGGCGCTTTATACTGAAATAGGTCACAAACGACTTTAACTGTTTAGTGTAACGGGCTGTAGAATTCGAGCATTGCTTTCTGCAGGGACAGGCTGCGATGCTGAGACTGACCTTTACTCCGGCGGAGGCGGACGCCTTAGAGCACGAGCGATTTCACCATCCGCATCCCCACGTGCGACGCAAGATGGAAGCGCTGTGGCTGAAAAGCCAGGGACTTGCGCACCAAGATATCGCGCGGCTCGCGGGCGTGAGCGGCAAGACGCTTCGCACCTACCTCCAGCAGTATGTGGAGGGCGGCGTCGCCGGGCTGAAGGAACTGCATTTCCGTCGGCCGCAGAGCGAACTGGTGGCGCATCAGGAGACAATAGGGGCTTATTTTCTCACCCATCCGCCGGCTTCGATCAATGAGGCAGTGGATGCGATCAGAAAGCTCACGGGTTTGAGCCGCTCGCCGACTCAGGTGCGGCTTTTCTTGCGAGAGAAGTGCGGGATGAAACGCCTGAAGACCGGCACCCTGCCGGCCAAGGCGGATCCCGAGGCCCAGGAAGTGTTTAAAAAAACACCTCGAACCGCGCCTGGCTCAAGCGCAAGAGGGCCAACGTGCCGTGTTCTTCGTAGACGCGGCACACTTTGTCTTGGCAGCCTTCCTGTCGATGGTGTGGTGCCTTACGCGGGTCTGGATCAGGGCGCCCTCGGGCCGGCAGCGCTTCAACGTACTGGGTGCGCTCGACGCCGTCACCAAAGAGGTCGTCACCGTCGTCAATTCCACCTACATCAATTCGCTCAGCGTCTGTGCTTTGCTGGAAAAACTGGTTACCCTACGGCCCACGCTGCCCATTACGGTCGTATTGGACAACGCCCGCTATCAGCGTTGTGCGTTGGTGAAAACCTGCGCCGAGAAACTGAAGATCGAGTTGCTCTTTTTACCCACCTACTCCCCAAATTTGAACCTCATCGAGCGTTTGTGGAAGTTCGTCAAAAAGCAGTGCCTCTACGCCAAGTACTACCCCGACTTCCATTCCTTCACGACGGCCATCGAACGCTGCTTGCAAGATACCCACACCATCCACGCCAAGGCGCTACAGTCCCTATTGACCCTGAACTTCCAAACCTTCCAGAAAATTCAATCGTGACCGCGCACGGTATATTTGACCGACACTGCGCCCGGCGTGACCTGAAAAGCGAATACCTCATCGACCTGCAGGCCGGCCGGAATCTGGTGGGTGATGAAGATCATCGTCACCCTCCCCTTCAGCTGGTTGATCGTTGACGCGAGGTGTCCGGCCGTTTGCGGGTCGAGGTTGGACACGGCTTCGTCGAAAATCAGGATGCGCGGGCGCTTGAGCAGTGCCCGTGCAATGGCGATGCGCTGCCGCTGTCCGCCGGAAAGCCCGGTCCCGCGTTCGCCAATCTCGGTCTGATAGCCTTTCGGCAACTGTTCGATGACTTCGTGGATCTCGGCGGCCTTGCAGGCGGCAACGATCTCCTCGAATCCGGCATGCGGGTGCGCCATGCGCAGATTGTCGTAGAGCGTGCCGGAGAACAGCACGGTCTCCTGCGGTACCACGCCGAAAGCCGCTCTCAGTTCGTTGGCGGCGAGATGACGGATGTCCTTGCCGTCAAGCGAAATGCAACCTTCCACAGGCTGATAGAAGCCGAGCAGCAGTTTTGCCAGCGTGCTCTTGCCACAGCCTGAGGGACCCGTGACGACGGTCAGCTGACCCGGGGTGAAAACCAGGTCGAGATTTCTGAACAGCCAGGGATGCTGTTCGGAGTAGCGGAAAGCAAGCTTGTCGACGGTCAGCAGACCTTCATCGAGCTTCTGGCGATGCGGAACCAGCGTGTGCGGCTCGCGTGGCATGTCGAGGATGTCGCCGAGCCGCTTGACGGCGATGCTGGCTTGCTGGAACTCCTGCCATAGACCGACGATTCGCAGCAGGGGCTGGCTCATGCGGCTGGCGAACATCTGGAAGGCGACCAGCATGCCGACGGTGAAGCCGTCGTTCTGCATCACCAGCAGCGCGCCGACGATCAGGATGGCGAGGGTCATCAACTGTTCGAGTCCGTTGGCCGCCACGTTGTAGGTATTGCCAACCTGTCGGGTCGCGAAGTCGGCAGCAAGGTACTGGGCCAGATAGTCGCCATATTTACGATCGATGTCGGGTTCCATCTGCAGCGACTTGACGGTCGCCATGCCCGCAAGGTACTCGGTCAGGAACGCTTGGTTGCGGGCGCCGAGCAGGAATTGCCGGTTGAGCCTGTTGCGGAACAGCGGTGCAACCAGGAGACTGATGGCGGCGATCGCCCCGAGCAGGACGATGGCGATCAGCGAGAGCTGCCAGCTGTAGGCGAACATCACCACCAGAAACAACAGCAGAAAGGGAAGATCGAGAATCAGGGTGACGGCCGCGCCCGAGACGAACTCGCGAATGGTTTCGATCCCCTGCAGGCGCGCGACCAGTGTGCCGGTCGAGCGATGTTCGAAGTAGGGAAGCGGCAGTTGCAGCAGATGCCGGAAGACCTGGGCGCCGAGGACGGCATCGATGCGGTTGCCGGTGTGCAGGATGAGATACTGGCGCAACCACGTCATGCTGCAAAACGAGGCAGGCTATGTTTGGCTGCATTGGCTTTGCCGCCTTGTACTTCCACATCAAGCACCAAGCGCAGGTTGCCAATCCAGTAGGTAGGCAGGGTATGGCTGGGACGTCCCGGCTTGGTGGGGTTGTACCCGATCTCGGCACCCGCCTGGTGGCCATAGAGCACCTTGACGCTGGTGTCGGCGTCGAGAATCCAGGGCGTGCGCAGGGCTTCGCGCGTGCTCTCCGACAGCGCTGTATCCATCCAGGCCGTACTCCTGGCCAGTTGGGCCCTGCGCGCGGCGCGTTCTTTGTCGCTGCAGAGCTTGGGTTGGTTCGGGGCCAGATGCGCCAGCGCGCGGCGCAGGCTTTCGTCGCGGATGATCTTCTTCATGCCGAGAATCTGTGCCTGTAAGGCGGCATCGACCGCCTTGACCAGCCCCTTTCGCGCAAACTCCATCTCACCCATCGGGTGACCCTCCCTCTTGGCCGCAACCCCTCATCAATGCTCAGTTTGCACCAATTCTGGAAGGTTCAACTGAGGAAAATAGGATGATCAACCAGCGTCTCATGCGACATAACCCGCTGTGGGAAACCTATTGGGAAAAGCGCTGGGTGGAGCCTCTACGCAGGGCGGCTTAAAACCGAGACTTCCCGTCCAACACTTTCGTTCGCATCCCAAGCAATCGCCGTGGCTTGACCACAAGCAGTAGATGACTCTATAATCAGCGCCCCCAAGGTGATGTAGCTCAGTCGGTTAGAGCGATGGATTCATAACCCATAGGTCGGTGGTTCAATTCCACCCATCACCACCAAAGAAACAAGCACTTAGCTCAGGCAGCCGGTTATGATTTTCAGATACCGGCCTTCGTGTAGCCACCATGTAGCCAGATTCGGGCAATCCGAATCAACGCCAGCCGACAGCAAGTATCGCGTTCCTTCGGCCGCCTCATGATTTGTTCCAATCGATTGGAACAGGGCGATAGCCTACAGATATTTGCGCCTTCGCCCAGTCCTGAGTGCTCGCTACGATCGCCGCTGACACCTTGAACCTTGCCTTGAACCATCGCGGCTTGAACCATCGGCGGGCAAGGTTTCATCTCCGGTGACTGATACCTTGCCTGATACCATCGCCGCTGAAACCATCACCGCACCCAAGAAAAACCCGGCGCTTGGCCGGGTCTGGTTCTGGTGTCAATCAAGTTGCCTTCGATCTGGAGAAAGAATCCCGATCTCCTGCAGCCCGTTCAGAACTTGCGCAATCGCGCCAGGACGAACGATCTGCCTCGCGGCAATACCATCCCAACCACTGCACCGCAGAAACGCGCCTGAGCGTCGCCGCAGGCATCTTGCCGTCAGCATTGCGCAGTGCAACCTCTGCACTTTTCGCGCCAGTAGTGATCTGTACCCGCTGAACGTCAGGCAGTGCATAGCGAGGAACGATTCATGCTTTGCATTGCTGTCAGCATGGTGCAGCGCGATTTTTTTCAGGCGATCGACTCATTGCGGTACCTGCTCGGGAAGCAGAATCACGCGGCACGGACGGTGGCCAGTGCCGGCCAGTGCCTCGGCCTTTGATCGTTCCATAAAGGCGTCTTCGGTTTCGTGGGCGCCTCGTTCCAGAATCCTGTCACCGATGACCGCGCGGACAATCTCATCGCCGACTGTCCGGATGATGCGGCGGAAAATGATGTCGACGTGATCCGCGTCAGGGTATGCGGCCTGTTCGAGCTTGGCCGTGCGACGTTCCAGTGCTGTGCTCATTTCTTTGTCTCCAGTGCGGTGATTCGTTGTTCAAGCTGCAGTGTCTCAACTGCCTTTCTGCGCGCTTCCACGATACTGGACAGCGCCGTACCCTCTCCCAGCAGGAGGTCGCCGGCAGCCACCGCTTGTAGGATGGCTTGCTGCGCCTCGGCGATGCCGCCAGCCGTATCGGTACCCGGCAGCGCCAAGCTGATCGGGCGCTCCTTCACTGGCGGCAGCAATCGTTCGAGCACCAACCGTGCAGCCGACAAGTCGCCTTCCTTGGCCAGGCCGACGACCGCATCCGTGATTTCCTTTGCGCCTCGCTCCATGATGGACTGCACCATGACCGTCGCCTTGTTCCGTACTCCGGCGGGCTTCCCGGTCGGGTTGCCGCTTTGACCTTTTTTCCAAACCATCCTGAACCGCTCCTGCTAATTCAATTGTTGATGCCCGGCAAGTGCACAGAATCGCGCCAGGCTGACCGATCTACCCTTGACCGATACCTTTTCTTACCAGAGAAGGACGGTTTTTTTCCGCCCTCGACTCCCGCGAAGGGGAAGAGATTTCCGGTACTGCGCCGGAATCTCTATCCCCCTTTAGGGGGGGCGCAGTTGCGCAGTTCTAAAAACTCTTTTGAATCAAATGATTGCAAACTGCGCAGGGCTTTGGCGCAGTTCGATCTTGGCGCAGTTCCAATGTCATAAAAACGGGCTGCAAACCCTTGCCATTGCTGGATTCTTCTTTTGGCGCGAACTGCGCAGACGCCTGAACTGCGCGGCGCAGTTTGAAAACCTGCGCAGTTCCACGTCATATTTCGGGCGCTCATGCCGCCACCTCTTCGGCATATTCCGCTTCTGTCGGTACGCTTTCGGCATCCGTTTCTGGAACGGGTTTCGGTACGGCGGCGGTTGCGTCGGGCGGGCACAGGCGGCTGCCACCTCTGTAGCTCAATCGTCTGATACTGCCACCGGCCACCAGCTTGCCGGTAATATCGTCGAACCATGCGCGCGTCTTTTCGTGGAACGCCTCGGGCAATTCGGTTCGGCGAGCGTGCAGTCCGTTATCCGCTTTGCCACTGGCGGCGAAAGATTGCCCCTCCTGCCACTTCTCCCGGATGGCCTTCAGCAGATCGGCGCGCAGCGTGTCGCTGTCGTCGGTGCCAGAAAGCGCGTTGTATTGCTGCGTCCGGTCCTGCAGGATGCCGCGCACGTCGCGCACGAACACGGTGCGGTCGCGGCGGGCGTCGCCGTACCTCTTCGCCACAATGCCGAATGCAACTTTGCCCTCTTCGTACTGCTCGCCAAAGACATCGCAGACTTCCCGGCCGCCGTCAGCAGGGGGCCACATCACATAGGCGGCGCGCGCGGTGCCGGCAATCGCCCCACTCCCGCGAATCGCCTCCATCGCATCAAGAGATGTCCGGATTTCCTTGGTCGAACCCTTGGCGACATGATGCACCAACAGCACACAGGCGCCTGTCGCCGATGCCAGGGCAGTTGCCTCGTTCATCAGAGGTTGAGTCGCATCGACCGTGTTCGTGTCGCCAGTCGTCAGCGCTTGCATCGTGTCCAGAATAATCAGTTTCACGTCGGGCAGCTCGCGGATCTCCGTAACGAGGTCGCGCCATGCCTCGGTAGGCCGGTACTCCTTCGTCAGCCGGTCGGCTTCGATGATGCCGAAGTGCCCCACGTCAGGCAGACTCAGCACATGCAGGCGCTCGGGCATACGGCCATTGCACAGGCTCCAGAGTCGGCGGTGAATCTCGGGCAAGTCATCCTCGGCACTGACATAGACGGCCCGGCCATGCGCGGCCACTTCGGCACCAAAGGCATAATCAGGTTCTGCCCCAGGCCAGCCCGCCACCTTCGCGGTCAGGTCGAGAGACAGAAAGCTCTTCCCGACATTCGGCGGCGATGCGACGAGACAGCACACGCCAAGCGGAAAGATTCGGCGAACCAGCCAATTGACCGGCGGCGGCTCGCCGATGAATAGGCGGTCGGCCGTGCGCTGTGCCAGGCCGAACCGGGTCGGCGGCGCTTTGCAGCGCTCCAGCAGCCGGCGCACGGCGTCGAGACCGTGCGCCTTTTGAAAATCGTTCAGGTCGAAGTTACTCGGGCTGCCTTCGGGCATTTCCACCCAGGCGCCGCGCACGTTCTTGGCGATTGCAGAGCACTGGTTTTCCTTGCCGGCGTCGGGCACCAGCACCAGCCGGATCGCTGGATAGCGCTCGCGTAGGGCTCTGGCGACACCTGCCATTCGGCCAACCCCAAAGGCCACCACGGCGGGCTGGCGCGTTGCCTGGTGCGCGGACCATGCTTGGCCGATGCCCTCTGTGATGTGGACCGCCTCATCGGATTTGATCGGCCCACCGACAATCAGGCATGCATCAGGCCACCGTGATACTCGCACGCCGGGCAAGAGCATCTTGTCCGATTTGCCCGGCAATATGTTGGCCTTGAGAATGACGAACTGAAGATCCACGAGGTTACCTGCCAGCGTGCGGAGCGGTAGCACCAGAGCGCCCTCGCAGGCCATGCCATCAATCTTGAGCGGACCGCGATAGATGCGCAGTCCATCGGGCAGGCCCAGCTTGCGGTCGACGTACTCTTGGGCGCCGGTCGCCGGCTCGCAGTCGGCTTCCCACAAGGCGCTCGGGTCATGCAATGGGGATTTGCTTGCCTCGGGCTGCTTCGGTCCTTCCTGGTGCGACTGCATGCGCTTGGCGGGCGCTTCGGCGGCGTCAGTCCAGCCAGCGGCGCGGGCGGCATGGAACAGCGATGCATCGGTGACGGCGCCGGGCTTGATGCTCTGCCAGACCGATCGGCAATCAGCCTCGTTCCTGTAGTTGCCGCCGGCCGCAGACCATTCGTGCCAGGCGTCGAAGTCCAGACCGGCAGCTTTCGCGGCCATCGCGGTTCGTACCCAGGTATCGCGGTCGGTGCCGGCGTCGAGGGTCCATAGCGCTGACCGGGCGCGATCGATCGAGGTCATCATGATGACGTCGTCTTCAAAAGATCGAGCAGCAGCGCCAGCAACGCGGAAATTACTTTGTGCTTCGCGCTGCCGGAGCAGTTCGGAACATTCTGCGCCAGTTGATTTGCGATCAACCAGCCGCTCGGTGCGCGGTTCATAGCGGCCACCTCGCGCAAATTAACGCCAGGCACGTCGCGGCCAGGGCGACCAAACCGATCAGCGTTGGGTCCGTGTCCCCTTTCTGGCGCGGGAACATCTTGAACAGCTTTTGCCGGACTCGCGTACCAGCAACGTGCTGCTCGTCGGTCGTCTGCCAGAACGGGCGGACGCGCGGCATGTCATCCTGGACGATGGCGATTGCAGCCCAGAACAGCGGCCTATCGGATTCGGGATAGTCGGTCGCTCCGACGATTTCGCCGGCCAGGATGCGGGCCTTGATCGATTCAACCGTGATAGGATCTGCCTTGTCGCGGGCGCTCGTCTCTGCGGTTTGGGGGCGGGCGTGTTTTCTCATTTTGCGATCTCGCCGGAAGTCAGGCGCTTTTCGGCCTTGGCGCGAAGATGTGCAGGCACCTTCGATGCGTCGGCGGCCTTGCGCTCGAAGTGCGCGGCGATCTTCGCGGCGTCGGCTTTCACAGTCTGGCCAGCGATCAGCGCGTCGACTTCGTTGGAATCCCATAGCAAGCGCCTTGACGGCAATTTCGTCGGAGTAATTCCGTGAAAATGTCCGTCGCGGCAATACGCGGCGCGCCATGTCTGCGGACGATTCCGCATTCTCTCAGCGGCTTCTTCGGTCGTGATTTTGAGGGGGGTTGTTGGAGCAATGGGTCTTGCTGCGGCCAAGGCGTCAAGTACAGTGGCGCCAGGCCGGGGTGCAGTCGGGCTAATGCTCGCTGCGATATGATTTCTTTGCATAGCTGACTCCTTGTGTAGAAGTCAGCCATTCAATTTCAATGCATGTTTTAACTTCGATCGCTTGATGCGCCCCAAAATCGGGGCCTGTACTACGATAGCATAATCATGGTTGCCTTGTCGCTTCCGCCAGGGTATCGCGCCATGTCGATTCCGCCAACACAAGACCAACGTCATCTGCAATGATCTTGAGTATTTTCACGGCGCAAGACACGTACTCCGAAGTATCTTCAATGCCATAATTTTTGTCTTGGGTAATGTCCACCATCCGGGTATAGGTGCTCGCGGTCGCCGAGGGCTTGATTTCGTAATCCCGGAGAACGATGGCGATTCTGCCGGCAAAGTCCAGAGCGACGTAATGCTTCCATTCCACAGGCTTCCGTGCCTGATCCTTTTTCAGGTCGATGTTGCACCGCGCAGATTCTGCGCACTTAATCATCAGCGTAATCGAATCAGCACATCCTCTCGGGTCAGCATCCTCTCCAAGTAATCTGTCAAAATCACCCGATAGGTTTTGCAATTTCGTGCGCGTGCTACGAAGGTCTTTCAGCAATGCGTCGCACTCGGCGCGGGCCTCTTCCTTCGTGAGGAATTGCTTAGTTACTCCCAGTTCGGCGGCGAGCCCATAACCCCACCTCAGCAAGGCGTCCACAAACTCATCGGCCGCATCCCCGAATGTCGGGCATGTTTCGGCTTGGTGCGGATAAAGCTCGCGCAGTTTTGCTCTCGTGTCGTCGGAAAAATCGTGTGTCGTTGGATAATGGTATCCGTTGAATTTTGCCTTGGGCCTCATGCGGGCATTCCTTCAAATGCTCCTTCGTTTGGGATGCCGCGCCAGCCGGGTGAAGGTGCCCGGTTTTCTCCCTCGGTGATCAGCCTCGGGATAGGCGCGGCAAAACTCGGTCAGGCCGGATGTTCTTCTCTTCGAGCTACGGCCAAGCGCAGACCGGCGGCAGACAGGACCGCCAGCAAGGTTTCGAGTGTCGGGTTGCCTTTGGGGGAAAGTGCACGGGAAAGGCTTTCGCGGCGCATGCCAGCGCGTGCAGCTACCTCTTGCATTCCTTGGGCATGGGCGACGTGGCGCAAGGCGCGCAACAGGGCTTGCCTGCCGCCGGGTTCCTCTGCTTCCTCCAGTGCTGCGGCGAGGTATTCATCAGCAAACGCCGGGTCTTCGCGCAGCAGTTCCACCATTGCATCATCGTGGGGGCGGGCGGCTTTCATGGTGCATTCCTCCTTTGCCAGTCCTGCCAATAGCGGACGGCAGTTTCAATATCGGCTTGCTGGCGGCGCTTGTCGCCACCGATCAGGAGCAACAGCACTCGCCGGCCGGCTTGGGCGTAATACACGCGGTAGCCGGGACCGTGGTCTATCCTCAATTCCCATACGCCATCGTTTAAGGGCTTGTGGTCACCAAAATTGCCGGCAGCCATTCGTTGCACCCGGACGGCCACCCGTGCGCGGGCATTCCTGTCCGCCAGCTTTGCCAGCCATTCCTGGAACGGGTCACGTCCATCTGCCGTCTGATAGTCGAAAAGATCGAACACAGGTTCGTAACGTATACGTTACAAAAGTTCCGCAGTGGAGTAAAGCTCAAACCACGACACGTAAGCGCGCCTCGGCTTCGGCGGGCTGCTCGATACCTGCCTCGTTGAGAATCCATGCCTCAATCTTGGTGTGCCACATGCGCAGCAGATCGAGCGGACGCACGCGGTAGTGCTTCTCGGCGGTTGCGCTCGGCTTGTGGCCCATGATCTGCGCGCTGACTCCAGTAGGACATTCAACCCATTCCGCCAAGGTGCCGAAGGAACGGCGCAGACCGTGGATAGACAGCGCCGGAAGTCCGGCAGCAACAAGGCATTTGTTGTGCATGATGCGCGGCTCCTGAAGCCTTCCAGACGCTGCTGTGGGGCTGCTGAATACCCACTCGTTGCGACGTGGAAGGGCGGCGAGCAACGACGCGACGTAGGGCGTCAGCGGAATCGTGCGCTCGCCGTCGACCTTGTCCTTGATGGTCATCGACTTCCACTGAAAGTCCACATCTTCCCACTGCAGGCCGGCCACCTCTTCACGGCGCGCACCAATCAGCAGCGCAGTCTGGAGATAGGCGGCGATGACGGGATTCTGAATCTGACGCACGGACGCGAACCACGCCGGCAACTGCTCGCGTTGCAGGCAATCGTCCTTGGCGATCTTCTTCGGCAATTCGTCGCGGGCCATGCGGGTGATGCAGGCGTCGGCGTGCGCTTGGTTGCGATACTCGGGGCGATCGGCGCACCAGTTGAGGAAAGCGCGCAGCAGGCCGAAGGCTAGGCGGGTATGGGTCGGGCGCTTGGCGGATTCATCTTGCAGCCAAACGCGCACGCGGTCAGCGTCGATCTGTTCCAGAGGAAGGGCCAGTAGCGGGCGCAGGATGCCCGGCAGCGTCTTGTCACTCTCGCCGGGTCGGCGCCCTTGGGTGCGGTGCTCGCCCCCTTCTTTGCTCACGGTCGCATGGTCGGCAAGATGGCTTTGACTCCACTTGGGGGCGCGGGCCTCGATGTACTTCTGCCAGGCTTCGAGTGCCGGCGTAGCGATACGCTCTGCCTCGATGCGCTTGGCTTCGGCTTCGGCGCGCTTGGCCTCGGCGGCGGCGATGCGGTCGGCTTTCTCTTGGCGCGGGTCGATGCCCTGGTCGATCATGGTTTGCAGCCGGCGCGCTTCGTCGCGGGCGGCGGCGAGTGTCCATGCTCGAACGTCGCCGATGGTCACGCGGACAGTTTGCCGGTTCAGCTTGGCCTCGAAGATAAACGCCTTCGCGCCAGCGGTCACACGGACAGCCAGGCGGGGCGCGTCGGTGTCCCAGAGGAATGATTGCGCCACCCCAGCGGGCAGTGTGAGTCGGCGGATTCGGTCGGGGGTCAGGCGTTCGCGGTTCATGGTGTCGGCTCCGGTTTTGGCTACATGGGTGATTCCGTGTAGCCACCATGTAGCCATTTTACAGCAATCCGGTTCAACGTCAAGCAACGCCTATTTACCTAATATGCTTGTTTTTCAATGATTTTACTACCTGCCATGCATACCATTCAACGCCGAAAAATGCCTAGAAGTTGGGATTCATAACCCATAGGTCGGTGGTTCAATTCCACCCATCACCACCAAATAAACAAAGAGTTAGCCTCGGTCGGAAGCTGGGGCTTTTTTGTTGGGGTTACGCCGGGGTTACATTTGCCGTAATCAAACGGGGTTCCTGGCCACCCAACGCACCCAGAAAAGAACCATGCGCTCGGCCTGGTTTCGGCGGTGAACTCTCTGCGCTGTGTGTTG
This sequence comes from Candidatus Accumulibacter cognatus, assembly GCA_013414765.1. Taxonomy (GTDB): domain Bacteria; phylum Pseudomonadota; class Gammaproteobacteria; order Burkholderiales; family Rhodocyclaceae; genus Accumulibacter; species Accumulibacter cognatus. The sequence goes on from CP058708.1 coordinate 2,759,941, forward strand.
CCTGCCTCCTCGCGATCTGGCAACCGCCAGAAAGATTGGGCTCCCTTGGTCACCACCCGGTCGCTACGCTGTAACGCTTGACGCGCTGCCTGCGGCTTGCCCCGGCGATGGGTGATTTCGGTCGCATTGATCCGACAAGTTCAGCCTCTCCTAACGGCCATGACTTTTCCAGGCACCCCGATCATGAAAGTCATGACCGTTTCCCTCTCCCCCCAACTTCTCCCTCGCGAGTGAGGGGGAGGTTCGCGAGTCGCTGACGCGACTTTCATGGTAACGAATAACGACGGATCGTGCGAAGCCACGATCTATCCCGTCGGTTGGTCGAGCTCGGTTGGGGAAACACCTGGCCAGTCTGCCAGCGGCAACTCGTTCAACATTGCCCGCGACTCCCGCCAGGTCGGGTAGTGCAGTCCAAGCAATGCCATGAAGCGATCGCTGTGCGTCGGCTCAAGGAGATGAAGCATTTCGTGCACGACCACATACTCGAGGCACTCCTTCGGCTTCTTCGCCAGCTCCGTGTTCAAGCGGATCGTGCAGGCCGACGGATTGCAGCTACCCCACTTGGTCTTCATCTGCTGCACGTAGAACCCGCTCACCTCGACCTCCAGCCGTGGTCCCCACGCCGTGATCAGAGGCGCCACCTCGGCCTTCAGGATCTGGCGATACCAGTTCGCCACGATCGCTTTTCTGCCCGCTTCATCGGTGCCAGGGCGAACGGTCAGCAGCAGCGTGGAGTGACGTAGCTGCACAGTTGCTGGCTCATCCGCCTCGACCAGCTTCATCAGCACCCGCCGGCCCCAGACGTGGTGACTTTCACGGTCGATGAACTCGCGCCGGCTCTCCCGTTCCTGCTCGCGCAGCTTCTTCTGCTGCTGCCTGATCCAGGCGAGCTTGGAGATCGCGAACAACCGGATCGTGTCGAGTTTCATCCGTTCGGGGACGACCAGCCGCACGCGGCCGGTCGGCGGGTAGACGCTCAGGTGAATGTTCCGGATGTCCTTCTTGAGCACCTCCAGAACGACATCACCGAGCTCGATCTGCGTGACCATCAGTACTCCCGCTGCGCCTTGATGATCAGGAAGAGGCGCTCGACCTCCTGAGGGTCGTTGCGCAGCAAGGGCAGCAGGGCGCGCTTGATTTCGTTTTCCTTCGCCTGGTGTCCACGCCAGTCGTCGGGCCGCACCCGTCGCACGGTCTCGTCGATGGCCAGCGCGAGTGTCAGCGTCGGGTTGTCCGGGGCGCCCAATGCCTCGGGTAGGGGCTGATGGACGGCAAGCGCCACGGTCGTGCTGGCCGTTGCGACGAGATTGTCGTACAGCGCGCGCAGCCACGGCCGGGTTCTCAGGACCTCGGGGGTGTCGGGCGCCTGGCCGAGCAGCACGCGCCTGGCCAGATCGGCCAGGCGCTTCAGGTACGCCTCGTAATCCACGCGCCTGGCCCGCAGGTCGGCCAGGATCTCTGCCAGCAACTTCGACATCCGGTCATAGTAGGCCGGGTTGTTCAGGTGCTCCTGCAGGATGCGGCTGCGCACGTTGTTGGCGATCGTCTCGGCCACGGCGTCCTTGTTGGCCTTGATGCCATTGGGCAGGCTGTCCACCGCGCTGGCGATGCCTGCCTTGACGATCAGCTCCAGCAGCGGCATGTCGCCGAATGTCGAGATCCGCCGCGGCTCGTCGGCCTCGATGTAGGTATCGATCAGGTGGCGCATGTCGGCCTCATAGGCCTTGAGGTCGATCGTCTCGCCGCTGGCCTTGCGGATGATCTCGCGCAGGGCCAGGGTGCGCTGCACGTCCTGCTTGATGCGGGCGATGTCCTCGGCGCTGTACTTCGCCGCCTCCAGGTCATCGGCGATCGCCGCGTAGGCCCTCACCAGCGACACCGTTGCGGTGTACAGCGCCACCCGCTGCGGCTCGTGCTCGGCCAGGTCGGCGGCGATCTCGACGTTGCCGCAGAAGTAGTGGATGTACTCCAGCTCTCCCTTGGGCGGCTGCACCGGTTCGCAGATCAGTGCCAGGGCTTCGAGCGCGTTGTCCAGCCGCTCGCGGCCCTTGGTCAGCCGGTCCTGCAGCAGCACATCGGGGCTGACGCCGGGCGCACTGTGGTCCAGATCCGACGTATAGACCTGTAGTGCCCCAGTTCCCTTGTCGTTGACCAGCTTCCTGAACAGGTCCTTGTAGTCGACGATGTAGCCCACGGACTTGTCGTCGCCGTCGAGCCGGTTCACGCGGCAGATGGCCTGGAACAGGCCGTGGTCCTGCATGCTCTTGTCGATGTAGAGGTAGGTGCAGCCTGGCGCGTCGAAGCCCGTCAGCAGCTTGTCCACCACCACCAGCAGCTTCATGTTGGCCGGCTGCTCCTTGAAGAGCTTCTTGGCGTGGTCCTCGTAGGTCTCGGTCCTGGACTTGCCAGGCTGCGCGTCCACGCCCTTCAGCAGCGCGGTGTAGGTGTCGTAGAGGAACTGCTTGTCGGTCTGCGTGTTGGCGCCGGTCTCCTCCAGCGTCACGTCCCTGGCGAGCGGGTTGTACGAGGTGACCACCGCGCATTGGCCCTTGAAGGCGGTCTTCTGGAACTGCTCGAAGTACTTGCACGCCTCGTAGATGCTCGACGCCACGAGGATGGCGTTGCCGCGCTGGCTCGAAAGGCGCGGCTTCACGCCGAAGTCGAACACGATGTCCTCGACCACGCGCTCCATGCGCGAGCGCGAGCTCAGCACGTTCTGCATCGTGCCCCACTGCTCGCGCAGCGCGGCCTTCTGCCAGGAATTCAAGCCCGTGGTCTTGGCGTCGAACCACTGGTCGATCTTGGCCTGCGAGCCCAGGCTCTGCTCGATGTCGCGCGCCTCGTACACCAGGTCGAGCACCACGCCGTCTTCCACGCCCTCGCTGAACTTGTAGGTGTGGATGTAATCGCCAAAGACCTCGCGGCTGGTCTGCGCGTCCTGCTTCAGCAACGGCGTGCCGGTGAAGCCGATGAACGCCGCGCCGGGCATCAGCGCCTTCATCGTCCTGTGCAGCTTGCCGCTCTGCGTGCGGTGGCACTCGTCGACGAAGACGAACACTTCGCCCACGGTGGGGCTGGGCCGCGCGGCCAGCTCCTTGATGAAGGCGTCGAAGTCATCCACCCCCTGACGGCCGAACTTGTGGATCAGCGAGCACAGCAGCCGCGGCTTGGCCTGGCCGAGCTGGTTCATCAGGTCCTGGCCGCTGCTGGTGCGCTTGATGGGTTCGCCGGCTTCGGTGAACACGCCCTCGATCTGCTTGTCCAGTTCATCGCGGTCGGTGACGATCACCACGCGCGCGTGGGGCCGGTTCTCCAGGATCCACCTGGCCAGCAGCACCATCACGATGCTCTTGCCGCTGCCCTGCGTGTGCCAGAGGATGCCGCCCCGGCCGCCCGTGCTGGCGCTGACGCGCTCCTGCGCCGCCTTGATGCCGAAGTACTGGTGCACGCGCGGCAGCTTCTTCACGCCGCCGTCGAAGAGCACGAAGTCGTGCATCAGCTCGACCAGCCGCGCCTTGGCGCACATCTTCAACAGGTACTTGTCGAGCTTGAAGCGGCGGTTGTCGGCCTCGTCTTCCTTCCATTTCAGGAAGTACTTCTCTGGCGTGCCGACGGTGCCGTACTGCAGCCCTTCGGAATCGTTGCCCGCGAAGACGAACTGCACCGTGCTGAAGAACCAGGCGTTGAACTCCGGGGACTGGTTCGACAGGTTCTGCCGGATGCCGTTGCCGATGGAGGTGCGGCTGTTCTTCAGCTCGACCACGCCCACCGCAATGCCGTTGACGTACAGCACCAGGTCGGGCCGCCGCTCGTGCCCGCCCAGCCCGCCGCGCAGCGTCACCTCCTCGGCGATGGCGAAGTCGTTGGCCAGCGGCTGCGCCCAGTCGATGAGCCTGACCGTCTCGGTCGCCTTACCGGCCTCGGTCTTCACCGGCACGCCGTAGCGCAGCAGGCTGTAGACGGCCTTGTTGTTGTCGTAGAGGCTGCGGTTGGGGTTGTCGGCCTCGGTGCGCAGCAGATAGAGGGCGCGGCCGATCTGGTCCGGCGAGTGGCCCGATCTGCGCAGCCAGGCGGTCAGCAGGCCCTCCTCGATGTTGCTGTTGCCGGCGCGGTCGGTCCAGTCGCCCAGCGCGCGATAGCCCAGTTCGTCGCGGAACAGGGCGAGCACGCGGTTCTGCGTGGCGCACTCGGGGGCACCGATACCGTTCATGACGGCTCCTACGCTGTCGCGCATACGAGGCGCGTCCTGCCGGTGAGCAGTTCCTGCATCATGGCCTGCTTTAGGGCGCGGGTCTTTTCGCGGCGCTGCTCCAGGGCGACTATCTCGGCTTCCATATCCCCGAGGACGTCAGCAATTGCGGTTTGTTCGGGCAGGGGTGGAAGCTGGACAACATACTCATTGCGGACGACGCTTGGATGTGCCTTGCTTTGGTAGTCGAAGCTCTTGCGACTGTGCAGCAGTTGAAGCTCTGCCGCCAAGAAACGGTAGTTGATTCGTGAAGGCTCTGCGCGCATGAAGCCACAGACGTTCGTAACGGAGAACTTGTGCTTTGGACGATAGAAAAAGTTGCCGCCTCCATCGACCGACCACGTGATCAACTCCTCATCGAACATGAAGTCGCCATATCGACCGAATAGGCCGTTGTTGTGAATTGACGACGAGTAGATTGGGAAGTCGCCTGGCGCCCCGTCAATGTGCCTTTTTGAGATAACCTGGCCTCGGGAAAGCCGCACCAGTCTCAACCGCTCTAGTTCCGCAATCGTCTTCACCTCCCACTCGCCGTGGAAGCCGGGGAGGCGGGTTTGGCCGGTGAGGAGTTGCTGCATGGCGGCCTGTTTGAGGTCGCGCTTCTTGGCGATGAGCCGGTCCAGCGCGCCCAGCAGCGCATCCACATCGCTCAACGCCTCCGCGATGGCGCGTTGTTCGGGGAGGGGTGGGAGCGGACAGGCCAGTCGTTCAATATGGTTGAGAAAGAGGTTTGGCTGCGCACCTTGGTTGACGCTGTTGGCGATCTGTTTCTGAGCCCTGCGACCTTGCAACCAATACTGGATGAAGACGCCGTTGGCAGAGGAGCAGTTGATCTTGGCAAGCGCAGCACTTCGTACCAAGACGCACTCAAAGTCGGCAGGAACAACAGCGACGCGGCCGATGGTGCCCGAGCACGAAATCAGGATGTCGCCCGCTTCGGGGCCGCACCGCTGCTTCATCCTCCAATACTCGTCCGCGCCAACATAGTCCACGTCCGACACATCGATCCGCCCGTTCAATACATTGCGGGCGGACAGCAAGTAGTAGCCTTGGGATTCGCGCTTGGGCGTCACATGATCGCCGTCAGTGATCTTTCGTGAAACCTCCGCGAGTTGCCGGACCTGCCACTCGTCCGGGATCACGCCCACGTCGGTCTTCTTGTAGCCGAGCCTCACGCCCATACCGCCCCCATCTTCTTGAGGTGCTCGTCCACCTTGGCGGCAAGCGTGGCGACTTCGCTGGTGAGCTTCGGCAGCGGCGTCGCGTAGCGATCGGCGAGTTGCCGAATTCTGCCGGTGAGCGTCTGCGAAACGCGGTCCAGCTCGCTCTGGACGGCTGCGGCCAACGTGGCCAGCCACTTGTCGTCCACGACGAGAGTCTTGATCTCGTCCTCGGTGAGCTGGCCGTACTTGGCAGCGACCTTGGCCATCAGCGCGTCCTGCGCGGCTTTGTGCTTGGCGCCGGTGTCGGCCTCCTGTTCGATGAGGATCAGATACTTCTGCAGCACCTGGCGCTCGTCGGCAGTGTCGGAGTCGCCCTTGCCGATCTCTTTCAGCCGGGCGGCAACGCTGGCCTTGGTGATCTTGTCCTTGTCGTTCCTGGCGTCTTCGAGCAGGCCGCCTTCGCCACCGTGTTCCTCGGCCATTTCCTCCATCTGCTGCGCCAGGGTGGCAAGCTGCGCCTCCAGCGCGTCGATCGCGGCCTGCTCCTGGGCGAAGTAGCGGGCGATGATGAGCGCGGGCGGGATCAGTTCGGCGGCGTACTTCTTCCTGCCCAGTGCGAAGTCGGGGCGGGTCTTCGTCTTGCTGGTCCTGTCTTCGATGATCAGCCGGGGTTGGGCGGCGGCCACCCAGCCGTCGGCGGCGATGAGGTAGCAGTCGTCCTGCATCGTCTCGCCCCAGTAGTCCATCAGGTGCTGGTAGATGTCGTAGGCGTCGAGCAGCGGGGCGTGCTCGAAGGCAAGCAGCAACGCCTCGGAGATGGTCCCGATCAGGGCCTTGGGGTGGCCGTCCTTCGCGAAGCCGCGTAGGTGCGGGGTGTTGGCGGCCTTCCATTGCTCGAAGAGATCGGTGGCAGCGGCGATGAAGGCGGTGAACTCGGCGTGGCTGAAGATGGTAGGCTTGATGTCGGCGGGTGCGACGCGGAGCTGGCTGTAGCCGGGGCGGCCGGCCGGCTCGAAGAGCGCGGCGCGCACGGCGGGGAAGACTTGCCAGTAGGGCGCCAGCGCATCCAGTTCGCGGTCGGGGATGCCGCCGCGCAGGTGGGCGTCGATGTCCTGCAGGTCCTCGGGTTCGGTGCTGTCGATGTAGCGCGGCAGATTGAGGTTGAAGTCGTTCTTCGCGTCGCTGATCTCGGCCAGCGGCACCCGGCGCGCGTAGCCGGGGATGTCCACCTGGCGGGTGAAGGTGTCGACGATGCGGTGGATGTCCTGCTCGCGCAGGCGGTTCTTCGGGCCGTCCTTGCGGAAGCCCTTGCTGGCGTCGATCATGAAGATGCCGCCTTCGGCCGATGCGCGCGCCTGGGCCTGCGCCTTGTCGAGCACGATGATGCAGGCCGGGATGCCGGTGCCGTAGAACAGGTTGGCCGGCAGGCCGATGATGCCCAGGATGTAGCCGCGCTGGACGAGGTTCCTGCGGATCAGCCCTTCCGCGTTGCCGCGGAACAGCACGCCGTGCGGCAGGATGCAGGCGCCCCTGCCGGTGCTCTTGAGCGAGCGCAGGATGTGCAGCAGGTAGGCGTAGTCGCCCTGCTTGGCGGGCGGCGTGCCGTAGTGCTTGAAGCGTTCGTGCGGGTCGTTGGCGGGGTCGAGGCCGGTGCTCCAGCGCTTGTCGCTGAAGGGCGGATTGGCGACGACATAGTCGAAGGTCTTGAGCTGGCCGGCGGCGTCGGTGAACAGCGGGTTGGCCAGCGTGTTGCCCTGCTTGACGAGCGCCGTCGGGTTGTCGTGCAGGATCATGTTCATGCGCGCCAGGCCGGCGGTGGCGGAGTCCTTCTCCTGCCCGTAGAGCGTGACCTTGGCCTTGGCGGCATCGCCCACCTTGAGCAGCAGCGAGCCCGAGCCGCAGGTGGGGTCGTAGACCGTCGTGGCGCTGGTGGTCTCGGCGCGGCCGATGCCCAGGATGCTGGCCATGACGCGGCTGACCTCGGCCGGTGTGTAGAACTGGCCCTTGCTCTTGCCACTCTCGGTGGCGAAGTGGCGCATGAGGTACTCGTAGGCGTCGCCGAGGATGTCGTCGCCGTCGGCGCGGTTCTTCGAGAAGTCGAGCGCCGGGTTCTCGAAGATCGCGATCAGGTTGGTGAGCCGGTCGACCAGTTCCTTGCCGCTGCCGAGCTTGGTGGCATCGGCGAAGTCCGGCATCTCCGAGAGCTTGTTGGCCACGGCCAGCGGCCCGAGGATCTTCTTGTTGATCTGGTCGCCGATGTCGCTCTTGCCCTTGAGCGCCACCATGTCGGCAAAGCTGGCACCCGGCGGGATGGTGATCGGCGCAAAGAATTGGCCGGCGTACTTGTCGCTGACGTACTTCACGAACAGCAGCACCAGCACGTAGTCCTTGTACTGGCTGGCGTCCATGCCGCCGCGCAGTTCGTCGCAGCTTTGCCAGAGGGAGGAGTAGAGTCCGGATTTCTTGAGAGCCATGAACGGTCAGGTTCCGTTTTGATGCCGACTGGCACGAGCCCTGCACTTTACCTCACGGGCAGCGGCGAACAAAGGGAAACCCGTCGAGGCGGACCATGATCCCGCCGACTTCTACTGTTGCCACACAGATTCAGCCACCTCGGCTCAAGTCATTCACCCGTCCGACGGTGCGCCAGCCCATCGTCCTGGGCTTCCCGCCTTCGCAGTTCAGCAGGCCGGCTCCCATCCATGCCTCGGGCGCTGCCTTTCTCGCAGTCTGTCGGACTTGAAGTCCGGGGAAACCGCCAAATTTCACCAGGTGTCTGCATGCAATGCGACAGGGCCTGCACGGGTGTCGCATGTTCCGGTAGCGCTGCCGGTTCGCTGTGCCGCTGCCGCCAGTCAGGAGGATGCTCGTCGCGAGCCACCGCGATCAAGAGGACGATGCCGGCTGCCTCACACGCCTTGATGTTCTTCTCGCTGCAGAAGCCACTGTCGGCAATCAGACTTTCCACGGGGCCGAGTACCTCGGCTGGTGCCTCGAGCATTGCCAGCATCGGCTCGACCTGCTCTTTGTCATGGGAGGCCTGTGTCATGCCGGCCACCACCACCAGCCGTGTGGCGGCATCCACTCCAGCCTGGGCGTTTTACGCTGGTTCGAAGCCGCCGCCGGCCACCGGCAGCATGATGCGCGATTCTTCGTCGGTCAGATTGATCTGGTCACTGTCCCGTGCGCCGGGCGCGGGGGCTTTCGGCAGCTTCCCGCCCAACTTCTTGCCGGCCGCTTCTTCCTTGGCTACCCGCCGCGCCATCTTGTCGTCGTACTCGGCTTTCTCTCTTTGATTGTACTCCTCGGCTCGGTCAGCCATCTTCGCTTTGGCCACGGCCATTGCCGCCAGCCGATCTTCACGGCGCTTGATTTCGTCCGGAAGGCTGACACCGTCAGGAACGTCGGCTTGATTCCCTGTTCGGCCAGGGCAAACAGTTCCTGCACCTTGGCCTTGATCTGGGCTTCCCGCTTTTCGATGTGTCCGTGCGAGAGCGCGCTGCGCCTTGAGGCGTTGGCTTGGATCTTCGTGCCGTCAAGACAGACATTGCCTAGCTTGAGCAGCTTCATTTCCTTGGCCATCTCCCGGATCTGGACGAACAGGTCGCTCAATTCGTCAAGAGAACGTCGGCGGAACGTCGCCAGGTTATCGTGATCGGGATCGGTCATGGCTCTGACGAGCGAAACACATTAGGAATTCGTTCAGGTCCGCGACACCGCAATCGAACGCCTCGCGATCATGAGCACTCGCGATCGGCGATTCCCGCCATTCGGGCAGGTTCACCCGCCGCGCGGCAGCTTGTGTGATGCCGCCAGCAATTTGGCAGTGGGCGCGGGCGGATTTCCCAGCACATCCAGCACTCGCAGACTGTCCCGTTCCGACAATTTCAAGGGTTCGTCATCCTCAATGACCTGACGCGTAGCAGCAAGCGCATGCCGGCTGCTGTCTTCAACGAGGGCACGAGGCATGGCAAGCCTCCGTTATGTAGGCATTCAAAGCCTACACACAGCAACCCGCCATCGCAAGTGCGCCCGAGGTCGATGCGTGATCGCCCAAGCATTCGATTCGGATTCTTACCGTATCGAAAGGGGGGTGGATAGCACGGAATTAGTGGACAGACGACGGTTATTGCGCACAAACGCTGGGGTTCGCAAGCTCACCCCAGTCTATGGCCCTCAAGCAAAAGGGCGTTGAAATTCCTATCCGTGGTAGTCCCCTTGCACCGGGCCTGCGCGTGTCCTGCCGGCAACGTGCCGTCATTCAATCGCCGAGCATCCAGCAGCCACATCCCGGCCGGATTGCAGGGGGGCATTACAATACCGACCACATTTCCAGAGCGCCACAGCTTATTGACCCACAGGTGAATTTGTTCCTGTTCTTGATCCAGAGAAGCCGGAATACTCCACAGCAGGCTGGCAATCCATTTGAGCCGGCAAACCACTCAGGGAACTTTTCATGAAATCAACTCTATCCTCAAGCTGCCTGGCCCTCGTGCTCGCTGCGCTATCCATTGGAACAGCGGCTGCATCGCCGGTCACGTTCGTCAATACCTATACCCCTGCCAGCCCTGTTCTTCTGAACTCGGCCAACACCACCTACAGCTTCACGCAAAGCATCCTGTCTCAGGGGTTCAACACCGCCACCGACACCATCACTGCCGTTTCGCTGGAGCTGTTCTTGCACGACGATGGTGGCCCTGGTGACCGTGCCGAGAAAGTCGACATCTACCTCGACAATCAACTTGTCTCGGACAAATTTCAGGTAAACGGCAGTTTTGTCTATGACTTCATTTCCCCGTTCACTGCGATGACCGATGGCGAACTCGTCAGCAAGCTGATCGACAGCCGTATCGGCAACGGCAACGGCTCATACATTGGGGATTTCTATTTCGGCGAGTCCGTGCTAACGGTCACCGTCGAGCGCTTCGAACCCCAGGCCATCGCGCGCCTGGCGGTCAATGATGTCCCCGAACCGGCCACTTTTTCGCTGGCTGCCCTGGCGCTGGCTGGCCTCGGATTCCCCCGCAGGAACACCAAGGCAAGGTCCACCTGAGCGGATAACGCACCCTGACGGCGCGTCGTTAGGCGCGTCGCCAGGCATCCGATGCTGTTTTCAACATTTGTAGGCGTCGTCGTCGATGGCGTATTTGATGCCGAGACCAGCGCTGATGTGTTGTTTCTCGAGGCCCTCTGCCTCGACCCGTCGGCGCTCACGGCGGTTCAGACATCGGTGCGGCGGCGCTTGCAGCGGGTGCTGCAACGCCTAGGGTTTCTGACCGAGGACGAGGCGCAGGCCATGGCCGACTGGGCGCACGGCGGCGATTTTTCGGTCGACGCTGAGGTACCCCTCGAAGCCAACGATCGCCGCGGCCTGGAACGTCTGCTCCGCTACTGCGCGTGGCCGGCGTTCGCACCGGAGCGCTTGCGCAAGATCAACGCCGAATATCTGTCAAGCCCGGCCCCGGCGTCAGCATCAGCTGATTCTGACGCCGAGGGAACTGTTGGACCGTCTGGCGGCGCTGATGCCGCCACCGCGAAGATACCGGCATCGCGACGTCTGGGTACGGGCACCGAACGCGCCAATGCGGGCCGTGGTGACGGCGCTGGCGCCGCCGGAAGGCGGGGAGCGAGTCGCCCCCTCGGCAGGTCAGCAGGCCGCACCGGATGACGAGCGCGCTCAGCGGATCACGGGGTAACCAGGCGCCAACCGACGCGTGCTCGTCACCTGTCCGGTGGAACTCGTGTCTGAGGCCGTGCCGGCGACAAGAAACGTCGTCGGCACACGGCCTCAGGCGGGATGCAGCAGGCTTCTGTACGGGGACTTAAAGGCGTTTCGCTCGTCAATTCGGCAGTTGACCAAGACTCAACGGCCCCGACACTCAAGGAAAAGGGCGTTGAAATTCCTATCCGTGCCTGAGGAGTCACTTGGCCTTGGCGACAAACGACACCTCGGCCTAGTTTCCGGGCGCGCCGGCTTGGACATGCTGGCTCTGCCAAATCCCGTCGATCTGGGCAGCGATCTGGTAGGACCCCGGAGGCAACTTCAGGTACAGCAGCGGACCGTCGCTGACCGCCGAAAAGTTCTGCTGCTGATTTGATTTCCGCTTGCCAGTCGGGCCACGGTAAACGGTATTCCAGCGAGGTAGTTGCCACTCGGTTTACTGAATACGACGCGTACGTTGTAGGCTTCCGCAACCTTGCGCATATCTGCAAGCGCCTCGTCGCCGATGCCGCCACTCATCCAGGCAATCTGTGTCTGCGGGGCGCTGGCGGTGTTGGCTCGCTTCACGTCGCCCGCTGTCCCGGCCAGCAGTGGCGCGCACGGCAGAGGGATGACGAGGGCCAACAGGCCTCTGCGAAGGGAAACGCGGCAAGACTGCCAAAAAGTCTGTATCGCTGGCGTTGATGGGAGGGATGATGGCTCATGATCTGCTCCAGAAATTAACCTTGAGCAGGCGCAAGGGAGTCATTCGCCAGCCCCTGCACGGGGATCTGCCGAACCCTCTGATTGTCTGGCGATAATCAGTCCTGTCGACCGCTGTCGTCTGTACGTCAGTGTACCCAGCACCAGTCGTTCAGTCACGGTGACCGTGATCCCGACCGCCACCGTGGTGCATGTTCCACTTCCCGTGACCATGCTTACCCCGGTACTCGTCGTGACGCTCGGGTCGCCGGTCATACTGGTATTCCTGGTAGCGAGGGACATACACGCGTTCATACCAGCTGTTGCGCACGAAATAGACCCGCTCGCCACAGGCCTCATACGCGCCGCAATACCGCCGCCAACGTCTGACTTGGCTAGGCGGAACGTTCAGATAGATCGGCGGACGCACAACCGGCACCCGCTCGACGAGCACCGGCTGCCGGTAGATGAGTTGTGGTGGCGGATAGCCACCGATGTTCAGGTGACCATAGAAACCGGGCTGGCCGATGCTGACCGATACGCCAACCTCGGCGGCACATACTGGCAAGCTGCCGGCGACAGTGACGGCTGCCAGTACAAGAACGAATAGTGAACGTTGCATGGTGGACTCCTTTATTGTCTGTATTTCTAGGTAACGCGCCGGCGCATGGACAGGACGACCGTCTTGTTGTGACATCCTGTCACGCTCTGTGAGCAGGCTGAAGCGAGCACTGGCGTAAGCATGCGAGCGCCACCTGACAGGCGGCGGCTGAAGGGGTGTCCGCCTCTCCCACGACCGCGGCGGACCGTCGCGGCGGGACGGGCGCCCGGCCAATGCTGCCAGTACGCTTCCTCAGCGGCCCGGCTCCACTACCAGTGTTCCGTTGCTTGTCGTCCCGCGCGCTCCGGTGGCGCCCGCCGCCAAATCAGCTCCCAGTAATCCTGGTCAGCGGAGCGATTCCCGTTTCCCGGGCGGGCAGGCGCCCCGGCATAAAAGCGGTAGCCGGGGGCGCTGATCGCCTTGGGTTGGTGAGCGGGCATTGCGCTCAAGGCCGGATCCGTGAGCGTCTCCAGCCGTCTCGCGATGGAGAACGCCGAGTGGCCTGCACTTTGCGGGAACCTTTATTGGCGACTATGGATCAGTAAAGTGGACAACTCGGCAATCCGATCAGAATGCCAATACCCTTGCCACGTCGCCTTGCCTGGATTCTTCTGGCCTGTGCGGCGGTGGGCCTGGGGGCAGCCCTCTTCGACTGGAACTGGCTGCGCCGGCCCCTCGAACATATCGTAAGCAATCGGCTGCACCGCGAGATCCGCTTCGACGGGCCTCTCGAGGTGCATCCCTGGAGCGCTTGGCCTACCTTCTCAGCCGAGAGGGTCCGAATTGCCAATTTTCCGGGGGGGCGCGCCGAATCGTTCGCGGATATCGGCCGCGTTTCGATTGCGCTCGATGTGGCTGCGGCCCTGCGCGGCGAATGGGGCCTGCCTTCCCTTCAGGTCGAAGACGCGCGGATTCATATCGAGGAGGATGCCGCTGGGCAGGGCAATTGGCCGCAGGGCGGGTACGGGTCCGAGGCGGCTTCGTTGCGCTTCGAGAGTGTGCGCATCCACAATGGCCGGGTTCAGGTCGATCTGCCCTCGCGCAGGAGCGAGGGGATCCTGGTCATCGACACCGAAGACGCGACGGGGCGCCTGCATTGGCAAGCGAGTGGGCGCTGGCAGGACCAACGCCTGGAAGTCTCCGGCGAGTCGGGCAGCGTTCGCGACGTGACTGCGGCGGGATCGCCCTATCCTATTGCCATGCAAGGGCGCATCGGCGAGACCCGGTTTGCAATCGAAGGCAAGGTAACCGATCTGGTTCGCCTGGAGGACATGAATGTCCGTTTCGATCTGCGCGGGCGCAGTCTGGCGGAATTGTATCCGCTGACCGGAGTGCCTTTTCCGCCGACTTCGGCCTATCGTCTGCAGGCCCAGCTTTCTCGCCGTGGTGGCCTGTGGCGATTTGACCATATCGATGGCGTTCTGGGTAAAAGCGACGTCGCAGGTGAACTTGCCATCGACCGCACCGGCGAGAAACAACAACTGCGGGCCGACTTGCGGTCCCGCCGCCTGGACCTCGCTGAACTCTCAGGGTTCATCGGGGGGCGCGCAGAAAGTGGTCGTGCCGTCCCGCCACCTCCTGGCAGAGTTCTTCCCGTGCTGTCGCTGGGGTTCGAGAAGATTGCCGCGGCCGATGTGGACCTGAATTTCGCGGTCGGTACGATCCGTGGCTCCCGCGTTCCCTTCGAAGCTGCCAGTGGCCGCTTGCGCATCGACGACCGTAGGGTCAGCCTAGACGGGCTCAAGGTCGGCTTGGCCAAGGGTGAGATTGCCGGCAGTCTCCAGCTCGACGCCCGGCGACAACCTGCCGAGGCCCTTGTCGATCTTCAGGCGAGCCGTCTTCACTTGCGCGAACTCATGCCGCCGCAGGCCGAGTCGCAGAACTTCACTAGCGGCTCTCTGGACGGGCGCATAAGACTTGTCATGGCAGGAAATTCCGTCGCCCAGTTGCTGGCGAGCGCGGAAGGCGAGGTAGCCGTTGCCATGGATGGGGGCAGTACCAGCCGGCTTCTCATGCGCCTCGCGAACCTGGATATCGCCAATGGGCTCATCGCTTGGCTGGCGGGCGGACAGAAGGAGCAGATTCGCTGTCTGGTGGGCGACCTTGATGCACGCAGAGGGGTGCTGCGGCCGCGGACCCTCTTTCTCGATACCGAGCACATGGTGGTTCGGGCTGAAGGCCAGGTGGATTTCCGCGATGAGACGCTGGATTTGCACTTGCGCTCGTCGCCAAAGGATGGGAGCCTGGTCGCTCTACGCGGACCGATCCTGATCAGCGGAACCTTCGCAAGACCGTCCCTCGCACCGGAACCTCTGCCCCTGACTGCGAGAGTCGCTGGCTCGGTTGTTCTGGGCTTGGTCGCGCCGCCTCTCGCCTTGCTACCCCTCATCGAAACCGGTGGCGCAAAAGACTCTCCCTGCGGGAAGGCTTTACGGCAAACGCGCAAGGTCATTGGAGCCAGCGGATGAACGGCGTAGCCCGCGTCGACCCGGGCGGACCGACCCCTGCGGCCTCGTCGGCAATGCCCGGTTTGATGGGCCGATCTGGAATTGCCTTCAGGGCAGGGATCTGCGCTTTCCCTCAAAGGAGAATGACACCATGAACAAGTCAGTTCGCACCGGACTCATCGCGCTTGCCATTCTCGTTGCCGCTGTCGTCCTCAATCCCTCTCCCGAGCGGCACCGCCAGCGCATCGCCGACGTGATCGCAGAGCGCAGCGAACTTGCCGGCCTTCTGGGCATAGGCCGGCTGGCCTCGTTCATTTCCAACTACCATTCGCTCGGAATTGCGTCGTACACCAAGGTGGGCGACCGGGTGGCCTCAATCGGCTTGCTTGGTTTCGTGTTCGTGCGGGAAACCGATTGAGTGTCTAGGAATGCCGCCACCGCGGCCAAGAGATTCGAACTTTCCGGACTGGCCGAATGCTCCTGCTCGCCTGACTCTCACCCCGGCAGGCGGCGCCGAGGTGCCGCCTGGTCCCAGGTGAGGCTGGCATCGGCAAGGGTTGCCAACTCGGCGGGCTCGATCTGACGACCGCCCACGATGGCACGGCGGGCCACACGATCGATTTCGATCGAAGGCGCGGGCGGCATGTGGTTACCTGGGTATTGCGCACACTCAGGCGAACCCGGGTTGACATTACCGCCGCTTGCCGCATCACCGAACAAACCCTGATCCTCGCCCTCGCCGGCATGGCCTCAGGCATGATGCAGCAGGCTTTCATAGTCGGACTTCAGGATTCTCGCTCGTCAATTTGGCAGTTAACCAAGACTCAACTGCCCCGACACCCAACAAAAAAAGCGTTGAAATTCCTATCCGTCGAAGTCTGGGTGGCACCCTACGGAGGATTACGCATTCGGCTCCTCCGCCCTACGAATGCTGAAGAACGACCGAAAAGCCGGAAATCCTTCCGACCAAGTTCTAACTGCCACGTGTGTCTTCACCCGTCCGACGAAACAGTTGGATTGCACCGGGTCGCGCAGCGAAAGTGCGGCGTCGGATTCCCCTCCACCGTTCGCCCTGAGCCTGTCGAAGGGCGTTTGTAAGGCACTATTGGTCGAGCATCGACAGGTGCTGCGCTGAATATCCGTTCAGGGTTCGACAGGCTCACCATGAACGGATTTTCCGGGATGCGTGAATTGGAGTGTGCAGGAACCCCGGATGACTGACACGACACAATGCAAATTTTCCCTAATCTGACTATCACCATATGCATCGAGGTACGTCACAGCGTAAACATCAATTTAGGCAGGTGCGAACTCCATGTTTCAGCGGACTAGCCGCGCCCGGCCAGGAGGAAAGGAAGCACAGCGGCAAGCAGGGCCAGCGACGCTTCTTCGGGTATGTAGTGCCCGCAAGGCAGGCTGTGGCCCCTGTATGTCGTCGGCCACCTTGCGCCATTCGGCCAGTGCGTCGAAACAGAGCTCTATGATGCCCAGTTCGCCCCACAGCACCAGTAGCGGCATGACCAAGCGGTGACCGGCCGCGCGGTCGGCGCGGTCGTGTTCGAGGTCTATACCGGCGGCGCGGTAGTCCTCGCACAGCGAGTGGGCCGCGCCCGGCAGGGCCATGCAGCGTTCGTATTCGGCCAGCGCGCGGGGGTCGAAGGGCGCCATGCCGGCGCGCCGGCTGACCATCACGTTGCGCAAGTAGGCTTCCGGGTCAGCTTCGATCAGGCGCTCCGGCATGGGCGCGCGCTGGATCAGGAAAAACCAGTGCCACTAGGCGCGCGCGAAGGTTTCGTTGGTCTGTTCGTACATCGCCAGTGTGGGCGCGATATCCAGTAGCACCATGCGGCCCACCGCCTCGGCGTGATCGGCTGCGAGGCGGTGCGCCACGCGCGCGCCGTGGTCGTGCGCCAGCACGTCGAAGCGCTCGTGGCCCAACTGCCGCATCGGGTGCAACACGTCCAGCGCCATCGCACGCTTGGCGTAATCGGAATGGTCCGGCAGCCTGGGCGGACGCGATGAATCGCCATAGCCGCGCAAATCGGGCGCCACGAGCGTGTAGCGGCGCGCCAGTTCCAATGCCACCTCGTGCCATATGGCGTGAGTTTGCGGGTGGCCGTGCAGCAGCAGGAGCGGCGGCCCGGAGCCGTCCGTGCGCACGCGCAGGCGCATGCCCTCGCCGACTTCCATGTCGCGCAATTCAAACCCCGGGAACAAGTTCTGATCCATGACCTCTCCCCGTTGTTCAATGGCCCCTCTGCCAGTCGCTAAATATTGTGGCACCCCACCGCAAGCCCCATGCCGCAGGGCTTGAGCAAGCCCCATGCCGCAGGGCTTGCGCGAGGTTTTCCACAGGTCTGTCCACCTTTTTTGTGAATTTACACTTACAGAATTATATGGTTCCGGCGATTGCCCGTCCCATATCTGTGGTACTGGCCTTGCCGCCCATGTCCGGCGTGCGCGGACCTTCCACCAGCACGGTTTCGACGGCGCGCAATATGGCGTCGTGCGCGTCGCGGTGGCCAAGAAAATCCAGCATCATGGCGCCGGACCATATCATGGCGACCGGGTTCGCGATATTGCGCCCGTTAATGTCCGGTGCCGAACCATGCACGGGTTCGAAAAGCGAAGGAAAATCCCGCTCCGGGTTCAGATTGGCCGAAGGCGCGATGCCTATGGTGCCAGCGCAGGCCGGTCCCAGGTCGGACAGAATGTCGCCGAACAGGTTGGACGCCACCACTACGTCGAAACGTTCCGGGCTGAGCACGAAGCGCGCGGTCAGGATGTCGATATGGTACTTGTCCCACACTACGTCCGGGTAGGACAGTGCCAGCGCTTCCACGCACTCGTCCCAGAACGGCATGCTGATGGCAATGCCGTTGGATTTGGTGGCCGAAGTCAGGTGCTTTTTCGGGCGGCTGGCGGCCAGTTCGAAGGCGTACTTCAGAATGCGATCCACGCCCTTGCGCGTGAATATGGATTCCTGC
Organism: Candidatus Accumulibacter cognatus; assembly: GCA_013414765.1. Lineage (GTDB taxonomy): Bacteria > Pseudomonadota > Gammaproteobacteria > Burkholderiales > Rhodocyclaceae > Accumulibacter > Accumulibacter cognatus. Next base: position 2,777,791 of record CP058708.1, read on the forward strand.
AGCACGGTTTCGCGCTCCGTGCCTTCGAACATGCGCCCGCCCACGGACGAATATTCGCCTTCGGTGTTTTCGCGCACCACGTAAAAATCGATGTCGCCCACCTTGCGGTTGGCCAGTGGGCAGGGCACGCCGGGCATGAGCCGCACCGGCCGCAAGTTCACGTACTGGTCGAATTCGCGCCGGAAACGCAGCAACGAACCCCATAGCGAAATATGGTCCGGCACCTTGTCCGGCCAGCCCACGGCGCCGAAAAAGATGGCGTCGAACGGCTTCAGTTGCGCGAACCAGTCGTCCGGCATCATTTTGCCGTGCGCGAGGTAATAGTCGCAGTGCGCCCAGTCGAAATGCGTGAATTCGATCGTTATGCCGAACTTGCGCGCGGCGGCTTCGACCACGCGCAGCCCTTCGGGCATGACTTCACGGCCTATGCCGTCTCCGGCGACCACGGCGATGCGATATGCGGCCATTGCGATTTCCTCCTCAATTTCGATGATAGGTGTAGATTAGCGGACACGATGCTTTTAGCAATCCCCAATATCGTTGCCATGACGAAGGCATTTCTTGAACGATAAATCTCTGCTCGAAGATTTGCGTCTGTTTTGCGCCGTGCTGAAACAGCGCAGCCTAGCCGCCACCGCGCGCGAACTGGGCGTATCCAACCCCTTTGTCAGCAAGCGCTTGTCCAGGCTGGAGAATAGCCTGAACGCGCGCCTCCTGCATTGCACGACGCGCCGACTGGTCGCCACCAAACACGGCGACATCGTGCACGCCTAGGCCGAATGCATACTTGAAGACGTAGACCAGATGGGCGCCGAAGTGTCCCAGGTCGCGATCGCGCTCGCGGGGGCGCTCCGCATCTGCAGCAGCCACGGCTTCAGCCGCCGCTACCTGGCGCCGTGCGCACTTCCCTGTCAATGATCTTTGCCGCGGTGTTGCCCACGGCCGCGTAGTCAATACGTCGGTACTGGCTGCGCCGATAGCGCTGTCCTTCCGCCTTCGTCCGGCGTCGCCATTTCTGCCATCGGCCGCCTCCTGATGCGTTCTGATTACCACGCCCGCCGATGGCCATTGCTTCGCCAGCCGCCAGGTGAGATTCTCCGGCGTCTCGTCGCCGAGTAACAGCCGTGGCACGCTCGGCGCTTCGGGCTTGTCGTGTTGCGGTTGCGCGAGACTGGCGCGCAGATCGTCAGTCGACTTGCCAGATTTTCCCGCCGCCTTGATCGCCTCAAGAATTCCGTTGCGCTCCGCTGACCACGTGTCCATTTCGGCATCGTGGCGCTCAAGATCCGGTTTTATCGCCTTGGCTTGCCGCTCTTGATACTCGCGAACTGCCGTCACGAAGAACCCGTCACACGTCGTCTTGCGCTCTCCGCTATCGCCAATCACGAGGATAAACAAGCTGACAGGCCAGGTCAGCTTTTCAGCGCGCTTGACATCCGCATGTGCCTGACAGACCAGCGACAGCGCGCCGAATGCAGACGATGCGACTATGGCCAAGGTGCCTTGACGACTCCTGCAACCTCTTCCATCGTTGCCCGGATGGTTTTGGGCAGTGCGTCAATCGGGTAGGGTTCCGGCTCGATCTTGGCAGACAGCTGTTGCGGTTCAGGCCATGGCAGGGCTTGCAGAATCGCCCGTTGGCGATGATTCTTCGGCCGGCCGATACTTCTGGGCCTTTGCCCGGATCGTGGTGCCGCCTGCATAGCCTGCGAGCACTCACCCTGCTGGTCGCGTCGTCAAGAAACGATTCGCCTCGTCCGACGCCTTTATCCGTGGGACACTCCCGCCACCGTCATCGCCGCCTGAATTCGCGAGGCGGCCAGGATCAGCCGCTCGCGGTCCTGTTGGCTGAAGGGCTTGCCTGCGAACACGGCCACCGCAGACGCGCAGACCACAAGCGCCTCGAACCCGATCGCGCGAAGTACATCAGTTGCGGGGAATGGTTGGTGCTCCGGCTGGACCAAGTGATCCACCGCGCGAGGGAGGAACAGGTCGGAAAAAGTCAGGCCAACAGCGGCAAGAACCTCCTCGACTGAGCATCCAGAAAAGCAATGCACGAGTTTCCGGCCGTCGTCCGTGGCCCGAATCGTGAGACTTGGCCAGCGGTCGTCATGCGCGGGGCAACATGCCAGCATTGTGTCGGAGCCGGTGGGCTTCAGCTTGTCGAGATACTGGAGAATCGGTTGTCGACGTTGCTCATCGCATCGATCCTCTTTTCCAGCCCGGTTTCTGCGGTTGATGGCGCGAAGCCTTCCACGCTTCGCCTTTGGTTCAGGTTGCCGCGCCAGCCGGGCAAGGGTTCCCGGTTTTCTCTCCGTCGAGATAGGCGCGGCAAAACTCAGGTTTGCTCAGTTGCCTTCAGGCAGGTAGTCATCCGCCATCGTCTGTTCGATGGTGTATGGCGATTGCTTGGGAAAGGTCGCTTCATCCATGCCCGTTTCGTTCGCCGCCAGCAGTCGCGCCTTGCGATATGCCTTCTCGAACGCTTGGGGAATCTCGGGAATCAAGCCCGGCTCATCGTTGAGCAAGTCGGCAATGTCCATGCGTTGCACACGGATGGTCAGCGTCCAAGACGCGCCTTGCCTCGATGGTTGAAACTGCCACTTCAGCAGGTGCGTCAGAAGAACCGTCAACCTGTTCGCCAGTTCGCGCCGTTCACGTGATCCCATCGCTTCGAGTTCCTCAATCAAGTGTTCCGCATCGAGAGTATCAAAACGCCCTTCGCGCAGCAGGTCAGCTTGTTGGCGTGCCCATGTGTAGAAATCAGACTGGTATAGCGTTGCTTGCATCGTTGGTTCCTCATGTCAGGTCGCTGCTTTCTTGATTCTCACGTTCTCATGCAGCCCGGTTGCCTTGCTGCGCCTCCATCAGATCGAGCAGGAATTCGGGCGCAAGCTCCGAGCCGTTTGCCCATGCCGCCGTGCGCATGACCGGATGCTGGCTGGCCGTGGCGAACAGCAGCGGATCGCGTAGCGCCTCGAACACTTCGCCGTTGCTGAAGCGCAGGAACAGGCGATAACTCGGCAGCGAGGTTACTTCCGTGGTGTGCAGGATCACGCGGCCACCGCGAAGCGCCGCACGTCGATTTCCACGCCTGCCAGGGCCGCCTGTTCGGCTTGTTTCAGCAAGGCCGCGGTAACAACCTCGTCATGGAAGGCTTCGCCGCAGTTCTCGCACAGCAGCGCCGGGACTTGGCGGAAAACAATGGTCATGCCGTGCGTTCAAGTGGAACAGTTACAGCACCGGGTCGGGTTTCGCCGTGTCGGCAGATAGGGCATTTCATGGGTTTTTCCTCGTTGCGGTCCGCCAGCCACAGGGCGGGATCGGGTTCATGGACGGTAATGATGATGCGTTCACCATCGGGGCGGGGTTGTCGGCATACACCAGATGCAAGGGGCAGTTGCCGGCAAAGCCCAGCCATAGGCAGCTTAGGTAAGGGGTATCGGTCGGGTAGTCTTCGATCACGCGGCCCGATACCTGTGCCGAGGAAACGTCGGCAGTCGATATGCCGAGCTCAAACATTCGCCGCACGGCATGTTGACGATAGATCAGTTTCAAGCTGCGCCCCGCTTCGGCAACTGCACTACTTCCGCCGCCTCTTTCACGTCGCCAGCTTCCATCATCGCCGCAGTTGCCGAGTTGACGGCTGCCTGCACCGGGTCAAGGTCGAGTCGCGCACAGATCGTCAGCGAGGTAAGCCCCGGCAGCAGCAAGCTTGACGATGCGTGGCGCGCAGTTGTCGCCTTCGGCTTCTCACCGGAAACTGGCCAGAATCTCATGTAGCCGGCCGAAGCTTTTCCGAGCCATCTTGGCGGGAACCTGTGCGGGTTATTGCGGGCGATGGTTCGCCTAGGACTGAAGGCGGTTTTTTTGCGCTTGCTGTGGCTGACGCTGTTGGCGGCGATTCCAGAGAACGAGGCGTGCCGACATGCCCCTCGCGCGCCGGAAGTGGTGTTGCTAGGCAGCTCAACGAATGTTGCAGGGTCGACTAATTCGATCCGTGCTTCGCTTTCTATTTGCCTATTTTCCGTTCCTTCGCGGCAGCACCCAGTTGGGGCGCGGATAGTGGCAAGTATATCCGTTTGGATAGCGTTCCAGATAGTCTTGGTGTTCCGGTTCAGCCTCCCAGAAACTGCCGACGGGTTTGAGCTCTGTAACCACCTTGCCAGGCCAGAGGCCGGATGCATTGACATCAGCGATGGTGTCCAGGGCGATTTGCCGCTGCGCTTCGTTTTCATAGTAGATGGCAGAGCGGTAGGATGAACCGATGTCGTTGCCCTGGCGATTGCGCGTGGTTGGATCGTGGATCTGGAAGAAGAATTCTAGCAGGCGTCGATAGCTGATCTGCTCCGGGTCAAAGAATATTTCGATGCCTTCCGCGTGGGAACCGTGGTTGCGGTAGGTTGCGTGAGGCAAGTCGCCGCCGGTGTATCCGACGCGGGTGGCGACAACGCCGGGTAGGCGGCGGATGAGTCCCTGCATGCCCCAGAAGCAGCCGCCGGCAAGCATTGCGCGTTCGGTGTTTATCATTATTTCACCTCCACTTGATCGATATATTCTGCGTAGCCTTCGGTTGCCATCCGTTCCAGGGCGATGAAGCGTAAGGACGCGGAATCGATGCAGCAGCGCAAGCCTCCCCGGCCCTGCGGATCGTCGGGAAAGACGTGACCAGGATGGCTGTCGCCATGGGCGGAATGGACTTCCGCACGGATCATGCCGTGGCTCATGTTGTTCATCATGTTGTTCAGTTTGAGCAGGTGAGAAGAAATCATGGGCTTGGGGAAGCTCGGCCAGCCGCAGCCGAATTCGAGCTTGTCACTGGAGGCGGACAGGAGCTTGCCAGAGACGATGTCGACAGATATGCCCGGCGCGTGGTTGGGCATATATTCGCCGGTGCCGGGATATTCCGTGCCGTTCTGCTGAGTGACCCGATACTGTTCAGCGTTCAGTTCGGCGATAGCAGCTTCATTTCGACTGTAGCGATTCATGGGGTTGTTCTCCAGTTGGTGAGTTGGACAGTTTCCTTGAATGGTCGTTTCTGGCATGAGATCCTTACCGTCCTTGATGTTGTTGACCGCGAGGTGTTCAAGGATCAGGTCGGTGTTGTGGGCCTTCTCGGTGCCGACAGAGTCTGGATGCCAGTTTTGTAGTAACGGCGGTGCTGGTGGACTATCGCCGGCCTGTCTTCCGGTGAGTCGAAAGCGGGCGAGTAAACCGAGCCCTTCAAGCAGGGCGTGAATCTTCGTGCTCAGCAGGCCATAGACTACGAAGTGAAAAAATTCGTCGACTTCGTTACCAGTTGGGTATATGGAATGTCAGGAATGTCCGCCGCCAGCTTCCCGATTTGCTTAGCGACAGCTATGCCAAAGAGAACGATCAGGTAGACCTGCGCTACGCGATCTGCAACTGTCATGGCTGGGTGCGGAGCGACGAGCCCCGGGTAGTCGTGCGCTGCGAACCACTGCAATACAACCTGCGCGTCGTTATGCCCAGGTTAGCTGCGATAGTCCGCATTGATCTTCACGTAATCGTAGGTGAGATCACAGGTATAGACGGTGGCGCTGGCGGTGCCGCGGCCGAGTGCGACGCGGATGCCAATCTCGGCTTGTTGCATGATGGCGGCGCCGTCTTCTTCGTGGTAGGAGGCCGCCCGTCCGCCTCTTTCGGCAACCAGAATCTCCGTTTGGCCGCTGCTCAACCAGACGCTGACTGGCCCCACATCGAGAGCATCAAGCTCGGCGTAGCCGATCGCGGCCAGGATGCGGCCGAGGTTGGGATCGGAAGCGAAGAAAGCGGTCTTGACCAGCGGCGAGTGCGCGATCGCATAGCCAACGCGCTTGCATTCTGCACGGTCGCGGCCCTCTTCAACGGCGATGCTGATGAACTTGCTGGCGCCTTCGCCGTCGCGAATGATTGCCTGCGCCAGTTCGACGGCAACGGCGACCACTGCCTCGCACAGCGCCGCGTAGCCGGGTGCAGCCGCGTCGGCAAACTCGACGCCGGCCTCGCCCGTCGCAATCAGGAGGAAGGAATCATTGGTCGAGGTGTCTCCATCGACGGTGATGCTGTTGAATGAGGCGTCGGCGGCTGTCCACAAGAGCTGCTGCAGCAGGGGCGTGGCGATGCCGGCGTCGGTAGCGATGAAACCGAGCATGGTTGCCATGTTTGGCCGGATCATTCCGGCACCCTTGCTGATGCCGGTGATCGTCACCGTCCGGCCGGAGACATTGAGGCGCCGCGAGGCGGCTTTGGCGACCGTATCGGTGGTCATGATGGCGTGCGCTGCGGCGTGCCAGTGGTTCTCCTGGAGATCGGCGACGCAGAGCGGCAGGCCGGCCACCAGACGATCGACCGGCAAGGGTTCGAGGATGACGCCGGTCGAGAAGGGCAGCACCTGCCGGTCCTCGATGCCCAGCAAGTGAGCGGTAGCGGCACAGGTGTGCACCGCCGCCTGCCAGCCCTGCTCACCGGTACCAGCATTCGCAACGCCAGTATTGATCACCAGCGCGCGGATATCGCTGCCGAGCTCGAGATGACGACGGCAGACCTGTACCGGTGCGGCACAGAAGCGGTTGGTGGTAAACACACCAGCGACTCGGGACCCTTCTGCCAGCGACAGCAAGGTCAAGTCGCGCCGGTCAGGCTTGCGGATGCCCGCTTCGGCGACACCCAGGCGAACGCCGGTGACCGGGAACAGTTGAGAGGGGGAAGGGGTGCGGTAATTGACGGGCATTGCAACCTCGCGGGCGGAGAAGGTCAGCACGGCCAGGGGATCTGTCAGGGAACCGTTTTTGCACCCTGGCGCTTCGGTTCAGTTCACTCCGGACAACTACAAACTACGACAACTTGCCATGGCAGTATTTGTACTTCTTTCCCGAGCCGCAGGGGCAAGGTTCATTGCGGCCTACCTTGGCACCGGTATGCATCGGTTTCTGCACGTGCGTTGCCGCCGTGTCGCTGCCTCCCTCCTGCCCCAAGGCTTCATCATAGTCCGCATGGTGGTAGCGGACGTTCTGCACATCCGCATGCGGGAGGGTTTCCTCGACATCCTGAGTGCGCACCTGCACGGTGACCAGGAGACGCGTCACGTCGACGCGAATGTTGTCGAGCATGCGCTCGAACAGCTCGAAAGCTTCGCGTTTGTACTCCTGTTTCGGGTTCTTCTGTGCGTAGCCACGCAGATGGATGCCCTGGCGCAGGTGGTCCAGCGCCGCCAGATGTTCTCGCCAGTGCGTATCGAGGCTCTGCAGCATGACGTTACGCTCGAACGGATGGAAGGCATCGGCGCCCACGAGTTCGATCTTGGCCGCATAGGAAGCGGCAGCCGTATCGATCAGCCGCCGCAGCATGTCATCGCTGCTCAGGTTCGGTTCATTCCTTGACCACTCGGCCATCGGCATCTGCAACTGGAGTTCGGCGGCCAGTGCTCTTTCGAGCCCGTGCAGATCCCATTGTTCCTCGACACTGTCAGCCGGGACGTAAAGCCTGAAGGTATCATGCAACACGCCTTCACGCATCGCCGTCACGGTTTCGGAGATATCGTCAGTTTCCAGCAACTCGTTCCTTTGCGCGTAGATGACTTTGCGCTGATCATTGGCGACATCGTCGTATTCGAGAAGTTGCTTGCGGATATCGAAGTTGCGCGCCTCGACCTTGCGCTGCGCTGATTCCAGTGAGCGCGAGACAAGCGGATGCTCGATCGCCTCGCCATCAGGCATTTTCAGTCGCTCCATGATCGCCTTGAGGCGATCGCCGGCAAAAATGCGCAGCAGCGAGTCATCGAGGGCGAGATAGAAGCGTGAGGAACCGGGATCGCCCTGGCGACCCGAACGGCCGCGCAACTGATTGTCGATCCGCCGCGACTCATGACGTTCCGAGCCGATGATGTGCAGGCCGCCGGCGGCGACGACCTGATCGTGCAGCTTTTGCCAATCCGCACGGATCACGCTGATGCGCGCCTCGCGGTCCGCATCGGTAAGCGCCTCGTCGTCGCGGAGTTGCGTGATCAGTTTCTCGATACTGCCGCCGAGGACGATGTCGGTTCCACGACCGGCCATGTTGGTGGCAATGGTGATCATCCCCGGCCGTCCGGCCTCGCGGACGATTTCGGCTTCGCGCGCATGCTGCTTGGCGTTGAGAACCTGATGCGGCAGTTTTTCGTGGTCCAGCAGGGCCGAGAGCAACTCGGAATTCTCGATCGAGGTGGTGCCGACCAGCACCGGCTGGCCGCGTTCGCGGCAGCCACGAATATCGGCAACGATCGCCGCGTGTTTCTCCTTGGCGGTACGGAAGACCTGGTCGTTGTGGTCGGTCCGGCGCATGGGCTGGTTGGTCGGGATGACCACAGTTTCCAGACCATAGATTTGCTGAAACTCGTAGGCTTCGGTATCCGCAGTGCCGGTCATTCCGGACAGCTTGCTGTACATTCGGAAGTAGTTCTGGAAGGTGATCGATGCCAGGGTCTGATTCTCGTTCTGAATCCGGACACCTTCCTTGGCCTCGACCGCTTGGTGCAGACCATCGGACCAGCGACGACCGGACATCAGGCGACCGGTGAACTCGTCTACTATGATCACCTCACCATTCTGCACTACATACTGCTGATCCCGTAGGAACAGGTTGTGGGCGCGCAGTGCAGCGTACAGATGGTGAATCATCAGGATGTTGGAGGCATCGTAGAGACTGCCGCCGTCAGGAAGCAGGCCAGCTTGTGCCAGGATCTCTTCGGCGTGCTCGTGACCCTCCTCGGTCATCAGGATCTGATGGCCTTTTTCGTCTACCCAGTAATCTCCCGGACCATCCTCGACCTCGCAGCGCTTGAGCAGCGGAGCGACCTTGTTCATGCGCACGTACAGTTCGGTATGGTCTTCAGCCTGGCCTGAAATGATCAGGGGTGTGCGCGCTTCGTCGATGAGGATCGAATCCACTTCGTCGACGATGGCGAAGTTGAGCTTGCGTTGGACTCGCTCGGTGCCGGAATAGACCATGTTGTCGCGCAAGTAATCGAAGCCGAACTCGTTGTTGGTCCCGTAGGTGATGTCGGCAGCGTAGGCCGCCTGTTTGTCCCCGTGGGCCATTTGCGACAGGTTCACGCCGACGCTGAGGCCGAGAAAACGATGCAGGCGCCCCATCCACTCAGCGTCGCGGTTGGCCAGGTAATCGTTGACCGTTACCACATGTACACCGTTCCCGGAGAGTGCATTCAGATAGGACGCCAGCGTCGCCACCAGCGTTTTTCCCTCACCAGTACGCATTTCCGCGATCTTGCCGTCGTGCAGGACCATGCCACCGATCAGCTGGACGTCGAAGTGACGCATGCCCAGCGTACGCTTGCCGGCCTCGCGAACCACGGCGAAAGCCTCCGGTAGCAAGGCGTCGAGTGTCTCGCCGTTGGCAACGCGCGACTTGAAATCGGCGGTCTTGCCGCGCAGGGCGTCGTCAGAAAGCGTACTGGTTCCCGCTTCCAGCGCATTGATCTTGCGGACAACCTGCATGTACTGCTTGATCAGCCGATCATTGCGGCTGCCGAAAATCTTCTTGAGTAGGCCGGAAATCATTCTGGGAACGATAAAGAAATGCGAAGTTGATATGAGGACCCGGGCCAACAAGCAGAGCCGGTTCCACTGTGAACAACTGGATCACGGTTCGGGTTGGGCCGCCGGACCGGTAGGGTGACGGGATATCTACATCAGCATGTGTTGCGCGGCATGGATACTACCTTCAAGACTCGATTGACGCAATTCTGACGTTGTCTGCAGGTACAGATTCGTGATCTGCAACAGGTCGGCAGAACTTCCGGAGCATGCCGAGGAGATGGTGAAATTACCTTGCATGAATGAAAAAAATTCAGGCATCGAGTGAGATTTTATCGTTTGCCGCGTTGCCAGCGACAGATTATTGTATCCGGGCAATCCCGGATACCGGGAATCATCGAGCTACAGTGGAACGCAATCTCACTTTAGCCATTACGAGGTCTCTCAAGGAGAAACAAAATGGGCGAGAGCATCCCCGTCCTGGGCGCAGGTTTCACCATTTTATTCATGGTCTTATGTTTTTCATCGCCAAGCATTGGTTTGCTTGTTGACTGGCTCGCACGCCATCGCCAGCATGACCTGACAATACAATAGGCGACTACAGATATAGGATTGTCCGATTATCCTAGCATATTGGCATTGGAGCATCGTGCAGGACAGCATCGAGAATCATCTTTCGATGGGCGCGCAGATGCTCAGAGATTGTTCATCAATAGCTGACCGAGCAGTATTGCCGTCAGCAGTACGGCGATGACGCCCAGCAAGCGCCTGTGCTGGCGCTGTGTGCGTGCCAGATCGGCCAGCAACGGCGCCAGATCAGGCGCTTTCGTTTGTGCCAGCGCCTGGTGTACCAGGCGTGGCAACTGCGGCAGGATGCGTGCCCAGTAGGGAGCTTCCTGCTGAACGCCGCGATGGAATGCGCGGCTACCGAGTTGCTCGCTCATCCAACGCTCCAGGAATGGTTTGGCGGTCTTCCACAGGTCCAGATTGGGGTCGAGTTGCCGGCCCAGGCCCTCGATGTTGAGCAGGGTCTTCTGCAGCATCACCAGTTGCGGCTGGATTTCGACATTGAAACGGCGCGAGGTCTGAAACAGACGCAGCAGGACGCGGCCGAACGAGATTTCGTGAAGTGGACGGTCGAAAATCGGTTCGCAGACGGCGCGGATGGCGGCCTCGAACTCGTCGGCACGCGTCTCTGGCGGTGCCCAACCAGCTTCGATATGAGCCATCGCCACGCGCTTGTAGTCGCGCTGGAAAAAGGCGAGGAAGTTCTGCGCCAGGTAATTCTTGTCGTTATCAGTCAGTGTTCCGACGATGCCGAAATCGAGTGCGATATAGCTGCCGTGATGGTCCGGATCGGTGGCGATGAAGATATTGCCGGGGTGCATGTCGGCGTGGAAGAAGCCATCGCGAAATACCTGCGTGAAGAAGATCTCGACGCCGGCACGTGACAGCGCCGGCAAATCGATGCCGGCAGCGATCAGGGCATCGGTCTGACTGATAGGGATGCCGCGCATGCGCTCCATGACCATCACTGTCGTCGTGCATTGGTCCCAGTACACTTCGGGTACCTGCAGCAACCGCGAGCCGCTGAAGTTGCGTCGCAGTTGCGAGCAGTTGGCGGCTTCGCGCATCAGATCGAGTTCGTCGTAAAGGTATTTGGCGAACTCGCCTACCACTTCGCGCGGCTTCAGCCGCTTCCCGTCCGACCACACCTTTTCGAGCAGGCCTGCCAGGGTTTCGAGCAGTGCCAAATCATTGGCAATCACGCCGTGCATGTCCGGACGCAGGATCTTGACGGCAACTTCCTGGCCGCCGTCCTCTGGCCGCAGACGGGCAAAATGGACCTGCGCAATCGAGGCGCTGGCGATCGGTGTCGAATCGAACTCGGCAAACACGGCACTGGCTGGCCGGCCATAGGCTTTCTCGATTTGCGTCAGTGCCAGTTCGGGCGAGAACGGTGGTACGCGATCCTGCAGCCTGGCCAGTTCATCGGCGATGTCGGTACGCAGCAGGTCGCGACGGGTGGACAGAACCTGTCCAAACTTGACGAAAATCGGCCCCAGCGACTCGAGTGCTTGGCGCAGACGAACCGCCGGCGGGGTGTCGAAACGTCGCCAGAAATGCAGGGCACGCGACAGCGCCGCCAGGCGACCGCTTGGTTCGTGCTCGAGAATCATCTCGTCGAGGCCGTAGCGGCTCGCAATACTCAGGATTTTGGCGAGGCGAAATAGTCGCACGGCTGACGGGCAGGTCTTGAAGTCGGCAAAGAGACGAGTTTACACAGAAACGGGTGTCATCGCTCCGCTCTGATACGCATATCAGTCAAGCTGCTCTCGACAGGCGCGAAATGGTCAATCGATGCTGCTCGATCCAGTACGGAAAACGGCTGTCGGCAAACACCGAGAGTTCCCGTATCCTTTGCTGCCCGATCGGGTCTCCAGCCTCGATAGCACTTGCGGGATGGCACATCAACAGGTCGCCGTCTGCAGCATCGACGAACCAAGACATCAGCATTCGTCGGTATTCTTCGGGGCTTGCCGAGAAGCCGTAGACCCCTAGCAGATGACGGTTCATCGGCAGACCCTGTGCATCCGCCAATCGGCGCATCGTCCGCGCACCCAGGCAGGCAATGATCCGGGCCTTCAAGCGCTTGCCACGATCGACTGTCAAGTGGCGCGCCGTTTGCGTCGAGCGCAGCCAGAGAGAACGCGTCGGATAGCGCTGAGCAATGCACTCCAGCAACTGCTCGCGAATCAGCGGCAATTGATGGACATGCTGGTGGCCGTCGATGAAATCAGGAGGACGTCCGAAGCGGGTTTCGAAACCATCCAGTTGAGAATCAATGGTCGCAGTGATCAGGGACTTCGGTAATTGTTGTAGATAACATGCGCTGATCAGGCGCGGCAGCGAGAAGCAGAATTGGCCTCTAACAAAGGCCTCGGTAAAATTGAGATGCAGCCCGATGTCCACCGGCAGTAGCGCCAGCAAAGAGACCTGTTCACTCAGCGCTGGCCCCTGCACTAGGCAACTGACCGCACTGAGGCGGCCCAGTCGGGCCAGTTCAAGAATGCCTGCGTTTATTCCGGCAGACATCCCGAAGTCGTCGGCGCAAATGGCGAGCCGCTTGCCGGCCGCAACAAGCGAAGTCTTAACCTTACTAGAGGCATCTGGCATGGTAGTGATATTCACGCAACTCGCGTGGTTTGTGTTCGTCGGTTGTACAGCGGCGGCAACGCATTGGCTGATCGCGGTGGGTTGTGTCACCGTTTGGCAACAGCCTCCGTTGTTGGCCAATCTGATCGGATGGCTGGTCGCTTTTCTGGTTTCATTTGGCGGACATTATCGCCTGACCTTTCGTTATCAGCAGAACTCTCTGGCGATCGCCTGCGGCCGCTTCTTTCTTGTCTCGGCAAGCGGATTCGTGATCAACGAACTGAGCTACGCCTTCTTGTTGCACGTCACCAATATCGCCTATGACCTGCTGCTGGCAGTGATTCTGGTGGCGATTGCGGTGCTGACCTTCATCCTCAGCCGTTACTGGGTTTTTCGCCACAGAATTTCCTGAGGGCTGCCGGCTGCAGCCGCCACAGCGCGTGCCTTTGGTCGGCGGTAAATACCGGTTGCTGCTGCAGCCACGGCAGCAGCTCAGGCGCCGACGGCTTGCCCCAGATCCATAATACGCCGGCAGCAGAACTGCAGAGTCTTGCCGCGAACTCTGCGGGCGTGAGCAGGACCGCCTGCCGGCTGGCATGGTCAAACTCTCCGGCATCGGCGAGTTCCTTTCGCCAATTGTCGCGCTTGGCGATTTCCGGATCCTGCCAATCGCTGACTACCCAGGCAGGCTTGCGGGCTTGCAAATAGAACGGCAGGTCGTATGGATACTGATCGACCAGGACCACTTGGTCCGGTGGCTGCAGCAGGGGACTGGCCTTGCTCGCCAGAGATTTGGCGGAAACTTTGTCGGCAAGTGCAACGCCGACCACCAGTGCGACACAGGCGATCGAGGCCAGGCTCAGGCTCCCAACATACCAGCGCAGGGCACGCGTCCGGTCACGATCCAGCCAGTGCGAAAAGGATTCGGCAATCAGATAGGCAAACGGCGGCGTCGCCGGCAGAATGTAACCCAGCAGCTTGGAACTCGGCAGAGAAAAAAAGACGACGATGAACAGGAACCAGATCACCATCAGGCTTCGCAAGCCAACCCGCCCGGCATCTCCGTGGTCGACCTGGACGAATGCGCGTGCAAACCATGGCGACCACGGCAAGGTGGCCAGGAAAATGACCGGAATATAAAACCAGAAGGCCATCTGGTTATTGAAGCCGGTTTCCGAAAAGCGCCGGAAGTGATGATAAACCACGAAATAATCGAAGAATCCGGGGTAGGAATGCTGCATCCAGAAAAACCATGGGAGCGCAATCAGTAGCAGGAGCAGCGTTCCCGGCAACCAGAAGATTGCTGGTAAAGACCGCCACGCTCGACGCCAGAGCAGCCAGAGCAGCAAAACACCGCCCGGCAAGACGATACCGATCAGACCCTTGGCAAGAATCCCGAGTGCGGCAAAGACGTAGCTGATGGCCAGGACAGCGCGATAGGGAAGCTTCTCTTCGAGACGAAGGATGGCATCGGCCCCGGCAAGAATCGTCAGGGTAATCAGACTGGCAACCAGCATGTCGAGGTTCGCGAATTGACTTCCTGCGTAGAAGATCGGCTGTGTGACCAGGATGACGATCGACAGGGTAGCAAGCTGGCTGTCCCGGTAACGACGGACAAACCAGTAGAGGCCCACGGCGGCAAAGAGGCCGGCGACCAGTGATGCCGCTCGCGCCGGCAACTCGTGCGCTCCGAATAGGCTCAGGCTCAAAGTCGTCAGCCAATAAAACAGCGGCGGCTTGTGGAAGAATGGCATGCCGTCGAGGCGGGGAACCAGCCAGTCGCCGGTGGTCAGAATTTCCCAGGCAATGCCCACATAGCGCCCTTCATCAGGAAGCATCAAGGGCCGGATTCCGGCCGTAGCCGACAGCCACACGGCCGTGGCCAGCATCACCAGCCACATTGATCGGGTATCAACAAATGCCGACAGCCACTTGTTTGTGCTCATCGATGCCTGCTCAGGATTCGTTTTCGGGCAGTTTTTGCCCGATGTTCCGCTTGACCACGTAGAGGGGACGCTGCTTGACTTCGTCAAAAATCCGCGCGATATAGGCGCCCATGGTACCGAGTGCCATCAGGTTGATTCCAGAGAAGAAAAACATTCCGGTGACGATGGTTGTCCAACCTGAAATGTCGTGCCCATTGATCAGATAATCGATCACCAGGTAACTGCCATAGCAGAAAGAAAGCATCGCAATCAGGCTGCCGACCAGGTTGAAAGTGCGCAGGGGCCAAGTCGAGAAAGCGGTGATGCCATCGACCGCGAAACGAATCAGTTGCAGCAGATTGAAATGGCTTTGCCCATGCAGTCGTTCGGCAGGAACATAGGGCATCGGCTCGGCCTTGAAGCCAACCCAGGCATAGAGCCCCTTCATGAAGCGGGTGCGTTCAGGCAGGCGAATCAGCGCGTCTACGACCTGCTTGTCCATCAGTCGGAAATCACCGGCATCAGGGGGAATACGAACCCTCTGCCCCTGCCCCAGGATGCCGTAGAAAATCGAAGCGCCGACGCGTTTGAGCCAGGATTCGTCGTCACGATTCCTTTTTACCGCATAGACGGTGTCGACACCTGCTTGCCAGCGTACGAGCATCTCCGGGATCAGGGCAAGCGGGTGTTGCAGATCGGCATCGATGCAGATCACCACATCTCCACTGCTCACTTCGAGCCCGGCGCTGAGTGCTGCTTCCTTGCCGAAGTTACGCGACAATTGCAGGTAGTAGACACCCGGGTTGCTGGTCACATAGGTCGTCATGAGTTGCGGCGTACGATCGGTACTGCCATCATCGACGACGATGATTTCCCAGGCGGAACTGATTTGATCCAGCAATTCGGCCATTTCCGGGAGCAGCAGAAGCAGGCTGTCATGCTCGTTCAGTGCCGGGACAACACAACTAATGCGAGGCCGTTCGGGTCGGGGAGGACCGTGCCGAAGCGGGGGGGGCACACTTGAAATCATGATCCCTTCGTAAGCCAATATAACACGTTAGGGGAGCTCAACGGTTAGATTCTCCACCCGTTCAGGCGTAGCGTCGGGCATTCGGCCCAAATTCGGCCCAAATGAGAATTGCTGACAGGGAATTTGATACACCCCGAACAGCGTTTGTGCGATATTTTTTCCCGAGCGTTTCCTGCATCGTCCGCTGGCAGTCCAGGAAGGACGGGCTCTGCATGAAAAAGACCGAACCCATATCATCCCTCTCAGAAGCTTCAAACCGCAAAATTTAGCGGGTCTGCTTCAAAATGAGAACAGCTGTTCTCGCCGTTCTCGCCATCAATCGCCAAGTCGCGCATTGTGCGTCGTATAATCAGCAGCTTGACCAAATTCTCAGCCAGAAGCATTCGATGAGCCACGATCCCAAGAGCCACCTCGCCGAACTGATGCGAGCCGCACTGCGCAGCGTTGCACCGAGCGAGTCCGACGCTGCCATCCATATCGAGCGACCGAAGCTGGCCACGCATGGGGATTTTTCCTGCAATCTGGCGATGCAACTGGCGCGATCGATCAGACGCAATCCACGGCAACTGGCGCAACTGCTGATCTCGGAGTTACCGTATTCGCCCCTGGTCGATCGGAGCGAAGTCGCTGGTGCCGGTTTCATCAATTTTCACCTGTCGCCTGCGGCCAAGCTCGAAGTGCTGCGCAGGATTCTAGAACAAGGCGCAGCGTTCGGTCGCTCGACGACTGGTGGCAAGCGCCGCGTGCTGGTCGAGTTCGTTTCGGCCAACCCGACTGGACCACTGCATGTCGGACACGGCCGTGGTGCCGCTTATGGCGGCAGCTTGTGCAAGCTGCTCGGTCATGCCGGCTGGGACGTGACCAGCGAATACTACGTCAACGACGCTGGCCGCCAGATGGATATCCTCGCCCTGTCAACCTGGCTACGCTACTTGGAACTAAGCAGGCCGGACAGCGTGCCATTCCCCCCGAGCGCCTACCAGGGCGAGTATGTTCGCGACATGGCCAGGCAGTTGCTGATGGCGCATCCTGGCCGTTACCTGCGACCGCTCGCCAACATCAGCGAAGGCCTGCCTGGTCTGCCCGATCCCGAACGTACCGACGCCGTCGCCGGGCAACAGCGTGAGACCCAGCTCGATGCGCTGATTGCCAGGGCCAAGCAGTTGCTCGGCGAGGAATGGAAAACCCTGCACGACTTCGTTCTCACCGAGCAACTCGCAGATTGCCGCAGGGATCTCGAGGAGTCCGGAGTGCACTTCGATGTGTGGTTTTCCGAACAGTCGCTATTCGATGTTGGCTTGGTCGCGCGTTGCGTCGAGCGACTCGACAAAAGCGGTCATCTCTATGTTCAGGATGGCGCCCGCTGGTTTCGGTCAACCGCTTTTGGCGACGAGAAGGATCGCGTCGTGCAGCGCGACAACGGTCTTTACACCTACTTCGCGTCGGACATCGCCTACCATCTCAACAAATACGAACGCGGCTTCCAGCGCATCATCAACGTCTGGGGAGCCGACCACCACGGCTATATTCCACGAGTCAGGGGTGCAATCAGCGCCCTGGGGCTTGATCCCGATGTACTCGAAGTGGCCCTGGTGCAGTTTGCCGTACTCTATCGCTCTGGCTGGAAGGCCCAGATGTCGACGCGTTCGGGGGATTTCGTCACCCTGCGCACGCTGCGAGAGGATGTCGGCAACGATGCCTGCCGCTTCTTCTATGTCCTGCGCAAATCCGATCAGCACCTTGATTTCGACCTCGATCTGGCCAAGAGCCAGTCGAACGACAACCCGGTCTATTACATTCAGTACGCGCATGCCCGCGTCTGTTCGGTGCTGGCCCTATGGGGGGGCGAGCCGGCAGGACTCACCGCCGCTGACCTCAGCCGCCTGGAAAGCCCATACGAACTTGCCCTGGCGGCCAGGCTGGGCGAGTTCCCTGAGGTCGTTGAAACGGCCGCAAGCGAGCTGGCACCGCATCTGGTTGCTTTTTACCTCAAGGATCTGGCCGCTGAGTTTCACAGCTACTACAATGCCGAACGGATTTTGGTTGATGATCCGGCGTTACGGGATGCACGTGTGGCACTGGCGGCGGCCGTCAGGCAGGTAATCCATAATGGGATGGCAATTCTGGGTGTCAGTTGCCCCGAGTCGATGTAATCGGAGGACCGAGGACTTCCATGAGTCTTGACATGAAACCCCGCAAAGCGCCGCCTGCCAGGAAATCGGAAGGAGGCACCCTGCTCGGCCTGTTCATTGGCCTGGTCATCGGCGTCATCGGCGTGGCCGGCGTGGTCTGGTATATCAACAAGGCGCCGCTGCCTTTTACTACTACTGGCCAGCAACCCAAGCTGCCGCCGCCCGTTGCCGGCAAGCCGCCAGCAGCCTCTCCCGAAGTGCCGCCGGTCGCGTCGGCGCCGGTGGCATTGCCCGGCAAACCGGGTGACCCGGTTACCGATAAACCGCGCTTCGATTTCTACAAGATCCTGCCTGGTAAAGCAGAGGCGATTCCCGATCCCAAACCCGAGGAAGTCAAGCCAGCGGAAACCAAGCCGCTGGTCGCCAGATCGATCGAGACCAAGCCGATCGAGACCAAGCCGATCGAGACCAAGCCGATCGAGACCAAGCCGATCGAGACCAAGCCGATCGAGACCAAGCCGATCGAGACCAAGCCGGTCGAGGCGAAACCGACAGAGGGCAAAGCCGCTCCCAGCAAGGCCGAGAGCAAGGCGGCTGACGCCAAACCAGCAGACGGCACCAGGAGCAGGACCGAAAATACCCTCAAGGAGCCGCTCTATCTGCAGGCCGGCTCGTTCCAGAACGCGCATGAGGCTGACAACCAGAAGGCACGTCTGGCGTTGATTGGGACCGAGGCGCAAATTCAGCAGGTGATGCTGCAAGACAAGGTGTGGTATCGCGTCCGCATCGGGCCGTACCACAAAATCGACGATGTGAACCATTTGCGTGCCGACCTCGCCAGGCAGGGCATCGACGCCAATGTGGTCAGGAAAGACTGAGAGAGGAGAGAAAACCCATGCATCAAGGTCATAGCGGATGGTTGCTTGCCATTACCTTGGCCATGCTGGCAGTGGTCCTGCCGGTGCGGGCCGAACTTGTGGTCGGTCGCGACTACGTACCGATCATCCCAGCACAGATGACCGATACGCCGGCAAAGATCGAAGTGATCGAGTTCTTCTCATACGGTTGTCCGCACTGCAGCGATTTCCATCCGATTGTCGGCAAATGGGCGGCCGCATTGCCGAGTGACGTGACCTTCAAACGCGTGCCGGTTACCTTTGGACGTCCTCCGTGGGCCAGTCTGGCGCGACTTTTTTATGCGCTGGAGGCCACTGGCGACCTGGCCAAGCTGGACAGCGCAGTTTTCGATGCCCTGCACAAGGCGGGCAGCAAGCTCTATGATGATAAAAGCATCACCGCATGGGTGGCTGCGCAAGGGGTTGACGCCAAAAGGTTCACCGAAGCCTACAATTCATTTGCCGTCGTCAGCAAGGCCAAGCGCGCCGATCAGATGGTGCAGACGTACAAGATCCAGGGCGTTCCGGCAATGACCGTCGACGGTAAGTACCTGGTTACCGGCAAGGAACTCAAGGGTCTGGCTGAACTGCCGTCGCTTACCGACCAGGTGATCGGTATGGCGCGTACCGATCGCAAGAAAAAGTAGCAGGTTCAGCCTGTCAAACCCTGCGGCGCCATTCTCCGACAAGCCTTTGCGCCGCCGGCAACGGAACACTGCCGGCGTCTCGTTTCCAGTCTGGCTTCCCGCATGCTCAAGGTTTTCATCACCGGCGCTTCGTCCGGAATCGGTTGGGCTCTGGCCGAATACTACGCAGCGCAGGGGGCACGACTCGGACTGTCTGCGCGCCGGGCCGAACCTTTGCTGCGCCTTTCCGCACGCTGGCCCGGCCAAGTCCGTGGCTACCCGCTCGACGTCACGGACGCGGCGGCATTGCGTGCAGCCGGCGAAGACTTCGTCGCGGCGTTCGGTGTTCCAGATCTCGTGATCGCCAACGCGGGCATCTCGGCTGGCACCCTGAGTGAATTTGCCGCCGATCTTGAAGTCATCCGGCGGGTCATGGACGTCAATTATTTCGGCATGGCCGCCACCTTTTCACCGTTCATCGGTGCCATGCGGCAAGCGGGATGCGGGCGGCTGGTCGGCATCGCCTCGGTCGCAGGAATCCGCGGCCTGCCTGGTGCAGAGGCCTACTGCGCATCAAAAGCCGCGGTGATCAGCTATCTCGAAAGCCTGCGTGTCGAATTGTGCGACACGGGGGTGAAGGTCCTCACCCTTTGCCCCGGTTACATCAATACCCCGATGACCGCCGCCAATCCTTTCCCGATGCCTTTCCTGATGTCGGCCGACGAGGCTGCGCGGCGCTTTGCGCGAGCGATCGAGCGAGGAGGCAGCTACCATGTCATTCCTTGGCAAATGGGCCTGGTGACCAGGATTCTGCGCCTGCTGCCCAACGTTCTTTACGATCGCCTGTTCGCCGTTGCACCGCGCAAACCGCGGCAAGCGCCGTAGCGGTAGTGAAAGTCGTCGGCGATGTAAGAATCTCCCCGACCTACTCGCGCCAGATCTGACCCCGGTATTCTCCTGATCAGGGTGGCCATTTCCGATCGCTCTCTCGCTCTCGGTTCCCATGCAATGCTCTTGCCCCTGAAGGTCACAAATGCGAATATTGCCGACTGCCAATGTCGGCGCTGGCTGATTCCTTCGAAAAACCGCCCATGCACTCAATTCAACACGGCATCAACATAGAAGCGCTGCTAGCGCATGTGCCGCTGTTCAACGGGCTGGATAAAGAAGAAATCGCGCGTATTGCTCACGGCACGCGTGAAATCGCCGCCTCTCGCGGTGACATCCTCTTCCACAAGGGAGATACCCCGACCGGCTTTTTCCTGCTGGTTTACGGCCAGGTGAAACTGGCGTTCACCTCGCCGCAAGGCGGGGAAAAAGTCGTCGACATCATCGGGCAAGGTCAGACCTTTGGTGAGGCCGTGATGTTCGCGGACAGATCATTCGTGGTCTATGCGCAGGCACTGGCCGATTCTCTGCTGCTGCACATCTCGAAGACGGCGATTCTCGACGAACTCGACGCGGACCCTAAGTTCGGTCGAAAGATGATTGCCGGGCTCTCGATGCGTCTGCACCACCTGGTCAGAGACGTGGAATCGTATTCACTGTGTTCGGGCCGGCAGCGCATCATCGCTTATCTGCTACTGGATATTTCCGGCGGCGGAGGCAAGGGAATCACCGTGACCTTGCCGACCAACAAGGGCGTCATCGCCTCCCGCCTCAACCTGACGCAGGAGCGTTTCTCGCGTATCCTGCACGAGCT
The DNA here is from genome assembly GCA_013414765.1 of Candidatus Accumulibacter cognatus. Lineage (GTDB taxonomy): Bacteria > Pseudomonadota > Gammaproteobacteria > Burkholderiales > Rhodocyclaceae > Accumulibacter > Accumulibacter cognatus. The sequence goes on from CP058708.1 coordinate 2,798,791, forward strand.
CTCGGAGAAAGGGCTGATTGTCGTCGAGGGGCGAAGGATCCACATTCCCGATGTCGAGAAACTGCGCATGCACGATTCCTGAAAACTGCAGTACCTAGCACCTATATCCCCCCACGAGGAGACTAAGATATGGCAATCGAGACCGAGATCAAGCTGAGCCTGCCGGCAGGAGCTGCCAGGCGGGTCCCTGCACACGCGCTGCTGGCCAACAGCCAGCCGATCCGACAGAAGCTGGTCAATACCTACTATGACACACCTGACCGGCGTCTGCAGCGCAAACGTCTCGCCGTGCGTTACCGCCGCAAGGATTCGGCATGGCTGCTGACCGTCAAGAGTGACGCCGCCTCGCCCGGTGGACTGGCGCAACGCCGTGAATGGGAGGCGCCCGGACAACCCGGCGAATTCGATTTTTCACACGTGGACAACCCCAAGCTTCGCCGCTTTCTCGAAGCGGCGATCCCCGAACTGGCACCGGTTTTCAGCACCGACTTCACCCGCAGCTTCTGGTTGCTGACGCCGCAGGAGGGAACTCGCATCGAGGTCGCCCTCGACCGCGGCAAGATCGTCGCCGGCGATCATCAGGAAGCGATCTGCGAAGTCGAGCTTGAACTGCTCGAAGGGAAGGTCACCGACCTTTTCGACGCCGCACTTTCCTTGCAGAAGGATCTGCCGCTGCATCCCGAGAGCGCCAGCAAGGCCGAGCGCGGCTATCGACTGGCCGACGAAACCACGCTGAAACCGGCCAAGGCTGCCGACGCGGAGCTGGCCATGGGGATGACCAGCATCGCCGTTTTCCGCAGCACCCTCTTTTCGTGTCTGGCGCAACTCCAGGGCAACGAGCGTGGGCTGCGCGAGACCAACGCTCCTGAATTCGTCCACCAGGCACGCGTCGCGATGCGCCGCCTGCGTTCGGCGATCCGGCTCTGGCGCCCATTGCTGCCGGAAGAATACGTCAGCAACTTTGACCCCCGCTGGCGGACCCTGGCCAATCAACTGGGGGATACCCGCAACTGGGATGTCTTCATTACCGAAATCCTGCCGCCGATCAATAAGGCTTTTCCCGATCACGCCGACCTGCTCCGGCTCACCAGCCAGGCCAACAGCCAACTGGCTGCCTGTCGCAAGACGGCGCAAGCGGCCATGGCCTCGCCCACCTACTCGCAATTGTTGCTCGAATTCACCGCCGCCACCCTTGCCCTCCCGGAAAGCAAGAAGCCGCCAATCACCGCTTTTGCACCGCGCTCCTTGAACAAGCGCGCCAAACGCGTCGCCGAACTGGCGACTGAAACCAAGGATGCGGATCCGGAAGCCCGGCATGCCCTGCGTGTCGCCTTGAAGCGGCTGCGTTACGCGCTCGAGTTCTTCGCACCGCTGTTTCCGGCACGGCGCATTCAGCGCTATCAACAGAATGCCACCGGACTGCTCGACCTGCTCGGCCGGATGAACGACACTACCGTCGCCGAACAACTCGCCGTGCAGGCCTTGCCTGGTCACCACAGCGACCTGGTCCGCGCCTGGCTGGCTGGACGTAACGACCTGATGCTCAGCCAACTCGATTCGCTGCTGACCAAGTTTCTCAGCCATCCGCCGCCTTGGGAGCACGGCTGAACGGCACGCTTCGGCGTCTGACCGCGGTCGTGGCCATAGGTCGGGTTGGCTTGGCGTTACCCGCCATTCCTTGGGCAGAATGTCGGGCTCGCGACGCCCGCCCACCTACACTGGCGCTCTGTAATTCCTTGGGCAAAATGTCGGCTGTGCTAACCCGACCTGCGCAGCCTTGGCAAGCGGCGTGTACGCACGCGTCAGGGTGGTCCTCCCTCCACAGAATCAGCGTGCTTGTGCTGATCGTGCTCGGCCTGTCGTCAGCCCATGCGGGAGACCTTCCGCCAGCCGTCAGTCAGGCGCTGCAGGAAGCCGGCATCCCCGCGCGTTCGGTCGCCATTGTCGTGCAGGCGGTTGATGGTGGCCTGCCGCTGCTTTCTCACCACCCGCAGCAGGCCATGAACCCGGCCTCGGCAATGAAGCTGCTGACCACTTACGCCGCCCTCGAACTGCTTGGGCCGGCGCATACCTGGCGCACCGAGGTGCTCGCCGAGTCTGTCCCGGTCAACGGCCGACTCGACGGCCATCTCTATCTGCGCGGCAGCGGCGATCCCAAACTCGGTCTCGAACAGTTCTGGCTGTTGCTGCGGCAACTGCGCGCGCGCGGCGTGGCCGATATAGGTGGTGACCTGGTTCTCGATCGCAGCGCTTTCGCGGTTCCACTACACGATCCAGGCGAGTTCGACAAGGAACCTCTGCGACCGTACAATGCCGGTCCGGACGCGCTGCTGGTAAACCTCAAGAGTGTCCGCCTGACACTGTTACCGGACTCGGCGCGCCAGGCGGTCAAGGTGATTGCCGAAACACCAAGCGAAGGCCTGCGCATCGACAATCGTCTGAGCCTCGGAAACGAGGCCTGCGGCGACTGGCGCGAACAGATCAGGCCGGTGGTCAATGGTCAGAGCATCGAACTTGGCGGTCGTTTTCCGGCCGCCTGCGGCGAAAAGGCATTGCACCTGGCACCCTGGGCTGCCGACCTGCAGGTCGAGGGTCTGTTCCGGGCTTTGTGGCGCGAACTCGGCGGCTGCTTCAGCGGCCGCGTTCGCGAAGGCCATGTGCCGGCCAGTGCGCGCATGCTGGCGGTGCAGGAGTCACCAGCGCTCGGCGAGATGATTCGCGACATCAACAAGTTCAGTAATAACGTGATGGCGCGCCAACTGTTCCTGACCCTCGACAGCGAGCGCCCGGCGACGGCAGTGGGCGCGCGCCGCCGGATCTCCGGCTGGCTGCAGGCGAAGGGGCTGTACCTGCCCGAACTGGTGCTCGACAACGGCTCCGGCCTGTCGCGCAGCGAGCGCATCTCGGCCGCCAGCCTGGCCGCCTTGCTGCGCGCTGCCTGGCACAGTCCGGTGATGCCCGAACTTATCGCCTCATTGCCGATCGCCGGCGTCGACGGCACTTTGCGCAAGCGTTTCAACGAGGGATTGGCGTCCGGGCGCGCGCATCTGAAGACCGGCTATCTCGAGGGAGTTCGGGCACTCGCCGGTTTTCTGCTCGACCACAGCGGCAAGCGCTGGATCATCGTCTGTATGATCAACGACCCGCAAGCAAGACTTGGGAAGCCAGCGATCGATGCCCTGCTGCTCTGGGTGGCAAAGCGCTGAGCCTACTGATCACAGCCCATCAGCGCTGGCAGGCGTGACGTGCAAAGGATTCGAACTGCGCCGCCGGCAGTGGTTCGCTGAACAGATAACCCTGTGCTTCATCGCAGCCCTTGGCATGCAGGAAGGACAGTTGCTCCTCGCTTTCGACTCCTTCAGCGATGGTCTGAAGGCCGAGGTTGTGCGCCAGGCTGATAATCGCCGCAATAATCGCCTCATCATCCGGATCGGCAGCCAGATCGGCGATAAACGAGCGATCGATCTTGAGCTTGTGGGCCTGAAAACGTTTGAGGTAGCTCATTGAGGAATAGTCGGTACCGAAGTCGTCGATCGAGATGCGCACCCCACGCGCGCGCAGCTTGTCCATCAACTTGACCGCCGCCAGCGGGTTGTCCATGGCCACGCTCTCCGTCAACTCCAGCTCAAGAAACTGCGCCGACAGACCTTCCTCGTCGAGGATTCGTGACACCACCTCGGCTAGATTCGCCTGTCGAAACTGCACGGCCGAGAGGTTGACGGCAACAGTCAGCAGCGGCAGGCCGGCTTGCCGCCAGAGACGCATCTGGCGAACTGCATCGCGCAGGACCCATTCGCCAATCGGCAGAATCAGCCCGGACTCCTCGGCAATCGGAATGAACTCGGCTGGCGGGACCATCCCCAGTTTGGGATGCTGCCAGCGCAGCAGCGCTTCGGCCCCGACCAGACGACGCGCGGCGATCATGAACTGCGGCTGGAAATGTAGGCTCAGCTCTCCATTTTCGAGCGCGCGCCGCAGGTCGTTTTCGAGTTGCAGGGTGCGTGTCGATCGCTCCTGCATCTCGGTGGTAAAGAAGCAATAGGCATTGCGGCCGCGCTGCTTTGCGCGATACATCGCCGTATCCGCACACATCGACAGCGTTTCGAAGCTGTCGCCATCGGCCGGATACATGGCAATCCCCAGCGACACCGTGCAGCTCAGCTGATGCTGTTCGATGCAATAAGAGGGTGCGGTGACTTCGAGCAGTTTGCTGGCCACGTGCGCGGCACCGGTGGCGTCGGTATCCGGCAAGACGAGGATGAATTCGTCGCCACCCAGACGGGAAACGGTATCCTCCGCACGGACGGCGCCGGCCAGACGCTTGGCGAGCTGAATCAGGATCTCGTCGCCAATCCGGTGCCCGAGTGAATCATTGACGTTCTTGAAGCGGTCGAGGTCAAGGAACATCAGTGCCAGCGACTCGCGACCCCGCTGGGCGCGGCTCAGATCATGCCTGACCCGCTCGGCGAGCAGGCTGCGGTTGGGCAGGCCGGTCAGCGGGTCGAAGTGCGCCAGACGCTTGATGCTGGCCTCGGCTTCCTTTTGCTCGGTGATGTCGACCAGGGTGCCGAGGTAGCCGGCAATCTCGCCCTGCAGATGGTGCATCACCGTCACCGACAGGCGCACGCTACGGCGGCAGCCATCCTTGCGTATCACGGTCATTTCCCGCTCATCGACTTCGCGGTTGCTGCGCGCCCTGGCGACCAGCGCGTCGAAACCGGCTTCAACCCGATATCCCAGGGTCTCGCTCAGCACGGCAGCCAACGCCGCGATCTCGTCGCTGTCGTGAAAAAGGAGAGGGGTCACCTGGCCAACCACCTCATCGGCCCGGTAGCCGAGGATCGTTTCAGCGCCCGGATTGAATACCGTGATCAGTCCATCAGGATCGGTGGCAACGATGCCGCAGGCGGCATGGGCGAGCACCGACGCCTTCAGAGCCTCGCTTTCCCGCAACGCCTGCTCCGCCTGCCGGCGTTCGGCGAGCAAGGCCGTGTTTTCCAGAGCGACCGAGGCGCTCGCCGCCAGACCTTGTAATAACTGCACATCAGTCTCGTCAAAACCACCGGGTTTGTTGTGGATCTCGAAACAACCGAGCAGCTCGCCGTGGCGGCTGATGATCGGCATGTCGAGCAGGTTGTGGGAAGCCAGTGCCTGTTGAATCTCCGGGGTCATATGAGGATCGTCCCCGGCATCATTGCTGAGATAAAACGTTCTGCTCTGTATGACCCGGCCCGGTACGCCATAACCGCTTGGGAAACGGTAGTCCATGGGCATCCACCGACCTGCGTGGTGGTACTCGCTGAAAACCATCTGTCCATCGCAATAGCGCGCCGCAGCTCCTGTCGTTGCGGCGGTGATTTTCAGGGCAGCGGTCACGAGTTGACGCAGCACGACCGGGATTTTCAGCTCGCTGTTGATTTCCTGACTGGCGGCCGACATCAGCGCCAGTTGCTCGCTGCGCCGCAGCAGCGCGGCCTCCGCCTGCTTGCGTTCGCTGATGTCGCGAGAGAGGACGATGAAGCGGGGCTCTTTGCCGGTCGTGGCAAGCTTACGGGCCACCGACAGTTCGAACCAGTAGTGTCCTTGCGTCAACGGCAGTTCGAACTGATGGCCAAGCGAGCGACCGGTCTCCTCCGCCTCGCGCAAGGCCGACAGGCAAATGGCCGCGGCAGCGGGCGGCAGCACCTCCGACAGCAGCCTGCCGATCAGGCGATCCGGGGGTGCGGCCAACAGATCGGTACGCGGGGAATGGTAGTCATGGTAGCGACCATCGAGTCCCACTTCGAACATCAGATCGGGAACGGCATTCAGGGTGGCTTCGAGCTGGGAGGTGCGCTGCCGGACGAGGCGCCGCAGGGTCAGCACCCAGATCAACAGCAGACTACCGATCAATGTACCGACCAGCAGTGCGTAGCCGAGATAGCGCGCAAAGGGGGACAGAATCAGCGGGGTTCCCATCCATTTCTGACGCAGTGCCCGCTCTTCGTCCGGAGAAATGCTGGCAAAACCCTTCTGCAGCAGTGCCAGAGTGGCGCTATCGCCTTTCTGCACGGCCCGGTGAAATTCTCCTGTATACAAGGTGAAAGCCTTGTTGAACAGATGCTCGGCGTGATTCAGGTAAAGCAGGTAGTTGGCGGGCGGCTCGTCGAGACAGAACACCCGGACTTTTCCTCCCACTGCCCCGCGCACCAGCGCCTCGTAACTGGCAAACATCTGCAGCGTGCTGATGCCAAGGCTGGTCAACTTCGTGGCACAGGCGTCTCCAGCCTTCACGCCGACCAGAAAACCCTGCAGGGTCATGGCATCGACGATACCGCCGATGCTGGCATGGGTGAAGATCGATACCGGGATCGTTTCGTAAGGCGGCGAAAAATCGAGTGTGCGCTCGCGTTCCGGAGTCCGGAAGATGGTATCGATGACGGCTGCCTGTTGCCGGCTCATGCGTCGCTGTGCGGTTGCCCAGTCGCTTCCCTGCAGGTCGACAGGCACCCCGGTCTTGCTTTCCCACAGCTTCCAGCGATCGACCAGATAACCCGTGAGGGTGCCGCCGGCATCGCGAAACACATAGGGCGGGTAGTTGTCGTCGATGACCACGGCTACCGCAGCGGGCAACTTTGGCGCAGCGGCGCTGCCGGCAATGCTGCAAAGTGGCAACAGCGTTGCCAGCGCGAGGAACAGGAGGCGACAGCTACGCACGAGACTCAACCAAACTGCGCAGCGCCGACAACCCGGCAAGCTCAACTGTCCCCGATCGGTCGCCGGTTTGCCAGCGCGAGCCAGCCGCGAATGACACGATAGGCGACCCACAGACCGAGGATGACGATCAATATCCAGGCGATCGGAATACCGATGAGGGTGATGATCAGCAAGCCGTAGACCAGCAGCCAGAGCAGCGTGAACCAGAAGGTCCGGATCTGCCAGCGATAGTGGCTGTAGAGCCAGGTGCCCGAGACCTCGGCGCGCTTGAGGTAATTGAGAACGACGGCAATCAGCGACGGTAGGCCGAAGACAAAAGCACCGGCGACCGTCGCCGCGCCGGTGACTCCAAGCACCACGGCCAGTGCGTGCAGGCCGTAGATGACATGGCACCAGGCGCGCGCACCATCGATATTCTTTTCGGGAATCAGGTCATTGTTCACTCTGCTCTCCAGTATTGGCTGCCCCGGCCGGGCGGAGCACCGGCACTCACAGCCCGAGCTCGTTCCATAGCGCATCGACGCGCTGTTTCACGGCAGCATCCATGACGATCGGTGTGCCCCACTCTCGAGTGGTTTCGCCAGGCCACTTGTTGGTGGCGTCGATTCCCATCTTGCTGCCGAGACCGGCGACCGGGCTGGCAAAGTCGAGATAGTCGATCGGCGTGTTCTCGGCGATCAGCGTGTCGCGCACTGCATCGACGCGCGTGGTCATCGCCCAGATCACTTCCTTCCAGTCGCGGATATCGACATCATCGTCCACCACGATGATGAACTTGGTGTACATGAACTGGCGCAGGAAACTCCAGATTCCGAACATCACGCGTTTGGCGTGTCCCGGATACTGCTTCCGGATGCTGACCGTCGCCAGGCGATACGAACAGCCTTCCGGTGGCAGGTAGAAATCGACGATCTCGGGAAACTGCTTCTGCAACAGCGGTACGAACACTTCGTTGAGCGCTACGCCGAGCATCGCCGGTTCGTCCGGTGGCTTGCCGGTATAGGTGCTGTGGTAGATCGCTTGCCGGCGCATCGTGATGCGCTCGATGGTGAATACCGGGAAGCGTGCCTGCTCGTTGTAATAGCCGGTATGGTCGCCATAGGGTCCTTCGAGCGCGCTTTCGGCCGGATCGATGAATCCTTCGAGAACGATCTCGGCGGTCGCCGGTACCTGTAGGTCGGAGCCCAGGCACTTCACCACGTCGGTCTTGGCTCCGCGCAGCAGACCGGCAAACTGGTATTCGGAGAGACTGTCCGGCACCGGCGTCACCGCTGCGAGAATCGTGGCGGGATCGGCGCCCAGCGCCACTGCGATCGGGAAAGGCTGGCCCGGTTGCTGCAGGCAGTGCTCGCGAAAATCGAGTGCGCCGCCGCGATGTGCCAGCCAGCGCATGATCACCCGGTTGCTCCCGATTACCTGCTGGCGATAGATGCCCAGGTTCTGGCGATTCTTGTGCGGCCCGCGCGTCACCGTCAGTCCCCAGGTGATCAGTGGCGCTGCGTCGCCCGGCCAGCAGAACTGGATTGGCAGACGCGACAGATCGACGTCTTTGCCTTCCCAGACGAGTTCCTGGCAAGGCGCCGAAGAGCGCACGCGCGGCGCCATGTTGAGCACCTGTCGGAGTACCGGCAGCTTTTCCCAGGCATCCTTGAGCCCCTTCGGCGCTTCCGGCTCCTTGAGGTAGGCGAGTAGCTTGCCGACCTCACGCAATGCCAGCACCGAGTCTTGCCCCATACCCAGCGCCACTCGCCGCGGTGTGCCGAAGAGATTGGCCAGCACCGGCATGGCATGTCCCCGTGGATTCTCGAAGAGTAGCGCCGGTCCGCCGGCACGCAGGACGCGATCACAAATCTCGGTCATCTCCAGATGCGTGTCCACTGTTACCCCGATGCGCCTGAGTTCGCCAAGGCTTTCCAGTTGCGCGATGAAGTCGCGCAGGTCGTGATATTTCATTGTTCGGAGGGCTATCTGAGGCGATAGGAATTGTGGCAGACGACACAGGACGTAGTCAGCGATGGCAGTGCGGCAATGGTTTTCTCGCGGTCAGCGCTGGCGGCGATGCGGGCAAAGTCGCTGGCTGCCTGATGCCCGTCGATGCCGATGCGGTGCATCGCCGGGGGCATGTGCGGCCCAGGACGCGCGTCGAAAGGCTGACCGCGATGTCTCCCCATTGCCGAGACGCCGAGTTCCTTTTCGGCAAGTTCGCCGGCCTCCTTCAGTTTGCCGGCCGCTACCAGGCCGAGAATTTCGTTCAGGGCGAGCAGGCCGGCGCGCATCTCGGCACGCAGATTGGTTTCTGCCGGTCCCGGCATCGGCGCCAACTGGCGAGTGTCTTCGGCCGCCTGCAAGGTGCCTGTCAGTAGCAGGAGTGCGCAGAACAGGGGGGGCTTCATCCGTTGATTCCTTTGTTGGCCAGAAAATCGAGGGCGATACCGGCGAAGATGCTGGCACCCAGCCAGTTGTTGTGCCGGAAAGCCGTGAAGCAGCGCTGCGGATCGCGTTCGCGGATCAGCGTGTAGTGATAGGCGGCAATCGTCGCTGCCACCGCCAGTCCACCGTAGAACAGTGCCCCGAGGCCGATTCGGTAGCCAAGCGCAGCGATCAGCCCGAGAGCGAGTGCGTAACAGATCATCACTGCCGCTACATCGACGCGCCCAAAGGTGATCGCCGAGCTGCGAATGCCGATTTTCAGATCATCGACCCGGTCGACCAGTGCGTATTCGGTATCGTAGGCGATCGCCCAGAAGACGTTGGCCAGCAGCAGCCACCATGCTTCCACCGGCACCCTGCCGAGTTGTGCCGCATAAGCCATCGGGATGCCGAAACCGAAAGCGACGCCGAGATAGGCTTGCGGCACGGCGAGAAAGCGTTTGGTGAAGGGATAGCTGGCAGCGAGAAACAGTGCTGCCACACAAAGACCGGCCAGCAGCCAGCTAAAGAGTGGCAGCACCAGGGCGAAAGCGGCCGACACCAGCGCCAGAAACAGCAGCCAGGCCTCGCCGACTGAAACCCTGCCGGCGGCCAGTGGACGTTCGCGGGTACGCGCCACATGCGGATCGAAATTGCGGTCGGCCAGATCGTTGATTACACAACCGGCCGAACGCATCAGCACCGTCCCGAGCACGAAGATCCAGACCACCAGCCAGTTCGGTCTGCCCAGCGCCGACAGCCACAGTGCCCACAAGGTTGGCCAGAGCAGCAGTAGGATGCCGATCGGTTTGTCGAGGCGCATCAGTCGCTCATAAAGGTCGATCCGTTCGCGCAATGTTTTGCCTGAAATGTTCATGCACCTCATTTTAACGGTCATCAGGGCGCTAGGCATCTGAATCATGATCCGGAACGTCTCCGGCAGCCACCGATATTGGCGACTTTGCTTCCGGGGTTTGACGAAGCCGCGCGAAGAGTGCACTATTTTCTCGGGAAAGCGGTGCAGAACGGCCTGCTGCCTGTACTCCATCGCTTCAGCGCAGGGCCTCCTGTTTGATCGGATGGGCCTTGCCAATCCATTTTCGATCGACGGACGGACAACATGATGACCAACGAGTTTCCCAGATGAACAGTTCCCGGAGCGCGGATCATGACCTGCTGGCCGCTTGGTTAGCCCCGGAACCCGGCCAGGTCGACGCTGCACCGGGCGACGATCTATGGAAAGTGTTGCTGGTGGATGACCAGGAAGATGTGCATGCCGTCCTCCACCTGACCCTGCACGATGTGCTGATCGAAGGCCGTCGGCTGCTCCTGCTCGATGCTCTTTCGGCCAGCGATGCAAGGGCGGCGATCGTTGCTCACCCGGACATTGCCCTGATCCTGCTGGATGTGGTGATGGAGTCCGATCAAGCCGGCCTGGATCTGGTGCGCCACATCCGCGATGAGTTGCGCAACCGCAGCGTCCAGATCGTCCTGATCACCGGTCAGCCGGGCTATGCACCGCAGCGGGAAGTGATCAGCGGCTATCAGATCGATGGCTACCGGCTCAAGTCGGAACTGAGCGCCAACCAAATCTTCGTGCAGGTCTATTCCGCCATCCGCACCCATCGGCTGATGCGCGAACATGAGATCCTGCAGCAGGACCTCGAGCAGAAGGTGAATCAGCTCAAACGCTCGAATGCCGAACTGGAGCAGTTCAGCTACGCCATTTCACATGACCTGCGCCAGCCCTTGCGAATGATTTCGAGTTATATGCAACTGCTCGGGGTCAGCCTTGCCGATCAGCTCGGCAGCGAGCAGCGTGCCTACTTCAATTTTGCCATCAACGGCGCCAAGCGCCTTGACCGGATGCTCGTCGACCTGCTCGAGTACTCGCGCGTCGGTCGCCTGGGCGAGCCGCCGGAGTGGCTCGAAAGCCGGTTGATCCTCGATGACGCGCTACTCTTCCTGCAACCCTCAATTCTCGAAGCGCAGGCGACCCTGCGCATTGGCGGCCAGTGGCCGCGTGTCTTCGTCAGTCCCGACGAGATTTTGCGGCTGCTGCAGAACCTGATCGGCAACGCGGCAAAATTCCGGAATGTCGGCCGGGCACTGGAGATCTCGGTCTCCAGTAAGGTGTTCGCAGGGAACTGGTACATTTGTATCGCCGACAACGGCATCGGCATTCATCCTGGGCAGATCGCCCGGCTTTTTCAGGTTTTCCAGCGCTTGCACAGTCGCGCCGCATTTGACGGCAGCGGTGTCGGGCTGGCCCTGTGCCGAAAGATCGCCGAGCATCATGGTGGGCGAATCTGGGCCGAATCGGCAGGAGAAGGGCAAGGGAGTCGTTTCTGCGTGTCGTTGCCCTTGCCGCAGGAGAATGCATGACACCGCCTGAGTCCTCCCGCAGTCCACGTCGGCCAGGGTCGGCGAAAGCTGGCGGCAAGTGGCTCTCGCGACCCGCGCATGTGGCCGCTTTGGTGTTCGTCGCTTCGGGGGTTCTGGCGGCGGGGCTGATCTGGCGCCTGGAGGCGTATCGCCTGCACCAGGCACGCCACCTCGCAGCCATTCTGGCCGCCGAGCGCGCCTACACGATCCAGACCAGCATCGATCATGTGCTGTCTGCGACCTATACCCTGGCGGCAATGTTGCAGCAAGGCAAGGGAGTCATTCCCGATTTCGAGCGAACGGCAGGTCAGTTGCTGCGCTTTTACCCCGGCGCTGCGGCACTGCAACTGGCGCCCGGCGGTATCATTCGGCAGGTGGTGCCGCTGGCGGGTAACGAGCAGGCGATTGGCCACGATCTGTTGCACGACCCGGAGCGCGACAAGGAAGCCCTGCTCGCCCGCAACAGTGCTCAGTTGATGCTGGCTGGCCCCTTCGATCTGCGGCAGGGAGGGCGGGGGGCGGCCGGTCGTCTGCCGGTGTTTCTCGACCAAGAGCAGGGCAAGGAAACGTTCTGGGGTTTCGCCATCGTCCTGATCGCTTTTCCCGCGGCGCTGGCACCCGCACAGTTGCACGAGCTGGCGGAGCGTGGTTATGCCTATGAACTGTCACGCCAGCATCCGGACAGTGGTGACAAGCAGGTGATCAGCGCGTCGACGATCGCGCCGCTGGATCCGGTGGACAGAATGCTGTCGGTGCCGAACGCTCGCTGGACCCTGAGCATCGCTCCGGTTGCGGGCTGGCATGCTGGCTCCGGGCTCTGGTGGAAGTCCGCTGTGGCCCTGCTGCTGTGTCTGTTGCTGGCGTGGCAGACGGCCTGGCAGGCGAAACTGGTGGCCGTGTCAAAGGCGCATGAACGGACCCTCGAGCAGCGGGTGGCACAGCGAACGGCCGACCTGCAGCGTTTTGCCGAGGTGACCGCGCACCACTTGCAGGAGCCGGCGCGCCGGGTCGCCAGCTACGCCGGCCGCTTGCGCTCCCAACTTGCCGGTCGCATCGACGATGACGAGGTGCAGGCATCGCTGAGCTTCATCAGTCAGCAGGCCGCTCGATTGCAGGACTTGCTGCGTGACGTGGAACTCTACCTGGCCGCTGATCAGCCGCGTGCCAAGGTAGAATCCTGCGCGGCCGAGGAAATATTGGCGGCGCTGCTGGCAGCCCTCGCCGCGCCGATTACCGAGGCTGGTGCCAAGATTACGGTCGGTCCCTTGCCGGCTACGCTGATTGATGCGCCACGCCTGGCCGACCTGTTCCGAATCGCGCTCGAGAATGCCTTGTGGCATGGTCGCGGCGAACAGCCCTTACGGATCGACATCAGCGGCGAGCGACTTGGTGAGTGGGTGCGATACTCCATTAGTGACAACGGTCCGGGTGTCGAAGAGGAGTATCGTCGTCGCGTTTTCCGTATCTTTGAACGACTGTCGTCGAGCAGCGCAGGAACCGGTGTAGGCCTGGCCATTCTGCGCCGCATCAGCGAAAGTGCCGGTGGCAATGCCTGGCTGGAAGAAAACCCCGGTGGCGGCTGTCGACTGGTTCTGGAATTGCCGGCAGGCGACCAGCCGCCCCCAGCGGCGGGCAGCGCGGTCTGATGGTCATGGTTTCCGGCGATAGGTAATCCGATGGCAGCGTATTTCAATTCGATGAAACGTCAAACATGAGCCAAACGGCCCAGACCTTTGTGATCCTGATGGCCGAGGACGAGCCGGCCGATGCCTATCTGCTCAAGCTGGCATTGGGCGAAAGCTGCATTGCGGCCGATTTGCAGCATGTCGTCGATGGTCGCGAGGCGCTCGAGTATCTGCGGCGCCAGGGGCCGCGTTTCGCCCAGGCAAGCCGCCCTGATCTGATTCTGGTCGATCTCAACATGCCGCGCATGGACGGCCGGGAGTTCCTGGCCGTCGTCAAGGAGGATGCCGATCTGCGCGATATTCCGGTAGTCGTGCTGAGCACCTCGCAGGTTGAACGCGATGTGCTCGCTGCCTACCGTCTCGGTGCCGCCGGCTACATCGCCAAATCGCCTGATGTCAATGTGTTCATCAACGACATCCGTCGCTTGAGCGATTACTGGGCTTCGCAGGTCCGCTGGCCGAATTGTCGATGAACGAGTCATGCCGAGGCTGTGCTGGGGGGGCTCAAGTTCAACTGCGCAAGGATGCTTGGTTAAAACCATGGCGCTTGCCGCACAATGGTGCTTTGATGAGAGCTGAGCAGAGCGAGACAGAGAACAGACGGAGAACAATGGATGAGTGAGTCAGCTCGAAGGCGGATTTCGATTCTGGTGGTCGAAGACGATCCCGGTGATCTGGGCCTGATCCAGGTCAATGTCCGCCTTGCCGGCATCAGACGTGTTGGCGACCGGGATCCGGTCGTCTGGGCGCCGACGCTTGCGCAAGGGGTCGTCGCCGCCACTGCCAGCAAGCCGGATGTCATCCTGCTCGATCTGTCACTGCCGGATTCCACAGGACTGGAGACGGTCGAGGCGATGCGAGCCGTGGCGCCGGAGGTGCCGATCATTGTTCTGACAGGTCAGGACAACCATCGACTTGCCGAGGAGGCGTTGCAGGCCGGCGCGCAAGACTACCTGGTCAAGGGCCAGTTTCAGCACGATGCGCTCGGTCGTGCCATTCGGCATGCGCTGGTTCGCCAGAGACTCGAATCCCGCCTCAGTCTTTTCAGGGCGGCACTCAATTCCGTGGCCAATGGCATCCTGATCACGGACATCCATTCGACGATCGAATGGGCCAATCCGGCATTTACCCGCATGACCGGGTTTTCGCTGGCGGAAGCCGTGGGGCGCCACCCCGGCGAAATGCTCAATTCCGGGAAGCAGGATCAGCCATTCTACCAGCGTATGTGGGAAACCATTCTGGCCGGCCGGGTGTGGACTGGCGAACTGATCAACCGCCGCAAGGATGGAAGTCTCTATGCCGAGGCGCTGACCATCTCCCCGGTTACCGACAGTAACGGCAGGATTCAGCATTTCGTTGCCATCAAACAGGATATTTCAGAACGTAAGGCCAACGAGGAGCGCGTTCAACATCTCGCCCACCATGACCAGTTGACGGACCTGCCGAACCGCAGCCTGCTCAGCGATCGACTCTTCCAGGCGCTGGCGCAGGCCCGTCGGGACCGCGGTATAGTGGCCCTGATGTTTATCGACCTCGACAGGTTCAAACCGGTCAACGACACCCTCGGCCATGACATCGGCGATCTTCTGCTCAAGGAAGTGGCATTCCGTCTGCAGGCTTGCGTACCTAGCAGCCTGTCGGACTTTACCCTTGCCGCCCGCTGAATATGCTACAATCATAGCCGTTCCAGGAACGGAGGTCCGGCATGTCCCATTTCATCGTCACCGATCGCAAGACCGACTACCTGCTGCCGCCGTCACTCGACGATTGGTTGAACGAGGATCATTTGGCGCGATTCATTGTGGAGGTGATCGACTCGCTTGATTTGTCGAAGCTGACGCGGCAGTACGCTGGACGGGGATCGAAGGCGTACCATCCGGCGACGCTGCTGGCCATTCTGGTCTATGGCTACGCGACGGGTATTTTCTCCAGCCGCAGGCTGGAGCAGGCGACCTACGATTCGGTCGCCTTTCGCTACATTGCCGCCGGCAGCCATCCCGATCACGACAGCCTGGCGACGTTCCGCCGGCGTTTTCTGGAGGAACTGAGCGACTTGTTCGTGCAGGTTCTGGAGATGGCCCGGGAGATGAAGCTGCTGAAACTGGGCAATGTCTGTCTTGACGGCACGAAGATTCAGGCCAACGCCTCCCGCCACCGTGCGCTTTCGCACGGCCACATTGAAAAGCTGGAAGCGCAACTCAAGGCGGAGGTGCAGGAACTGTTCGCGCTGGCCGAACAGGCGGATCAGGCGGAGGTTCCGGACGGCGTCAGCCTGCCGGAAGAAATCAAGCGCCGCGAAGATCGGCTGGTGGCGATGGCGGCGGCCAAGGCGAAGATTGCGGCGCGGGCCGAGGAGCGCTATCAGCGAGAGAAGGCGCAGTACGACGAGAAGATGGCGCGGCGCAAGGCGAAAGAAGAAGAGACCGGCAGGAAGTGGGGGGGCAGAGTGCCCAAAGCCCCCGAGCCCGGCGTACGGGACAGTGACCAGATCAATCTGACCGACGAAGAATCGCGCATCATGCCGGTGGCCGGTGGCGGCTTCGAGCAGGCGTACAACGCCCAGGCGGCGGTTGATCCCGCGACCCTGCTGGTGGTGGCGGTCGGCGTGACGCAAGCCCCCAACGACAAGGAGCAGGTCGAGCCGATGCTGGCGACGCTCCAGGCGCAGGCCGATGGGCTGGGTTCCGTGCACGGGATGATCGCCGACACGGGCTTCTACAGCGAGAAGAACATCAAGGCGTGCGAGGCGGCCGGCATCGTCCCCTTGATCGCGGTGGCGCGCGACGAGCACCATCCTGACTGGCGGGAGCGGCATAGCGAACCGGCCGCGCTACCGGAGAATGCGACACCCGTGCAGGCCATGTCGCATCGTTTGAAGACCAGAGCGGGGCGAGCGCTCTATGCGTTGCGCAAGCAGACCGTCGAGCCGGTCTTCGGCATCATCAAGTCGGTCATGGGCTTTCGCCAGTTTTCCTTGCGGGGTTGGCAGAAGGTCACCGGGGAATGGACGCTGGTCTGCCTGGCGTGGAATTTGAAGCGCATGGCCAAGTTGCGCCCGCAGTAGAGAAAAACGAGGAAAAAACCTCAAAAAGGCCGGAAAATCGACAAATTCCGGCCTTTTTCATGCCGAAAAGTAAAATTTGTCGGTTTCCCGGGCGCCAAGTCCGACAGGCTGCTAGGGACTCGGATACCGTTTCACGCTTCGGTGGCGATGAATTCGTGATTCTTCTGGCGCAAATCGAAAAGGCGACCGATGCCGTCGTCGTGGCAGGAAAGCTGCTGGCCGCTCTCGACCGTCCGTTTCTCATCGGTCCTCATCACATCAGCCTCTCGGGGAGCATTGGCATCGCGGTTTATCCGCAGCACGGCGAAGATGTCAACCAGTTGTTGAAGAATGCCGACATTGCCATGTATCATGCCAAGACGGCTGGCCGCAACTGCTACCGGTTTTTCCGGGAAGTCACTGAAGTAACAGAGGGCTGACATGCCTGACACGCCGGCATTGATGTCTGGCTGGGTGCACATTGGCGGTGCAGTCGTGCTGCTGCTGATGGTCTTCCTGATTCGCTCGTATCAGCAGCGGATCGATGAGGTGCGTCGCCTGGGCAGCGATCTTGCCCAATGCGACAGAGAGTTACAGGTACGTCAAGCCGATTGCGAGCAGATCATCACGGCGAGAAGGGAAATGGAGGCCGCCCTGCACGAGCAGCAGGAGTTTTTCCGGCTGATCGCCGAGAGTATCGGCGAACATATTGCCGTTCTGGATCTGCAGGGGCGGCGCGTGTACAACAGTCCTTCGTATCGGCAATTCTTCGGCAATGCGCGGCAACTGCCCGGGACCGATTCTTTTGCCGATGTCCATCCCGATGATCGAGAGCGGGTACGGCGGGTTTTCAACGAAACGGTGCAAACCGGCGTCGGGCAGGAGATCGAGTATCGCCTGATACGACACGATGGTAGTGTTCGGTACATGGCGTCAGTCGGCAAAGTGATTCAGGACAAGGACGGCCAGGCAGTTCGTGTCATCGTTGTCGCGCACGACATCACCGATCGAAAGCAGGCGGAACAGTGGGAGCGAATTGCTGCGACCGCTTTCGAGTCGCAACAGGGCATGTTCATCACCGACGCCGCCGGGGTGATCCTGCGAGTCAACCAGGCGTTTACCGAGATTACCGGCTATAGCGCCGAAGAATGCATCGGCCAGACCCCAAAGTTGCTCAGTTCCGGGCGCCACGACGCCGCTTTTTATGCCGCGATACGCCACAGTCTTGAACGCCAGGGTTCATGGCAAGGCGAGATCTGGAACCGGCGCAAGAACGCCGAAATCTTCCCGGAATGGCTGACGATTTCCGCCGTGACCGACAACGAGGGCAGGGTCACTCACTACGTTTCGACGCTGGCCGACATCAGCCTGCGCAAGGCCGCCCAGGAAGAAATCCAGCAACTGGCTTTTTATGATGCCCTGACTCGCCTGCCGAACCGCCGTCTATTGCAGGACCGCCTGCGGACGGCCATGGCCGCAAGCGCACGCAGTGGCCGCCAGGGTGCCTTGCTGTTCATCGATCTTGATAATTTCAAGACGCTCAACGATACGCTCGGGCACGACATGGGGGACTGCCTGTTGCAGCAGGTTGCCAAGCGATTGTTGGCCTGCGTTCGCGACCGCGATACCGTTGCCCGTCTCGGTGGCGACGAGTTTGTGGTGATGCTCACCGGTCTGGATAGGCGACCGCAGGAAGCGGCTACCCAGAGCCGGATCGTCGGCGAGAAGATCCTTGCGGCACTCAACCGACCCTACGATCTGGCCGGTTCCGAGTACCATAACACGCCGAGTGTCGGGATCACCTTGTTTGGCAGCCAACAGGATGCGGTCGACGAACTGATGAAGCGGGCCGATCTGGCGATGTACGATGCCAAGGCGACCGGTCGCAATACCTATCGCTTTTTCGACCCCCAGATGCAGGCCGTAGTCACCGCCAGGGCAGCCCTTGAGAGAGATTTCCGGGAAGCGCTGCAAAGGCAGGAACTCTTCCTTTGTTACCAGCCACAGGTCGACCGGGCTGGCCGCATCGTCGGCGCCGAGGCGCTGGTTCGCTGGCGGCATCCGCAACGCGGTCTGGTGTCCCCTGCCGAGTTCATTGCTCTCGCCGAGGAAACCGGACTGATCCTGCCGCTCGGTCTATGGGTGCTGGAGACCGCCTGTGCGCAGACGACAGTCTGGGCGGCACAAGCGGGACGGGAAGAGTTTACGGTCTCGGTGAATGTCAGTGCACGTCAGCTACGGCAACCCAACTTTGTCGAACAGGTACTGGGGGTTCTCGCGAAAACGGCAGCCAATCCGCGCAACCTCAAGCTGGAACTCACCGAAAGCATGTTGCTCGACAATGTCCAGGAAATCATCGCCAAGATGACGGTGCTAAAAAAACACGGCGTCGGCTTCTCTCTCGACGACTTCGGCACCGGTTATTCGTCTCTTTCTTATCTGAAACGACTTCCGCTCGATCAGTTGAAGATCGACCAGTCGTTCGTGCGAGACCTGTTGAGCGATCCCAACGACGAGGCCATCGCACGGACCATCGTCGCCCTGGCCAGCAGCCTCGGCCTGGAGGTGATCGCCGAGGGCGTCGAGAGTGTCGAGCAGTGCGACGTTCTGGCGATGCAGGGTTGCCACACCTACCAGGGTTATCTGTTCAGCCGACCGCTGCCGCTTGCCGAGTTCGAGGCCTTTCTGCAGGCGCATTGACCGCTGGTCGATCAATCCAGTCGATGGGGAGTGGACGTTCTATGCACGCCAGTCCTATACATGAGAATGCTTTTCCCGTAGAATCCTTGGCTTGTCTTCCGGCATGTCAGGCTTTGCGAAGTTTGTCGGAGCGTACAGGTCTGGGGTTCGAGTGCATGTCTCGTTATCCGGCGGCGCAAGCCGCCGTTTCAGTTTAAAAGCCTCCGCAATGGGTGGTCCATGTCGCATCTGATGAATACCTATTCCCGCTTGCCGGTCGCCTTCAGCCATGGCCAGGGCAGTTGGTTGACCGATTGCGATGGCAAGGTCTACCTCGACGCCCTGGCGGGGATTGCAGTCAACACCCTGGGGCACAACCATCCGGCACTGGTCTCGGCGATTGCGGCGCAAGCCGGGCGTCTGCTGCACTCGTCGAATCTCTATCGCATTCCGCAACAAGAGCAGCTCGCCGACAAACTGGCCGCGTTGTCGGGGATGGACGAGATCTTCTTCTGCAATTCAGGCTGTGAAGCCAACGAGGTGGCGATCAAACTGGCGCGTCTCTATGGTCATCGGCAGGGCATTGCTGCGCCGGCAACGATCGTCATGGAGAAAGCTTTCCATGGCCGCACCATGGCAACCCTTTCGGCGACCGGCAACCGCAAGGCGCAGGCGGGTTTCGAGCCGCTGGTGTCGGGCTTTGTGCGGGTTCCCTACAACGATCTCGATGCGATTCGTGCAATCGCCCGATACAACAAGAATATCGTTGCGGTGATGCTGGAAATCGTCCAGGGCGAGGGTGGCGTCAACAGCTCCGACATTGATTTTCAACGGGGTCTGCGAGCGCTTTGTGACGACCGGCAATGGCTGCTGATCTGCGACGAGGTGCAGTGCGGCATGGGTCGTACCGGGCGCTGGTTTGCATTTCAGCATGCGGGCATTGGTCCTGATGTGGTGACCCTGGCCAAAGGCCTCGGCGGCGGCGTGCCGATCGGCGCCTGTCTGGTCGCCAGGCAGGCGAGCGGCCTGTTCGAGCCGGGTAATCATGGTTCGACCTTCGGTGGCAACCAGTTGGCGACGACCGCCGCCTTGGCGACCATCGAAGTCATCGAGCAGGAAGGTCTGATCGAGCACGCGCTTGCTATCGGCACGGCCATCCGAGCAGGCCTGACGCGTGCACTGGCCGGCTGCTCAGGCCTGGTGACCATCCGCGGCCAGGGGCTGATGATCGGTATCGAGCTTGATCGTCCCTGCGGCGAACTGGTGACGCGTGCTCTCGATGCCGGGTTGTTGATCAATGTCACTGCCGACAAGGTGGTACGTTTGTTGCCTCCCCTTACCTTCAGTACCGACGAGGCGCACGAGCTGGTGTCGCGACTGTCGAAACTGATTCGTGATTTTCTCGAAATTCCCTAGAGAAGACCTCCATGAGCCGCATCAAACACTTTCTTCAGTTCAAGGACTTCACACGTGCGGAGTTTGATCATCTCCTGGAGCGCGCGCGCTGGATCAAGGCCGAATTCAAGGCCTATCGCAAGTACTGGCCACTCAGCGATCGCACCCTGGTGATGATCTTCGAGAAGGCCAGTACCCGTACTCGTCTGTCGTTTGAAGCCGGCATGCAGCAACTTGGTGGTACGGCAATCTACCTCAACAGCCGCGACTCGCAGTTGCAGCGTGGCGAGTCGATCGAAGATGCTGCACAAGTGATCTCGCGCATGAGCGACGTGGTGATGATCAGAACTTTCGAACAAGCAATAATCGAGCGTTTTGCGGACCACTCGCGGGTGCCGGTGATCAATGGCTTGACCAACGAGTATCATCCTTGCCAGATCCTGGCCGACATTTTTACCTTCGTTGAGCATCGTGGTCCGATTCAGGGAAAAACCGTCGCCTGGATCGGCGATTCGAACAATGTCTGCAACACTTGGCTGCAGGCCGCCGAGGTGCTTGATTTCAAGGTGCAGGTGTCGACACCGCCGGGCTACGAGGTGGCTGCCGACCGGGCTGGCCTGCATGGCAGCGATCACTTCGAACAATTCGCAGACCCGATGGACGCCGCGCACCTTGCCGATCTGGTGACCACCGATGTGTGGACCTCGATGGGCTTCGAGGCCGAGAACGAAGCGCGTCGGCATGCCTTCGCCGCTTGGCAGGTCGATACCGAGATGATGCGCGTCGCGCGTCCCGAGGCGCTGTTCATGCACTGTTTGCCGGTGCATCGCGGTGAGGAGGTCGCTGCAGCAGTCATTGATGGGCCACGTAGTGTCGTCTGGGATGAGGCCGAGAACCGCATGCATACGCAGAAGGCATTGCTGGAGTATCTGGTGCTGGGCGGCGATGCTTCGAAAATCAATTCAAGCAGGGAGCAGTCATGAGTGACATCAGGAAAACCGTTCTCGCCTATTCGGGTGGACTCGACACCTCAGTGATCCTGAAGTGGTTGCAGGATACCTACCGTTGCGAGGTCGTGACCTTCACGGCCGACCTTGGTCAGGGCGACGAACTGGAAGCGGCGCGTCCGAAAGCGCTGAAGTTCGGCATTGCACCGGAGAATATCTACATCGAGAACCTGCGCGAGGAGTTCGTTCGTGACTACGTCTTTCCGATGTTCCGCGCCAATACCCTTTATGAAGGGGAGTATCTGCTCGGCACTTCGATCGCGCGGCCGCTGATCGCCAAACGGATGATCGAAATCGCCAACCTGACCGGCGC
This sequence comes from Candidatus Accumulibacter cognatus, assembly GCA_013414765.1. Classification (GTDB taxonomy): domain Bacteria; phylum Pseudomonadota; class Gammaproteobacteria; order Burkholderiales; family Rhodocyclaceae; genus Accumulibacter; species Accumulibacter cognatus. The sequence goes on from CP058708.1 coordinate 2,820,403, forward strand.
CGAAGCGGTGGCACACGGCGCAACCGGGAAGGGCAATGACCAGGTCCGCTTCGAACTGGGCGCCTACGCGCTGCGCCCTGATATCCGGATCATCGCACCGTGGCGCGAGTGGGATCTGCTGTCGCGCGAGAAACTGCTGGCGTATGCCGAGCGCCATGGCATACCGGTTGAAATGAAGCACCGGCAGGGCGGTTCACCGTATTCGATGGACGCCAACCTGCTGCACATCAGTTATGAAGGTCGCCATCTCGAAGACCCGGCAGCCGAAGCAGAGGAATCGATGTGGCGCTGGACGGTGTCGCCGGAAGCAGCGCCCGACGCTGCCGAGTATCTCGATCTCGAATTCGAGAAGGGCGATCTGGTGGCGATCAACGGCCAGCGCATGCCGGCGGATGCGCTGCTGGAACTGCTCAATCAGCTCGGCGGCAAGCACGGCATAGGCCGCATCGACCTGGTCGAAAACCGTTACGTCGGCATGAAGTCGCGTGGCTGCTACGAAACACCCGGCGGCACGATCCTGCTGCCGGCGCACCGGGCAATCGAATCGATCACCCTCGACCGCGAAGTCGCGCATCTCAAGGATGACCTGATGCCGCGTTACGCCAGCCTGATCTACAACGGTTACTGGTGGAGTCCGGAGCGTCTGGCGTTGCAGACGCTGATCGATCATACGCAGAAATCGGTGAATGGCTGGGTGCGGGTGAAGCTCTACAAAGGGAACGTCATTGTCGTCGGTCGCGATTCGAAGACCGATTCGCTGTTCGATCCGACCATCGCCACCTTCGAGGACGATGCCGGTGCCTACGACCAGAAGGACGCCGGTGGTTTCATCAAACTGAACGCGTTGCGCATGCGTATCGCGGCCAATCTGGCGGGCCACAAGAGCTGAGCGAGGGAGGGTCCGTCGATGTTCGGGTTGACGGAAGAGCAGATTTCGGATTTTGGGATGACCTTCGGTGTTGGCGCCTTCATGCTCTTCATGCTTTTCATCATCGGCGAGATCGCCTGGAAGTCGAAAGCCGGAAAGACGGGTACGATCGTGCTTTTTTTTGTTCTGTCGTTCGGCATGATCGGTTTCATCACCAAGACCATCCTCGAAAAATTGTGGAGAATGTGAACATGTCGCAATTCGACAATGTCAGCGTCGTCAAACGGGCCAACGTATATTTCGAAGGCCGCTGTGTCAGTCACACGCTCTTTTTGGCCGATGGGACGCGCAAAACCATTGGCGTGATCCTGCCATCGACCCTGACTTTCACCACTGGGGTTCCGGAAGTGATGGAGGGCGTCGGCGGCTCATGCCGTGTTCGCCTCCAGGGCGAGAGCCTGTGGCGGGAGCATGCGGCCGGCGACTCATTTGCCGTACCGGGTGATTCGTCGTTCGAAATCGCTTGTGACGAGCCTTATCACTACGTCTGTCACTTCGGGTAAGGTCGGCGCTGTCGTCGTCGACGACTGCCGCCTGCCTACTGCTCACACCCATCTTCAACCGGACGCCACATGCCTTCATTCGATTTTTCTTCAGAAGCCGACATGGCTGCACTGCACAATGCAATCGACGTGACGATGCGAGCGATCGACAATCGTTATGATTTCAAGGGAACGAGTGCCAAGGTTGAGCTGAACGAGAAGGACAAGCTCATCACCCTTTACGGCGACTCGGAATTCCAGATCGGCCAGATCAAGGACCTGCTCTTTCCGGCGATGGAGAAGAAGGAGAAGGAAAGTACCAAGCGCCTGGAAGATCAGCCGCAGCAGCGCATCTCCGGCAACAAGGTCAAGCAGGAACTAAAAATCAGGATTGGCATCGAGTCGGAGTTGGCGAAGAAGATCGTCAAGTTGATCAAGGACTCAAAAATCAAGGTGCAGGCCTCGATCCAGGGCGACGCAGTGCGTGTCAGCGGTACCAAGCGCGATGAACTGCAGGCCTGCATCGCCATGGTCACCAGGGCAATCAGCGATTTTCCAATCAAGTACGGCAATTTTCGCGACTGATTGCGGCGACCAGCGAGGTCGAATGCTTGCCAAGGCGCAGCTTTCCTCCCGCTGTTGGCCGCCATGTGCTACGTTACACGGCTGTGTCTCGAATGTATTGGCCCGTGCTCCCGGAAAACGGGCAGCCGATCACTGTCCTGAAGCGAGTCCAGACCTTGAAAACATTGTTGACCCGTTCGCCGCATCGTTTCCTGAGATGGCACCGCAGTAGTACTGAGGGTGCGCATGCTGAATAAGCCGGCCGATGACCCTGGCCCTGATTCGCCGGGCAAGGCAGACCCCGGCGTGCTTTCGTGGACAGAAGAGTTGCGTCGGGTGGCCGTGGCGGTCAGCAAGAAGGACCGCAATTCGGTCAGCAGTCGCCAGCAGCTCTTCTACGTTCTGCACTGGACACCCGATGCACGTGGCTTCGGGATTACCGTGCGCAAGGGGCGCGATCCTGAAAGTGCTGACGAACTGTGGAGCATTGATCGCGCACTCAGCAAACCACCACGTTTCGTCAGCGACGACGATCGTCCGATTCTCCGCCTGTTGTGGGCCAGCCGTTCCTTCGACACTGGTTTACGGGCTTTCGGTCTGACGCCCCGGCACGGTGGCGAGGCGCTGCAATTGATGGCAGAAACCGGGCGGCTGTGCCGCAAGGATGACTTCTTGCCCTTGCTGCTGGCGGCGGCGCGTCCGGCAACTGTCGGCTGGCGGGCGAGCGGCGACGGGCGCCAGCTACCGGTATTGCTGCCCGAACCCGCAGCCAGCCTGGTTGTTCCCCTGCAGGCGCCGTGGTATGTCGATCTTGAAAAGCACCAGCTCGGTCCCTTACAGGTGCGTGGCAATCCGGCGGTTGTTGCGCGCCTGTTCTCGCTGCCGCCGCTGTCGGCAACGGCAGCAGCACTGGTTGGCGAAGCCTTGGCCGAATCGGCACTGGAGTTGCCGAGCGACCCCGAACATGCCCGCATCAACATGCGCAGCATCATTGCCGAGCCATTGCCGGTGTTGCGCCTGCAAACCCTGAAGACGCATGGCAACCGTAGCTGGCGAGAATACCCTGCGAACTACGGAGGCGGGCTTTTCGATGTCGCCCTGCCGGTTTTTCGCTATGCCGATGTCGATGTCATCCCCGACGACGGGCGCGATTTCTCGATTCTGGCCAGCGGGGAGACGGTCCACGTCGAACGTCGGCATACGCTCGAAGAACAGTGGATGGACGAGTTGGCCGCCACCGGCCTCGAGAAAATCGCAGGCTACGTGCTGCACACCTTCGGGCGGCCGCCGGATAATGCCTTTGGCCTTGCTGAGGAGGGCGTTTGGCCCTTATTCATGCGCGATGAACTGGCGGGTCTATCCGCTGCCGGCTGGCAGATCGAGTTCGCCGAGGATTTTCGCCATCGTCTGCTCGATATCGAGGCCTGGGATGCGGATCTCGTCGAATCGGGAGGCGGCTGGTTTGACCTCGACATGGGCATCATCGTCGAAGGTGAACGTCTGCCGCTGGCACCGATGCTTGCCGCCCTGTTCCGGCGTGACGCGCGCTGGCTCGACACCGGTCAACTAGCGCAAATCGCCGATCAGGAGATGATCGAACTGGTCACGCCAGGCAGCAGCCTGCGCGTGCGTGCGCCGGCCTGGCGTCTGAAGCCGCTGGCGGCAACGCTGATCGATCTCTTCGACGGCTTTCCCGGCGGCAACAGCCTGCGTCTGTCGCGCTTTGACGCGCCGCGACTGGCGGAACTCAACGACAGCAGTCGCTGGCAGTTCAAGGGGCAGGGTGATGTGCTGGCGCTCGCCGAGCAATTGACGGCCGCGCAGGGCATCGGCCACATCGATCCGCCCGCCGAATTGGGGCTGGAACTGCGCCACTACCAGACCGAAGGTCTGGCCTGGTTGCAGTTCCTGCGCGAACATAATCTAGCGGGCATTCTCGCCGACGACATGGGACTTGGCAAGACCGCCCAGACGCTGGCACACCTGTTGCTCGAAAAGGAAGCCGGACGGCTCGATCATCCAGCCCTGATCGTCCTGCCGACCTCGCTGATCTTCAACTGGAAGAACGAGGCGGCGCGTTTCGCACCGGGTCTGTCGATCCTGTCGCTGCACGGCCCCGAGCGCAAGAGCCGTTTTGCCGAAATCACGCGGCACGACGTGGTGCTGACCACTTACCCGCTGCTCTGGCGCGATGCAGCAGAACTGACACGGCACCGCTATCATCTGCTGATTCTCGACGAGGCACAGACGGTCAAGAACGCGCGCAGCCAGGGTGCCGAAGTGGTGCGCAAGATCGTCGCCCGGCACCGCCTGTGCCTGACCGGCACCCCCCTGGAAAATCATCTGGGTGAGCTGTGGAGTCAGTTCGACTTCCTGTTGCCCGGGTTTCTTGGCAACAACCAGACCTTTACCAAGTACTGGCGGACACCGATCGAAAAACAGGGCGACATCCAGCGCCGTAACCTGCTCGCGCGCCGGGTTCGCCCGTTCATCCTGCGTCGCAAGAAGGAAGATGTGGCGCGTGAGTTGCCATTGAAAACGATCATCGTGCGCAAGGTCGAACTGGTCGGCAGCCAGCGTGACCTCTACGAGACCGTGCGCGTCGCGATGGACGAGAAGGTTCGCGAGGAGATCGCCAGCAAGGGTTTCAACCGCAGTCAGATCGTCATCCTTGATGCCCTGCTGAAGCTGCGCCAGGTGTGCTGCGACCCCCGTCTGGTCAAGGCCAAGGCCGCCCAGAAAATCAAGGAGCGGGCCAAACTCGATCTGTTGATGACGATGCTGCCGGAACAGGTTGAGGAAGGACGGCGCATCCTGCTGTTCTCGCAGTTCACCAGCATGCTGGCACTGATAGAAAAGGAGCTGAAGCTGCTTGGCATCGCCTATGGGATTCTCACCGGCGATACCCGCGACCGCGAGGAGCAGGTGCGCCGTTTCCAGGCCGGCGAAGTGCCGATCTTCCTGATCAGCCTGCGCGCTGGTGGTGTCGGGCTGAATCTGACGGCGGCCGACACCGTCATCCACTACGATCCCTGGTGGAATCCCGCGGCGGAAAATCAGGCCACCGACCGCGCGCATCGTCTGGGTCAGGACAAACCCGTTTTCGTCTATAAGCTGATCGTCGCCGGCAGCATCGAGGAGAAGATCCTGGCCCTCCAGGAGCGCAAGGCTGAACTTGCCGAACGCATTCTCTCGGCAGATCGCGGGGTCGATGCCAAGTTCGGTCGCGACGACATTGCTGCACTGTTCGCGCCGCTGCCGAACTGAACTGCTGACGGGAGGGATGGACCATGATCGATTACCAGGAAGGGACGACTGGTTTCCGGACACGCTGGCGTGCGCGATCGACGATCACCCGGCGAGAACCCGGCATGGCAAGGCTGGACAAGGGGCAGCCATGAACCGCGAGAGCGTTTTGCTGACTGATCTGTATCAACTCACCATGCTGCAGGCCTATTACGAGCGCGGCATGAACGAGGTGGCGGTATTCGAATTCTTTGTTCGCAAGCTACCTGAGAAGCGCAATTTCCTGATTGCCGCAGGACTCGAGCAAGTTCTCGAGTATCTTGAGCAGGCTTGTTTTGCGGCCGATGAATTGCAGTGGCTACAGCACTGCGGTCGTTTCCGGGGCGATTTCGTCGACTCGCTGGCCGATTGGTGCTTCACCGGCGATGTTGATGCCTTGCCCGAGGGGACGTTGGTATTTCCCGATGAACCCTTGTTGCGCATCATTGCGCCGATGCGCGAGGCGCAACTGGTCGAGACGCGGATCATCAACCTGCTTCAGTTCCAGAGTATGGTCGCAGCGAAGGCTGCCCGTTGCGTGCTCGCCGCCGCGGGCCGGACGCTGGTGGACTTCGGTTTGCGGCGCGCACATGGCGCCGAGGCCGGTCTGCTTTCGGCGCGTGCGAGTTATCTTGCCGGCTTCACTGGTACGGCGACGGTGCTTGCCGGCATGCGCTGGGGAATTCCGCTCTTCGGGACGATGGCGCATTCGTATATCCAGGCGAATGCCAGCGAAACGCAGGCCTTCGAAAATTTTGCCCGTTCGCAGCCCGGCGGCACGACGCTCTTGATCGACACCTATGATACGGAAGAGGCGGCACGCAAGCTGGTTGCGCTGATGCCAAAACTGGCCGTTCCGAGCATCCAGGCCGTGCGTCTCGACAGCGGTGATCTGGGTGAGCACGCAAGACGTGTGCGCGCGATCCTCGATGCTGGTGGGCTGTCGGATGTGCGAATTTTCGCCAGCGGCAATCTCGATGAATACCGGATTCGCGATCTCTTGCAAAGTGGTGCGCCGATCGACGGCTTTGGAGTCGGAACGCGCATGAATACCTCCGCCGACCAACCCTATCTCGATTGCGCCTACAAGCTGCAGGAATATGCCGGTTCGCCGCGTCGCAAACGCTCGGAAGGCAAGGCCACCTGGCCCGGGCGCAAACAGGTCCGGCGAGCGTACGGCGCGGATGGCAGGATGATTGGAGACCTGCTGACGGTCGCCAGCGACAGCCACGAGCAGGACGATCTGCTGATCCCGGCCATGCGTCATGGGCGGAGAGTCAAGCAATCGCCTGCTCTTGCGGACATCCGCGCGCGCGTGTGCGACGGTCTCGCCCGTTTGCCCGCGCCCTTGCGTAGTCTGGATCCGGCGCAGGCGTATCCGGTAACGGTTTCGCAGGCCTTGCACTCGCTCGCGCTGGCCGCAGACCGCTCCGCCAGCAGGCAGTCCTGAGCGCAGGCAATCAGGGTGAACGATCGCACCTGTCTTTACGACCAGCAGCAACTGGCGAACGTGCTCGATGGTATGGCCGGTCGACTGCTGGGCTTGCTCGATGGACGCAGCGACGTGGTCCTGATCGGTATCCTCCGGCGTGGTGTGCCACTTGCCAGTTTGCTGGCCGAACGGCTGCTGCGGCTGGGAGTCCCGCCTGCCCAACGACTGCAACTGGAGGTGAAGCGTTACGGTGATGATCTCACGCTGCTCTACCCGCAAACCCTGCTCAGGGAAAATCCTGCCGAGACCGCTGTGGACCTTTCGGGAAAAACCGTGGTGGTGGTGGACGACGTGCTGTACCGCGGCCATTCGCTGCTGCGGGTGGCGCAATTCCTGGCGCTGCGAGGCGCGGCCGAGATCCGCAGCATGGTCCTGGTCGACCGTGGGGTGAGCCTGCTGCCGGTCCATGCCGATGTCACTGGAGTGCGGCTGCAGGTGGCCCCAGGCTCGATCATCGAAGTGCACGTGCCTCCCTATGAGAACGATTTCTGCATCGAACTGGTCAGGCACGACGCTCCTCATGACCCTTAGGCGCTCGCGGTCGGCGGGGACTCTGCCTGTTGCAGTCGGTTCGCTCCTTTGGCAGGCACCTTTGGGGTATGTTAGACTGCTGCGCTCGCGGGCGGGGCCGTTGTGGCTTGCGGCAGCGCCGGCCGTCCTGATGCCTGCATCGATTGTCTGGCCAGCATTTGCGACATGCTGGCAGGATTGGCCGGACAAGCCGGCCTTGCCGGTCGAAGACACGCACGCCAGGCCGGGTCTCTGGCTTTTTCATTTCTTGCTGAGGTTATCATATGCCGGTTGTCACACTGCCTGACGGTTCACAAAGGGAGTTCGCAGAGTCTGTCACGGTTGCCGAGGTGGCGCAGAGCATCGGTGCCGGGCTGGCGCGCGCCGCCCTGGCGGGCAAGGTCGATGGTCGCCTGGTCGACACCTCATTCCAGATCACCTCTGACGTGCAGCTTGGCATCATCACCGAGAAGGATCCCGAGGGCCTGGAGATCATCCGTCACTCGACGGCGCACCTGATGGCTTACGCGGTCAAGGAACTCTTTCCGGCGGCGCAGGTGACGATCGGTCCGGTCATCGAAGACGGTTTCTACTACGACTTCGCCTACGAGCGTCCGTTCACGCTTGACGACCTGGCGGCAATCGAGAAGCGCATGGCAGAACTCGCCAGGCGTGATCTGCCGGTGCAGCGCGAGGTCTGGCAGCGCGACGACGCCATCGCTTTCTTCCAGTCGATCGGCGAGCACTACAAGGCGGAACTGATCGATGCCATTCCGCCCGGTCAGGAAGTCTCGCTCTATCGCGAGGGTGAGTTTGTCGACCTCTGCCGCGGCCCGCACGTCCCTTCGACCGGCAGATTGAAGGTGTTCAAGCTGATGAAGCTGGCCGGCGCCTACTGGCGCGGTGATCATCGCAACGAGCAACTGCAGCGGATCTACGGAACGGCCTGGGCCAAAAAGGAAGATCAGGAGGCCTACCTGCACATGCTCGAGGAGGCCGAGAAACGCGACCATCGCAAACTCGGTCGACAACTCGACCTGTTTCATCTTCAGGACGAAGCACCGGGAATGGTGTTCTGGCATCCAAAGGGGTGGACGATCTGGCAGGAAGTCGAACAGTACATGCGTGGCGTTTATCGGGACAATGGCTATCAGGAAGTGAAGTGCCCGCAGATTCTCGACCGCACCCTGTGGGAAAAATCCGGGCACTGGGAGAACTTCAAGGATCACATGTTCTCCACCGAGTCGGAAAAGCGCGAGTACGCAATCAAGCCGATGAATTGTCCAGGGCACATCCAGATCTTCAATACCGGGCTGCGCAGTTATCGCGATCTGCCCCTGCGTTATGGTGAATTTGGTTCTTGTCATCGCAACGAGCCTTCGGGTGCGCTGCACGGCATCATGCGCGTGCGCGGCTTTACCCAGGACGATGGTCATATTTTTTGCACCGAAGATCAAATCCAGGACGAAGTCACCGTTTTCAATGATCTGGTGCGAAAAGTGTATGCCGATTTCGGTTTTCACGAGGTGACGGTCAAGCTGGCATTGCGCCCGGAAAAGCGCGTCGGCTCGGACGCGGTATGGGACAAGGCCGAACTTGCCTTGCGCGCTGCATTGCGGGCATCCGGTCTGGCGTGGGAGGAATTGCCTGGTGAGGGGGCTTTTTACGGCCCGAAGATCGAATTTCACATCAAGGACGCCATTGGGAGATCCTGGCAGTGCGGCACCATGCAGGTCGACTTCTCGATGCCGCAGCGACTGGACGCGGAATTCGTCGGTGACGACAACTCACGCCACACGCCGGTGATGCTGCATCGCGCTATTCTGGGTTCGCTGGAGCGTTTTATCGGGATGCTCATCGAGAACTGCATGGGCGCCCTGCCTTTGTGGCTCTCGCCGGTACAGGTCGTGGTTCTGAATATCTCGGAAAAACAGGCCGATTACGCTGCGCATGTTGCAAAAACACTACGTCAGGCTGGTCTGCGCGTCGAGTGTGATTTGCGCAACGAAAAAATTACCTATAAAATACGAGAACATAGCTTGAACAAGTTGCCCTATCAAATCGTCGTCGGCGACAAGGAAGTGGCAGCCAATCTAGTGGCCGTGCGGACACGCGGCGGTCGGGATCTCGGGCAGATGTCGATCGAGGCTCTGGCCAGGCAACTTCTTCACGAAGTTGCAGCGCGAAGTGGCATGGCTTAACTTTTGTCGAAACAAGGAGTGGACCCATCGCACTGCAAAAGGCGCAACGCGTTAACGAAGAGATCAACGCACCGGAAGTCCGTCTCGTCGGAGTAGGCGGCGAGCAATTGGGAGTCATGAGCGTCAGGGCGGCATTGGCGCTTGCCGAGGAAGCGGGAGTGGACCTGGTCGAAATTGCCCCGATGGCTCAGCCGCCGGTATGTCGCATTGTCGATTTCGGCAAGTTCAAGTATCAGGAACAAAAGCGTCAGCATGAGCAGAAACTCAAGCAGAAGCAGGTACAGGTGAAGGAAGTCAAGTTTCGTCCCGGTACC